>JBOGRO010000017.1:0-145111 GCA_050749465.1 Thermoplasmata archaeon | reverse complement strand
ACCTCCTCCGACTCCTCTTGGTGCGGAAGACCCGTCCGGCGGCTTACGCGTGGGCCACGAGAAGGTACTTGAGGGGAGGATCGATCACCGGATGATCCTCACTCGGCGGACCCCCATCAACAAATCTTGACACAGGACTAGGTAGGCACGTGGCGCGATTGTAACCTCGGGTATATCCGCTCCGGCGTCGTGACATTCCTGATGACGCTACTCGGGATCACCGCAGGTCGCGGGTGGTCGCCCCGCGCCGGCCCCTCTCGAGCCCCGACGTCGGCGTCGGGTCCGTTCCCACTGTCGAGGACCTTGGAAGGGGAGGCCGACTACGACGCCGTGTTCCGCGTCGTGCGCGGCGCGGTCCGCCGGGTGCTCGGGATCGAGCGACCCGGACTCGGTCTCGGTCTCTCCAACCTCCCACCGTATGTGGGGGCGTACTGGCAGGTCACCGGGAACCTGATCGTGCTCAACGAGGGGCTGGTCGACGCGATGCGCGCGAACGCGACCTCCCCCCTGGAGCTGAACAGCTTCGTCTACGTGATCCTCGCCCACGAGTACCTGCACGCGCTCGGCTATCTCGACGAGGCGGCGGTGCGGAAAGTGACCGCGCACGTGACGCGAAGCGCGTTCGGGGCGACCCACCCCGCGACCCGGATGGCGGAGGGGGACCTGTGGCGACTGTACCCGTTCCTGGCGTATGCCCGGGGGGGAGACGGCCAGCGGCTGAAGGTCGTCCCCCGGTTCGATCTCGCGAGCACGCAGAACTACATCCGGTAGTCCGCCACCCCCGCCGACGCGGAGCTTATCTTCCGAGCCGTCCTTCTCTCCTTCCTCAACCATGGTGGTCGTCAACGACGCGATCGGGATCACGATCGTAGTCCTGGGGATCGCGCTCCTCGCCTTCGAGTTGATCCATCCGGGCGCACTCTTGATCATCCCCGGTTCGATCCTGCTCGTCGCCGGGTTCCTCTACCTGTTCCTCCCGAACCTCTTGCTCGACAGCTACATCGGCCCGGTGATCGTTGTCATCGCAGCGATCGGCGGGGCGCTCATCGAGATCCCGTACTACCGCTGGGTCGCGCCGGTCCATCGGCCGATGAGCACGACCTCGGGCGGACTCGTCGGCGAGGAAGCGATCGTCATCGCCCCCGTCGAGCCGAACAACCTGCGCGGCAAGGTGAAGGTCAAGTCCGAGGTCTGGTCGGCGCGCTCCGAGCGTCCGATCCCCGTCGGGACGCGGGTGCGCGTCATCCACGGTGAGGGCGTCTCCGTGACCGTTCAGCCGATCGAGAGCTCGCCCCCGAACTGAGCACCGACCCCGTGGGGGGGGAGAAAGGGTTACCTTCGCCGCGGTTGTCGCGGTGCTCCAAGCGCGGGGGCCGGCCGGCCTCCGCCGAGGTCGAAGAACATGGATTACACGGGCGTGATCATCGGGATCGTTCTGGCGTTCATCATCATCCTCGTGATCCTCACGCGGATGATCTACACTATCCAACCGTACCAGCAGGGGATCGTCACCTTGCTCGGGTCGTACAAGCGGATGATCAACCCCGGGTTCAACCTGGTGAGCCCCCTCGCGCAGGTCCTGAAGATCGACCTGCGGACGCAGGTGCTCGAGGTCCCCCGCCAGGAGGTCATCACGAAGGACAACTCGCCGACGAACGTCGACGCGATCATTTACATCAAGGTCGTCGATGCACCGAAGGCGATCTTCCAGGTTCAGAACTATCAGGTCGCCACCCTCGCCCTCGCCCAGACGACCCTCCGGTCGATCATCGGCGACATGGAATTGGACGAGGTCCTCTACAACCGCGAGCGGATCAACACCCGGCTCCGCGACATCCTCGACGAGTCGACCGACAAGTGGGGCGTCCGCGTCGACGCGGTCGAGATCAAGGAGGTCGACCCGGTCGGCCCCGTCAAGTCCGCGATGGAGGAGCAGACCTCCGCGGAACGGCAGCGGCGCGCCGCGGTGCTCCGGGCGGACGGCGAGAAGCGCAGCGCCATTCTCGTTGCCGAGGGGCAGAAGCGCTCGCGCATCTTGCAAGCAGAGGGGGTCCGGCAGTCCCAGATCCTCGAGGCGGAGGGCGCACGGGTCGCGACGATCCTCGAGGCCCAGGGAGAGTCCCAGCGGCTGAGGATCTTGGCCCTCGGGGCGGGAACCCTCGACGCGAAGGCGCTCACCGTGCTCTCGCTGGACACCGTCTCGAAGGTCGGGAACGGCCAGGCGACGAAGATCTTGTTCCCGTTCGAGTTCTCCCGCCTCATGGAGGGCGCTTCCGAGTACCTCGGGACGAGCCGGCAGGTGCCCGACCGGGCCCTGAACACGCTCAACGACCTCGAGGCACGTATCGGCTCGATGGACGATATCCTCGGCCCGATCCCGAAGCAGGAGGAGCTTCTCACCGAGATCAAGTCGATCGAGGACGAGATCAAGGCGGAGTCGGACGAGTCGACCTCGATGGTCGGCTCCTACTCCGGGAAGGGTCCGAAGGCCGTCGCCGAACCGGACCTCCCCGAGCCGGACGAGATCGCCCCGCCGCCCGCCGGTGCTCCGGCCCAGGGTGTCGGACCCAGCTCCCCGGCGACGACCAACACCGCGTCGTCGCCGACCGACCAACGCCGGCGACGGACGCCGGATACCTCGGGGTAGTCGTTCCGAGTCGGGACCGTCGAACTTCCGCACGAAGCGCGCGGGCTCCTCGAGAGGGATCGTGTCGGAGTCGGTCCGCACCGAGCGACGGGGTGCCGTTCTCGAGATCCGGATCCACCGCCCGGAGCGGTTGAACGCGCTCGACGTGCCGTCGTTCGCCGAATTCCGTCGGGAACTCCAGACCGCGGCGCTCGACCGAACCGTCCGCGCGGTCATCCTCACGGGATCGGGGCGAGCGTTCTGCGCGGGCGGTGACGTCGCCACCATGGACGAATCTCGGGAGCGCGGGGAGCTCGCCGCCCTCTTCCACGAGCTCACCGGCGGTCAGGAGCAGGCGATCCGGGAGATCGTCTCCATGCAGAAGCCCGTCCTCGCCGCGCTGCCCGGCGTCGCGGCCGGAGGCGGGTTCTCGCTCGCCCTCGCCGCGGACTGGCGGATCGCGGCCGAGGGGACCGTGCTCGTGCCGGCGTTCCCCGGGCTGGGCGGGGTCCCCGATGGGGGCCTCACCTACTTTCTGCCGCATTTCCTCGGCATCGGTCTCGCTCAAGAGCTCTTGTTCACGAACGCGCGGGTCCCCGCCGCCCGAGCGCGAGAGCTCGGGCTCGTCCACGAGGTCGTCCCGGCGGAGGCCCTCGAGGCGCGGGCCTGGGAGCGCGCGGCCGAGCTCGCGGAAGGTCCGACGTTCGCCTACGGCTGGATGAAACGACTGATGGTCTCCGCGTTCAGCGAGAGCCTCGAATCCCAGATGGCGCTCGAACGGCGCGGGATGGTCGAGGCGGCCGAGGGACCCGAGCTCCCCGAGGGGATCCGGGCCTTCCGGGAGAAGCGGAAGCCCCGCTTTCCCGCCCGCTAGGCCGGCCGCCGTCGGCGACCATTTGTCCATCGACCCTCTCAGTGGGATCGCCTCGAAGCAAGGGCGTGACGTTCGTCCCGACCCCGCTCGATGACGTCCAGGTGCAGGAGGAGAACTGGGCCGGCCCCGAGAGACGGACCAGGGAATCGACCATGCAGCCGTAGAACGGGTCGTAGATCCGCCGCGCCCCATCGCACGTCGGGCCGCCCTCGAACCGTTCGGCGAAGCACGTGGGATAGGGAGCCGAGGTTGAGTCGCCGCTGGCGGGTCGTCCGACCGGCCCGAGGGCCTTTGCAGAGCCGGCGCTCCTCCGAGAGCCGAAGCCGCCGATTCCGGGCAGCACCCGCAGTATCGCGGCGCCGACGACGGCCGGGAGCGCGGGAGGGCCGCGCGCCGCCCCCGCTGCCCGCGAGGACCGGGCGAGGACGGCACGACGGGGTGGCTCATTGGGTCCGACCGCATAATCGTTCGGGCGCGGCCCCGATCTCGGGGGATCCGAACCGGTCTCGCTCGCGGCGGTGATGGCAACCGGCCCCGGAACGGCCTCGAGACCGGAGGGTCGACGCGCCGTTCTCGCCCGGGCCGGATCGGGCCGGTCCTTGATGATGAAGTCACCGAGTGACGGGCGGGTGACCAGCGCGAACCATGGGGCCACTACGTCGACGAGCGCGCCGAGGATGCCATTCGGGATGAGGCGGGAGAGCGGGATCGACCGGTCGATGTACGCCGCGTGGATGCGGTACCCTTCCACGTAGCCGAGGATCATCGACATCCAGACGAATCCGGTAAAGAGCCCGGTGACGAGGAGCAGTGGCCCGTAATGGACCACGATGCTCGCGATGAGGAGCGCGAGCGCGGGGAGCGCGGTGAACCAGGAGACGGCCGAGTAGGCGAGCGTCGCTCGCCGTCGAGCGGTAAGCTCCGGGGAGCGGAAGAGCGCCCAGACCACCCCGTGCACCCAGCGCCGACGTTGCCGGAGCTGGTCGCGGAGCGAGAAGGCGCCCTTCTCGTAGGCGAACCCCTTCAGGACGCCGAACACCGTCCCGTAGCGGGCCCGCACCCGGATCTCAAAGAGGAGGTCCTCGGCCGGCGCGTAGCCGGGCGCGTCCCAGCCGACCGAATCCTCCAGGTCCGCGCGGGCGAGGAGGTGCGACCCGTGAAAGCCGGCGGTGGGATTGCCGGGCTGGGTCATCGAGTCGAGGACGCGGAAGTCGTCGAACGAGCGGGTCAGCTCCTGGATGTGGCTGGGCGTCCCCGACCAGTCGAGCGGATAGAGGATGACGCCGACCCCAATCCGAGCGTCTCCCTGCCGGAGGAAATCCGAGATCCCCTGGAGCGTGTCCTGCCCCACGCACGTCTCCTCGTCTTGGTGGTAGACCCAGACGTCCGGAGAGGACCACCCCGACCGGGTCCGGGTCTCGCACGCGAAGTGCAGCGCGCGGCCCTTTCCGCGAGTGTCACCGGGCGTTCGGTACTCGGCCGGCACGATCC
Organism: Thermoplasmata archaeon; assembly: GCA_050749465.1. GTDB lineage: Archaea > Thermoplasmatota > Thermoplasmata > Lutacidiplasmatales > UBA184 > Lutacidiplasma. Next base: position 140,120 of record JBOGRO010000017.1, on the reverse strand, counting down.
GCACCGTCACCCCTTCGCGGCGCAGCGACGCGTAGAGATCGGGAGACGTCGCGTATCCGTCGGGCTCGACTACGACCCAGACCACGGCGCGAAAGCCGAGCCGGGGCGTGTTGCGGACCCAGTACAGGACCGAGCGGACGCTGGTCTCGATCGCCCGGACGTTACGGCCGATCGCGGTCACCTGGAAGATGACCGTCGGCGGCCTCAAGCCGCCTCCGGCAGTTCGAGGTGGTTCCGCCGCAGGACGCGTTGCGTTCCGTGAAACGAGAGCAGGAAGAACGGAACGGAAACGAGCCACAGGAGCGGCAAGAGCTCGACCCAGAGCGGCGGGTCCGCCGCCCGCCACGAGAGGGTCAGCACCACGAGCGCGAGACTGATGCCGGTCGCGAGCAGGAGAACGGTCGCCGCGGAGCGGAGTCGGCGGGACTTGAGCTCGCGGATGGTGCGGTTGTACCTTCCCGAAGTGAAGCCCGCCACGGGGGCCGGCGCCCGGAAGGCTCCGCGCCGACCCATTCGGCTCGGCTCGGTTTTCGGTGTCGGGGCGACGCGGGTCGGGGGGGGCGCGACGCTCTCGTCCCAGGGGGCCGCCGGTTCGGAGACGGTCTCCGCCTCATCTTCCCTCGAACGGAGATACTCCACCTCCTCGCGGGCACGGCCAAGCTCCCGTGCGAGCGCGGCCGCTCGTTCCTGCAGGGCCAACGATGTGTACGGCAGCCCGTGAAGTTCGCGATAGAGCCATCCGGCGGACTCGTGCGCCAGGACGAGTCGCTCCTCGAAGTACGGGCTGAGGACCGGGAGCTTCGGGCGCAAGACGACCCGGCCATTCCGCGGCCGGAGCTCGGCGGCGAGCAACTCGATCTCTCGTAGGATCGGGTCCTCTGCTGCTTCGGTCTGCGCTCGAGGGTCCGGTGCGGCGCTCCGTTCGGGAGAGGGTGGCCCCGGCGGCGTAGAGTCGATCCCCCGGTCTCCCTCGGAGCGCCGATCCGGGGCCCGGAGCCCGGTTCGGCGGATCGCCACGAGCGGTCGGTTCGCGGGTTTTAGGCTTAAACCATTGCCACCACGCGAAGCACCGGTTCCCGCCCGATAACCCGAACGCGGTGTTCCTAGCGCGCCGGCCAGGGCCGGGCGAGCGCGGCCTCGAGGCGGGACTTCACCGCCGGCCACTCCGAGACGAGGACCGCGTAGTGGACCGACGACCGGCGATACCCGTCCGCCAGCCGGACGTCCTCGCGGGTGACCCCTTCGTGGACCGCGCCGAGCCGCTCGATCGCCCGTTGCGAGCGCACGTTCCGCAGGTCCGTCTGGAGGCTCACTCGATGAGCCTGCTCGGACTCGAACGCATGACGAAGCAGGAGGTACTTCGCCTCCGTGTTGACCGGCGTCCGCCAATACGCGGGGTCGAGCCAGGTTCCCCCGATCTCCACCCACTCGTCGTCGCGGTCGATGCGGAGGAATCGGGTCATCCCGATCGGGCGAAGGTCGGGCAGGAGGCAGGTCGTGAACGGAAGGTCCGTGCCGGCCCGCTGCGCATCGAGGAGCGCGGCGATGACCTCTTCCATCTCCTCGAAGGAACGGCCGGGAGGGAGGCGGAGGTAACGACCGACCTCGGGGTCGGCCGCCCGGGGGCGAAGGGCCTCGGCGTGCGAGGGGTCGAGGGGGAGGAGCGCGGCGTGGCGTCCCGAGAGCGTGACGGGACTTCGAAAGCTGTCCGGGCCCATAACCGATTGAGCATCCGGCGTCGCTCCTTAACGGCACCGAGGGTCGTGCCGCGAGGCGAATTCTCTCGTCTGCCCCGTGTCGTTAAATAACGACACGCGGTCCTAATTGACGTCACCGGCGAGCGATAGGAGGATTCGATGGAAGCGGGCACCACGACGTTCCTCGTCTTCGTCTTCGTCGCGGTCGCGTTCGGGGTGGGTTCGGTCATCGCGAACCGCCAGCTCGGGGCGAAGCGGCGAAAGTCGTACCTCCAGCTCACGACCTACGAGTGCGGCGAGGAGGCAGAAGGGGAGGCGCAGATCGACTTTCCCACGCAGCACTACACGTTCGCGATCGTCTTCGTCGCGGTCGACGTGATCGGTTTCATTCTCGCGCTCTGGGGCCTGACGTTCCGCGGGGCGAACTCGGCGTGGTACCCGGTCTTCATCGCGGTCGCGTTCACCGCCCTCGCGATCACGGGGATCTACTACGCGCTGAGCGGGGAGAAGAGGTGGGTCGTGTGACGACCCCGGCCACGCAGGTCGCCGCCCCCAAGGTCGCGGGGAAGGTTGACCTCCGGCTCGACGGCGAACTCCCCATGGCGACCCAGGCCGCTGTCCCGTTCATCGAGATCGAGACGCTCCGGGCGAAGGAGTTCGTCCCCGCGGCCCGGGAGGCGCTCTCCTCGCTCATCGCGGAGCAGGGGCAGGCGAAGGTCATCCGGCCGGTCTTCAACTGGGCGGGCCGGAACTCGCTCTTCCCGCTCCACTGGGGGCTCGCCTGCTGCGCGATCGAGTTCGCTGCCGCGTTCGGGGCGCGCTGGGACGCCGAGCGGTTCGGCGTCGTCCCGCGCTCCTCGCCCCGCCAGTGTGACCTCATGATCGTCAACGGGACGGTCACCTGGAAGGTCGCGCACAAGCTGATCACGCTCTACGAGCAGATGCCCGAGCCGAAATGGGTGATCGCGATGGGCAACTGCGCGACCGGCGGCGGCCCGTTCCGCACCGCCTACTCGGTCGTCCCGGGCGTGGACAAGCTCGTCCCCGTCGACATCTACATCGCGGGCTGCCCGCCCCGCCCCGAGGCGATGCTCGACGGGATCCTGAAGCTGGAAGACCTGATCCGGGAGCGCAAGGAGTAGGCGAGCGGTCGCCGGTCGCTCACGGAGGAGGATGCGGTGGAGCCCGACGACGTATCCCGCAGCCTTGGTCCGCGCCTCGGCGATCGGCTCCTTGCGGTCGAGCCGTTCCCCGGCACCGCGGGACGGGTCCGGTTCCATCCCGATGCGGCGCTCGAGCTATTCCGAGCGGTGCGGGACGACCTTCGCTTCGGCCATCTCTCTATGGTCGGCGGGATCGACTGGGTCGACCACCGCGAGGTGTTCTACGTCGCCTGGTCGGACGAGGCGAAGCAGTACCTCGTACTCTCCGCTGACCTCCCGGGCGACGCGCTGCACATCGAGACCGCCTCTTCCGTGTGGCCGAGCGCGAACTGGCACGAGCGCGAAGCGTGGGAGATGGTGGGGATCGAGTTCGACCACCACCCCGACCTGCGCCACCTCCTGATGCCGGACGGCTACACCTTCCACCCGCTCCTGCGCTCGTTCAAGCTCCACGAGCCCGAGGAGCTGGAGGTGAAGTCGCGCCGTGTCTGAGATGTGGATCAACATGGGGCCGCAGCACCCCATGACGCACGGCCTGTGGAACCTCCGCGTGAAGATCGACGGCGAGATGGTCCTCGATGTCGACCCCGAGATGGGGTACCTCCACCGGGGGATCGAGAAGATCAGCGAGGACCGGCACTTCAACGAGGTCATCACGCTGATGGACCGATGCTGCTACGTCGCCGGGTTCGCGTGGGAGCACCTCTACATCCTCTCGGCCGAGCAGGCGCTCCACGTCCGGCCGCCCGAGCGGGCGGAGTACCTCCGGGTGCTCTGCGACGAGTTCCAGCGGATCGCCTCGCACCTGATGTGGTACGCCGCGTTCGTCCAAGATCTGGGCCTGATGAGCCCGTTCCTCTACGGCATGCGCGACCGGGACCTGGTGCTCGATCTGTTCCAGAGCTACACGGGCGCGCGCATGACCTACGAGTACATGCGCGTCGGCGGGGTCCGCAGCGACCTTCCGCCCGGGTTCACCGACCAGGTCCGCAAAGTCCTCGACTGGCTCTCGGACCGGTTCCCCGAGTACGACCAACTCTGCCTCGGCTCGACGATCTTCCGCGCGCGCTGCGACGACCTCGGGAAGCTGACGGCAGCTGCGTGCATCGCCCACGGGGTGACCGGGCCGATGCTCCGGTCGGCCGGTGTGGCACGCGACCTCCGCAAGGACCGACCGTACGCGGCCTACGACCGGCTCGACTTCGACGTCGCGGTCGCGGACGCGGCGGACGTCACGGCCCGCTACCTCGTCCGGATGGAGGAGATGCGCCAATCGGTGCGGATCCTTCGCCAGGTCGTCGACTGGCTCGACCGGAACCCGGGACCCGTCCTCGCCGAGCGACTCCCCCGCTGGCTCGGGGCGCCGTACGCCCCGATCGGCAACGAGGGGTACCTCCTCAAGCGCAATTATCCGAAGGGGGTCGGCTTCTCCGCGGTGGAAGAGCCACACGGGGAAGCGCAGGCGTACCTCGTCAACGACGGCGGCGAGCACCCGTACCGCGTCAAGTTCCGCTCGCCGGTCTTCGGGAACCTCAGCGCCGCGCGGCAGTACCTCGTCGGGTACCACGTCGCGGACATCCCGCCGATCATGGGCAGCGTCGACGTCTGCGTGGGGGAGGTCGACCGCTAGGCCCCGATGAGCGCCGTCACGCTGTACTCGGCGTCCTACGACCTGTCGAGCGCGCTCTTGCACGGGCTCGGCTCGATCCTTCCCGCACCGGCGCGGGCGGCGATCACGAACGGCGACCTCATCGTCGGGCTGGCCGTGCTGATCTTCGCCGTGATCCTTCTCGCGGCGAGCATGATCAACACGATCGTGCTGATCTGGTGGGAGCGGAAGCTGCTCGGCCGGTTCATGGATCGCCGCGGCGCGATGCACGTCGGTTTCGCCGGACTGCTCCAGAATTTCGCGGACGGACTCAAACTGTTCCGGAAGAACACGTTCCAACCGCGGGAGGCGGACGCGCTCGGATTCTACTCGGGGCCGCTCGCCTACATGGTGACGTCGATGATCCTCTTCGGGATCCTGCCGATCTCGACGGGGTGGAACTCGGGCGTCCTACCGCTCACGCTCCTGCTCGCGCTCGCGATCTTCTCGTTCGCGCCCCTCTTCATCTTCGTCAGTGCTTGGTCGAGCAACAACAAGTACTCGCTGATGGGCGGGATGCGCTCGGCCGCCCAGATGATCGCCTACGAGGTGCCGATCCTCCTCGCGGTCGTGGCGGTCGTGATCGTCTCGGGGAGCTTCAGTCTCACGACGATCGTCTACGAGCAGCAGAACTACTGGTTCTGGGGCCCGCTCGTCGTCGCGCTCATCGTCTTCGTGGCGGGGATGCTCGCCGAGATGGAGCGGATCCCGTTCGACCTTCCCGAGGCGGAGGCGGAGCTGGTCGAGGGCTGGAACACCGAGTACGGCGGCATGCTCTTCGCGTTCTTCATGCTGGCCGACTACCTCCGCGCGCTCGTCGGCAGCATCCTGGTCGTCCTGCTCTTCCTCGGCGGTTGGACGCTCCCGACGTGGGTCCCGAGCGCGGCGACGTCGTTTCCGCTCGCCGGGATCTTCTGGTTCATGGTGAAGACGTACCTCGTCTTCGGTCTCTTCGTGTGGGTCCGGGCGTCGCTCCCTCGCGTGCGCACCGACCAGCTCCTGCGGGTCGGATGGAACCGGATGATCCCGCTGAGCCTCCTGTCGATCTTTCTGGCGGCCGTCCTCGTCACGGTGAAGTGCCTGCCGGTGTTCGGGTGCGTCCCGTCGATGGGCGTGTAGGGGTACGAGTTCGATGGCGGCTGCAACTCCGGTAAAGGAAAAGCCGAACGAGAATCCCATTCTCTTCGTCGCCCGCCCCATGGCCACGGCGGCGCGGCAGTTCGCGAAGAGCCTCGTCCGCCCCTCAACGATCATCTACCCGTTCGAGCGGCTCGAGGACCCGAGGTTCCGCGACCGGGTCGCGGTCGCGTCGGGGAAGCCGCTCGGCGTCGGCCACGTTTGGGACAACTACCGGGGCGTCCACGCCCTGAACGTCGCGACATGCATCAGCTGCAACCTGTGCGCGTTCTCCTGCCCCGACCTCTGCATCGAGATGGTGACCGTGCCCGGCGGGGACCCGAAGCACCCGAAGAAGTGCCCCGAGATCGACTACGGAAAGTGCAGCTACTGCGGGTTCTGCTCGGACGCGTGCCCCGAGGGGTGCCTCACGATGACGACCCGCTACGAGCTCTCGACCCCGAAGCGCTCGGAGATGGTCTACTCGCCGGAGAAGCTCTACGAGGTCTTCCGGAACAAGCTCCCGATGAGTCCGATCCGCCTTGCGCGCCCCGCGAACGAGGACGCGATCCTGCTCGACCCCCCGCTGTGCATCGGCTGCAACGCGTGCTCGCGCGACTGCCCCACGCAGTGCATCACGATGCTCGACATCCCGAAGCAGGAGCCGAGGGCCGGCGAGAAGCCGGCCAAGCGGATCTGGAAGGAGCCCGTGATCAACGACTCCGACTGCGTGCGCTGCGGCACTTGCATCAGCGTGTGCCCGAAAGAGTGCCTGTTCTGGGGGACTCGAAAGTGAGCCTCGAGGAACTGGCGTTCCTCGCCCTGGCGGTCGTCGCCGTCGCAACCGCCGCGGCCGCCCTCCTTGTCCGCGAGCTCGTCCACACGATCCTGTGGATCGCGATCTTCTTCGTCGACCTCGCCGCGATCTACTTCCTGCTCGACGCGCCGTTCCTCGGCGTCCTCCAGCTCGGGGTCTACGCGGGCGCGGTCACGATCCTCCTCCTCTTCGGGATCATGACGACGCGGAAGCGGATCTTCTCGCGCGAGGCCGCGACCGGGATCGGCCCCATCCCGATCGCGCTCGCGGTCGTGACGTTCATCTTCCTCGTGTCGGCGCTCGGGGAGCTGCCGCAATCGACGACGACGATCCACTCCTACGACCCGACGGCGCTCTCGCAGAACCTCTTCGGCCCGAACGGGCCGTGGCTCCTCCTCCTCGGCCTGGTCATGCTGGCCGGCGTCGCCGGGGCGATCTACCTCGTGCGGGAGGGGCGCGAATGACCGCGCTCGCGCTCACGGGTTTCCTCGGCCTCTCGGCCGCGCTGTTCGCGCTCGGGATCTTCGGCATCCTCACGCGGCGGAACTTCATCCTCCTCCTGATCTCGATCGAGATCGCGATGAACGCGGCGATCCTGAACTTCGTCTACTTCGCCGCGTTCCCGGTGGGAGCGAACGGCCTCTCGGGCCAGTCGATCGCGGTCGTCCTCGTGGGATTCGCGGCGACCGAGGTCGCGGTCGGTCTCGCGATCGTGCTCGCGCTCAACCGTCTCAAGGGGACGATCAACGTCGCGCGGGCGAACGACCTGAAACTGTAGGGGGGACGGGTCACGGGGTCCCTCAACTTTCTCTTCGACTGGGCGTTCGTCGTCCCGCTCCTGTCGGTCATCGCGTTCGTGATCGTCGGGCTCGCCGGCACGCGCCTGCGACGGCTCGAGTGGGGCGGTTGGGTCGCGGTCGCGTTCTCCGCGGCGGCGATGGTCCTGGGCTCGCTGATCGCGGTCGGCGAGATGCTCAGCCCGGGCAGCTACACGAACGTCCAGTTCACGTGGCTCCACCTCCCCGCGTCCGGACCGTTCCCGAACGGCTTCTCGCTCGTGATGGGGACCCTCGTCGACCCGATCTCGTCACTGATGCTCGTCGTCGTGACGGTCGTCGGCTTCCTCGTGATGCTGTACTCGATCGGGTACATGCACCACGACCACGGCTTGCCGCGGTACTACGCCGAGCTCTCGCTCTTCCTCGCGTCGATGACCGGCATGGTCATCGCGAACAACCTGCTCGAGTTCTTCCTCTTCTGGGAACTCGTGGGCGTCTGCTCGTACTTCCTCATCGGCTTCTACTACGAGAAGCCGAGCGCCGCGAGCGCGGCGAAGGAGGCGTTCCTGGTCACGCGGGTGGGCGACATCCTGTTCCTCCTCGGGATCTTCATTTTCTTTAGCGTCTACGCGACCACCGGCCCGGACGGGGGCTGGGCCGCGAACGGCTTCGTCTTCGTGCGCGGGTCGACCCCGTTCCTGGGCTCGCTCGTCGGCCAGAACTCGACGCTCCTCACGGTGGCCGGCCTCCTCATCCTGGGGGGCGCGGCGGGCAAGAGCGCGCAGTTCCCGCTCCACGTCTGGCTCCCGGACGCGATGGAAGGGCCGACCACGGTCTCGGCGCTCATCCACGCAGCGACGATGGTCGCCGCCGGCGTCTACCTGCTCGCCGTGACGAGCCTCTTCCTCGGGTTCACGCCGACCGACCAGCTTGCGATCGTCGCGATCGGCGGTTTCACGACGTTCTTCGCCGCGACGATGGCGTGCGTCCACCCCGACATCAAGCGGGTGATCGCCTACTCGACGATCAGCCAGCTGGGTTACATGGTCCTCGCGATCGGCGCCGGCTTCGCGATGGTCGGGCTCTACCACCTCTTCACGCACGCGTTCTTCAAAGCGCTCCTTTTCCTCGCTGCGGGCGCGGTCATCCACGCCATCGGCACGCAGGACCTGTTCAAGATGGGCGGGCTGAAGAAGCACCTGCGGGTGACCGCCGCGGCGTTCGCGATCGGGGGCCTCGCGCTCGCGGGGATCCCGCCGTTCGCGGGGTTCTGGAGCAAGGACGACATCCTCTCCTCCGTCTACTCGCAGCTCGGCTCGCACCCGCTCTACTGGCCGTTCTTCCTGCTCGCGTTCGGGGCCGTTTTCCTCACCGCGTACTACATCTTCCGGGCATGGTTCCTCACGTTCTCCGGCGACCGGATTCGCGACACGAGCCTTCCGGCGCCCCACGAAGCGCCGGCGGTGATGCTGATCCCGCTCGTCATCCTCTCCGCCTTCGCGACCGTCGCCGGGCTGTTCATCTTTCTACCGGACTTCCAGTCGCTTCTGCTCTCGGGCGTGGGGGCCGCGGGCATCCCGCCCGTCTTCGGGACGACGCAGATACTCCTCTCTGTCGGAAGCGTCACGCTCGGGCTCGCCGGGATCGGCGTCGCCTGGACGCTCTGGGGGAACGGCCGCGTCTTCGTACTCCCCGAGTCGAGCGCGGCCCAGCCGGTGCGCCGCCTCCTCCTGAACCGCTACTACTTCAAGGTCGGTTACGACTGGATCGGCCGGCGGGCGGTCTACTCGGTCGCCCGCGCCGCGGACTTCGTGGACCGGTTCGTCATCGACGGGACCGTCCGCGGGCTCGAGCGGATGTTCGGCGCGACCAGCAACCGGCTCCGGTCGATGCAGTCGGGGGTTGTCTCGGACTACGCCGCCTACGTCGTCGCCGGCCTGGTCGCGATCTTCGTCCTGCTCCTGATCGTCGGCCCGTACCTCGTCGGCCGTTTCGGAGGTGGGTAGATGCTGCCGGTCCTTTCGATCGTGCTCGCGACCCTCGCGGTCGGGACGGTCGCGACGTTCTTTGCGGGGTCGAAGGCGCGGTGGGTCGCGCTCGGGACGTCGGTCCTCTTCCTCCTGGAGACGGGATACCTCCTCGCCGGTTACTCCGGTTGGCCCGGTTACTCCGCCGGCCTCGTCCCCGGGTTCTCGTACACGGAGACGCACTCCTGGATCTCTCTCGCCTGGCTCCACATCAACTACTCGGTCGGGGTCGACGGGATCTCGTTGGTCCTGATCCTCCTCACCGCGATCCTCCAGATCGCGACCGTCGTCTACTCGTGGGCGGAGACCCAGCGCCCCGCTGCGTATTTCGGCCTCGTCATGCTGACGTGTGTCGGCTGTTTCGGGGTGTTCATCGCCCTCGACATCCTCCTGTTCTTCCTGTTCTGGGAAGCGGTCCTCGTGCCGATGTTCTTCCTCATCGGCTACTGGGGAGGGCCGAACCGGCGCTACGCGGCGATCAAGTTCTTCGTCTACACCCACGTCGCGTCGCTCGTCATGCTGGTGGGCCTCCTCGCGCTCGTCTTCTACTCCGGCGCGACCTCCTTCGACTTCTCCTCGGTCTACGCAGCCGCCCGGGGCCTCGCGCCGACCGTCCAGACGTTCCTCTTCCTTGCGCTGTTCTTCGGCTTCGCGGTCAAGTTCCCGGTCGTTCCGTTCCACACCTGGTTGCCGGACGCGCACGTCGAGGCGCCGACCGGGGGGTCGGTCCTCCTCGCCGGTCTCCTCCTAAAGCTCGGCGCCTACGGGCTGATCCGGTGGGCGGTCGAGGTTCTGCCGAACGGCTTCCACTCGGCGCAACCGCTCCTGTTCGTCATCGCGTTCGTCTCGATCATCTGGGGCTCCGTCCTCTCGCTCGCCCAACGGGACCTGAAACGGCTCGTCGCGTACTCCTCGATCAACCACATGGGGATCGTCCTGCTCGCGATCGCCCTCGACTCCTCGCTGGGGCTCCTCGCGGCGGTCTTGCTGATGTTCGCCCACGGGATCGTGAGCGGGCTCCTGTTCATGGTCTCGGGGAGCGTCCACCACCAGTACGGGACCCGGGACATCAGCGTCCTCGGTGGCCTGACGCCGAGCGCGCCCACGCTCGCCACGATGTTGATGGCGGGCTCGCTCGCGTCGCTCGGCCTCCCGGCGCTCATCGGTTTCCCGGCGGAGTTCTCGGCGTTCCTCGCGACGTGGCAGAGCCTCGGATACTGGGTCCTCCTTCCGCTCGGCGTGCTGGTCGTGACCGCGGGCTTCTACCTGTGGATGATGCAGCGGATACTCTTCGGCCCGCCGCGGGCGCTCCCGCCGGCCGCGCACGATATCCCGTGGTACGAGAGCGCGGGGATGGGCCTCCTCGTGGCGCTGACCGTCCTCTTCGGGATCCTACCGAGCTTGCTCGTGAACGTGATCGTGAACTCGCCGATCCGCGGATGGCCGGGGACGTGACGTCGTGACGGTCGCTTCGTTTGCGGCGCCGTTCGCCCCCGAGATCGTCCTGCTCGCGGGCACGCTGCTCATCTTCCTCCTCGACGTCCTCCAGGTCCGCCGGACCGAACTGACGAGCGGGATCGCGGTCGTTGCGAGCCTCGCCGCGCTCGCGATGGTCGTCGCCGACCTCGGCTTCGCCCCGCTCGCATTCCTCGCGACGATCCCGGCGGGCCAGGTGAACGTCGTGCCAGCGCTGGGCGCGGCGCCGCTCTACTCCGTGACGTCGCTCGGACTCGTCTTCCAGGCGGTCTTCCTCGTGGCGACGTTCCTCGTCGCGCTCGCCTCGTCGAGCCGGCCGTCGGCGGAGCCCGGCTCGCCGATCTTCTTCGGCCTCCTCCTCCTCGCGACGATCGGGATGCTGCTGGTCGCGATCGCCTCCGACCTGATCTTCCTCCTTCTCGCGATCGAGGTCGTCAGCATCGCCTCCTACCTCCTGGTCGCGTACACGCGCAAGGACGCGCGCGCGGTCGAGGCGGCGATGAAGTTCTTCATCATCGGCGCCCTCTCGACCGTGCTCTCGTTCTTCGGGGCGTCGCTCCTCTTCGGCGCTTACGGGACGACGAACCTCTTCCTCCTCCGGGAGGCTGGGACGGCGGTCGGCTACCCGATCCTCGTCCTCCTCGGCTACGGCTTCCTCCTGGCCGGGCTCGCGTTCAAGCTCACGCTCGTGCCCTTCCACGCCTGGGCGGTCGACGTCTACGACGGCGCGCCCCACGACGTTTCGGCCTTCCTGGCCGGCGGCACGAAGAAGATCGGAGTCTTCGCCTTCTTCCTCGTCTTCCTCGCACCGGTCCTCATCATCGGACCGGCCGGCCAGAGCGGCTACGGCCTCTTCGGCGGGGCGGTCGCGCTGGGCCCGAGCATCCAGGTCGCGCTCGCCGTCCTCGCGGTCCTGACGATGACGGTCGGGAACGTCCTCGCGCTCCTCCAGAAGGAGATGAAGCGGATGCTCGCCTACTCGTCGATCAGCCAGGCCGGCTACATGCTGATCGGTATCGTGATCGGCACCGCGCCGGCCTTGGGCGGGGCGACCCTCCAGGTCTTCGCGCACGTCCTCATGAAGACCGGGGCGTTCCTGGTCGTCGGGGCGGTCGCCGCGCTCGGCGTCGGTCCGCTGATCGAGGATTGGCGAGGCGTCGGCCTCCGCCGACCGTTCCTCGGCGTGTCGTTCTCCCTGATGCTCCTCTCCCTCGCCGGCGTCCCGCTGACGATCGGCTTCGTCTCGAAGTTCATCCTGTTCAGCGCGGCCGTCCAGGCGCAGGGGTGGTTCGTCTGGCTCGCGGTCGCGGGGCTCCTGAACAGCGCGCTCTCCGTCTTCTACTATGCCCGCGTGCTGCGGGTGATGTTCTTCGACCCGTCGCCGGCCCCCACGGGCGGGATCTCGGCCGCGGTCGTGGGTTCCGCCGGACCCGGGATCCTCCCGGTCGGGGGGCTCGGATACGGCCGCGCGGGGGCGATCGCGATCATCGCCGTCCTGATCGTGGTGATCGGCATCTACCCGCAGCCCGCCATCGGCGCGATCCAGGCGGCCGCCTATCACTTCGTGAACGTCGGGGTGTAGACCGATGGAGGCCTACGACGTCGTCGTCGTCGGGGCCGGACCGGCGGGCTCCCTCGCCGCGCGGGCGGCCGCCGAGGCCGGCGCGACCACGCTCCTGCTGGACCACCGGCCCGAGCTCGGCCATCCCGTCCAGTGCGGCGAGTTCGTTCCTACCGCGGCGGAGCTGAACGACCTCTTCGGCTGTCCCGAGCTCATTGCCCGGGCGTTCGACGTCCCCGCGGGCACGGTGCTCCGCGAGACTCGGTGGATGACGTGTGTCTCCCCGTACGGCCACCGGTTCCGCTTCCCGCTCTCGGGCACGACCGTCTCGCGCCGCGCGTTCGACAAGGCGCTCGCGGCCCGGGCCGAGGGGGCGGGCGCCGAACTCCGGCACCCGGTGGGAGTCGTGGGGCTCGCGAACGACGCGGTGCTTCTCGCCGGCGGCGGCCGCGTCCGCGCCGGCGCCGTCGTCGCCGCGGACGGGCCCCTCTCGACCATCGGCCATGCGGTCGGCTTCGCCCCCCGGCGGACGATGTTCCGGATGATCACCGCGACCGTCGACGGTCCGTTGACGGACGAGATCGAACTGCATTTCGGGCTTTCGGCGCCCGGCGGCTACGCCTGGCGGTTCCCGCGTGCCCACGACGCGAACGTCGGGCTCGGAGTGACGCGGCTGCCGCCGGGCCGGTCGCTCGACCGCCTCCTCGGCGACTTCCTCTCGGCCCAAGCGCTCGGGCCGGCGCGGGAGCCGACCCACTGGTGGGTGCCGATCGGGCCGCCGCCGGAGAGCCTCGTCCGGGGCCGAGTGCTCTTCGCCGGGGACGCCGCGAACCTCGTGATGGCGACCAACGGCGGCGGCATCCCGACCGCGATGATGGGCGGCTGGCTCGCGGGCGAGGCGGCCGCGCGGCACGTCCGGGACGGCCGGCCGCTCGCCGACTACGACCCGGCGTGGCGGGCGGCCCTCTACGAACCCCTCGAGAGGGGCGCCCGGATCTACGCCTACAGCGACCGATTCCTCGCCTTCGACCCTCTCCTCGCGCTGGGTATGCGATATATCGGTGTGTCCGGTCTGGACTCCATGATGCGACTGCGCTGGCCCCAGCGGCTCGGGAGGCCTTCGTGACGAGCGCGACGTCGAGCTCGGAGACGCTCGAGCCGTCCCTCGAGGCGCTCGTCAGCGAGACGTTCGGTCCCGAGGCGGTCTCGGAGGTCGCGGACCTTCTACCGGTCCTCGTTCGGGACCTGGGCGAGGTCGATTGGCGCCTTCACCAGGTCCTCGGCTCGACCTACGCGCAGCTCACCGAGGCGGCCCGGTACGCGTGCTCGACCGGCGGGAAGCGAGTTCGGCCGCTCCTGATGGCGGTCGCGTGTCGCGCGCTCGGCTCCGAATCGACCCGCCCGATCCAGTCGCTCGCGGCCGCCTTCCAGCTGATCCACACGGCGACCCTCGTCCACGACGACGTCATCGACCACGCCGACACGCGGCGGGGGCGGCCGTCGATGCCGCGGGCGTTCGGCGTCCCGCTCGCGATCGTTTCGGGCGATTACCTCTTCGTGCGCGCGTTCGAGCTCGCGGCCGAATACCCCCGCTCGATCATCTTGAAGTGCGGCGAGGCGTGCGCCGACCTCGTCGAGGGGGAGGTCCTCCAGGAGTCGTCCCGCTTCGAGCTCTCGACCGGCCGAGAGCACTACTTCCGCATCGTCGAGCGGAAGACCGCCGCGATCATCGCGGCCGCGCTCTCGTCGGTCGCGGAGATCGCGGAGGCAACGCCCGCCCGGACGGGCGCGCTCACGACCTACGGCCGCGCGCTCGGCGTCGCGTTCCAGATCCGCGATGACCTCCTCGACATCTACGGCGATCCCGACCTCCTGGGCAAACCGCTCTACACCGACTTCCGCGAGGGAAACCCGACCCTCGTCTCGCTGGAGGCCTACGGCCGGCTCGACGGCCGCCGCCAGGCCGAGTTCGAGGCGCTCTTCCAGCTGCGGCGCAAGCGGACGAAGCACCTCCTCCGCCTGCGCGAGCTCACCGACCTGACGGACGCGGGCTCGACCGTGGCGCAGGAGTCCGCCGACTGGGCGGACCGCGCGGTCCGCGCCCTCGAACCGCTCCCCCCGAGCCCGTATCGGCACCTCCTCGAGCTCCTCGCGCACGGCGCCGCCCAGCGGCGGTACTGACCCCGCCCGTCGAACGAAAGGTACAAGTCCCCGGCGCGGGATCGAACGGCGCCCGGGCCCGGAACCATGAGCGGAACCAGCACCGCGAGCGCCTCGGGGGACGCGCCGGTCACGTTCGACCACCTGCCTCCGTCGTGGTCGCCAACGCCCGTCGTCCCGGGCCGCCCGCTCGGGGTCGCGGTGATCAGCGTTCTCATCGCGCTCTTCGCGGTCGTGCTCGTGCTGGCGGGGATCCTCTTCCTCCTGTCGGGCTACCTCGGCAACTTCGTCCCGTCCTCCCTCGACCTGATCCCGTCGCTCGACTTCGTCGGCGCGGTGATCGTTGCGATCCTCGGCGCCGCGCTGCTCGGGATCGCGACCTCGCTCTGGAACCAGGAGACGTGGGCCCTTTGGACGACCCTCGTCCTCGTCTTCGGCACGATCGCGTACCTGTTTTTCACGGACTCGATCGACCTGTTGCTGCTCGTCTTCGTCGTCCTGTTCGTCTACCTTATCTCGGTCCGCCGATACTTCTACTGATGCGACTGACGCTCGCCCAGCTCGCCCCGCGACCGGGCGACGTCGCGGCGAACCTGGGGCGCCTGCGGGCCGCGGTCGAGGCCGCCCCGGCCGACCTCGCGATCTTTCCGGAGCTCTATCTTTCGGGGTACCGCGTCGGCGACCGGATCCACCGCCTTGCGCTCCGGGACGGGGACGCGCCGACCGCGGCCTTGCGCGCGATCGCCCGCGAGTCCCGGGCGACGATCGTCGTCGGCGCACCGCTCGCGTCGACCGAACGGCCGGGGGAGGTCCACAACGCGGCGATCGCGGTCCGCCCGGACGGCGAGGTCCACGTCCAGATCAAGCGCTACCTGCCGACGTTCGGACCGTTCGAGGAGGGCGCGCACTTCACCGCGGCCGACGAGAGCCGGCCCGTGCCGGTCGCGGCGCGCTCGGTCGGTCTCGAGGTCTGCTACGACACGTTCTTCCCCGAGGTCTCCCGCGACCTTGCACTGGCCGGTGCCGAGCTCCTGGTCGTGGTCTCCGCGTCCCCGGTGACGAGCGCGACGCTCTTTGCGCGCCTCTTGCCCGCCCGCGCGATCGAGAACGGTTGTCCGGTGGTCTACGTCAACCGAGTCGGCGTCGAGGACGGGGTCGTCTTCGGCGGTGGCTCGGGCGCGTGGGACGCGCGGGGCGAACCGATCGCGGCGAGCCCGGTGGAGATGACCGGCCTCGCGAAGGAGGAGGCGGTCCTTCGCGTCGAGATCGACCCGCTCGAGTCGGCCCGCTGGCGCCCATTCCGCCCGGTTCTGCGGGACGTGGCGGGGCGCCCCCGCGCGGCCCCGTCGTGAGCGCGTCCGGTCAACGGACCGCGTAGAGGACGCGGTTCTCGAAGATCTGCCAGACGACCTCGACGGTCCGGAAGCGAGCCCGCCGTAGTCGCTGGACGTGCGCGTCCAGCGGAGAGTGATCCGGGCGGGGGTGGCCCGCCCCCCGCCGATCGTGCTCGACGAACTCGGCGCGCAGCTCCGGGGAGTTCCGGGCGGTCCTCCACCATCGGCGCCACGCGCTTCGACCGCGCGGAGGGGGGGTGACTTGACGGCGTAGCCACAGCGCGGTCGTCTCCTCTGCGAGGTGAGCCAAGTCGGGGTTCGAGCGACC
The DNA here is from genome assembly GCA_050749465.1 of Thermoplasmata archaeon. GTDB lineage: Archaea > Thermoplasmatota > Thermoplasmata > Lutacidiplasmatales > UBA184 > Lutacidiplasma. Next base: position 124,014 of record JBOGRO010000017.1, on the reverse strand, counting down.
CCACGGAAGGGCGTCCCCATTCAACAGGACCCCGCCCCGACGTAGGCGTCGCCCAAGGTCGGAGTAGAGGCGGGTCAGCTGGGCCGGGGTCAACCAGTGGAGGGCGGTGGTGCTCACGGCGGCATCGTACTTCCCCGGCGGCAGACGATCCGCCCAGTCCGGGGCCCCCAGTTTCGCGTCGACCCAGGTCAACCGCCCGCCCATCGTTCCGAGTGCCCCTTCGCCGATCCGACGCACTACGGGGTCGTAGTCGACGGCGACGACCCGAGCCGCCGGGAACCGCCGCAGTATGCGCGCGCTGAACGACCCCGGGCCGCAGCCGAGGTCGAGGGCGCGGAATCGACGTCCGAGCCGCGCCTCGAGCACGTCCATCATCACGGTGAAACGGTACTCCCGCGTCGGCAGGTAGGCCTCCTGCTGTCGGTCCCAGCTCTCGAGCCACGCCGACCAGTCCGGCGACGACGGTTTCCGAGGCATTCCCGGATGACGAGCGGCCGGGCGAATAAGGTCCGCGTCCCGGCGCCGCCGGGCCTCCGGGGCCGGCCGCACCTCTCAACTCCAACACCGGTCTTATAGCGGGGAGTGCACCCCTTCTCCGCCGGTGCCGCCGCCCCCGACGATCGCCCAGCAGCTCGCCGCGAAGCAACGCGAGGTCTCCGTGGCCGAGTTTTTCGAGCGGAACCGCCAGATCCTCGGCTTCGACAACCCGCAGCGTTCGCTGCTCACGACGGTCAAGGAAGGCGTCGATAATTCCGTCGATAGTTGCGACGAGGCGAGTATCCTTCCCGAGATCACGGTCGAAATCTCGAAGGAGGGGGAGGAGCGACTCCGAGTGTCGATCTCCGACAACGGCCCCGGGATCCTCCGGCGAGAGATCCCGAACGTCTTCGCGCGGCTCCTCTACGGCTCCCGCTTCCACTCGAACCGCCAGTCGCGCGGCCAGCAAGGGATCGGGATCTCGGCGGCCGTCCTCTACGCGACGCTCACGACCGCGCGGCCCGCGCACATCATCTCCAAGGTCGAGGAGGAAGAAGCGGCCCACGTCCTCGACCTCGTGATCGACACGCAGAAGAATCTGCCGCGGGTCGTGGCCGAGGACCTCCTCCTCTGGGACCGACCCCACGGCACCCGCGTCGAGCTCGTGCTGAAGGCGCGCTACGTGCGGGGCCGTCAGTCTCCGTACGAGTACCTGCGCGGCACGGCGATCGTGAATCCCCACGCCCGGATCGTGCTCGTCGAGCCGGACGGCACCCGGGTCACGTTCGAGCGGGCGGCCCAAGATATGCCCCCACCGGCCCGAGAGACCCTGCCACATCCCTACGGACTTGAGCTGGGGGAGCTCGGTTATCTCCTGAAGGCGACGAAGCGCGCCTCGCTCGGGGAGTTCCTCGCGAAAGACCTCGCCGGGGTCAGCCCCCGAGGGGCGCGCGAGGTCTTCGAACGGTCGGCGCTCCGTCCGTCCGTCGCGCCGTCGACGATCCAAGGAGAGCGACAGGAGGCGCTCCTGAAGGCGCTCCACGAGGTCCCCCTCGTCGCGCCGTCGGCGGAGTCGTTGAGCCCGATCGGCGCGCTCCTGATCAAGCGGGGCCTCCGCAACGTCCTCGGCGAGCTGCGACCGGAGTTCTTCGCGCCACCGGTGAGCCGACCGCCGAAGGTCCGGGGCGGCTTCCCGTTCATGGTCGAGGTGGGCCTGGTCTACGGAGGGGGGCTCCCCGCCGACCAACCCGTCCAGATCCTCCGCTTTGCGAATCGGGTGCCCCTCCTCTTTCAGCAGGGAGCGTGTGCGATCACCAACGCGATCTCGAACCTGGACTGGCGCCGCTATGGCCTCGAGCAAAAGGGGGGTTCGGGAATCCCGAGCGGGCCGGCGGTGATCCTCGTCCACGTCGCCTCGACGAAGGTCCCGTTCACGAGCGAGGCGAAGGAGGCCGTCGCGGAGGATCCCGAGTTCGACAAGGAGATCACGCTCGCGCTGCAGGCGGCGGCGCGCCACCTGCGCACGCACCTCTCGCGGAAGAGCCGTCGCGATTTTGCGAGCGACAAGTTCGACATCATCCTGCGGATCCTGCCGAAGCTCGCCGAGAAGACGAGTCATCTCGTCGGGAAGGCAACGCCCGACCTGACGCCGGTCATCACGCGTATCATGGACGTCGTGAACGTGGAGAGCCCGGTCTCAATCGACCCCAGCGGCGTCCGCGTTCCGGTCGAGGTGACGAACTACACGCCGCGGGCCCGGGTCCTCGAGCTCTTTGTGGAGATCCCGCCCGAGGAGTTCGCGCTCGCGACCTTCGCCCCGACACCGGAAGGTACCGAGCCCGCGCTTGGCCGCGCGTGGTGGACGCTCCCGAAGCTCGTACCGAACGGCCGCACGAAGATCGAGGTGAAGTTCCCTCCGAAGACCGAGATCGAGGCGAGCGACCTCGACTGGTACGTCGCGGGAATCGACGAGTCGCACGTCCTCGGGGCGGACCCGCTGCCCGGCGACTGGGATGTACGGTTGCCCCGGACGATCGTCGAGGCCGCGGAGGCGGCGGCCACCGAGTCGGCCGCGGGGACGGACGAAGGGGAGGTGGACTACGATGCCGCCGAGTCGAGCGCGCCCGCGGGCGACGAAGAGTGACGAGGAGGACCCGCCCAAGGTCCGCGCCGACGCGCTCGCGCCGACCCTCACGCTGGCCGAGCAGATCTACGAACAGCTCGACCGCGGCGAGATCCCCCGGATGCGACTTCCGCTTCGGACGAAGCAGAACCTCGCCTTCCAGGCCCGCGACGGCGTCTGGCGCCTCGGGAAGGCGATGGGGACGCGAAGCGCTCGGAAGCTCGACGGCGCGCTGATGCTCCTGCGGACGTTCTACCTCGTCGACTTCATCAACGAGATGGCTCGCGACCGCAAGACGTCGACCTTGCGAGAGCTCTACTACATCAGCGAAGCGTGGGAGGATGCGAAGTTCCACAGCGAGGACGAGTCGAACCTCCTCATCGAGGACCTCGAGGTGATGTGCGAGCGCCTCCGGGAGGACTTCCGCCTCCACCCCGAGGAGAACGGGGCCTCCGTCATCGGCGACCTCACGCTCAAGGAGAAGAACCGCAAAGGGACGGTGAAGAAGTTCAACTGCAAGGACGACGTCGGCGACGGCGGCTACTCCCTGCCGTTCAACGTCGAGAAGGAGAAGATCGAGTTCGTCTCAACGAACGCGAAGTTCGTGATCGCGATCGAGTGCGGCGGCATGGTCGACCGTCTCGCGGAGAACAACTTCGACGAGGAGCACGACGCGATCCTCCTCCACCTGAAGGGGCAGCCGGCGCGCTCGACCCGCCGCTTCCTGCGCCGCATCACGGACGAGCTGAAGCTCCCGGTCGTCGTCTTCACCGACGGCGACCCGTGGTCGTTCCGGATCTACGCGAGCGTCGCGTACGGCGCGATCAAGACCGCGCACCTCTCGAGCTACCTCGCGACCCCCTCCGCCGAGTTCCTCGGCGTGACCGCCTCCGACATCGAGAACTACGACCTCCCGTCCGACAAGCTCTCGGAGCAGGACGTTCGCGCGCTGCAGGCCGAGCTCACCGACCCCCGCTTCGGGACCGCGGAGTGGCGCGCTGAGATCGAGCTGATGCTCAAGAACGGGAAGAAGGCGGAGCAGCAGTCGCTCGCGAAGTATGGTCTGAACTACGTCACCGAACACTACCTCCCCGAGAAGCTCTCGGAGATGGGCGTGCTCTGAGCCCGTCCGGACGCGTCCGCCGGGGGTCCGGGGGGTTCATCGCAAAGTCTTATTTTCGACGAGACTGACCTGCGGTCGATGACGTGGTCACTGCGCCAGAAGTGCATCGCCGAGTTCGTCGGCACGTTCGGCCTCCTCCTCTCCGTCACGGGGGCCGCGCTCCTCTCGCTCAACCTGAGCTCCCCCGACCCCTGGTCCCGCGTCCTCCTGATCAGCTTCGCCCTCGGTCTCGGCGTCCTCGGCATGGCCTACGCGTTCGGTGACATCTCGGGGGCCTCGTTCAACCCCGCCATCACGGTCGGTGCCTGGGCCGCGGGCCGGATGTCGGGGCGCGAGGCGCTCAGCTACATCGTCGCCGAAGTGCTCGGCGGAATCCTCGCGGTCGGGCTCGTCGCGGTGGTCGCCTACGGCGCCCCGGCCGCTTGGCCGGGCGCGCTGGCCAGCGGCTTCGCCTCCCAGGGGTACGCCGGCAACGGCTCGCCGTACACCGTCGCCGCCGGGTCGGTCTTCCTCCTCGAGGCGATGCTCACCTTCTTCCTGGTCCTCGTCGCGCTGTTCACGACCCGCAGCGGCAACTCCACGAAGAATCTCGCCGCGGTGGGGATCGCCCTGACTCTCGCGATGACGAACCTCGTCGCGATCCCGATCGACGGGGCGTCCATCAACCCCGCGCGGAGCTTCGCGCCGGCGCTCCTTTCGGTCTTCTGGGTCGGAAGCCGTTGGGCGATCGAGCAGGACTGGATCTTCTGGGTCGCCCCCCTCGTCGGGGGCCTGATCGCGGCCGCGGTCGAGCGCGCGCTGCGAGAGTGACGGGCGGCCCCCGCCCGCGGCCTAGGATAGCCCGAACGTGACGTACGTCGCCTCCCGGAGGAGGTCGACCGCGAGCTCCTCGGGCGCGTAGACGAACGAACCGGACGGCCCCCCGACGCGCCGCCACGCGATGCCCTGCTCGGGAAATTCCGTCCGTTCCGCGCCGACCTCGACGACCTGTTCCGTGACGGGGACCGGGACCGTAGTGCCGTCCCGGGCGATACGGAGGACGTCGTTCGGCTCGTCGAGGACGACCCACTCCTGCGGGACGAGGAGGAACAGATGCACAAGCTTCGGTCGGAACCGACTCTCCGTCTCGGTCTCGGTGCGCGCGAAGAGGGCCATCTCGCGCCCTCCCACCGTCGCGACCCGTTGGAACTGGAACGAGCGTTGCCGAAACTCGAGGACGTTGACCTCGAGCTCCCCGGCCGTCAGCATGCCTCGCACGAGCGGGCGCGCCTACATAAGCGGGGCCGCGCGCAGCGGTTCTCGGCGGTAACGCGCAGGGCAGCCTTATAAACCGACGACCCTACCCGCGCCCGTCCGGACGCGTCTCGAATGAAACGGTCTTCGCGAGTATGGAAGAAGCGCGGCCACATGCGCTGGAAGTGGCGCAAGAAGCGGATGCGCCGGCGCATGCGGGCCCAGAAGATGCGCAAGCAGTGAGCCGGGGTCGCTCGCCACGGCGGGAGACCGAATCACGGTTCGAACGCCGGCGCTACCAAGCCAACCGGTCCAGCTTGCGCGCCGTCTTCGTCTGCTTCTTCCACTCGCGGTAGTGATCGCGACAGAGCGGGGCCCGTCGTCCCTTCTCCGGCAGCTGCGGGAACGCCTTTCGCGCCTCCGTGAGGGTCAGGCGTCGCAACGACGGCGCCCCGCACCCGGGAATTACGCACGGCTCGGGCCCCTCGTCGTCACCGGGGGCGGCCCGCTCGTCGGACGGCGGCATCAGCGACCGTGCCGAGGGAGGATCTCCGCCACGAGGTCCGGGATCTCGTAGGGGAACCGGGCGACCTTCGCGCCGGCGGCGGAGAGCGCCGCGAGCTTCGTCTCCGCGGTCCCCTTCCCGCGCGAGATGATCGCGCCCGCGTGGCCCATCCGCTTCCCCGGAGGGGCGCTGCGGCCGGCGATGTACGCGACCACGGGCTTCTTCACGTGCTGGCGGATGTACTCGGCGCCGTCCTCCTCGGCCGTCCCCCCGATCTCGCCGACCATCACGATGGCGTCCGTGTCGGGGTCCGACTCGAGGAGAGGCAGCGCGTCGACGAACGACGTCCCGACCACCGGGTCGCCGCCGAGGCCGATGCAGACGGACTGACCGAGGCCGTGCTCCTTGATGCCGTTCACGATCTCGTAGGTCAGCGTGCCGCTGCGGGAGATCAGTCCGACCCGGCCGGGCCGGAAGACGACGTTCGGGATGATCCCGACCTTCGCCTGGCCCGGTACCGCGAGTCCGGGGCAGTTCGGGCCGATGATGCGCGCGCCTTGCGCGCGGGCGTAGTGGTACATCACCAGCATGTCGTGGAAGGGGATGTGTTCGGTCACGATCACGACGAGCGGGATCCCCGCATCCACCGACTCGAGGAGCGCGTCCTTCGCGTACGGCGCCGGGACGAAGATGCACGCGGCGTTCGCCCCGGTGCGTCGTACCGCGCTCTCCACGGAGTCAAAGACGGGGACCCCGTCGACCTCCGTGCCGGCCCTTCCGGGCGTGACCCCGGCGACGACCTTCGTGCCGAAGAGCTTCATCTGACGGGTGTGGACCGTGCCCTGGTGACCGGTGATCCCCTGGACGACGACGCGGGTGTTCTGGTCGACCAGGACCGTCATGCCGAACCTCCGGCCGCTGCGATGACGGCCTGCGCCGACTCGCGGAGCGTCGGGATCGACGTGACCCCGGCCTGTCGGAGGATCTCGATCCCCTCGGCCTCGTTGTTCCCGCGGATCCGCGCCACGAGCGGAAATCGCTCCGCCGCCGGGACCTCTTTCATCGCTGCGACGAGGCCGGTCGCGACGGTGTCGCACCGGGTGACGCCACCGAAGATGTTGAGGAAGACCGCTTTCGGTCTCGCCTGGGCCATCAGGAGGAACGCCTCGGTAACCTTCTTCGGGTCGTCGGTCCCGCCGAGGTCGAGGAAGACCCCGGGGTGTCCCCCGAACTCCTGGAGGACATCGAGGGTCGCCATCGTGAGCCCGGCGCCGTTCGCGATCACTCCGATGTTGCCTTCGAGCTGGACGAACGCGATCCCCTTCTCGCGCGCGACCTCCTCGAGCGGGGTCCGGTCGTCCGGGATGTCGCGGTACTCCGGATGTCGGAACGTGGCGTCGTCCTCGATGATGACCTTCGCGTCGAGCGCGACGAGCCCGTCCCCGACGATCGCGAGCGGGTTGACCTCGACGAGCTCGGCGTCCTCGCCTTGGAACGCCTTCCACAGGGCATCGAGCATCCGGTCGAGCGCCTTCGCGACCGGTCCCGAGACTCCCAGCGCCTCCGCGACCCGGCGCTTTTCGTACGTCGCGAGACCGGGGAATGGATGGACGGGCGTGCGGGCGATCGCCGCGTCCTCGACCGATTCGATCTCCACCCCGCCCTGGGCGCTCGCGATGATCACGGGGAGTCGGAGGGTCCGGTCCAGGGCAATGGAGAGGTAGAGCTCCTTCGAGAGCGCGAGCTTCTCCTCCAAGAGGAGCTCCCGAACCTTCTCGCCCTTGAACTCGAGCCCGAGGATCGCGGCCGCGGCGGCTTTCGCCTCCTCGGGAGTGTTCGCGAACCGAACTGCCCCGCCCTTCCCCCGGCCGCCGGCGAGGACCTGGGCCTTCACGACGCACGGCAGCGGGACCGCCCCGCTTCGGGTGAGCGACTCGGCCTCGGACGGTGACCGCGCGACCTGTCCCTTCGGGAGGGGGACCCCGTACTTCCGGAAGACCTCCTTCCCGCGCCACTCCGCCAACTTGACCATGCGAATCCTCCGCGCGCGGAAGCCGGCGGTCTATTAATGGCGCCGGTCGAGTTTTGTCGGCGGTCGGGCCTAGTTCGATCGACGGCTCGGTTTCCGTGGCACCCGGTGGTCGACGAGGTCGGCGTCCAAGAGCTGCTGCAGGAGGTGCTCGTGTTTCTTCTCGTCGGACTCCATGCTGTCCCAGAGGATGCGCATCACGCCGCCGAGCTCCGGCCCGAGGTCGATCTCGCTCGTCGCCTCCGCCTCGTGCTCCCGCTGGATGAGCTGTTCGACGTCCGCCCGCGTGATGCCGGTCGGGGAGCTCGACGAGACCCCTCGATCGAGGTAGGCGGCGAGGGAGGCGACGATCTCGGCATGCCGGAGACTGTCCGAGGCGATCTGGCGGAAGAGCGCCCGGGTCAACTCATCGCGCGAGCGCTGGGCCAGCCGCATACATTCGCTGACGGCGCTCTGCTCGCCCGCGATGCGGTTGCGGAGCCACCCGGGGACCTTGCGCTGAAGCTCGGGCCGGAGGGTTAGCTTCCCGCCGGCTCTCGGCGTCGGCGATCCCTGGCGGAAGCGCTCGCTGAGCTGGATCGCCGCCTCCAGGATGGCCCGGGAACCCGCGGTCCCCGCGACCAGCTCGTCCGCGGTCCGCCGCGCGATCTGGCGGGCGTCCTCGTTCCCGAGATAGTCCGAGAGGGTGGGGCCGAGCCGCTTGCCGGAAAGGTACTGGGAGACGGACGACGGAACGACCCCGAGGAGCTCGGCCGCGTGCCGCTCGGAGATGCCGAACCCCTCGACCAGCTCCCGGGCGACGAGCGCCTGGATCACCTGGACCGAGGCGGTCGGAGACGGCCCGGGCTTGGTCATGGAGCCCGGACGAGCCCGGAGCGTACATAGCACCTCGGGCGCCGGGACGGCCGCCTCGGCCGCCGCGCGTGCGGATCGGGAGCCGCCAGCAGGGCTCGGGCCGTTTAGATCGCGTTCACCGCGAATCCGAGTAGGAATCCGACCATGACACCGATGTAGACGAGTCGATTGCGCCGGATCGACGCCTCGCGGCTCTCCAGGGGTCGGAAGGCGACCCGCAGCATCGGAAGGATCACGTACGCAATCGCGCCGATCGCGAGCGCGTCGAAGATCACGAGGAAGAGATGGTTGGACCAGTAGTAACCGATCGCCCCGCCGAGCAGCGTCGGGAGCCCTCCGACGAGGAAGAGTCCGACCATCACCGGGAACCGCCGACTGGCGGAGTTCCCGAGGAAAGGCGACGCGATGGGGAACCCCTCGGTCACGTTCTGAAGGAAGAATCCAATGAAGACCACCGCGAGGATCCCGAGCGCCCCGAGGGTCCAGTTCACGCCGAAGACCAGCCCCTCGGTGAGGTTTTGCAAGCCGATCCCGAGGGCGATGATCAGGGCGGTGGAACGCGGGCTGCTCTCGGCCGGAACCGCCGAGGTCGCCTCTTCGCTCCCGACGCCCGGGGCGACGGCCCGCGACTGGCTCCGGGGCAGGTTGTCCACGAAGTAGAGGCCGAGGAATGCGACCAGGAACGCGATCCCGACCGCCACCGAGTAATCGAGATTGGCGACGTAGCCCGTCGGGTAGAGGATCGGCGAGACGTCGGAGAAGACGTCCGCGAGGAGGAAGACGAGGATCCCGATTGCGGCGGCGTTCAAGCCGACCGCCCAGCGTCCCTGCGCCCGCTTGCTGTAGACGATCGGGAGGGACAGGAAGATCGAGAGCCCCATCGCGGCGGTTAGCGCCATGAAGAGCCAGAAGTCCGACATCGTGCTCTATCGTCCGAGACGGCGAACGGAACTTAAGCGTTTTGTTCGTGAACGTGTGACAGACTGTATTCACCGTGTGAATCACTCGCATTGCCCTGAACGGCGCCAAGGGGGCGGACGCGACTTCCGGGTCGCAGGGACTTCCGTCTTCCCACTCTCGGACAGCCCGAGAGGCCTCGTCGAGCAGTCGGCCCAGGGGGTCTCCGAGGCATCCAAGCCCCGGCGCCCAAGGAACTCCGGAACGCAGGTCCCGTCGCGTTCAGCGAGTACGGTTCGAGCCCCGGCGGCGGGGAGCCCGGTGGGCTCGTCGCGACGGGGCATGGGGGGCGGACGGGCTCGTTCTGCCCGGGAGCGCCTCGCCGAGCTTGTCCAGCAACGTCCCCGCGAACTCGGGTTTGCTCGCTCGGATCCATTGGGGCTCCTGACCCGGGGCGATCACGAGCGCTTGCGTGGAGGGGCTTCGCATCGTCCCCACGTCGTTGGCGACCACCCAGTCGGCGCCGCTCTCCGCTCCGAGAGTTCGCCCGGCTTCCTCGAGGCGACGCTCTCCCTCGCCGGCGAGGAGTTTGAAGGCGACGAGCCGACTCGGAGGGGGTGCGAGCCGGCGCAGGACCGGGAGGACCTTGGGGGCGCGGTGGAGGGCGAGCGACACCGGCGCCTCTCCGCGCGATGGGATCTTCCCCGGCCGGGCGTCGACCGTGAAATCCGAGAGCGCGGCCGGCACCAGCACGGCGTCGACGTGGGCCAGTTCGCCTCGCTGCCGTTCGGCGAGCGCGAGAAGGTCGCGCACTCCCCGCCAGCGTTCGACCGAGAGGAAGGGGGGGATGGGAACTTCGAGCGTGCTCGCCCAAAGTCGGACGTCGGCCCCGCGATAATGGGCCTGCGCGGCAAGGGCGACGGCGGTCGCACCCGAGCTCTCGTTCGTGATCGAGCGAACCGCGTCGACGGACTCCCGCGACGCCCCACCGATCACCACGACCCGCCGACCGACCCACGGTCCCCGGGCGAGCCGGTGGAGCACCGCCGCGGCGACCTCCTCGGGCGACGCGATCTTCTCTTCCCCCTCCGCAGCGGCCCCGGCGATCACGCCGACGCCCCACGACCGCAATTTGTCGAGACTCTCCCGCACCGCGGGGTTGAGCCCCATGTGGGCGTGCATCGCGGGCGCGATGAGGACCGGGACCCCGCCGCCGAGCGCGACGGACGCGCAGGAGGTCACCGGGGTGTCGTCGATGCCGTGGGCGATCTTCGAGATCGTGTTGGCCGTAGCGGGAGCGATGAGGAAGAGGTCCGCCTGCCCTTCGCCCGGTCCCAGCAGGGTGACATGCTCCACATTTCCCGTGAGTTGGACGATGGGCGGGTGGCCGGTGGCGAACTCGAGCGCCTCGACGGTGAGGATCCGCGTCGCCTCGGGGCTCATCACCGCGCGGACGTCCGCGCCATGGCGGATCAGCTCCCGGATGATCTTCGGCGTCTCTACGGCCGCGATCGAGCCCGAGACTCCGACCAGAAGGTGCCGACCGGCTAACAACTGGGTCGTGTTGCCGCGAATCACGTGGCTGGGATGCATCGGGTCGCCGGCGGCGGAACCGCCGTGGGCGGGGAGGCTCGGTCCCCTAATAGGAGCGCGGCGGCGAGCGCTCCGCGACTTAATGAGCTCCAACACCTCGACGCGGCGATGCCGCGCGCACCCCAGACCCCGCCGGCCCCGGAGCCGGGAACGAAGTCCGACTCGGCGCCGACGTTCGCGGGACTCGAACTTCCGGTCGTCCATTCGACGAGCCAGTTCGCCGAGATGGCGCACCCGCCGGGTCGCGCTCCGGGAGAAGTCGCCCCCCGCCGGGTCGAGCGGGGAGTCGTGGTCTTTGACCTCGACGGGACGATCCTCGACGACCTGGGGCGGATCAGCCAGGTGGCGGCGGACGTCATGCTACAGGCGTTCGGAACCCCGAGCGACGAGGGGCGCATCCACTACCTCGCGACCACGGGCATGCCGTTCGAGGCGCAGCTCGCCCAGCTGTATCCCACCGCTCCGTCCGCGCTCCGACACGCGACGGCGGTCACCTTTCATCAACGGAAGGTCGCCGAGGCGTACTCGAAAGCGAAACCGTTTCCCGAGGTGCCGAAACTCCTGAAACGACTCGGATCCGAGCGATGGACGCTCGTCATCTCCACCGGCGCCGAGACCGAGATGGCCGATCTCCTGCTCGAGCGCGAGGGACTTCGGTACTGGTTCGAGGAAGTGCTCGGTTCGGCCGAGGGCACGAAGCGCGAGCACTTGGGCGAGTACCGACGGCGGTACCCCGAGGTTCCGATGTTCCTCGTCGGGGATTCCCGCTTCGACATGGAGGCGGTTCAAGCGGCGCCGGGGGTGGTCGCCCTCGGTCGCGCGTCGAGCCTGCCGGGATGGACGCTCACCCCGCGCGACCTCCGGAAGTGGGGGGCGCGGTGGGCGGAGTACTCGCTGACGGGTCTGCCCGAGGCGCTGGCCCATTTCGAGCACGCGCGCCCGGCCCGTCCATCGAAAACGCAGCGACGCCCGGCGAGGCGCCCGTAGGGCCGGGACCGAGAGTCTCAGGGCGTAGGGTTCGGCCCCGCGCCGCTTTGAACCCGGGTCGAGGGATCCACAGTCCCCCAGGATAGGCCAAGCTACCCCATCCCGGCCACGAGGGTCGGAGGAGGGGGGTGGGAGAAAAGGTTTCGCTCGGCGGGAACCGCCCGGCGGCCGAAAACCGGAGCCGGCCGCCCGTCAGCGGTAGGCCCAGACGACCGCCTGCCCGAAGAATCTCCACGGGACGCCGACGTGACGGAATCCGGCGCGTTCGAGCGCCGCCAGCTCCGCGGTGAGCGTCGAGGGATGGTCGTAGCGCTCATGCCCGTGCCAGACCTCCTGTGGGCTCGTCCAACCCGCCGCCGGGCCCCCCGGGCTGGGGAGCATCGATGCGATCTGGGCGTACCGCGTGTCAAAGATCGAGTCCTCCGGAAGGTGATCGTCGGCGTCGCCGAAGTACCCGCCGTGGGGAAGGGCCCGGCAGATCCGGCGGAAGAGTCGCCACTTCTCCGCGTCCCGCAGATGATGAATCGCGAGCGCGGACACGATCACGTCGTACGACTCCTCCGCGAACGCGCCGAGGTCTCCCGCGACGAGCTCGACCCGTTCGTGATACGACCGCAGCTTTCGCCGCGCCCGGGCGATCATTTCGGGAGAGAGGTCGACCCCCGTGACCTGGGCGTGCGGAAAGCGTTCGAGGAGTTGCATCGTGAGGGCCCCCGTGCCGACGCCGAGTTCCAGCACCCGGAACGAGCGGGTCGATACAAACGGGATCCCCCAGACGAGGGTTCGGTGGAGGTCGCTGTACCCGGGCATCGACGCCCGGGCGGTCTGGTCGTAGGCCCGTGCCTCCCGGTCGAACTCCCGACGCATGCCGGTAGGGGAACGACGACCCGCCATCCTTCCCCGCAACCTCTTGCCCGCTTAGGGTTTGGCGGGGTCTCTCCGCCAAAGTCGCAAGCCTAATCTTCGCGGGAACGCCGTCCTCTGCGCGTTCGGCGTGCGCCGGGAGCGGGGAAGATGGCGGGTCAGGGAGATCGCGGTCTCGCGGTCGTTTTCGGGATCCTCGCCACGATCTTTCTCCTCGCCGCCGCCGTCCTCCGCGTCCTGGTGGGAATCGCCGACGCCGCGACGGGCCACGGTTTCCTTGCCCTCGGCTCGGCGAGCGACGCGGTGATCTTTTTCGTCATGGGCATCCTCGTCGGAGTGTTCACGGTCCTGGGTCGGAGCCGTGCGGCCGACCGAAGCCTTGCGGTTGGGATCATCCTCATCGTGCTCGCGATCGTTGGGTGGCTAGCGCTCGGATTCGGGGGTAGCCTCCTCGCGATCCTTGCCGCGGTATTCGCCCTCATTTCGGGCATCCTGTTTCTGGTATCGAGTCGCTAGAATCGCGACATCCCTTCCGGATGATCATCACCGAGCGAACCCCCCGTGCTGAAGGTGCTTTCCCGCGGACGCTGACCAAATCCCCTCGCTTCGGGAGCCCCCCGGAGAGCTCCCCGTTCTGGTCCGGCAAACGGCTCGTATCCGGGGCCAGAGGTCGGACTTTGCCGAGCCGACAACTACTACTCCCCGAGCCGCGCCTTCACTTCCGGGGGAAGGAACGGTCGGCACCATCCGATGACCCGCAACGCCGTAGCTCCGCGTCCCGAAAGGACCGAGGAAAACGAGTCCGCGCTCGAAGCCACGCTCCCCTTGATCGTCGTCGCCGGCGGCTTCTTTGTGATCTCTCTGTGGATCCGCGCTTCCGACCCCCGCTATGGGCCGGCCCACTTCCCAATCTGGTCGCTCTTGTTCCTACTCGGGTTTATCGCGGCCCTCGGCGCGATTGTCTCCCTGTTCTTCGCGGCGGGGGACAAGGCGGAAACCGAGGACCAACCAGCCGCCCGCCCGGGCGCACGGCGCGAGTTCGGCAGGCCCATGCCGGACGCCGTGACGGAGAGGTCGGTCTCGGAGTCCGCGACGCCCTCCGCGGGCTTTGCCGTCGCGACCTCGGTGACCCCGGAGCCGTGGAGTGAGGACGCCCTCCCACCGGTTTCTGCTCGCGGACCCCGCCCGATCCTGACCACCCCGGATGATCCCGGGGACATCGGCCGGCGGCTCGAGGAGATCGCGGAGATTCAGCGGGACCTCATGAATCGCCGGGCGACACGCCCTTCCGCGAGCGAGTCCCCGGCGCGGGCTTAAAAGCCCCGGGCGTGCTGGCCGCCCGATGGACCTCGTCCCGCTCGCTTCGGTCGACGCAACCACGTTGGGGTGGCTTCGGCACGGCGATCGACCGCTCGAATTCGACCTCCGGTCCGGTGACCAGCCCGTGGCGAGCCTCGTCTGGCGGGCCGGGGCGGGCTCGTTGGCGGACGGCCGCATCGCCGGCGGCGCATGGACTCTGAAGCGGACGGGATTCCTCCACCCTCAGGTGACGGTACGTGCTTCGGGATCGAGCGCGGACGCCGCACGACTCTCGGTGCACTGGACCTACCACCGCATCGAGCTCAAGGGAGGGGTCGCGTACCGCTTCCACCGCGCCGGAGTCTTAGTCCCGGCTTGGCAAGTTACGGACGACTCCGGCGTCGAGATGCTTCATATCGAACCGGTCCGAGAGGGCCGACGCCTCGCGGGGGGGGCGATCCTAGCGTCGGCGCGGGTGACCGGACGCGCCGAGTTCCCGCTGCTGCTACTGCTGTCGTGGTACTTCGTCATCCTCGCGTGGTTCGAGGACGAGGCGCTCATCCCGCTCGAAGGGCCGGATGCGACGGCTCCGACACCGCCGTAGGGACGGGGGCCCGGGTGCACCCGCCTTGCGACGGGCTCACCTCGGCTCAATACGTATAAATACACATCGTTCGCATCTTCACGGACACTGAGGGACGCGATGGAGACTCGAATGAAACGGAGAACGGTATACGCGGTGACGATCGTGGCGATGCTGGCTACCGTAAGCGGATTCGCGCTTGCGAGCGGTACGTTTGGCACCTTCGGCACCTTGAGCGTCGGCGGTAATCAGGGCAGCGTGACGACGACGAACACGATCTACGCCTCGGGCCTCTCGGGCAGCGAGTTCTGGGTCGCGGCCGGTGGGTCGGGCGGCACCTGCACAGCCCCGAGCTCGACCGGGACGACCAGCGTGGTCGTGACGGCTTGGGTCGCGGGTGGACCGGGCGCCTGCACCGCCACCTCGGACTACGTCCTGCAGTTGACGTTCACGAGCGCGAACAGCCTGACGAGCTCGAAGACCTACACGGATGAGTTCGTGATCTCGTCCGAGTTCGGCAGCGCGAGTTCGTTCACGACGAGCCAGGTGTCGATCGGCTGCGCCCTCGGCGCGACCGGGGACCAGTGCACCGCTGTGATCAACATTGACACGGGCACCTCGGCGATCGAGGCGCAGCCCGGCATGGTCTCGCTCGGCGTCACCGTCACGGGTAGCTGAAGAGTCGAGCCGGATCGACCCGGACCAACCCTTTCTCTCTTTTCTCCTCTCCCGTTCGCGGCACGGAGCCGGCTCCGAGCTCGCCGTGAACGAGCGACCGCGACCCGGTTATTCGGTCGAACGTACCGCTTCGGCGGGCGGCAGGCGCGCCGCGCGGAGGGAGGGCTGAGCGACCGCGAGCATCGATAGCCCGTAAGCGAGCGCGACGATGATCCCGAGACCGACCCAGGGCACGGTGAAGACCGTGACACCGGAGGAGACGGCCGAGGGGCTCTGCGTGAGGTTCCAAACGATCAGGAGCCCGAGTCCGACCCCGATCGCGGTCCCGACCAACGTGACGAACGTGTACTCGAGGAAGAAAGCGCGGAGCACCATGCCGCGGGTGAAGCCGTTCGCGCGGATCATCCCGATCTCCCGCCGGCGTTCGACGACCGCTCGCAGGGCGACGATCCCCATCGCGGCGACCCCGACCGCAAGTCCGAGCGCCACGAAGATCTGGAGGAGACTGATGATCCCCTCCGTCGACGCGATCGACGAGGCGAGCAGCGCGGCGATATTGAGGACGGTTAGCCCGTAGGGGAAGTACGCCGCCTTCAACTGCTGGGCGGCCCGGGTCGCCGACTCCCCGGAGCCGAGGGTGAGGAGGAAGACTTTCGGCTCGTGGATCCCGAGCGTGGCCGCCGTGGAAGGCCCGACGAACACACCCGAGACCAGTGACTGGGTCATGATCCCGATCACGGTGACCGTCGTGGAGTTCCCGTTCGCGGCGTTCGTGAGCAGCATCGTCTGTCCCGGGCTCACCTGGGGGTGGGTCCCGCCGCCACCCAGTCCGAGGTTCGAGGTCACCGGCGCGTAGCTCTGGTCGACGATCGCGACCCCGGGCGTCGTCCCGAGCTCCTGCATGACCTGGGCGGCGCTCATGTCGCTCTCGGTGGCGGTGAACGTGTAGCGGTTGGTCGAGTAGAAGTTCGAGGCGGCGGGTTCGCCGGCGGGACCGGCGTACAGGTCGTCGGAGTACGGGTTGTACGCGAAACCGCTCACGTTGACGGAGATGCCGCCGTAGTCGAGCGGCACGACGGCAGAGAGGTATCCGGAGACGTTGGGGTTGCTCTCGACCATGCCCGGTAGGTCCGGGATCGGGTTCGCGGAGTACGCGACGAACGTGTAGCCGCCCGACTGGTCGTTCAGCGTCTGGCCGAGGCTCGCGTCGACGCTCGCGCCGGTGGCAGCGATGGCGACCAGCGTGAAGACCACGAGCGCGAAGATCGAGAGCGAGATCGTCGTCCGGGCCGGTCGGCGACCGGGGTAGGAGAGCGCGACCCGCGCGATCGGGGCGCGCTGCGAGCGTCCCCCGACGAGCCGCAGGATCCCGGCCACGAGCGCCGCCGAGTTGAACGCATAGAGGAGCAGCGCCCCGGCGACCATCACGATCCCCTCGACGAAGACGATGAAGATCCCGCCGCCATGGGCGGTCCCGAGGAGCGTCGAGTGGAGGCCCCCATAGCCCGCCCAGACGAGGAGCGCGGCGCCGGCGCCCGAGAAGACGTAGCGATTCGGCGCGAAGCGGGAGGCGACGAGCGCGAGCCCCACGATCGCCAGTGTCCCGCCGAGGATCGGGTAGGAGAGGTCCGAGGTGCCCCGGTAAGTCGCTGCGTAGAGCAGAACGCCGACGACGAACGTGAGGGCGCCGAGATAGGCGAGGGAGGTGTACGTCCGCAGGGTCGGCGGGGGCTCCGGCAGGTCCCGGATCGCCCGCACGATGTTGAGCCGGCTCGCGCGACGGCTCGCGACCACGACCGTCACGAGCGTGAGGAGGAACCCGGCGACGTAGGCGATGACCAGGGTCTCCGTGGTGAACGTGAACGAGTCGAGGATCGTCGACGCCGACAGCCCCTCGGCCGTCAGCACCCCTCCGTAGAAGAGCCCGAACGCATACGCGAGGCCGTATCCGACGACCACGCCGAGGAGCGTACCAGCGAGCGCGCTCGCGGCCGAGTAGCCCGCGCCCTCGAAGACGTAGGAGTAGACGAGTTCCCGACCCGGGAGCCCGATCGCCCGAAGGACCCCCATCTCACCTTTGCGCTCCTCGGCAAGGAGCACAAAGATCCCGACGATCAGCATCGCTCCCGCCGCGATCGAGAAGAGCCCGAGGACGAGGAACAGCGTCCCGACACTGGTGCCCGCCGTGTTGGCCGCCGCGAGCGCGTTGGCGACGAGCGTCGTGGAGTAGAGACCCTCGGCGGCCGGGATCGAGAGGAGGGTGGTGTTGAGCGCTGCGCTCACGCTCGAGGCCGACGCGAGGCGCTGCGCCTGACTGCCGACGTTCGTGACCGTAAGGAAGTTGATCGAGCCGGTCAGGTTATCGAGGTGCTGGGCGGTCGCGAGATCGACGAAGACACTTCCGAAGTTGCCGACGCCCCCCGTCGGGAACGCCCCGCGAATATTGTCCTGAACGACCGCCTGGACGACGGCCGTCGTCGCCGTCGCCGTGGCCCCGTAGAGCAAGAGCGTATCCCCGGCCGACGCGTTCATCTCCGACGCGGCGAGGTCATCGAGGAGCACCTCGCCGGGAGCCGGTCCCACGACCGTGCTGCCGTTGTCCGCGACGAAGTCGCCCAGTTGGGAACTCTGGTTCGCGTTGACCCCGATGAGGTTGAGGTTGGTCTGGGGAATCCCCGTCGTTTTATCGAAGACCTGGACCGAGCTCACGATCTCGGGGGCCATCCCGGCGATCGAGGGGTTACTCGAGCTTGCCGCGGCGACGTCCGTGTAGACGGAGTACGCGTAGGGCATCCACGTACCGGAGGGGGACTGATTCCCGATGACCTCGTCGTTGTAGCCGACCGCGAGCACGGTGTAGTGGGTCTCGACGTTCGTGAGCGTGTCCCCGACCACGAGGCTCCCGGAGATGATCGTCGTCGCGACCAGCAACCCGAGGACGAGGAGGACCGTTCGCCCTCGGGCGCGCGCGATGTTCCGGATCCCGATCTTGAACGCGAGCCGGTGCCGGAGAGCGAGGACAAGGAGGCTGAGCGCGACGATCAGCAGGAGGAACAGCAGTCCTATGACGACGGGGTTGCCTCCAGCCATGGGCAACCTACGAGACGAACCGCCCGTCGCGCATTCGGAGAGTGCGGTCGCACGAGGCAGCGACCGACGCGTCGTGGGTGACGACGACGATCGTCTGACGGTACTTCTGGTTCAGCTCGCGCAGGAGCTGGGTCACGTGGTGGGAGTCCTCTTCGTCGAGGTTTCCCGTCGGCTCGTCCGCCCAGACGATCGCGGGCCGTCCGACCAAGGCCCGGGCGAGCGAGACTCGCTGCTGCTGACCTCCGGAGAGCTCCGCCGGCCGACGGTCGAGGCGCTCGCCGAGGCCGAGGTCGGTCAAGACCGCCCGGGCGCTCTCGCGGGCGACACGGCCCGAGACGCCGGCGATCAAGAGCGGCATCTCGACGTTCTCCGTCGCGCTGAGCACCGGGAGCAGGTTGTACGACTGGAAGACGAAGCCGACCCGGCGCGCCCGGTACTCGCTCTTCGTCCGGTCGTCCATCGTCTGGAGGTTGACGCCCTCGAGCGTGACCTCCCCGCGGGTGATCTCGTCGAGGCCCGAGAAGCAGTTCAGGAACGTCGTCTTCCCGCAACCCGAGGCGCCCATGATCGCCAGCATCTCTCCGCGGTGGATCGTGATGTCGATCCCGCGGAGCGCGGTGACCTCCGTGTCCCCGCTCCCGTAGATCTTCCAAACGTCCTTCCCGACCACGATCGGGCCGCTCGCGTCGCCGGCCACGTTCGCGGAGGATCCCTGGACCGGCGGGGCAGATCGCGCCATCGTCCCCTCTGACCACGGCTTGGTATGAACTCTACGGGAGTTCCTCGGCTTGGCCCTCCGCCGCTCGCGAGGTCGCGAGCGGTCGCACGGGCGAGCCCCGAGTCGCCGACGCGCTCCTCGCCACCCTCGACGGGGGCTGGGTCCCACGATCCGCGTGAACCGGATCGATCGACGCCGACCCCGGCGACCCCGCCGCCCCGTTAGGCGCGAGAGATCGACTCCTTTCCCAACGCGGCGAAGCAGGCCGAGCAGAGGTTGTGCATCTTCGCCCAACCCTCGTCCGGCACCTCGGTGATCCGCGAGATCACTTTCTGGCACGCGTCACAGAGCAGCTGGCCGTCTCGGATCATCGGTACTTCGGGCGCACGGAGCTCTCGGAGCTACTAAAGGCGCGGTGGGGTCTCCGTGGGAGCGGGGAAGCCGAGAGCGCGGAGCAGTCGCGGGTACATGACGTCGTACCGGGGACCCTTGTCGAAGTGGCCCCCGTCGAACTCCTCGAAGTCGACGTGCGCGCCCTGGCGCCGCGCGGCGGCCGCGAAGACGCGGGCCCCTACGTCCAGGCCGAACTCGTCGCGAAGGCCGCCGTCCACGTAGAGGTAGGAGAGCTTCCCCACCGCGGCGGCGTAGCGAGGGTCCTCGACCATACGGACCGGGTCCCACGCCAGCCACCTTTCCCAGACCTCGGGCCGGAGCGACCCCGTCTCCAGGTCGAACGGGAGGTCGAAGCGACCCGGTTCCGACTCGATCGGCGAGTAGCACGAGGCGTACGCCAGGGTGGAGAACGCCTTGGCGAACGGGTGGCCGGGACCGAATCCCGGGACCGGCTTGCTCAGCATGCCCTCGAGGAACGCCTCGGGTCCGCCCGCCTTGCGGATCTCCCGCGAGGCGACCGCGAAGTCGGGAAGGTAGCAGTACTCGAAGTAGGCGTCTCCCGCGTTCGCGCCGAGGGCCGAGAAGACGTCGGGGTGACGGAGTCCGAGCGCGTACGCGCCGAAACCTCCGCTCGACGTTCCCAGGACGGCGGTTGGACCCGTCCCGTATCGCGCTCGGATCCAGGGGACGATCTCGTGTACGACGTAGTCCTCGTAGCGACCGGTCGCCGTCGAGTTGAGGTACTGACTTCCGCCGAGGGTCGTCAGGCAATCCGGCGCGACCAGCACGGCTTCGGCGGCTGCCCCGGACCGAATGAGCCGGTCGAGTCGGCTCACGAGGTTGACGTCCGGAAATTTCGCTCGCTGGAAATGTAGCCAACCGGCGCCGGTGTAGCCACTGAGGAGGACCAGGAGCGGACGGCCCTCGGTCTTGCCCGAGGGGGGAACGTAGACGGGAAGTTCGCGCTCGGTCGGGTCGCCCCACGGGTTCCCGCGGAGGACGTGACTGTCGTGCCGGTGGACCTCGACCTTTCCGGCCAAAGGCGCGGGGAACACCTCCTCGGTGCGGGCCTCCACCGGCACTCGCCAGGTCGGCATCGAACTCCGGTTTCCCCACCCCGAGCGGGATATAGGCGGTTCGGTCCGCACGGAGACGATAGCGCCTTGAGCCGCGACCGGGTGCCGGGCCGGGCGCCCCGTAGTCCCGCGGGCCGGGCGTTGGGGGGCGAGCGGCGGTATCGTGGAGCGGTTCGGTCCGGGGGCCTTCGACGGACAGCGACTGCGTCGGCCGGGCACCTGCGGGGTCGCCTTTCTCGCGGACTGGTGTCCGTTCTGCCGATCGTTCGGCCCGGAGTTCGAGCGGCTCGCGGGGACCGGTCCGTTCGAGCTCGCCGAGGCGGACCTGACGGACGAAGAGAGCCCGCTCTGGGAGCGGTTCGGGATCGGGGTGGTCCCGACGGTCCTGGTCTTCCGCGACGGGGAGATGACGTTCCGCCGGGATGGTCGGCTCGGGCGTGGCCTGGAGCCGGCCGACCTCGACGCGCTGCGCGCCGCACTCGGGCGGAGCGATAGCGGCTGACGGCCGGGTCCGGTCGGGGGCGCCGGCGGGCATTCCTTTAGTCTCCCGCCGGCTCGGCCCCCCGTGTCGAATACGGGCTCCGGACCGCGGGCCGACGCCCGACCGGTCGCCCTCGTGACGGGGGGCGGAACGGGGATCGGGCGGGCGATCGCCGCCGCCCTCGCGGAGGACGGGTACCATTTGGCGATCGCGAGCCGGTCCGCGGAGCACCTCGCGAGCGGCGCCAGCGTGCTACGGGGGCGGGGCGCGAGGGTCCTCGAGGTTCCGACCGACGTTCGCGAGCCGGAGGCGGTGGCGCGCCTCTTCGAGTCGGTGAAGCGGGAGTACGGTCGGCTCGACGTCCTCGTCAACAACGCCGCCGGGAACTTCGTCGCCCCGGCAGAGAAGATCTCGCCGAACGGTTGGCGGGCCGTGGTGGGGATCGTCCTCGACGGGACGTTCTTCTGTTCCCGGGCGGCCCTTCCGCTCCTGCGTGAGTCCCCCGCGCCGTCGATCGTCAACATCGTCGCGTCGTACGCGTGGATGGCCGGCCCCGGCACCGCGCACTCGGCGGCGGCGAAGGCGGGCGTGCTCGCGCTCACCCGGACCCTCGCGGTCGAGTGGGCCCGCTACGGAATCCGCGTCAACGCGGTGGCGCCCGGGCCGGTGAGAACGGAAGGGACCGACCATCAGCTCTGGGTCTCCGAAGGGATCGTCGAGGGGATCCGTCAAGGGGTCCCTCTGGCCCGCTTCGGGACCCCGGAGGAGATCGCCGAGAGCGTCCGCTTCCTCGCGAGTTCTCGCGCGAGCTACATCACCGGACAGGTCCTCGCGGTCGACGGCGGTCAGTGGCTCGGCAACGGGGTGCTCGACCTGCTCGACCGGACCTCCCCGCCCGGCGGGCCGCCTCCGTAGACGACCCCGAGGTCGACGGGTCAGTCTCTGCGCCGGGGTCGGGGCCGGGTCGGCCGCACGGGCGGCGCGGCCCACGCGGGCGCAGCTCGCCCCCAGATGGACTCGATCAACGGTCGCGGGACGCCGAGCTCCAGCGGTATCACGGCGTTCAGGGAGACGGCTTCTCCGCCGTCGGCCGGGGTCTCGAAGCCGTGGCTCGTGCCGGGGGCGAAGAAGAACGCATCCCCGGCCCGAACGGTCCGGCTCTCGGAGGCGAGGAGCAACCGCCCCGTCCCCGAGAGCACCACGCCGAGTTCGGCCGAGTCGTGGTCGTGCGGTTCGAACCGACGGCCCGGTCCCACCCGGTAGAGCATGAGCGCGGTCCCGCGTTCCTCGAGGAGGCACCGGGCGAAGATCCCGGGTGAGAGCGGAGTCCACTCCGGCATCGCCCGAACTCGCACCCGGCTCGAACGGCTCACGGACAGACGCCGCTTGTAGGGGGCCCGAGTATTAGATGCGGCGGTCGGCCCGCGGCCCTGACCCCTCAGTGCACGGGCACGTTCCGCTCGAGGAGGTACGAGAGGAGGATTCCGACGTACGCGTCCGCCCGGCCGAATTGAGGGCTGTGGCCGGCCCCGGAAATCTCGACCACGGTCACCGAACGAAGGAGGTCGGCGAGCGCCCGCGTGATCCCGTGCAGGAATCGGGGGCTCTGGCTCCCCGTGGTGAGGAGGACCGGGAGTAGCAGGTCCCGGCACCCGGACTCGTCCGGCCGGAGCGCGTCGGGATCCCCGTACTCCGCGACCCACGCGTCCAGGCTCCGAACGATCTCCCCCCGGCCGGGGGCAGAGAGTCGACCCCACGCACCGGGCTCGGCCGAGAAGAGCTGGACGAGCTGCTCGGCCGCCGCGTCGCGTCGGCCGGCGCGGACCTCCTCCCGGAGCGAGCGGGCTCCCGCCAACATCTCCGAGCCGGCTGCGGCGGTCGCCGGGTCGTCGGCGAGGAGGCCGATGAAGGGCACTTCGTGGACCGCGAGGCCTCGCACGAGCTCGGGGCGGTCGATCGCGAGGCGCAGCCCTACGGCGCCGCCGTAGGAGTGCCCGACGACGTGCGCGGGGTGGACGTCGATCGACTCCAGCAGCGCCGCGAGGTCGGCGGCGTCCTCCCGCACCGGGTGCGCTCCCGGGGCGCCGCCGCTCTCCCCGTAACCCCGGCGGTCATAGACGACGACCTGCATCGACTGGGCGAGCGCCGACGCCATCGACCCCCAGCTGCGACGATCGACCAGCGAACCGTGCACGAGCACGACCGGGTCGCCGGACGAGCCCAGGAGCTCGTAGGCGATCTCCACCCCGTTTACGGTCTGCTTCGCCATCCTAGCGACCCGCTGCGCCTTCGGGAGATCGCCTCGGCGGACGACCTCCCTCGACGACGCACTCGAGCGGTCTTAGAGCTGGTTCGGGGGTCGTTCGCTCGAGCTCCCGGGGAACGCCCCGCGGGCTGCCGCCTTGCGGGCGGAGTCTTCCGCTCGCACGAATTCGTTCGCTCGCACGGTCCCGTCGAGCTTCTTCGCGAAGGCCGCGAGGTGGTCTCCCCGGACCCCCACCACCATCTTCTCGGACCCCATCTCCGTGTAGATCCGGGACCCCGTGCACCCCAGGGAGAGGGCCGTAGGCGCCCCTTGGTTGAGGATAGGGACGATGGCGCACATCGGCCGCCCGTTCATCGGGACCGCCCAGACCTCCGGCGCCGAACCCGCCGCCTCGGCGGCGAGCATCGCCCCCTTCGGGGGAGCGAACATCAAGACCCCGGTGGGATCGAACGGGAGCGTCCCGAGCGGGCCGTAGGCGACGAAGTTGGGGGCGACCAGATTGTGGGGAACCTTGGCCTCCTCGCCCGGGTTCAGATACCCCTCTTTCTGCATGCTCCCGATCGTGCCCAACAGGCGGCCCCCGAACTCCCCTTTCGGGGGGACGCCGAGGACGAACGCTCCGATCTCACAGTCCTCGTGCTGGGGCAGTCCGGCGAAGAACGGAGTTCGCGTCCCGTACGCGAAGTACGTGCAAACGGACGGCACCCCTCCGGGGTGTTCCGGAACCCCGTTCGGGCGTTCCTGAAGGTACGTGATCTGTACGGGCGGGACGTCCAGCTCCAGTTGTCGAGTCAGCTGCTCCGCAATCCCACGAAGGTCCTCGCCCATGGTGCGCTCGCTCCGGTCACGGTTGGACGCTAAAGACGTTTAGCCCTCTGCGTCGGGCGCGTCAAAGAGGTCCCGCAGAGTCTGGGACCCCTCCCCGGGACCCAGGGGGGTAGGGAGACGCGCGAGCCGATCGAGCTGCGCCGGGACGAGACCCCGCTTTGCCGCCGTGAGCGCCCCCCGCGCGGCGGCGCCCGCCGGCGTTCGCAGCAGGGAACCGACCGCCTGGACGAGCGCGTCGAACCGCCGCTCGTCCGCGTCAGAAACGAGTCGGACGCTGCCATCCCCCTCCGCCAGGACGCGACGCGCCGTACCCTCGACCGGTCGAGTGGTCTCTAGAAGCTGTATCAATGCGGGGGCGGCGAGCGGATCCCGTAGACGCCCCGCGGCCCAGATCGCCGCGAGCTGGACTTCCGGGTCCGCGTCGTCCAGGCCCGCGCGAACAGGGGCCGCGGAGTCCTTCTCCCGCAATTCGCCGAGCGCGTACAACGCCCCTCGCCGGACCCACCCCCTCGCGTCCTGGAGGAGGCGGATCAGGACCGGAGCGTCCGACGCTCGGCCCACCTTTCCCAACGCCAGGGCGGCGGCACCCCGCACGGCCCACGACGGGTCGTCCAGCTTCGAAAGCGCGACGCCGCGCGCCTCCGGGGCCCGCATCTGAGCCAGTCCGTGAAGCGCGCACACTCGGACCCAGCGAACCGGGTCCTCGGCCGAGCGAGCAAGGGCCGCTCCGCACTCCACGGTGCCGATCCGGCCGAGCGAGACGAGCACGGCCGGCTTCTCCCATTGGTCGGCCCGTTCGAGGAAGTCGAGGAGGAACGGCGCGGATTCATGATCCGGCTGACGCCCGAGGGCGACCGCGGCGGCGATCCGCACGCGGCGGGCCGGATCTCGCAGGAACCGGCGAACCTTCTCCGAGGAGTGGGCGTCGTGCGACTGTTCGAGCGCGATGATCGCCTCGCGCCGAACGCGGTCCGACTCGTCGCGGAGCGCTCGCTCCAACGCTGGAATGCTCCGAGGGTCTCCGATCCTTCCGAGAGCGAGCGCCGCGGCGTTGCGCACCAGGGCGCTGGGATCTCGGTCCAGCGCGTCCGCAAGCAGTACGGCAGAACGGGGATCATGGAGACGGGACAGCGCATACGCCGCCTGGGCTCGAACCCGCCAGTCCGGATCCTTTAGCCCGGACTCCAACGCCGCGCGGCTCTGGGGCCGGTGGATCGAGCCCAGAGCGGACGCCGCGGCTACGCGCAGTCCGACGTCGGGGCTGTCCAGGGCCGACTCGAGAGGCACGCGCACTCTCGCGTCCTCCGAACTCCCCAGCAGGAGAGCGGCCGCTCGGGATCTCCGGGAATCGGGGCTCGACAGGTCCTGGATGGCCGCATCGAGATCGATGGCTCCGGGGGATGCGGTCGGTCTCGTGTTCCGGGGTCTCCGCGCGCCGGTCACCGGTCGCCGCCTCTCCCCCGTGCTGCCGGCCGACGTTTTTGGTTTTGACACAACGGCCAAAGGGGTCGCCGCCCTATGACGGTGCTTCTCGGGAGCGGTGACAGGGCCTCCCGACGTCGGGTCTCCCTCTAACGAGATTAGCCCGCTGATCCAGGACGGCACGGGGAGAGCGCGTTCGCTCCATTCCAAGTCGCGAACTCGCGCCGCCGGCGCGCCCGCCATCCGTGCCGGGGGAGTGGGCACGACTGCTCGATTCGCGGCGACGCAACCGAGGCGTCACCGGACCGCCCGCCTCGGCGGACGTTATCCCTCGTCGGAACCTGGCGGCTCGACCTCCCATGAGCGCGATCTTTCAGCGACCGCTGTGCGACATGGGAAAAGCCTACGACTTCTCCTTCCGGCCTCGGCTCGGGGACCCGGAGACGGGCTCCGGCGGGCCGTGTGACGACCACCCGCACCGCGTCGACCTCTACTCCGCCACGGCCGATGCCGGGTCGGTCGCCGCCGAGTGGCAACCGTTCTCCCTTTGCCCCGAGCACGAGGAGCAGCTGCATCGCTTCGACGCGCGGTTCGCCGCGATCGGGTCCGCTTCGCGCTTCCGGTCCCCTCCGAGCTCGCGGGTGCCCGACGCGAAGGGGAGGGGCGGATGAACGCCCTCCCGCTCCAAGGGTTGTCGAGCCGGGTGCGCCTTTCGCAAGGCACCGAGATGCCGGTCCTCGGGATCGGGACGTTCCAGTCGGAGCCGGGCGACGCGACGCGGAACGCCGTCCTCTGGGCGTTGGAGGCCGGTTACCGCCTCATCGACACCGCAGCGCTCTACGAGAACGAAGCGGACGTCGGAGCGGCGATCCGGCAGAGCGGGCTCGCGCGGGAGTCCCTCTTCGTCACGACCAAACTCTGGCACACGGAGCACGGCTACGAACGGGCGAAGCGCGCCTTCCACGCAAGCCTCGAGCGGTTGGGGCTCGACTACGTCGACCTCTACCTCATCCACTGGCCCCGGGCGGACCCCCCGAAGGAGCGGCGCGAATCCTGGCGCGCCCTCGAGGAGCTGAAGGAGGAGGGCGTCGCCCGGGCGATCGGCGTCAGCAACTATACGATCCGCCACCTCGAGGAGCTCGCCGATGCCCGGATCGCACCGACGGTCAACCAGGTCGAGTTCCATCCGTTCGTCTACGACCCGGATCTCGTCGACTACTGCAACGCCCACGCGATCCGACTCGAAGCGTACAGTCCGCTTACGCGGAACCGGCGGCTCGACGACCGGGTCGTGGCGGAGGTCGCGAAGGCCCGGGACCACAGCCCCGCCCAGGTGCTGATCCGCTGGGGGCTCCAGCACGGGGCGGTCGAGATCCCGAAGTCGACCCACCGCGCGCGGATCGAAGAGAACGCCCGCGTCTTCGACTTCGCGCTCTCCGACGCGGAGATGGCGCGGCTCGACGGGCTCCGGGACCGCCGGCGCGTGACCCAGTGGGACCCCGAACAGATCGCGTAGCGGCGGCTCCGAACGGGCGTCGAAACCGTCTTCCCACCGCCGACCGGCCGCCGCGAGGACCGTGCCTTAATATATCCTGGCCCCGTCGGCGGAACGGGTAAGGCATGGTCAGCGTCGAAGTGGTCCTCGAGAAGTGCACTGGGTGCGCGCACTGCCGCGACGTCTGCCCGGTGACGGTCTTCGAAATGAAGCCCCGGGAGAACTGGCCGGACGTGGTCGACGACCCCGCGGTCGCCGCCAAGTTCCAGTTCCGCGGGGAGAAGTCCGCGGTCATCCACGGACCCGACTGCATCATGTGCGAGGCGTGCCTGTTCGAGTGTGAGGGCGAGTGCATCACGATCGTCGACGACGAGGGCACCACCCACCTCTCGACGTACAAGTAGCGCGGCCCCGGGCCGGATCGACCCCGGCGCCCCGTCGGGGACCCGCCGTTACGGCACCGCATGGGTCGGCCGATAGAACGCGGACTTCACGACCGGCGCTTCGCCGCCCGGCGGAAATCGGACCCGGACCGCCGACGCCCGGCCGAACGCGGTGAACTCGAGCGAATACCAGACCGCGACCCACTCCCCGGCGGCGCCGACGAACGCCTCGCCGAAGTGGTACGTCGATCCGATCACGCGGCTCGCCTTCCGCGCGAGGCCGTACGACCAGTCGAGCGCCTGAGCCGCGGTCGTCGGCGCGCCGGAGTGGGGCGGCGGGTCGATCGGTGCCTCGATCGAGTACGGACCGTCGACGACCCCGCGCCCGAAGACGTAGCGGGCCCAGCGCGTGCGCACCCGACCGGCGCCCGCTTCCTCCGAGAGGAGGATCCAGGTGAACGGGCTTCCCGTCGGCACGACCGCGGAGTAGCCACCGAGCGCCGCGAGGCGTCGGCCGACGTGGAGCCGGCCCGCGAGCCGGATCGCAAAGTACGCGGCGAAGAACGCCATCAACCCATAGACGGTCGCGACGTAGATCGGGAACGCCACGTGGTTGCGCTCGACGCCGAGGAGGAGGTAGAAGGAGGCGATCGAGACGGCCATCGTCACGAAGTTGATCGCGCGGTCGGCGTCGAGATGCACCTCCTTCTTCGAGAACGGGAGGAGCGGCGGGACGGCGAAGTTCGTGAAGCCGTCTTGGAGGATGTGCGCGATGCCGCCGAGCTCCATGACGAGAAAGTAGACCCAGGGCGAGCCCGGCGCGAGCAGGGGGCCGACGAAGGCCCCCCCTACGGCGACGACCGTGACGCCGGTGAGGGAGTGGGTGATCCCGTGGTGGCGAAGGATCGGGAACCGCCGCGCGAGCGGGAAGAAGAGGGCGTCCGCGTCCGGGAGTCCCCCCGCGAGGGCGCCGGCCGCGAGATAGCTCGGCTGGAAGCCGACGATCCCGAAGGTGAGGAGGTAGGCGACCAGGACGTGCGAGAAGAGGTCCACGGACGGGCTCCGGTCCGTCGGACTACAGGAGGCCCTCTTCCATCACTTCGACGGACTCGACGTGGGGGAGCTTCGCGAGCGCGTGCTCCGTCGAGTCGAGCACGCCGCCCGTGTCGTCCATCACGACCGAGACGAGCAGCGAGCGGAGCCCGTACGCGATGTCCTGGACCTGCATGCCGCGGACGGTCACGCCGGCGGGGAGCGCGGTCCGGACCCCCTTCGCGACCTCGTTGAGGTCGGTCTCGACGCCGTGGGGCATCAGGCGGAAGAGGACCGCGACCGGAGCCATGCGACCCACCTCACGGACCTTCGAAAGCGCACTGGGGGCAGCGATAGGGGACGCTCTGGTCGCGGCAGCGCGCGCACCGGCCGATCGTCGACTGGCCGCAGCTCGGGCACGGGAACTGCGTCGCGCCCCGGGCCGGGACCGCCCGCCCGCACGACGCGCAGCGCACGTCGACCTGTTCCACCATCATCATCGTGCCGCGCTACTTCCGAGAGGGATTGCGCCGGCGCGCGGCCACCCGGGTGGCGAATATAAAGATGGCCCCGAAGAACGCGACCGCGCCCGCGATGTACCACACGTCGTAGTTCGGCGGCGGCCCCGGAACGTAGAACGTCGTCGAGTACGTCGTGGTGCCCCCGGAGAACGTCACGAGCCCGTGCTGGCTCGACAGCGTGACCGTGAACGTATGGGCCCCGGCGGAGAGGCCCGTGGTCGCGTAACGGAACGTCGCCGTGTAGTCCTGGTGGGCGGTGAGCGTCGGGATGCTCAGGACGCCGACCGCCGCTCCGTCGAGGTAGACCGTCAGGTCGAAACCGAGGATCGTCGACGACGACTGCGACACGAGATGGAGCGTGAGGACGTACGGCTGGACGACCTGCACCAGGTAGGTGAGGTTGGTCGACGAGTTCGCGGTCTGGTAGACGGAGGCGACCTCGATCGTGATCGTGATCGTCTCCGCGAGGTTCCCGACCGTGAGCTGGGTCTTCTCCGGGGTGGTCGCGTTGACGAACCCCCCCCGCGCCGGCACCACCGAGACACCGGTCGTGTTCGCGCCGGCGACCGATGCGTAGTAGGTCAGGTTGCCGACGAGGGTACCGTTGGCCGCGAACGCCGGTCCACCGCTCGCGTTGATCGTGTAGAACGCGGAGGTGTTGTAGGAAAGCACCGTCGCTCCGGTGACGGTCGCCTGCACCGTCGAGCCGGCGGCGACGCCCGGTGCCGCGACCGCGAATCCCCCCGGCCCGAGCAGCCCGAGGCCGATCACGACGAGGCCGACGAGCGCGAGCGGCAACATCGGCGAACGCCTCATCGCCGCGTCCACCTCCGGGTCCGCCACCAGCGGTAGACGATCACCCCGAGCACGAGCGCGAGCGCGGGCACGAACGAGAGGAGCGGAACGACCCAGTCCGGCAGGCTCGACGGCGCGGAGCCGACCGACGGGCCGGTGACGGTCGCCGCCGCCGTGCCGTTCGCGGTCGTCGGGTTGAACTGGACGGTCGGTACCGAGAGCGTCGCGCTCGCCTGGACGGCCCCGCTCGCGTTCAGCACCGACCCTTCGACGACGACCGTCCCCGGCGGGATGAAGACCGACTGCGCCGTCGTCAGGTTGACGAAGTACGTGGAGTTCGTGAAGGCGCCGATCGAGACGACCGGCGAGGTGAGCGGCGTCGAGAGGCTGCGCAGCGCGACCGTCCACCCGCGGCTGTTGAGCTGGGCGGTGTTGACGACCGTCAGCATCACCGATTCCCCGACGTTCCCGTTGTTCGCGACGTAGAACGGAATGAGCGCGCTCGTGGCGCCGACCTGCGCCGCGGACGTCGCGGGTCGGCCGACCCCGAGACCGTAGAACGGCACGATACGGACCGTCGGGGAGATCGAACCGACGACCGTGCCGTTCGTGAGCTCGAAGTCGACCTCCGCGCCCGGGTGGGAGACGGCGGTGTTGGCGGGGACGTAGACAAGGACGCTGCCGGTGAGCGACGCCCCCGGTGCGAGCGTCGTGTTCGAGAACGAAAAGTTGTACGCCCAGGACGAGGGGCTGCCGACCGGCCCGATCGTGATGGGGACGTTGCCGGTGTTCCGGACCGAGTAGTCGAACGACGCGGAGCCCGGCGAGGTGACGGTCGCGGTCGAGCTGCCGACGAGCGTCGCCGTCGCGCGGTACGTGTACTGGTAGGCGAGCTCGACGGTCGTGCCGAGGTTCCCGCTCACGATTCGAGCCGTGGTCGTGCCGCCCGCGCTCGCCGCGATGCCGTACGGCGACCCGAACCCGAGCGCGCTGACGGTGTAGGTCCCGACGGGGAGGGCGACCAGGAACGATATCGACGGGGAAACGCCGGGGTAGAAGCTCGTCAGTCCATACGCGTTCGTGACCGTGACGTTGACCGGGCCGAGGAGCCCGGCGCCGGTGGGCACCGCCACCGAGATCGTATCCGCCCAGCTCGGCGCGAGCGAGATCGCGATCGGGTTCGCCGTGGTCAAGGACGCCGCGGCGCTCGCGAAGCCGGCCAGTGGCTCGCTCCCTCCGCCCCCGGACGCGTAGATGGAGTACTCGCCCGGGAGGACGAGCGCGGAGAAGGTGCCGTTCGCCGCGAGGACGATCGAGACGGTCGGGTCGGCGGCCGGCCCGTAGAGCCGCACGGCCCCGGCGACGGCGCCGGGCACGCCGGGGGCGCTCAGGGTGCCGTTCAGCCATACGAGCTGGCTCGTGCCGACCATCGTGACGGGGCACGTCGCGGCGGCGCTTCCGACCGCGCACGTCGTCCCCGGTGTCGCGGTCCAGGACTCGTAGTAGTCGCCCGCCGCCCCCTGGACGAGCTCCGACCCGTTCGCCTCGATCGCGTACGTCGTGTTCGCGGGGAGCACCGCCGAGAACGTACCCCCGGCGACGGGCAGGAGGGCGGTCGCTCCGCCGGGCGCCGCGAGCGTCACGGACGTCGTGAGGGGGAGCACCGTCCCGGTTCCGTTCACGAGCTTCCCCGAGACGTTGACGCCCACGGTCGTGAGCGCGAGCGCGGGGCTCACCCCGCCCGTCCCGGTGACGTGGACCGAGGTGAGCGCGAGGTACGTCGTCCCGCCGACGCCCACGGTCGCGTAGGCCGAGTACTGGCCGACGGGCGCGAAGAAACCGGTCTGGGTATACGCGGTCCCGTTGACGGTCGCGTGGAACGACGCGGAAGAGAGGGTGACGGTCGCGTTCGCGACGACCGCGCGGGCCGGTAAGGTGAGGGTTCCCGAGGAGTTCGTCTGGGAGACGAACGGGATCGTGAACGTCGCCGAGGTGGCGCCGAGGGCGATCGTCTCGTTCGCCGTGGCCCCGGGCCGGTACTGGATCGAACGGTTCGCCGTCGGGGCCCAGCCCGTGACCCGGTAGGTGCCCGGCGGGAGGCTCGTGCTCCAGCTGACGCCGCTCGTGAGCGTCCGGTTCAGTGCGGTCGGGCTCGCCGCGGTCAGGTTCACGGTCGCCGACGTACCCGCTGGGAGGCCGGTCGCACGGACGGTCACGGCGACCGGGGTCAGCGCGAGCGGGAACTTCGTCATGACGCCGAGGCCGTTCGGCGAGATCCCGCATTCGGAGCTCGAGGAGAACCCGGTCGACCCCGCCGCGACGCAGTACGACGTCGCGGGGATCGGTAGCGCCGCGGGCACGTAGGCGGCGACCGTTCCGTTCGCGGAGGCGACCGCGGTCACCGCCGGACCGTTGCTGCCGGCGGCGATCGAGACGAGCGCGTTGCTCGCCGGATAGAGCGTGCCGTTCGGCAGCGTCGTCCCGACCGAGAATCGCGCGACGACCGCGACCGACGGTCTCAGGTTGAGCGCCGTCGGGAACGAGAGCGCGGTCGACGCGAGCGCGGCGTAGACGGTCCCGGTCGTGTTCTTCGGGCCCTCGAGCGCGAGGACGCTGTAGCTGCCCGACGGCAGGAGGAGCGAATACGAGCCGTTCGCCGCCCAGGAGAACGTCGGACTCCCGACCGCGGAGTAGGCGACGACCGCGGTCGCGGTCGTGTTCGTCACGGGGCCGACCGGCGCGATGGTTCCCGAAAGTCGCAGCGCCGCGGTCAGCGTCATCGCCAGCGCCGCGCCCGGGGCGGTCGATGTCGAGGTCACCGTGCCGACGCCGGCGTAGGCGACCTTGTTGACGAAGCCGAGGGCGTAGACCGCGTACGCGCCGAGCGGTAAGGAGAGCGAGACCCGCCCGTTCGCTCCCGTGAGCGCGGAGGTGCCGCTGTTCGACGCGGACGTGAGGTCGGCGATCGGCGCGACCGAGAGGTTCTGGTACGATGCGATCGGCGTGAACTGGACCGGGACCCCGGCGGCCGGTGCTCCGTTCGCGACGACCGTGACCGACACGGGCGCGGACGGGAGGACCGTCAGGTTCTCGGTGAGGTTCCGGACGGGGGAGGAGTACGGAACCCGGAAGCCGACCGACCGGTCCGAGGTGCCGGGGACCGACGCGCTGAGCGTGTAGTTGCCCGGCACGAATCCGGCGACCGTGTAGTTCCCGCCCGCCCCCGAAGTGTTCGTCCGTACGGTGCCCGACGGGCCCGCGAGCGTCACGAGGGCGCCCGCGACCGGTGCGCCGGTCGGGTCCAGGACGGCCCCGTGGACCGACCCCGGCACGAGCCCGACGGTCGCGTTCGTCGGCGACCCCGGCTGGATCGTCAGGGGCGACTGCGTAAGGTTGTTCCCGCCGTAGAGGACGTTGTAGTTGTAGACCCCGGGCGGTACGTTGGCGAGCTCGAACGCGCCGCTCGCGTCGGCCGTGGCGGTGAGCTTCGTCTGGTTACTCGAACCCCAGAGCACGACCTGGGCGCCGGGGGCGAGCAGGTCCGACGGGGGGACGTAGGCGGTGGAGTTCTCGATGTTGAGGTAGACGAAGCCGGAGGCGGAGCCGCCCGCCAGCGTGAATACCTGTGAGATCGTCGGCGCGCGGAGCGAGTAGCCGAGGGCGTTCGGGACGGTGAGCTTCACGCTCTTCAGGACGGTGGAGCCTTGTTGGAGCAGGCCGCCCGGCGTCCCCGCGGTGAAGTTAAGCGTGTCGTTCCCCGGCGGGAGGACGAGCGAGAACGAGCCGTCCGAGGCGGTGGTGACCGACTCGTGCG
This sequence comes from Thermoplasmata archaeon, assembly GCA_050749465.1. GTDB lineage: Archaea > Thermoplasmatota > Thermoplasmata > Lutacidiplasmatales > UBA184 > Lutacidiplasma. The sequence continues at coordinate 90,455 of JBOGRO010000017.1, read as the reverse complement.
GGATCCCCCACTGGTCGAAGACCGTCACGTCCGCGCCCGAGACCGGCGCGCCGCTCGGGAGTTGGAGGTCGCCGAGGAGGGTCTCGCCCGGGTAGTACGCGAGCATCGACTCTCCGCCACCGAAGTACATGCCCGCCGAAGTGTTCGCGACCCCGCCGGTGACGTTCGCGAGGTGGAGCGCCTGGGGTTGGTTCATCGCGGAGTAGCACTCCGGGTTCGAGATCGCCTCGGCCGCGGAAGGGCAGTAGTAGGCGGTCTTGTAGACGACCTCGAAGTGTTGGAGCATCCAGCCGGGCTCGATCGGGTAGCTGCCGACCTCGCCCTCGAGGCCCGGGATCCCGTTCGAGAGACCGATGTCGGTCCCATTGTACCCGAAGTACGTCCGGTAGATCATCGAGTCGTAGAACGGGGCGAAATAGTTCACGTAGTAGTCGACCGCCGAGACGTCCGCCGGCACCCCGCCGAGCGGGTAGTAGTTCCCGTCCGAGCCGAGGACGGTGACGTTGAAGTACGTGGACGGAAGGCCGGCCGAGTTGATGACGCGGCCCGTGAGGTCGGCCGGCGCGTAGTAGATGCCGGTGTTCGTCCCGCTGAAGGGGATCAGGCGGCTGTCGGTCAGGTCGTAGCGGATCGACCAGCCCGTGTACGCCTGCACGTCATTGTAGATCTTCGCGTTGCCGTTCAGCGTCGTCGACGTCGCGAGGAAGTACGAGACGGCCATGTACATCGCGTTCTCGGCGGTGACCGTCGCCGGATCGACCGGGAGGTACCGCTCCGGGTGCGCGATGACGAGCGCGAGGTCGGTGCGGGTGTTCGCGAGGAGCGGGTGGAGCCGGGAGAGGTTGAGCCCGTCGCGGGCAAGGATCGTGTTCAGCGCGGCGGGAAGGTACGGCTGGCCCGAGGCGGACGCCTCGGCCTGCAGGAGGGTCGTCGTGAGGATCGCGATCGCGTTCGACTCGTTCTGGGCGAGGAGGAACTGCCCCGCCGGGTCGATGCCGTTCTGGAAGTTGTCGGCGACGCTCGGGTGCTGGCCCTGATCGATCGTCTGGAATCCGTAGTCCCACCAGCTGACGAGCGCGGGACGGTTCGGCTGGGGGATGTTCGTATCCTGCTGGGCGAGCCAGTTGTAGCCGGCGCTGTCGTACTGGTTCGGGGTGTCGATCGTGGAGCCGGCGGCGCCGAAGTAGTTCTGACCGGTGGAGCGGTTCCCCTTGAGGAACCCCGGCAGGGTGTCGTAGACCTGCTCGGACGCTCCGGTCTTGGTGTTGCCGGGGATCCCGGCGTCGATGGCCACCCAGACGTTCGGAAGGACGAGGACCAGTACGAGGAGCATGACGATGACGTGGCGCGGCTTGAACGCCTTGCGGAACGCGGCCGCCTGGCTGCGGCGGTCGGAGAGCGACGCGACCGTGCGTCGCAGATCGGGGTACTTGCCGACGTCGAGCGTCCGGACGATCGCCTCGGCTGGGAGGAGCGCGAACGCGGGGGAACCGAGGAGGAAGAACTTCGCCGCCGAGATCGGTAGGAAGATCGACAGGATCGCGAAGACGAGGAAGGCGATGTGGTGGCGCTTGAATTTCCCGCGCGCGAGGACGTAGACGAAGATCGCGACCCCGACGAACGCGAGGAAGAACGTCACGACCCCGTACCCGACGACGAGCTGGTCGAACGACGGCGCCTGAGCCTCGGCGACGGTCGAGTAGATCAGGGACTTCGAGAAGTAACCCTGCCCCGTGACGATGTTGAGGAAATAGGTCGGCTCGAAGACGAAGAGGAACCCCGCGGCGGCGAGGACGATGAGGACGAGCGACGGGATCGAGAAGATCCACGGCACGTCGCGCATCAGGAGGAACGGGAAGAGGAGGGCGAGGATCCCGAAGTACAGCAAGAGCGGCAGGTCGAACCACGCCGCGAACTGGTGCTGCACGATGTAGTAGGGCATCGCCATCGGGAACCCGACCAGTCCGACGATCCAGGTGACCGTGTAGAGGCCGAACGAGTCCACGCGCCGGACCCGCTCGACGACCATCGCGACCAGGAGCGTGACGCCGATCACGACGACCGCGTACGTGTAGCCCTGCCACGCCAACGCGAGCGCCCCGAGCGAGACGCCGGTGAACACGGCCCACTTGACCGCGGTCCGCTCCGTTCTCAGGAAGGCACGGAGCGCGGGCAGGTACTGCGTCGGGTGCCGGTAGCTCTCGACCCAGCGGTGGCTCTGTACCGCCTTCAACGTCCGGATGTAGGAGTAGACCGTGACGAGAATGACGAAGGTGTAGAACGAGAGGTAGTTCGCGTAGCCGAAGATCGAGGAGTCGATGTTCGCGCTCAGGAACGGGAAGATGATCGCCGCGATGAGGCCCATCCGCTTCCCACTGACCTCCCGGCCGATCAGGTAGACCGGGAAGACACCGAGCGCGGCCCAGAACGGGCTCTGAAAGTCGAGGAACCAGGCGCCCGCGTTGACGGCGTTCCCGCCGAAGAGCGGGGCGAAGACCATCCCCAGGACCGCGTTCATCCAGTCGAAGAGCGGCTCCCGCGGGTTGTAGGCGCCGACGGGGTAGTGGAGGAGCGGGTCGAAGACGAGGTTTCGGTGGTTCAGGATGATGTACGTCGCGACCCGCGAGTGATAGTACGAGTCCGACCCGCCCGCGTAGCTGTAGAGCCAACCGAACTGCTCCCCGACGGGGTACGTCCAGATCGTCCGGAGGGCGAATGCCATTCCGAACGCGGCGAGCAGGATCGCGACCGTCCAGCCGTGACGGCGCCACCACACCGATTGCGACGACTCCATCCCCGCGGCTCTCCCGAACCGGCGGCGCGCGAGACCGAGGGGCGGTATAAATAGGCTCCCTCTCGACAACCGCGCTTTTCCCGTCAGAAAGTGGCGTCCCCGGCGAGGGCGCTTCCGGACGCCCACCCGGGTCTAAGTGAGCGCCCGGAACCGGTAAAAGTACCGACCGTCGCCAATGTCGTACGGCTCGACCCGGACCGGGCCCCCGACGTGGAGTGCGGACCACGGTTTTCCGTCGATCCGGCCAAAGAGCCGAAGCGGCACGCCGTCGAGATCGACGAGCCCGACCGCGAACGGCACGTCGGCCTCCATCCCGAGCGGTGCCCCCCCGAGGACCGCGCTGAACGCGTAGATCCGGCCTCCGTCCGGAAGGTCGACCCACTCGAGCGCCTCGCCGTGGCAGCTCGGGCACGCGGTTCGGGGCGGCCAGAGCAACCGATCGTCCTGCGGGCACCGGGTGGTCGAGAGCCGGCCTTCCCGGAGCCGGTCGAAGAACCGGGAGAGCCGGGTCGCCTCGGCTCCTTCGAGCGGGAAGAAGTCGAGCAGGAACGGTCGCTTCTCGAGCGGTCGACCGGGCGGTGTTTCCGCCGGTGCGGCGGGTTCCGGGCGGTCGGCGGCGGGCGCGGCGTTCGCGTCGCTGCGGCGGACCTTCGTGTCGGCGCTCACGACGCGCCTCCGCCGGCTCGGTAGATCATCACCGAGTGGACGTTCGCGCTGCCCGAGAGGTTGTGGACGAGCGCCCACTCCGGGTCGGGCACCTGGCGGGCCGGCGGCACCTCCCTCGCGAACTGCTGGTAGACCTCGACCGCCTGGGCGATCCCGGTCGCTCCCAGCGGGTGGCCGCAGCCGAGGAGGCCTCCCCGGGGGTTGACGACGAGGTCCCCGCCGAGGTCGCCCCGGCCGTCCGCGGCAAAGGTACCGCCCGCCCCGGTCGCGCAGAGTCCGAGGGACTCGTAGCCGACGATCTCCGAGATCGTGAAGCAGTCGTGGATCTCCGCGAGGTCGAGGTCGCCGACCTCGATCTTCGCGCTCGTGAGCGCCTCGCGCACGGCGCGTCGCATGCCGGCCCACTCGGTGAGCGAGCCCGCGTTCGCGAGGTTGTGGAAATCGGAGTACTGACCGGTCCCGCGGACCCACGCGGGCGAGTCCGTGTAACGGTGGACGAACTCCTCGGTGGCAAGGACGACCGCCGCGGCCCCGTCGGTCATCGACGAGCAGTCGCCGAGCCGCAGCGGCGGGGCCACGACCGGCAGACGGAGGAGCTTCTCCCGCGAGAACCTCTTCTCGTAGAACTGGGCGTGCGGGTTCGTGTTCGCGAACCGGTGGTTCTTCTCGGACACCGCGGCGAGCTGATCCTCGGTCGTTCCGAACTCCAGCATGTGGCGCTGGGCGACCATCGCGAAGAACGGTGGCGCGGTCGCGCCGTGCGGGCCGTCCCACGGGCGGTCCATCACGCACCCCATCGAGGTGTTCGCCTCGGCCATCGACGGGAGGTTCATCTTCTCAACGCCCACCGCGACCGCGACGTCGGAGAGGCCGGCCGAGATCGCGGCGTAGGCCGAGCGGATCGCGGCCTGGCCCGACGCGCACGCGAGCTCGGTGCGTTGGATGACCCGGTGCGGCGTGAGTCCCATCTGCTCGGCGGCGAGGGGGGCGACGTGAGACTGGAAGGCGAAACGCTCGGGCTCGGCCGCGCCGACGAAGAGGGAATCGACATCCGCGGCTCGGAGACCGGGGATGGCACGGAAGAGCGCCGCACCCACCTCCTGGGCCATCTCGGACCACGTCGTGGCGCGGACGCCGAACGGCGTGGTCGCGCCGCCGACCAGCGCGACGCGGCGTCCGCTCACGGACCCCCCGTCCGGATCGCCGCGGCGAGGAGGTCGCCCGCCCCGCTGGTCGTGACGCTCCCACCCTGGTCGTAGGTCCGGGCCTGCCCGTCCCGGAGCACCCGGGCGATCGCGCGCTCGAGCCGGTCGGCGGCGGAGCGGAGGCGCGCATCGTCGTGCCGGTCGCCGAGCCACCCGAGGAGCTGCCCGACCGCGAAGAACGTAGCGAACGGGTTCACCTGGTTCTTCCCGGCGTACTTCGGCGCGCTGCCGTGCACCGGCTCGAACATGCCGTGCTCGGCGCCGAGGTTGCCGCCGGCGGCGAAGCCCATCCCGCCCTGGAGCACCGATGCGAGGTCAGTGATGATGTCGCCCATCATGTTCGTCGCGACGACGACGTTGTAGCGCTCCGGGTCGCGGACGAGCCACTGCGTGAAGGCGTCGACGTAGGCGTAGTCCCGCTCGATCTCGGGGTACTCGACCGCGACGCGGTCGAACGTCTCGCGGAAGAACCGACACCCCTCCATGACGTTCGCCTTGTCGACGCACGTGACGCGCCGGACCCCGTCGCCGGGCGCGCCGCGGCGGCGGGCGCGCGCGAGCTCGAAGGCGTACCGCACGACGCGCTCGGCGCCCTTACGCGTGATGATGCGAGTGTCGACGGCAACCTCGGTCTCGCCCGCGCGCGTGAGCCGCCCGCGGGCGGGGGTGTAGAGGTCCTCGGTGTTCTCGCGGACGATCACCATGTCCACGTTCTTCGGCGCCCAGACCTCGCGGTACTCGCCGCTGATCCGATGCTTCACGCCGGGGTAGAGCCGGCACGGCCGGACGTTCGCGTAGAGGTCGAGCGACTCGCGGAGTCCGAGCACGAGCGCGCGTCCGGCGATGTCTCCGTTCGGGAGGGTCGCCCCCGGCCAACCGACCGCACCGAGCAGGATCGCGTCGGCGCTCCGCGCTGCGGCGGCACCCTCGGGCTCCCACTCGCGGCCCGTTTTCAGGTAGTACTGTCCGCCGCCGGGAAACTCCGTGACCCGCCAGGGCGCGGCTCCCCCCTCGGCGAGCGCGTCGAAGACCTTGATCCCTTCCCGAACGACCTCGGGGCCGGTCCCGTCCCCGGGGAACGCCGCGATCGCGTACGCCGCGTCCTTCATGGAGGGGCCGGCGCCGCCTCGCGGCGCGCGGCGAGCTCGGCCCGGACCTTCTGGACGAGGCCCCCGGCGTCCAGGAGGCTCAAGAGGTGGGGCGGGAGCGGCGGGAACGTCACCGACGCACCGGTCCCGACGTTCGTGATCCGGCCCGCGCGCACCTCGATGCGCGCGGTGTCACCTTGGGAGAAGATCGCCCGAACCCCGGGCGCCTCGACCGTAGGGAGCCCGAGGTTGATCGCGTTGCGGAAGAAGATCCGGGCGAACGAGTCGGCGACGACCGCGCCGACGCCGATCGCACGCATCGCTTGCGGGGCGTGCTCCCGGCTCGAGCCGGAGCCGAAGTTCACGTCGGCGACGAGGATGTCGCCGGGGCGCGCTTCCTTCGCGAACTCGGGAAGCGCGATCTCGAAGACGTGCTTCTTCAGCTCTTCGGGGTCGATGATCGTGAGGTACTTGCCGGAGATGATCCCGTCGGTGTCGACGTCGCGCCCGAGCGTCCAGACGCGGCCCTCGATCACGTCCTTCACGGCGGTGTCCCCTACAGGAGTTCCCGGTGGTCCGTGACCTCGCCGCGGATCGCCGCCGCGACGGTCGCCGCCGGGGAGAGCAGGTAGATGCGGGCCTCTTTCGCGCCCATGCGGCCGGGGAAGTTCCGGTTCGAGGAGGAGGCGCAGACCTCCTCCGGCGCGAGGATGCCCATGTTGCCGCCGAAGCACGCCGAGCAGCTCGAGTTCGTGAAGACCGCTCCGGCGTCCGTGAACGTTTGGATGAGGCCCTCCTTCAGGCATTGGTCGTAGATCGCGGTCGACGCGGGGGATACGATGAATCGGACCCCCTTCGCGACCTGGTGGCCCTTCATCAGGGCCGCCCCCTCCCGAATGTCCTCGATCCGAGCGTTCGTGCAGGAGCCGAGGAAGACCTGGTCGACCTTGATGTGTTCGCGGGCGACGTCCGGCAGCGGACGCACGTTGTCCGGCGAGTACGGGCACGCGACCATCGGCGGCATCCCATCGAGGTCGACGTCGACGACGCGCTCGTAGCGGGCGTCGGAGTCGGGATGCAGGGGGTGCATCGCGTGTTTCGCGATCGGAGCGAGGTAGTCGAACGTCTTCTGGTCCGGGGCGACCACGCCGCACTTCGCCCCCATCTCGGTCGTCATGTTGCAGATCGTGAACCGTTCCGGCATCGAGAGCGCCTCGATCGCCGGTCCGGAGTACTCGACCGACTTGTACGTCGCGCCAGTCGTCTTGATCTCGCCGAGGATCCGGAGTACGAGGTCCTTAGCGGTGACGCCCTTTCCCAGGCTGCCGTGGACCCGCACCTGGATCGTCGGGGGGACCTTGAGCCAGAGGCGGCCGAGCGCGAGCACGGCGGCCATCTCGGTCGGTCCGATCCCCGTCGCGACCGCCCCCATCGCGCCGAGCATGTTCGTGTGCGAGTCGGTGCCGACCGCGAGGTCGCCGGGGACGACCCACCCGTTCTCTGCCAGGATCTGATGACAGATCCCGTGTCGGCCGACGTCGTAGAAGTGCGGGAGGTTCACCTCCGCGGCGAACTTGCGAAGGATCCGGTGCAGCACGGCCGCACCCTCGGTCGAGGCGGGCACCCAGTGGTCGATGGCGATCACGACGCGCTCGGGGTCCCACACACGCTCCGCGCCCATCTGATGGAAGGGACCGACCGTCTGGGCTCCCTGCTCATGCATCATCGCGAGGTCAACGTTCCCCTCAACGATCTGCCCCGGGACGACACGGTCCAGACCCGCCGAACGCGCGAGGACCTTCTCGGCGAGCGTCATGCCGTGGCCGTTCGCGCCGCTCATGCCGGGCTCGCCTCGATGCCGACCGCACTCACCATCGTCCAGAACTCCTCGTCGGACAGGCCCGGGCGCTCGAAAAGGTGTCGGTACTCCCGGAGGAACCGCTCGAGGTCCTCCTTCGACCGCGACTCGGTCTCCGTCTTGATGCGGTGGAGCAGCTCGAGGAGCAGCGGGTCGGGAGCCGTGATCCCACGCTCCTTGAGCTTCTCGACGACCGCCGCCTTACCCGTGTGCTTCCCCAGGATCATCTGGCGCCGCGCACCGACGAAGTCGGGCTGCAACGGCTCGTAGGTGAGGGTGTTCGCGAGGATCCCGTGCGTGTGGATTCCGGCTTCGTGGGAGAAGGCGTTGTACCCGACGAGGGCCTTGTTCGCCGCGACCGGGATCCCGGAAAGGTCCTCGACAAGTCGAGAGAGCTCGGTGAGGCGCTCCGTGCGAATCCCGGTCCGAACGCCGTAGAGCGCCTCAAGCTGTACGACGACCTCCTCGAGCGACGCGTTTCCCGCGCGCTCGCCGAGCCCGTTGACACAGACGTGCGGAGCGCGCGCGCCGCACTCGATCGCGGTGAGGGTGTTCGCGGCGGCGAGTCCGAAGTCGTTGTGGCAGTGGACGGAGAGGTCCTTCGGTCGCACCCGGCGCTGGAACTCGGTGAGGTACCACCGAAACGTGAGCGGCGTCATGATCCCGACCGTGTCGGCGACGACCAGGCGGTCCGCCCCGGCTTCCTGGACCTCCCGGTAGAGCCGCTCCACGAAGTCGAACGGCGCCCGCACCGTGTCCTCCGTGACGAACGCCACGTGGAGCCCCGCATCCTTCGCCTGCCGGACCGTCTTCAGGGAGGCGGCGAGCACCTCCTCCTGCGACATTTTGAGCTTGTAGCGGAGGTGGACCTGGCTCGCGGCGACGAAGATCGCGATATGGGAGACCCCACTGCGGATCACCGCGTCGACGTCCGTCGGCACCGTCCGGGCGGCGGCGAGGACCTTCGCCTTCAACCCCGCGCCCGCCACGAGTCGGACCGCGCGCGCCTCCTCCTCCGAGACGACCGGGATCCCGGCGTTGACGACCGAGATGCCGATCTCCGACATCAGGGTCGCGACGCGCAGCTTCTCCTCGGGGGTGAAGTGGACCCCCGGCGTCTGCTCCCCGTCGCGCAGCGTCTCGTCCCAGAAGATGACCGGTACGGGAATGTGGCGCAGCGCCGCCGTCTCCGGATGATAGTTCTCGACGAGGCGCGGCTCTGCCATCGACGGTTCTACCCGCTGCGGACCATTAACGTTTAGCCGGCTCCGGCCCGGGCGACGTGCCGTCGTGGTGCTCGGCGCTTCCTCGGCGGCGAGACTACTTAAATAGCCGCCGGTTCTCAAACCGGGTGCAAGTCTCTCGACCTGTTTTGGTGAGCTATGACGACCCCCGCTGCCCGCACGACGACCGTCCCCACCGACGCCGGTCCGGCGAACGTCCGGCCGCCGCCGGAACTGAACGACCTCAGCGTCATGATCGGTGGCCAAGGGGGAGACGGCACGTTGACCGTCTCGGATCTCCTCGGCCGGTACTTCCGCAAGTGCGGACTCTATGTGTACGCTTCTCGCAATGTGCTCTCCCGGATCCGCGGGGGCCACGCGGACGCGTCCGTGCGCGCGTCGCGGGACCCGATCTCGACGCTCAAGCCCGAGGTTGACGTCCTCGTGGCGTTCGACAACGAGGCGATCGAGCTCGGCAAGGCGGAACTCGCGGCCCACGGCTTCGTGATCTACGACTCCACCGGATTCCACGTCGACCTGCCCAATTCGGCGGGGTTCCCGTTTGCGACGCTCGTCGGCGGCCCGCTCGGCCAACCGATCTTTAAGAACACCGCCGCCTACGGCGCGCTCTCCGTCCTCCTCGGGCTCGACCCGGCGAAGACCCGGGGGGTCATCGAGGAGCGGTTCCGTCGCCGCGGCGCCGAGGCGCTCGACAAGAACCTGAAGGCGCTGGATATCGGCCGCAAGGTCGCGCTCGAGGCGCCGGGGGTCGCGAATCGGTTCTCGGTCGCGGAGGGGGACGCCCACGACCTCATCCTCACGACCGGCAACCAGGCGGTGGCGCTCGGCTTCGTCGTGGGCGGGGGACGATTCTTCGCCGGGTACCCCATCACGCCCGCGACCGAGGTCATGGAGTACCTCCAGCGGTACCTGCCCGCTTTCGGCGGGGTCGTTCGCCAGGCGGAGGACGAGCTCGCCGCGGTCAACATGATCCTCGGCGCCGCGTACGCGGGCGCCCGCGTCATGACGTCCACGAGCGGCCCCGGTCTGTCCCTCATGACCGAGGGGATCGGGCAGTCCGGCACCGCCGAGATCCCGATCGTCGTGGCCGACTGCCAACGGGTCGGTCCGAGCACGGGTCAGCCGACGCGGCACGAGCAGTCCGACCTCTCTCACCTTGTGAACCTGGGCCACGGGGAGTACCCGCGGTTCGTGATCGCCCCGTCCACGCCTGAGGACTGCTTCGGTCTGACCGTCGACGCGCTCAACCTCGCCGAGAAGTGGCGCCTTCCCGTGATCCTCCTCCTCGACCAAGCGCTCTGCCAGAACACGACCACGAGCCGCCGGTTCGACCTCGCGCCGCTGCGGGTCGACCGCGGGAAGCGGATCACCGCCGAGGACACCTCGGGAATGACCGAGTACAAGGCCTACAAGTTCTCCGACGATGGGATCAGCGCGTACGCACCCCCCGGAACCCCCGGACTTTGGGCGGAGATCACGGGGAACGAGCACGACGAGTGGGGGCACGTCTCCGTGAACCCCGCGAACCGCGTCCGCATGATGAAAAAGCGAATGGGGAAGATGGTCCGCGCCCGCGACGAGCTGCCCGCGTCGCGCCTCTTCGGGGAAGCCGACGCGAAGATCGGCTTCGTCGGGTACGGCAGCACTTCGGGCCCGATCCTCGAGACGCAGTCGATCCTGGCGGCCCGGGGCGTGAAGACCCGCTACCTCCAGGCGCGGACGCTCTACCCGGTGCCGGTGCACGAGATCGACCCGTTCCTCCAGAGCGTCGACGTCGCCTACGTGGTCGAGCACAACTACACCGGCCAGTTCGCGCGGCTCCTCCGGGAGCACCTCCCGTGGCACCACGCGAAGCTTCGCTCGATCCTCAAGTACGACGGCTTCTCGTTCCGGACCCCGCAGATCATCGCCGAAGTGAAGGAGGCATCGTAGGGATGGTGCAGTCCGCGAAGCCGGTCTCGCCGATCTGGTGCCCCGGGTGCGGCGACTTCGGTCTGCTCGCGTCGGTCAAGAAGGCGGCCGCGAACCTCAAGATCCCGACCCACGACCTCATCCTGGTCGGCGGGATCGGTTGCTCGGGGTCGATCCACAACTTCCTCGAGGTCAACGGCATCCACGCCCTCCACGGCCGGCTGCTCGCGCAGGCGGTCGGCGTGAAGCTCGCGAACCCGTCGCTCACGGTCGTCGCCGCCGGCGGGGACGGGGACGGTTACGCGATCGGGATGGGCCACTTCATGCACGCGTTCAAGAAGAACGCGTCGATCCTCTACATCGTCATGAACAACGAGACGTACGGCCTCACGAAGGGCCAACCGTCCCCGACCAGCCAGATCGGGTTCGAGGGGAACGTCGAGCATCCGTTCGACGCGGTGTTGAGCGCGCTCTCGATCCCGGTCCCGAACTTCATCGCCCGCACGTTCTCCGGCGACCCGAGGACGATGACCGCCGTCCTCGAAGAGGCGATCCGGTTCAACCACGAGCGACGGGGGTTCGCGTTCGTCGAGGACCTGTCGCCGTGCGTGACGTACAACGACACGTACAAGCTCTGGCGGGAGAAGGTCTTCGACGTCGCGAAGGCGCCGGGGTACGATCCGACCGACCGCAAGAAGATGTTCTCGATCTACCTCGACATCGTCGAGTCGGGCAAGATCCCGATCGGCGTCATGCACCGCCCGAAGGAGACCACGACGGACGGGCTCGAGGCGAAGCTCCTCGGCACCGCGGTCGGCCCCGCGCGCTCCGACATCGCGCTCGCCCCGAACCTCGCCGCGTACGAGAAGCTCCTCGCCGGGGTCGCTTAGACCGGCCCGTCCGGTTCATCACCGCGCCCGCGCTGCCCCTTCGGGGTGGGACGATCTGGGTCGGCATCGACGACACCGACAGCCCGGGCGGCGGGTGCACGACGTGGGCCCTCTCCGAGCTCCTCGCGGCGGCGCGCACCGAGGAGGTGGACCTCGTCGGGGAGCCGCGGCTCGTCCGGCTCAACCCGAACATCCCGTGGAAGACCCGCGGGAACGCGGCGCTCTCCGCGCACTTCGGTCGAGGCGAAGGTCCCCGCCGGCGCGTCGGGGAGGTCGAGGGGCGACCGGTCTGGTCGTACCGACGCGGCCGGGCGCTGTCGCCCACCCTCGCCCGCCGGTGGGTCGACCGAGCGTGGGACCGCGTGCTCGCCGCCTCCCGCCGCGGGGAGCCGGGGACCGACCCCGCGCTCGTCGCGGTCGACCGACTCCTGCCCGAAGCGCTGTACTGGGCGGCCGTGCGGGAGGTCGTACCCGTCGCCGACGTCCGCGCGGCGCTCCTTCGGGCCGGGGCGATCGTCCGGACGGACGGTGAGGACCGGGGACTCGTCGGCGCCGCCGCGGCCGTCGCGTGGCGAGGGCGGCGTCCGACCTGGGAGATGATCGCCTACCGACATCGGGAGCGTTGGGGGTCGGAGCGCGAGGTGGACGCCGGCAGCGTGCGGCGCGCGGGCGAGCGGTACCCCGCGCTCTTCCTGTGCGACGACCCGCGGACGCGTCGGCTCCTCGTCGCGCCCCACACCGCGTGCCCGATCCTCTTCGGGCTCCGGGGCACGTCCCCCGCGGCCCCCCTCGCCGCCCGGCGGCTGGTCCGCTCCGAGCCGGTCGACCGCTGGGTCCTCTATCGTACCAACCAGGGCAGCGGCGACCACCTCGTCCGCCGCTCCGCCCGCGCCCTCGCCCCCTTCACTTCCGCGATCGTCGCGGGCACGCTTCTTCACCCTCCGACCGCGCTGGCCGGCGGGCACGTCCGACTCGAGGTCGAGGACGCTGACGGCGCGGTCCTCGAGTGCCTCGCGTTCGAGCCGACCAAGACGCTTCCCCGGGTCGCCCGGACGCTTCGCGCGGGGGACCGGCTCCGTGTCTGGGGGGGTCGCGGGTCCGACGGTCCGTTCCGTCTCGAAGGGATCGAGCTCCTCGCACTCGGCGTCCGCGACACGGTCCGGCGCCCGCCTCGCTGCCCGCGGTGCCGCTCGGCGACCCACTCCCTGGGCCGATCCCGGGGGTACCGGTGCCGACGATGCCGTGCGCGCTGGCCCCCCGAGGCCGGCACCGTCACGGAGGCACCGCCGAGGTTCGGCCCGGGCGTTTACCACCCGACGCCGTCGGCGCGACGCCATCTCGCGCCTCGGGGGCCCGAACCGTAGACTGCGCCCCGCGACCGAGAGCTTTTGAGCCACCACCCAGTGCCGCTAGGGGCACGTGCGGATCGGGCCTCCCTGCCGGGGGGGTGGGCTCGCGGCGGCGACGGCGGAACGAACTAGCATGGCGACCTGCCCGATCTGCGGCGCTGGACCGATCGCGGACGGGCAGGAGTGCCCTCGGTGCCACCTTTCCGCGTCGCTCTTCACCGCGGTCCGTGAGGCGGCGGGACCGGACGGCGACACTGACCCCGCCTACGTGCGGACGATCGGCGAGCTCCTCGCGACCGTCGATCAGGAGGGGGGCCTCTCGACCGCTCCGGCCGCCTCTCCTCCGAGCCTGGCCCGCCGCCCACCGCCCTCCGCCGCGCGCCCACGGGCTGCGCGGGTCGAGGCGGAGGGGGCGACGCACCCGCCGGCTCGGCGGCCGCCCGAGATCGCGCGGGTCGTCGACCTGCCACCGGTGCCCCCTTCCCCCACGGGCCTCGCGGACGCGCGGCGGCGGGTGGAGGAGTACTTCCGGGTCGCTCGCCGCCTCGACCTCGACTTCACGGACTTCCACACCCGGGCGAACTCGGCCGCGCTCGCCGGGGACACCGACTCTCTCGAGGTCCTCGCGCGCGAGATGTTCGTCCACCTTTCGAGCGCGGTCGTCGAGGAGTATGAATCGCTCCTCGCCCGGCGCAACGAGCTCGCCCAGCTCTTCCCGACGTCCGGCGCGGACGTCGAACTCACGGCGGTACGGCGCGCGATCGGGGTCGGCGACCTCGGCGGAGCACAACGGCGGCTCTCTACCGTTCGCGACGAGCTGGCCTCGGTCGAACAGTCGTGGGAGGTCGGTCGGATCCTGGTCGCCGAAGGCGAGCTCCTCGTCGCGACGCTGCGCGAGCTCGGCGGCGACCCCTCGCCCGCGACCGGCCCGCTCGAGGAAGGCCGGAAGCTCTTCGCCGCAGGTCGTCGCGCCGACGCGGAACGCCTCCTCGCCCGCGCTGCGGTCGCGCTCTGGACGCTCCTCAAGCCGCTCCTGCTCGCCGATCTCCACCGACTGCGCGACCGGATCGTCGAAGAGCGCTCTGCCGGTCTCGACATCGAGCCGGCGGTCCGCGAGATGCGGGCGGTCTCGGCCGAACTGCGCAAGCGCAACTTCGTCGGGATGATCCTCGCCTACCGCCGACTCCGGAGCGAGGTCGAGCGGGCGGCGCCGTCCGAGGTCGGGCCGGTCGTCCCCGGCGCGGCCACCGCCGCGGTGCGGAGCCCGCACTCGGCATAGCCTAAAGAGCCGATACCCCGTCGTACCGGCATGTCCCCGAGCGTCCTGCGAGGTTTCCGGGATTACCCTCCGCCGGAAGCGGGGGCGCGCTCGGAGATCCGTCGCCGGATGCGGAACGCCGCCCGTCGCTCGGGGTACACGGAACTCGAGACCCCGTGCGTCGAGTCGTTCGAGCTCTACCAGGTGAAGAGCGGGGAGGGGATCGCCGCCGAGACCTGGCTCTTCCACGATAAGGGCGGCCGACCGGTAGCGCTGGTGTCCGAGACGACGCCGTCGCTCGCGCGGGTCTTCGTCGAGCGCGCGAAGTCGGAGCCGATGCCGGTGAAGTGGTTCACCCTCTCGAAGATCTGGCGCTACGAGGAGCCCCAGGCCGGTCGTACCCGCGAGTTCCTCCAGTTCAACCTCGACATCCTAGGCGTCCCCGGCGTCGAGGCGGAGGCCGACCTCCTCGCGAGCGCCGCGCTCGTCCTGGACGAGGTCGGGGCGGAGGGACTCTACGCGTTCCGGGTGAGCGACCGCGCGGTCGCCGGCGGGATCGGGCGGCTCTTCGGCGCGACGGAGTCCGCGCGGTTCTTCCGCGCCGTGGACCGGTTCCAGAAGATCCCGCCGGCGGAGTTCGAGGCGGAGCTCGCAGCGGTCGGGATGAGCCCCGACGGCGCCGCCGAGCTTTCCGAGCTGTTCCGCTCCGCGGGCCCGGGCGTCCCCCCCGCCGGGCTCCCCGCGTTCCTCGACCGGCTCGTCGCGCGCGGGCTCGATGAGGAGGGGAAGGCCGGCGTCGCGCGGTTGAAGACGCTCTTCGGGCTCCTCGAACGGGCCGGCCTCGGCGACCGGGTCGTCTTCGACCCGACGGTCGTCCGCGGCCTCGCTTACTACACGTCGACCGTCTTCGAGGCGTACGCCCGCGTCGGCGGTCGCTCCGTCTTCGGCGGGGGCCGGTACGACCACCTCATGGAGCTCTTCGAGGGTCCGCCGACGCCGGCGGTCGGCCTCGCGATCGGGGACCAGACGCTCGAGCTCCTTTTGCGCGGCGCCGGCCGCTGGCCGGACGGCGAGCCGCCGCTCGACACCTACGTGGTCGTCGTCGACCCGCGCCTCGCGCCGGAGGCGCTCGCGCTCGTCAACGAGCTCCGCCGCGCGGGGCTCAGCGCGGACTGCGATCTCCTCGCGCGCTCGATGTCCCGCCAGCTCAAAGAGGCGGCGCGGCGGCGGAGCCGTCGGGCGCTGATCCTGGGTCTGCGGGAGGCGGGGCCGGGGGCGCTCGTCGAGCGGGATCTCGCGAGTGGTGAGCAGCGGGAGATCCTGCGGGATGCGGTGGTACGGTCGGCGTGATCCCCTCGAACGTCGGCCCGTCCCAGAGCAGGATCCCGTCCGGCGACTGCGCGCCGTCGACGTAGCCGTACCAGTAAACGACCGCCCCTTCGCCGAAAAGCTCGGTGTACGGTCCGAGCTGCCGCCGGAGGTTCTTCCGCAGTTCGACGTCGTCGCCGAAGTTCGCCTTCGACTCGATCCACGTGAGCTTCTGGCCGTAGAAGATGATCGGCTGGTCGAGGAGCGCGTCCGGCGTTTTGGCGTACTTGCCGCGGAGGTCCTTCTCGGTCCGGAAGCCGATCCCGTGCTTGTCGAGCCAGCGCTGCATCCGCTCCTCGCCCTGGCGGCCGCGTTCGCGCTGGAGCTCCATCCCCCGGGGCGAGTAGATCATGTCGTGCGCGAGGAGCGCCTCGACGTCGTGCCGGAGGCGGGCGTCCGGCGCGGTCTCGGGATGGAGGAACGTCCCCCAGACCTTCTTCCGGGGGATCCCGAGCTCGCCCAGCATCTGCTGCCCGAGGAGGACGGGAGGGAACTTCCACTCCCGCGCGATGTCGAGCATCGAGCGCCCGCGCTTCCACTGCGCGGCGAGATGCGGCATCTGCCGCTTCACGACGTAGAACCGCCGCGTCGCGTCGCGGGTGACGCGGTGGGTGTGGATGACGAAGAGGAGCTCGGGATCGAGGTGCTCGGCCCGCGCGAGCCGGTCCACGTCCTCGTAGGTGACGAGGGTGTCGAGAAGTCGCTGGTAGGTCGCTCGATCCATGGCACTGCTGCGCGGGCGGTTGGGGCCGAGCGAGCGTTCGTCGCGTAAAAGGTTGCGGACGAGGGGCGGAATCACTCCCGCCAGTCGATCCCGACCGTGCGGAAGCCGACCTTCGCGACCGGCGGCGGGCGGCGCTTGTGCCGGCCGCGCCGGACCCGCTCGGAAACCTCGCGGACCCGCGCGATCGGGAGGCCGGTCCCCTCGGCGATCTCCTCCTCCGTCTCGAGATGCTCGAGGCCGAATAGGATCTGGTCGATCTCCGCGTAGGGAAGACCGAGCTCCCCTTCGTCGGTCTGACCCTCCCAGAGGCCCGCGGTCGGAGCGCGCTCGCGGATCGCGCGCGGTAGCTCGAGCTCCGCCGCCGCCTCCCAGACCTCGGTCTTGTACAGGTCGCCGATCGGGAGGAGGTCGACGCCCCCGTCCCCGTACTTCGTGAAGTACCCGAGCAGGAGCTCCGACTTGTTGCCGGTCCCCGCCACGAAGCGCCCCCGCTCCCGGGCGAGGGTGTGCAGCACCGTCATCCGGACCCGCGCCGCGACGTTCCCGAGCGTGACCCGGTCCCGAACCTCGGGGAAGAGCGTTCGGAACGCCCGCTCCACGTCGTCGATCGGCACCGTCACCGACTCGATGCCGAGCGATCGGGCGAACTCCTCCGTCTCCGCGCGCAGCTCCGCCGGGAACCGCGCGTCGGGCAGGAGCGCCCCGAGCACGTGCTCGGCCCCGAGCGCGTCGCGCGCGAGGCGGACGGTCAGCGCGCTGTCGACACCGCCCGAGAGGCCGACGACGACCCCCCGCGCGCCGTCGCCGAGCGCGTGGGCGCGCAGGAACTGATGGATCGAGGGGATCGCGTGCTTCGGCAGTCTCGGGGTCCGATTCATGTCGCCTCGACCCCCAGCGCCTCGAGCGCGCGGGTCGAGGCCCACGTCGAGCGGCAGGCGCAGTCGAGCGCCTCGAGCGGACCGAACTCCTGGGAGAGCGACGCCTCCTCGATCGCGGCGAGGACTCGGGCGTCGCACTCCCCGCAGTTGTGGGGACCGCGCGCGAGACCGCCCGCGGTCGGGAACGAGACGAGCCGCGCGGCGCCGCGGAGCTCCGCGCCGCGGCGCAGCACCTCGACGACGCTCCAAAGCCAGGGCGGCCGGTACCGGCGACGGTGGTACAGCCACTCCACGACGGTGCCGTTCTGGATGTGGACCGGGTTCACCGAGAGCGCGTCGAAGCGGGGGCCGGCGACCCCGATCGACCGGACGACGTCCTCGATCGACTCTTCCTCCGTGAGGTACGGCGGCTTCAGGAGCAGGTACGCCTTCGCGCGGAGGCCGAGGGCGCGCACGCGGTCCGCGGCCGCGAGGTAGTCGCTCGGCGGAGCGTTCTTGTGGACGTACCGCGCGAGAACGGTCGGGTCCGTCGACTCGAGGCCGAGCGCGACCTCGACCTCGCCGGCGAACGCGGCCCGCAGCGGCTCGAGCGTTCCGGCGGTCGCGAACTCGGGGAGGGTCTCGAACAGGAGCCGACGGGCCCGGCCCGAGAACGCCGCGACGAGCCGGCGGCGGCTCTCCGGGTCGACCTCGCGGTCGTCGAGGAAGCTGCCCGACGTGTAGACCTTGACGTACGGCTCGTCCCGGTAGCGAGCGAGCGCGCGGTCGGTCTGCTCCGCGAGCTCCGCGGGCGTCGCCGATCGGCCAAGGGTGTCCTTGGCGTAGCCGCACATCGAGCACCCCTTCTCGTCGGCCCAGTAGCAGCCCCGCGTCCGGAGGATCAGCACGAAAGCGGAGAGCCGCTCGGTTCCGATCGCTTCGGCTTCGACCCACTGGTTGACGTAGCGCCGCGCGGCGTCCGGGCCGGCGGGCTCCGGTCGGCGGTCGTGGGCGACCTCGCGGGCGAGGGAGGGGCGCGTCACGGCTCCTCGATCTCGAGCTCGACCGGGTCGTCGTCCTTCCGGTGCAGCGTATCGCGCAGGCAGTCGACCGCGACGAACTCGACCACGTCCTGGTAGTGCGTTCGGTCCGGGTGGATCAGGTGGCAGGGGTGGCCGTTCATCCGCGCGGGGAAGCACGTCGCCCCGCCGAACGTCCGGCCGCTCGCCTGGAAGCCGTCGATCCGCAGCCCGGTCCAGTGGCCGACGAGGTCGACCTTGCGGAGCGCCGGCCGGTCGACCCGCACGTTGAGCGTGCCGGGGTACGGCGCGTAGCCGAGGCGCTCCGTGAACTGCACGACGTAGCCGGGTTGGCTCAGGTAGTAGCGACCCTCCCCCAACCCCGACGCGACCTTCCCCGCGAACGCGATCTTGGCCGGCCCCTCGAAGATCCGGTGGTACGCGCGGTACTCGGCGCGCAGCACGCTCATCGCCGCCGGCGTCAAGAGGAGCCGCTGGCGCCGCTGGGCGAGGGCGCGCGTGACGAGTCCCCGCTTCTCGAGCGCGACGAGGTAGCGGTCGGCCGCCTGCTGGCTTACGCCGATCCGCTCGCCGAGCTCACGGGACGTGACCACGACCGGGGTGCCGTCGGCGCCGGCGAGGGCGAGGTACTTCAGGACCGCAAGGGTCTCGCCGTGGGGTCGCGGCCGGTTCCGGCCGGGGGACGCGGAGGCGTCGGCCACGGGCTCACGCCGACTTCGCGGAGGCGCCCTGGGGAGCGTGGAGGGTGACGACGTTGGAGCCGCGCAGGACGACGCGACCGAGGTGGCGCGTGACCTCGCTGGTCGACTCGTCGGCGTCGTCCAGCACGAGGTTCAGGTGCTCGTCGAGCCCCAGCAGCTTGCCGCTGAGCTGGCGGGCGTCCTTGAGGACGAGTGTGACGCGCTGCTGGAGCACGCGCTCGAGGAGGTGCGTCGGGGCATCGACCATCGGCGGAACCACCGACCGCGGGACTTAGCCTTTGCTCGGCGCCGGAGGTCGAGGATAAACCCACTTCCGGGTGTCGGCTCCGGGATGGCGACGCCCGCACGGGTCTCCAAGGGGCTTGACGACGTCGTGATCGGTCGGTCGTCCATCAGCTGGGTCGGCGGCGAGACCGGCGATCTCCTCTACCGCGGCTTCGACGTCCGCGACATCGTTCCGGGCGTCCCGTACGAGTCGGTCGTCCACCTGCTCCTCTACGGAGAGCCGCCTCGTGCGGACCCGTCGGCCGAGGTCGGACGGGAGCTCGAGGCCCGTCGCAGCGTGCCGCCGGCGGTCGAGCGGGTCGTGGACGCGCTCCCGCCGGGGCTCCCGCCCCTCGACGCGCTCCGGACGATCCTCTCCGCGCTCGGAACGGGAGAGTACGGCTACCCCCCCACTCGGGAGCAGGGGTTCGACCTCATCGCGCGAACGCCGGTGCTGCTCGCGCGGTATGTTCGCCGCTCTCGGGGAGCCGCCCCGGTTCCCCCGCGGGCCGACCTCGGGCACGCGGCGAACTACCTGTGGATGCTCCTCGGCGCCACGCCCGAGCCCCGACGCGTCGCCGCGCTGGAGGGATACCTCGCGCTCCTCGCGGACCACGGGATGAACGCGTCGACCTTCGCGCTGCGGATCGCGATCTCGACCCAGTCCGACCTCGTCAGCGCGGCAACCGCCGCGCTCGGCACCCTCAAGGGGCCGCTCCACGGCGGCGCGCCGAGCCGGGTCTCCGACATGCTGGACGCGATCGTTTCCCCGGACCGCGCCGAGGCGTGGATCGCCGACCGCCTCGCGCGTAAGGAGGTCCTCTACGGCTTCGGCCACCGCGCCTACAAGACCGACGACCCGCGGGGGATCGTGCTCCACGGCATCGCACAGGGGATCGCGGACCCGCACCGGCTCGCGCTCGCGGAGGCGGTCGAGCGGACCGCGCTGGAGTCGCTGCGCCGCGCGAAGCCGGAGGCCCGGCTCTTCACGAACGTCGAGTACTACAGCGCGGTCGTCCTCGAAGCGGTCGGACTCCCTCGGGCGATGTTCACGCCGACGTTCGCGGTCGCGCGGACCGCAGGCTGGAGCGCGCACGCGCTCGAGCAGGCGGCCGACAACCGCCTGATCCGCCCCGACGTGGAGTACGTCGGCCCGCCGAAGGGGCGCGTCTGGCCGCGCCCCCTACCGGGGCGGTAGCGGCGCGACGCTCGGGCGGCGCGCCCGGCCGCCCGAACCCGCCTACGGCTCGCTCTTCTCGTCGCCGGCGTCCTTGTCGACGACCTTGAAGTCGGCGTCCACAGGCCCCGACGCGCTCGGGTCGTGGCCCGGCTCGCTCGCCGCACCCTCGGGCGGCGTCGCGGCCCCGCCCGGCGGCGGGGCGCCGGCCTGGTAGAGCTTCTGCGCGATCTCGTGGAGCGCCTTCGTGAGCTCCTCCGTCTTCGTACGGATGTCGGCGAGGCTCGCGTCCTTCTCCTCGAGGGCCTTGCGGAGCAGCCCGACCTTCGCGCGGACCGCGTCGGCGTCGCCGGGCGTGACCTTCTCCTTCGCGTCGTTGAGGACCCGCTCGGCCTCGTAGGCGAGCGACTCGGCCTGGTTCTTCGCGTGGATCAGCTCCGCCCGTGCCTTGTCGGCGTCCGCGAACTCTTCCGCCTGGTGGACCATCTTCGCGACGTCCTCCTTCGACAGCTTGTTGGAGGCGGTGATCGCGATCCCCTGCTTGCGGCCGGAGGCGAGGTCCTTCGCCGAGACGTTGAGGAGACCGTTCGCGTCGATGTCGAAGCTGACCTCGACCTTCGGCATCCCCCGCGGGGCGGGCGGGATGCCGGTCAGGAGGAAGCTCCCCAGCGCGACGTTGTCGTCCGCGAGGGGGCGCTCGCCTTGGAAGACCTTGATCTCGACGGTCGACTGGTTGTCGGCGGCGGTCGTGAACGTCTCGCTCTTGTGGGTCGGGATCGTCGTGTTCCGCTCGATCAACCGCGTGAAGACGCCGCCCATCGTCTCGAGACCGAGCGAGAGCGGGGTGACGTCGAGCAGGAGCACGTCCTTGACCTCACCGGCGAGGACGCCGCCCTGGATCGCCGCGCCCATCGCGACGCACTCCATCGGGTCGACGCCGCGCTCGATCGGTCGGCCGACCGACTCCTCGAGGAACTTCTGGACGAGCGGCATCCGCGTCGGGCCGCCGACGAGGACGATCCGGCTGATGTCCGACTTCGCGACCTTCGCGTCCTTGAGCGCCTGCTCGACCGGAGCCCGGCACCGCTCTACGATCGGACGGACGAGGTCCTCGAGCTTGGCGCGGGTGAGGGTCAGGGCAAGATGCTTCGGCCCCTCGTTCGTCGCGGTCAGGAACGGGAGGTTGATCTGCGTCTCGAGGGTGGAGGAGAGCTCGATCTTCGCCTTCTCCGCGGCATCGCGCACGCGCTGCATCGCCATCTTGTCCTTGCGGATGTCGACGCCGGACTCCTTCTGGAACTCCTGCGCGACCCACTCGGTCGTCGCGGAGTCCATGTCGGTACCGCCGAGCTGCGTGTCGCCGCTCGTCGAGAGCACCTCGAAGACGCCGTCGCCGAAGTCCATGATCGTGACGTCGAGCGTTCCGCCGCCCAGGTCGAAGACCAGGATCTTCTGGTTCTTCCCGGCCTTGTCGAGCCCGTAGGCGAGCGACGCGGCCGTCGGCTCGTTGATGATCCGGACGACCTCGAGACCGGCGATCGCGCCGGCGTCCTTCGTCGCCTGGCGCTGGTTGTCGTCGAAGTAGGCGGGCACGGTGATGACGGCCTTCTCCACCTTGTCGCCCAGGAACGCCTCCGCGTCGCGCTTGACCTTCTGGAGGAGGAAGGCCGAGAGCTGTTGCGGCGTGTACTCCTTCCCGTGGAGGCGGTACTTGTAGTCGGTGCCCATCTTCCGCTTGAACGCGGTGACGGTCCCCTCGGGGTTCGAGATCGCCTGGCGGCGCGCGGGCTCCCCGACGATCAACTGTCCGTCCTTGGTGAACGCCACGTACGACGGGAACGCCTTCCCGCCGCCGGTCGTCGTCCCCTCCGCACTCGGGATGATCGCGGGCCGCCCGCCTTCGAGCATCGCGGCGGCCGAGTTGCTGGTCCCCAGGTCGATCCCAATGATCTTCGACATCGTTCGGACTCCGAGAGCCTTCCGCCCCGATCGGGGAGGATCCCTCCGATTTCCGAATTAGTAAGACGGCACTCGTATAAAAAGGAAGCGAATTCCCTCGGCGAGAACCCTCCTCGACGGGGGTCTGCAGTCGGCCGGATCCGACCCGGGCGACCGGCGCCATCCGAGGGCCGCGGGGCTGCCCTCAGTAGCGGAGGACCTTCACGCCCGGGAGCACGACCGCGAGGAGCCCCGCGGCCAGAAACCCGACGCCGAGGAGGAGCCCGAAGTCGAGGGGGGAGGTCGTGTTGGCGAGGTCGCCGAGGACCAGGGCGCCGACCGCGCTCGTGATCCCCGGGAAGAGGTAGAGGTTCGCCGTCACGCGTCCGAGCCGCTGCGGGTCGACGGACCCGCGTAAGAAGGCGTACTTGGCGTCCCCGTACATCGACAGGAAGAGCCCGATCAGGAACCAGACGAGCGCGAGCACCACCAGCACGGCGGGGACGGAGACGGAGAGCGCGAACCCTGCCCCCGTGGCGAGAAGAGCACCGACGAGCACCGCCCCCGCGCGACCGCGCGGGTTGAAGCGGCCGAGGAGGAGGCCCGCGGCGACGCCCCCCACGACGTAGACCGTGAACAGGACGCCGTAGGCGCCGCCCGACGCCGCGAAGACGCTCACGGAGGTGAGCGTGATGAACAACGCGGTACCCGACATGAAGAATCCCTGGACCGCGTCGACCGACGCGAGCTGGAGAAGCGGGCTTCCGGGACCGGCGCTGAGGGTCCGCCACCCTTCGCGAAAGCTGTCGGCCAGCCCGACCTCTCGGGGCGGACCGGGTCGGATCGAGAGCCGGACGGCGAGAATCGCCCCGACGGCGAGCAGCGCCGCGTAGAGGAACATGCCGCCGTCGGCGCCGACCACGAGGATCAGAACGCCGCCCGCCGCGTACCCGGCGATCGTGTTCGCCCCGCCGATCGCCCCGGAGACCCCGCTCGCCGCGAACTGCTCGGCCGGGCTCAGCAGGATCCCGGGCGCCGCGTTGTACGCGGCCCACGCGAGATCCCACAACGCGGAGATCAGGACGATAAGACCGACCAGCAGCGGGGTCGTCAGCACCCCGCGCACGTCGGCGACGCCGATGGTGGCGGCCGCGACGGCCTGGATCGGGTAGCAAATCAGGTAGATCGTCCGCTGGTTGCCCACCCGGTCCACGAACGGCCCGATGAGGAACGTCGCCGCGTAGGTCGCGTACTCGACGAAGAGTACGAGCCCGACCACGAAGTAGCTGTGGCTCACCGTGTACGCGAGCCAGACGACGCTGATCGCGTAGACCGAATACCCGACCGAGGCGGCGTTCGAGGAACCGAGGAAGTACAGGTACTGGCGGTTACGGAGGACCGAGCGGAATCCCAACGAGGGTCCGCTCATCGCGAGAGGTCACGCGCGCGACCCGGTTCCGCGATCTCGCGGGGGACGGGCCGGGTTCCACTCCCGGTTTTCCGCCGAAGCCCGCGCGCGACCCTCCCGCCGAGGCTTGCCGCCTCAGGACCGACGCTCACTTTCTGCCCTCCCCGATCGGACCGGGATCGCTCCGGGCCCGCACCAGGAAGCGACCGACCGGGTCTCCGGCGACCGCACGATGGCTGACCCGAACATCGGCCCCGAGGAGACGGCGGAAGAGTCGCCGCTCGACGTCACCCGCCTCGCCGTACCGCTCCGCGATCGCGAGGATCGGACAGTTGTGCTCGAGGAGCTCCGTCTCTCCGCCGCGCGAGCGACGGACCTCGGCCATGTACCCCTCCTCGTCGCGGATCCGTCCGAGCTCGCGGACCCGGTCGGGGAGCTCGCGTCCGGCGAGACGGGGAGCGTGTCTCGCTCGCAGTTCGTCGGCCCGCTCCTCGAGCATCTCCGTCACGGCCGCCCGACCTTCACGGCGCTCGATGAAGCGGATCGCGCTCAGCGCGGCCTGCGTGGTCCCCGCGGGGAAGATCTGCTGGGCCGTGTCGGTGAGATGAAAGCAGGCCGGGGGACGGCCGATCCGGCTCGGGCGATACCGCCGCGCCACGAGTCCGTCGGACTCGAGCCGCGTCCGGTGCTTCAACGCGCCCGTGCGCGAGACTCCGAGGGCGGCGGCGATGTCGGCGAGGGAGGCGTCGGGCGAGCGCTTGAGGAACGTCCGGATCGTCCGCTTCGCCGACGAGGGAGGACCGGTGGGCGCCGGCGTCCGGGGATGCTCCATGAACGGGGTACACGACCGCGACTTCTTGAACCGTCGCGTTGATAAAGTGTCGATACTCGGGGCCCCCGAGGGCAGGGTCGTCCCCCCACGGTGGCAACGCGCTTTTCCCCGAGATGTGCTCCCCGACCCCGTGGTACCGCGCCGGCGCGAACACCCGGGACCGCGTCGAGCGGTCCACCGGAGCTCGTCCTGTTCGACCTCGACGACACGCTCTTCGACCTCGCGCTCACCTGCCGCGCGGCGCTCGGGGAGCCGCGTCGGGAGTTTGAGTTCGCACGGAACCGGCGGCTCGACGAGGTCGTCTCGGAGTACAATCGGATGCTCGGGACGAAGTACCTGGATGTGGTCGCCGGGCGACTCACGTCGGGAGCTTCGCGAGCGGAACGATTCCGTCGAGTGTCGGTCTGGACGGGCCGGCGGGTCGGAGACGCCGAGGCCGAGCGGCTCGCCGACGAGTACCAGGCGCGGACCGCCCGGCTCGGTCGACCGGTCGGCGGGGCGCCGGAGGCGGTCCGTCGCCTGGGGAATCGGTCCCAGATCGGGATCGTCACGAACAACACCGTCGCGGAGCAGGAAGCGAAGCTCCGCCTCCTCGGACTCGATCGCACGATCGACCACCTCGTGACGTCCGAGATGGTCGGGGTCGCGAAACCGAGTCCCGAGAACTTCCACACTGCCCTCCGGCAGGCGGGCGTGGCCCCCAACGACGCGGTGATGGTCGGGGATTCCTGGGCGAGCGACCTCGTCGGCGCGCGGGCCGCGAGGATCCCCGCGGTCTGGTTCAATCGCTTCCCTCTTACCCGCCCGTCGGGCCCCGCGGCCCCCGAGTTCGCGGCGTTCCGGCCCCGGCGCGACCTGGACGCCCTGCTCGAGCGCCGGTCCTCGTCTCGATGAACCGCTCGCGCCCGTCGCCTATCGGGGCCATTATATTGCGCGGCCGGCTGGACGGCCGATGACGCGGCTGGCCGACGCGTGGACCCCGGCCGCCCGACGCGCGCTGCCCGCGATGCGGGCGTGGCGCGTCGCCTTCCATCAAGAGCCGGAGCTCTCGCTCAAGGAGAAACGGACCCGCGACAAGGTCGTCGCTGCCCTCGCGGAGCTGGGTATCCCGACGCAGACATTCGATGGGTTCACGGGCGTCGTGGGCCGGATCCCCGGCGGGGACGACCGGCCGGTGGTCGCGCTGCGCGCGGACATGGACGCGCTGCCGGTGGAGGAGGCGACGCGCTTGCCGTTCCAGTCCCGCTTCTCCGGCTGCATGCACGCGTGCGGGCACGACGTCCACATGGCGTGTCTGCTCGGTGCCGCCGCGATCATGACGCGGGGCGGTCGTCGACCCGGGGGGCCGGTGACCCTGATCTTCCAGCCGGCCGAGGAGGAGGGACTCCGCGGCGGGGCGCTGCCGATGATCGAGCACGGCTGCCTCGAGCACCCGAAGGTCGACTTCGTGGTCGGCCAGCACGTCGAGCCGAACCTCCCACTCGGGAACGTCGGCTGGAAAGCCGGGGTCTTCATGGCGGCGGCCGACTTCTTCCGCATCACCGTCCGGGGCCGTGGGGGGCACGCGGCGTCGCCCCACCAGGGGCCGGACGCGATCGTGGTCGCGAGCGAGATCGTGAACGGCCTTCAGGCGCTCGTGAGCCGGGTCCGAGACCCGCTCGACCCCGTCGTCATCAGCGTCGGCTCGATCCACGGCGGCACGCGCAACAACATCCTCCCCGCCGAGGTCGTCCTCGAAGGCACGGTTCGGACGTTCCGCGCGCCGACGCGGGAGCTGATCGACCGAGTCTTTCACCGACGCGTGAAGGCCCTCGCGGCGAGCCTCGGCGCGCGGGTCCGCATCGAGTATCAGCACGGGTACCCGACCCTCGTGAACGCTCCGGGGCCGACGCGCGTGGTCGCGGACGCGCTGAAGGCCGAGTTCGGGACCGCGCACTGCACGCAGGTCGCCGAGCCGGTGATGGGCGCGGAAGATTTCGCTCGGTACCTCGAGAGGGTCCCCGGAACGTTCCTCCACCTCGGCGTCGGGGAGCCGAACCGGCCGGCGAGCCTTCACAGTGCGACGTTCGCGCCGGACGAGCGGGCCCTCGTGATCGGGGCGGCGGCTCTCGCGGCGGCGGCGGACGCGCTCCAGCGGAGCCCCCCATGAGGGTCGGCGACGCCCGACGCGACTTCCCGGCGCTCGCGGACCGACCGGGACGGCCGGCTCCGGTCTACCTCGACTCCGCCTGCATGTCGCTCGTCCCCACTCCGGTCCTTGCCGCGATGGAAGAGTACTACCGGGACTATCCCGGGTGCGCCGGCCGCAGTCTGCATCGGTTCGCCGAAGAGGTCGGCCGCCGGTATGAGGCGGCGCGCGCCCGCTTCGCCCGGTTCTTCGGGCGCTCCGACCCGAGCGGGATCGTCTTCCTGCGGAACTCGACCGAAGCGATCAACCTCGTCGCGCAGGGGCTCTCCTACGCGCCCGGCGACCGGGTCCTCGTCTCCGACCGCGAGCACAATTCGAACCTCATCGTCTGGCACCGCCTCGCCGCCGAGCGGGGGATCCGCCTCGAGACCCTCGCGCTCACCGACGACGGCACCTTCGACGGCGACGCGCTCGAGACCGCGCTCGCCCGCGGGGTCCGCGTCGTGAGCCTCTTCCACACGTCGAACCTCGACGGGCGCTCGTTGCCCGTCCGCGAGATCACCGAACGCGCCCACGACCGAGGGGCGACCGTGCTCTTCGACGGCTGCCAAGCGGCGCCCCACCTCCGCGTCGACCTCGAGCGACTCGGCGTCGACTACTACGCCGTCTCCGCCCACAAGATGCTCGGACCGACCGGGGTCGGGGTGCTTGCCGCGGCCCCCGGCGCGCTCGATCCTCTGCGACCGCTCCTCCTCGGTGGCGAGACGGTCGAGCGGAGCAGCCTCACGGGCTACGAGCTGCGGCCGCCGCCCCACCGGTTCGAGGCCGGGCTCCAGAACTACGCGGGGGTCCTCGGCGCGCACGCCGCCGTCGATTACCTTGACCGCGTCGGGCTCGACGAGATCGAAGGCCGCCAGCGCGCCCTCAACGACCGCGTCTCCCGAGCGTTCGCGGGCGAACCGCGGGTGCACCTCCTCGGCCCGAGCGACCCCCGGGAACGGCCGAGCATCTTCGCGTTCGTGCTGGACGGGATCGACCCGCACGATGCCGCGCTCTTTCTGGACGAGGGGTACGATGTCATGGTCCGCTCGGGGATGCACTGCGTCCACTCCTTTTACGAGCGGCGCGGCCTCCCGGGGAACGTCCGGGCGTCGTTCTACCTCTACAACGACCGGCGGGACGCGGACGCGCTGGTCCGCGGGATCCAGGAGCTCCTCGCGCGGATCCCGGACCGGCCCCTCACCGGTACATCGGCGGCGAGCCCTGCGTCGGCACCTCGGCCCGGCCGCGCTCGGCGGCGTGCCGCTGGATCGAGAGCAGCTGCTGCTCGATCCGCTCCGCCTCGGCGTAGAGCGGGACCGGGTCGAGCGGCGTCCGCAGCAGGATCTGGTTGATCGTTTCGATCACCTTCGCGGCCGCCCGCGCGTCGGGGTAGTCCGACTGCGCCTCGGCGAGGAACGTCAGGACGTCGAAGCCGCGGCGGTGCCCCTCATTGAGGAGGACGCCCGCGATCCCCGTGATCACGCCCTCGGCGAACGGCGTCATGTTCGGCTCGATGTACAACTCGCGCGCCTTCCGCGTGCTCGCGACGCCGTAGACCTTCACGTCGGGCAGCCGCGGGGCGCGGGGCGCCTTCCCACCGTGGGGCGGCGCGGCCTCCACGACGAGACCCTCCGGCGAGACGAGGAGCGAGCACCGCTGCTCCTGCACCCAGTCGATGATCGCGGTCGCGAGCGGGTGGATCACCGTCGGCGCCGGGTGGAATTCCGAGACGAACGCGACGATCTTGTCGGCGCCGCGCCCGGCCCGGTCGGCCGGCGGCCGCCCGGCATAGATGCGGACCGGGTGCTGCGGGTCACCGTTGCGGATGAGCGAGACGGTTGGGAAAGCGGGCGACTCCACGATGCCGATCTGCTCCATCTCGAGCGTGTCGATGAGGTAGTTCGCGACGATCGAGCTCACGAGGCCGACCGACGGAAAGCCGTCGATGACGATCGCGCCCTCGACGTCGACGCGCTTGATCTCGTAGATCCGGACCTGGTCCGGTCCCATCGTCATGACTACAGCGACCTCTCGACGATCTGCCCGAGTTCTTTCGAGAGAAGGTCGACGAGGTCCTTCGTCAGCGCCCGCCGCACTTCGGGCGGCAGCGCGTGGAGTCCCAGTCGGGCGGTCGCCGTGCCGACCCGCACGAGCGCGGCGTATTCGGTGGCCCGCGCCGCCAGGAGGTCGCGGACCGCGTCGCGGAGGTCGCTTTCGAGGCGCGGGTCCTCGTGGAGGGTCTTCTCGAGGTGGCGTCGGATCTCGTCCTTGACGATGTCGCGGGTCGCCTCGCGGACGAGCTCCTCCGGCCGCAGGAGGTCGCGGGTGCTCTTCACGAGCATGTCGATCGGCTCCCCGGACGAGCCCTCTTCGGCCATCGGCCGGCGGAGCCGGGACCGAGCCATAAGCGTTTGGACGCGGCGGCACCGGTCGGTCGCGGGGAGACCGATAACCCTTATCGGGAAGCGGTGTTCGGCGGCCGGCGTGGGCCGGTAGATCAGCGGAAGATCGCTACCTTGGCAAGGTAGAGGTCGCGAGTTCAAAGGGGGCGGGCCCGCGTCCCGCCCCGGAGAGTCTCGCCCGGTCCACTCCCTCGATAACCGGCGTCGGCCATCGGCACTTGTCGAGACCCACGACCGACAGGAAGGTTAGCGATTTATACCGCGGTCCGTCTCGCGGGCCCGTGGAAGCGGAGATCCGAGAGAAGATGGCCGGAGAGGTCGTCCTCTCCCCCCACCCGGGGCGTACGCTTCGCAAGTGGCGGGAAGATTTCGGCATCTCCCAGCGCGACCTCGCAAAGCATCTGCAGACCGTCCCGTCCGTGGTCAGCGACTACGAGTCGGAGCGGCGGGTCAGCCCCGGCGCCGGGTTCATCCGCCGCTACGTCGACGCCCTCCTCGCGGTCGACGCCGACCACGGCGGGAAGGTCGGCCAGCGCCTCGGGGTCCACGCGCACTCCGACGGCATCCTCGGGATGCGCGAGTTCGCGGTCGCGATCCCACTGAAGTCGTTCGCCGACCGGCTCGAGGCGCGCGCGATGAGCCGCGTGGACCTCCACCGCGACATCCACGGGTTCACGATACTTGACGCGCCCCGCGCGATCCTCTCGATCGACGCGTCGCACTTCGTGGAGGTCTACGGCTGGACGACCCAGCGCGCGCTGATCTTCTCGAACGTCAAGTACGGCCGCTCGCCGATGGTCGCGATCCGGGCCCATCCGCTCAAGCCCGCGGCCGTCGTCTTTGCGAACCCGGGCCGGGTCGACCCGCTCGCGATCCGACTCTCCGAGGTCGAGAACATCCCCCTCCTCACGACGTCGCTCGCCGCGCCCGCGGTGCTCGAGCGGCTCGAGGAACTGTAACTGGAAGGGAAACGAATGGACGCAGGAATCGTGAGCTACGGCGCGTATGTCCCCCGCTACCGCATCACCCCGGTCGAGATCGGTCGGGTCTGGGGCTCGGACGGGGAGAGCATGGGGCAGGGTCTGAACGTCCACCGCAAGAGCGTCCCGGCGCCGGACGAGGACACGATCACGATCTCGACCGAGGCACTGCGCGTCGCGCTCGTCCGCGGCGCGATCGATCCCCAGCAGATCGGCGCGATCTACGTCGGCTCCGAGTCGCATCCCTACGCCGTGAAGCCGACGGCGACGGTCGTCGCCCAGGCGGTCGGCGCGACGCCCAACCTCACCGCCGCCGACTTCGAGTTCGCCTGTAAAGCGGGGACCGCCGCGATCCAGACGTGCCTCGGCCTCGTGGGGTCGGAGATGGTCCGCTACGGCGTCGCGATCGGAACCGACACCTCTCAGGGGGCGCCCGGCGACGCGCTCGAGTACTCCGCGAGCGCGGGCGGCGCCGCGTTCGTCATCGGGCGCGAGCACGTCATCGCGCGGGTCGATCGGACGGTCTCCTACACGACCGATACGCCCGACTTCTGGCGGCGCGAGGGCCAGCGGTACCCGAGCCACAGCGGCCGGTTCACCGGCGAGCCCGCCTACTTCCGACACGAGACGGAGTGCGCGCACCGGATCATGGAAGCGAGCGGGACCGAGCCGAAGGACTACCGTCACGTCGTCTTCCACCAGCCGAACGGAAAGTTCCCGCAGCGGGTGGGGAAGCAGCTCGGCTTTTCCGAGGCGCAGATGCGCTACGGCCTGGTGACCCCGTACATCGGCAACACCTACTCGGCGGCGGCGCTCCTCGGTCTCGCGAACGTGCTGGACCACGCGGGGCCCGATGAGCGGATCCTCATGGTCGGATACGGCTCGGGCGCGGGCTCGGACGCTTTCGACCTCACGACGACCGACGAGATCGCGCGGTACGACCACTCGTTCGGACGATCCGTGCAGTCGTACCTCGATAGCGGGATCGAGCTCTCCTACGGGGTCTACGCGAAGTACCGCGGCAAGATCCACATGGGAGGGAGCTGAGCGTGCGCGACGTCGCGGTCCTCGGCGTCGGCATGACGAAGTTCGGCGAACTGTGGGACCGTTCGTTCCGCGAGATCGGGATCGAGGCCGGCCTCCAGGCGCTCGTCAACGCGAAGCTCTCGTCCGCCGATCTCGGCGCGCTTTTCCTCGGCAACATGGCGTCGGGCTCGCTGATCGACCAGGAGCACATCGGTCCGTTGATCCTCGACTATGCCGGACTCGGCGGCCGTCACCTCCCCGCGGTCCGCGTGGAGGGCGGCGGTGCCTCGGGCTCGCTCGCGCTCCACCAGGGATATCTTGCGGTCGCGAGCGGACTCTACGACTTCGTCGTCGTCGGCGGGGCCGAGAAGTTGACCGATGTACCGGACGTCACTGGCAACCAGATCACGAGCGCCGCCGCCGACCACGAGTGGGAGGTCGTCTTCGGCGCGACCTTGCCCGCGCTCTGGGCGCTCATCGCGCGGCGCCACATGCACCAGTACGGCACGACGCGCGAGCAGCTCGCGCGGGTCGCCGTCCACGCCCACGAGATGGGCACGAAGAACCCGAATGCCCACTACCGCAACCGCATCACGCTCGAGCAGGTGATCGGCGCGGGGCCGGTCGCCGAACCGCTCGGGGTCTTCGACTGCGCCCCGCTCTCGGACGGCGCGGCGGCCGTGGTCCTCGGGCCACTCGAGGTCGCTCGCCGCTACACCGACACCCCGATTCGCATCGCGGCGAGCCAGGTCGCGTGCGACACGATGGCCGTCCAGCACCGGCAGGACATCACGACGCTCGAGTCGACCGCGGTCGCCGCGCGCCGCGCCTTCGAGCGGGCGCGCCGCGCCCCGGCCGACGTCGACGTCGCGGAGATCAACGACGCCTACACGATCTCGGCGCTGGTGGCGCTCGAGGACCTCGGCTTCTCGGAGAAGGGCCGGGCCGGGCCCGATTTCGAGGCGGGCCGCTTCGGCCCGTCCGGCGACATTCCCGTGAACATGTCCGGCGGCCTCAAGGCGCAGGGCCGCCCGTTCGGCGCGGTCGGCGTCGCGCAGGTGGTTGAGCTCGTCCGCCAGCTCCGCGGCGAGGCGAAGGACCGACAGGTCGCCAACGCTTCGTTCGCCCTCGCCCACGACGTGGGCGGCACCGGCGCGACCAGCGTCGTCACGCTCCTCGAGCGGGCGGCGTAGGAGGGACCGATGTCGATCGCACGGTTCTGGCGCGAGACCCCGCGCCGATACAACCTCGGCGGGTCGCGTTGCACGATGTGCGGCACGGCGTACTTCCCACCCCGCTCCGTCTGCCCGACGTGCGCCCACCACCGCGAGTCGATCGAGAAGATGGTCCCGTTCCAGCTCTCGGGGGACGGCGAGGTCTTCTCGTTCACGGTCGTCCACGAAGCGGCGGAGGGGTTCGAGATGCAGGTCCCGTACATCCTCGCGCTCGTCCGGACGGTCGAGGGACCCACGCTGACCGGCCAGGTCGTCGACCTCGACCCGTCCGAGGTCCGGATCGGGCTGAAGGTCCACGCGACGTTCCGCAAGCTCCGGGAGGAGGGGAAGGCGGGCGTCATCCACTACGGCTACAAGTTCGCTCCCACCGAGGACACGCCGCTCCGGCCCCCGGGCCGGCCGGCCGCCGCCGTCCGAGCGACGTCCGCGACGGAGAGCGACCGGGCGTCCGCGTGAGCGCTCCCGAACGGCGGAACGGCCCGTCCCCCCCGCCGCCCGCGGACGCGGAACCGCCGGCGGATGAGGAGTTCGCCCGGACCTACGCCGCCGGCTACGAGGAAGGGGTCCGCAGCGGCCTCCGCGAGGTCCTGCAGCACACGTCGCGCGGTCACACCGCGCAGGAGCTGCGGATCCTGGTCGAGAGCCGACTCGCGCGCCTCGACGAGGAGGTCGAGCTCAAGCGACGGAGCCTGCTAGGCCCCCCCCGCCGCCCCGCGTGGAACTCACTGCTCCGCGCGCCGCAACCGGCGCGACCGTGGGCGGCCCCGTTCGGCACCGAGAGCGTCGCCGCGAACCGACTCCGCCCCGGTCGGAGCCTCCTCGTCCGCGAGGAGCGGCCCGCGCGCGGGGTCGAGCTCGTGCGCGCGAACGTCCACGAGTTCCCCCGCGCGGCGATCGTCTCGCTCCATCCCCCCGAGCTCCCCGGCCTCTCGAAGGATCGACGCACGGACATCGTTCCGAATGGGAGCGGCGTCCCCGCCGGCGGCCCGCTTTCGCCCGGGGAGGTCGGCGGTCATCTCCGCGAGCCGACCGAGGCGCCCGGCGGTGCGCTCGTCTACGTGGACGCGCTCGAGTACCTCACCGGGGAGTACGGTCTCGAACTGACGCTCAAGTTCGTCAACTGGCTCGTCGGGCAGGTCGAGCAGACCGGCTCCGCGCTCGTCGTCTCGTTCGACCGACGCTCGCTCGACACGCGCGAGCTGAGCCGGCTCGAGCGGGCGTTCCGGACCGTTTTGTAGGCTCGCGGAGCCTTCCCCCGGCGACGGTGCCATCGGACCCAAAAGGATACGACCCTCCGGCGCGCCATCCGGGTCGGGCGGTGCGCGATGGAGGTCGTCTTCTTCACCGACTCCTACGTCCCAATGCGGGACGGGGTCGCGACCGTCACGGACGGGCTCGCCCGGTCGCTCCGCCGACTCGGCCACTCGGTCCGCGTCTTCGCCCCGAACCCGGTCTCCGGAAGAGAGCGGGAGGAGCGCGACGCCGACGGCGTCGAGGTCACGCGGATCCGCTCGCTACCGGTGCCGCTCTACTCCCAGTACCGTTGGCCGCTCAACCCGTTCTCGCTCGTCCGCGCCCGCCGACGGGTCGAGGACGCGGATGTCGTTCACCTCCATACTCCCGGAGGGATCGGCAGCGCGGGGTTCCTCTCGGCGCGGCGGTTCCACCGCCCGCTCGTCGGGACGTTCCACACGAACATCGCCGAGATGCGCTCGAGCGTCCCGCGGCGGCTCCTCGTACCGACGTTCTTCCGGGTCGCGGCATGGTACAACCTCGGGACGTACTGGCGGTGCGACATCGCGACTGCGCCGAGCGCCGCCGCCCGGGACGTGCTGCTCTCCACCGCCGCGAAGCCGTTCCGGCGGCCGATCGAGGTCGTTCCGAACGGGATCGACGTCGATCGGTTCCGACCCGGCCTCTCCATCCCCGATTGGCGGGCCCGGTGCGGGCTCCCCTCCGACCCGCTCGTGACGTACCTCGGTCGGCTCACGGTCGACAAGGGGGTCCACCGCTTCCTCGACGCGGTCGAGGAAGCGCTCGCGCACGGCGACCTCTCCGCCGTCATCGGCGGCACCGGCCCCGAGGAAGCCGCCGTCCGCGAGCGGATCGCCCGGTCTCCTCGCCTCTCCGAGCGGGTCCGGTACCTCGGGCCCGTCGCCGAGGAGGAGAAGCCCGCGCTCCTTTCTCAGACCGACGTCTTCGTGCTTCCGTCGACAAGCGACACGTCGAGCGTCGCGCTGCTCGAGGCGATGGCCTCGGCGGCGACCGTTCTCGCGCCGGCCTCGGGCGGGGCGGCCGAGGTGATCGAGGACGGCGTCACCGGTCGCCGGTTCTCGGTCCTCGAGCCCGGCGCGCTCTCGAGCGCGATCGTCGACCTCCTCGACCGGCCGGACGAGCGCCGGCGGCTCGCGCGCCTCGCCGCCGAGCACGTGCGTCGGACCGGCTCCCTCGACACGATGGCCCGTCGCTTTATCTCTCTCTACGAGATGGCAATCACATCGAGGCCCTCGCGTGACCGCCACCCCGCTGTCGGAGCTTGACGCGCTCGCCGCCGGGCTGGGCGGTGGGCGGCACGATGCCTACTCCCAGCGCGCGCTCGCCCGCGCGGGGGAGGAGTTCCTGTCCCGCCGGCGCCCCGAGCTCGCGCGCTTCACGATCTCGGCGGACGGGAAGGAGTACCCGAACCTCTACGCGATGATCGCCGACCGGGGGACGAACTTTGAGACCGGCGAGGTCCGGCTCGACCCCGCCCCGACGCTCGGGCCCGCGTGGCGATTCCTCCTGCCGTTCGAGCGGATCCGCTTCGCCGCCGACGGCTCGGCCGACGTCCACCCGCTCGAACCGGGGCCGGCGATCCGGGGGATCGCGCGCGTCCTCGTGCGCGAGCACTACCTCCTTCGGTCCGAGGAGGACGACCGGCGCGCGGCGGCCGGCGGCGCGCGGGTGGAGCTACGGCGGCTGCGCGGCACCGCCGCGGAGTCGCTCTCGGCCTGCCGACACTACGGGCTCGTCCCGTTCGGAGCCGCCGTCCTCGTCTACCTTCCCGAGGAGCGGTACCGCTACGAGTTCGACCTCGTCCACTCGACGCTGCTCGGCGACCCCCGCGCGGGCCGCCTTGCGCCGGGCAAACGCGTTCGGCGCAGCTCGCGGTTCGCGTGGGCGCTGGATGAGTACCTCGCGCGCTCCGACCTGTCGCTCCTCGGGGCCCGCTGCCTCGAGGTGCTCGCCGAGTCGCCCGGGCTCACGTCGGTCGAGCTCTCCCACGTCTTCGGCGGGCTGCGCGAGCTCGTCGACTCCGCGCTCCAGGGGCTCGTGCAGCACCGGCTCGTGACGTTCGACCGCCGGACCGGTGTCTACCGCGCCCGGGGTGACGCCTTCCTTCCGATGCCCGACGCGCCCGCGTTCCGTGCCGAGTCGTTCGCGTCGGCGGGAGACCCCGCGCTCCGCACGAGCGTCCAGGAGCTCCTCGCGGCCGCGGACGCCCGCGCGACCTGCCCGCTCTGCGGGGCCTCGTTGCCGCCGGGCCCGAAGTCGATCCTCTGCCCGGAGTGCGCGGCGCGCGTCGGCGCCACGTAAGGTCGGGACGGGCCTGTCGGGACTCTCCGCCCCGGGCGGGATGCGCCCGGGACCTTTGAACCCGAGTTTGCTGGCTTAGAAGGCCAGTACTTGATCCAAGCTAAGCTACAGGCCCGACGCTCCGGACGGTCGGCCGTTCCTTAATCCCTTCCCCGCGGGAGCGGCGGCCGACGCGACCAAGTGGGCGAGCCGCAGCGGCTCGGGCCAGAATCCGCGTACCGCCGTGCGCCGAACGAGGTCGACGGCGTCCTTCGCGCGGCAGCCCACCGCGGAGGCGAGGAGCGGTGCCCCCTCGGTCGCGACCCGGTGGAGGCGATGGGCGCGCAGGAGCCGCCATCGACGCTCCGCATCCCGCCCGAACCAGCTGCGGAGCGCGGCGTGGATCCGCTCGAAATCCGGTGGGCGGCGAGTGACGGCGATGACCGGCACGCCGAGGACCGCGTGGATCCGGTCAAGGTCGAGCACGTTGAACCCGCCGAGGACCGCCCCGTCGAGGAGCACGGCGCGAACGCCCTCGGTCGCGCCGGTCGCCTCGACGACCGCGATGACCCGTTCGCTCCCGTCCGTCCCGTCGACCCGGACGCGATCGAGGCGCACCGCCTCGACGTGATCCGGGAGGGCGACGACGACCGCCGCGACCGGGGCGAACCGGTCCTCCCGGCCGAACGCGCCGTCGTCCACGCCCACCACCCGGGGGTGCGGTTTGCCGAGCGCGCGCCGCAAGGCTAAGACCCCCGCGGCGCTCGGTCGCACCCGATGGGCGCGTCGACGGTCCGTGTGCGCTGCCCCGCGTGCGGCGGCGAGCTCCGGGTCGTCCTGGCCCCCGAGCCGCCGACCCAATGGTTTCCGTGCCCGCACTGCAGCGTCCCGGTCCCGGTGGTCGTCCCTCGCGACCTTCCACCCCTCTACACGTGGGAAATACTGCCCGGTCTATATCCCGCGCTCCCCCGACCCCGCGCCCCGCGCTGGAGGGCCCGCGGCGCGGCGGCCGCCGCGCTCGCCGTCGTCGCGGTCGTCGCCGCGGCGCTCGCCGCGGGACTCGTCTACGACGCCTGGGACGCCGGTCAGCCGGCGTCGTTCGCGGTCGACGGAACCGTCGGCTACTCGGTCGGAGGCGTCGTGGAGCCGCTCGCCGGCGCCCAGGTGACGCTCGCCAACGACGCGAACCAGACCCGCTCGGTCGTCACGGGCGCCGACGGGGCGTTCTCGTTCGGGCACGTGCCGAGCGGCGGAGTGGCCATCAACGTGAGCGCGATCGGCTACAGCCCCGTGACGGTCGACACGTTCGTCTCGGCCGTCTACAACGCCGGAGCAACCGGCCTCACGATCGTACTCACCGCGGGCGCGACGGGCAACGGCTCGACGGTGTCGCTCTCGCCGTTCCCCGACCTCGAGACCTTCCTCGCCTCCGTCGGGAGCGGCGCGGTCCTCCTCGGTATCATCGCGCTCGTCGGGGGCTTTAGCGCGATCGCGACGGTGCGGCACGACCGCCCTGCCCTCGGCATCGTCGGCGGGGCCGCCGGCGTGCTCGCCCCGTTCGTCCCGTTCTACCTCTCCTTCTCCTCGGCGCTCCCGCTGATCCAGGGCGTTTCGGCAATCGCCGCCGGGGCCGGCGCGTTCGCGCTCGCGCTGCGGACGGTCCAGATGGCCCAGACCGGCTCCGCGCCCGACCTCGACTGACGGGTCAGCTCGGACCGCGCGGCGCCGAACCGCGCGCGCTCGCCGCCGAGGGCCGCGCGCCACCGGGGATCGGTCGGCGCGTGCGGTAACTGCCCGCGAGCGAGTGGTAGTGCGCGACCCGGGGCTCCCCGCGCTGCCAGCAGAGGAAGACGACCTCGCCGTCCTGGAGGCCGTAGAAGTCGACGAGCCCGCGGTCGAGGTCCTTAACCTCGATCCCCTCGCGCCGCAGGCCGGCGACGCCTTCCTCGAGCCGTCGCGTCAGATTCTGCCACTCGGCATCGAGTCGCTGCTTCAACAGGTGGTCGGCGTGGTCGGGGGCGTCGATGTCCTTCCCCCAGAACTCGCTGAGCCGGTGCGCCGCTTCGTGGACCTCGCGCAGGCGAACCACCCACCCCCGCAGCCGGGGCATCAGCACCTCGAGGTCGGCGACGCGGGCAGTCGCCTCCTCCGCGGTCCACAGTCGGGGAGGGTCCGGGACGCCCTCGCCGTCCGGCTCGGTCGGCTCCGTCGACTCCCTCCTTCACCGGATACCATGCCGGCACCCTATTTACAGGGACGATAGGCCCCGGGTAACCCGGTTCGCACCGGACGACCGAGCTAGACCGCCGGGGCCGGAACCCGCGCGACCGACCAGCCCTGGGCGCGGTACGCCGTCTCTACCTCGTCGCCGTGGACGCGGTCGCGCACCTCGAGCTCGACCTCGACGGTCACTTCGCCCGGCGGCCGGTCGGGCGACTCGCGACTGTGGAGGATGTGGCGGACGTTCGCGCCCGCCCGCGCGGCGACCGAGAGGAACCGCTCGAGCTGCCCGGGTTCGTCGTGCAGCGCCGCCGACAACCGGAGGAGGCGACCCTCGGCCGCGAGGCCGATGAACAGGATCCGGTCGAGGAGGAACGGGTCGAGGTTCCCGCCGCTGACGACGACCACGACCGGGCCGTCCGCGGCGAGCTCGGGGTGCTCGAGGACGCCCGCGAGACCCGCCGCGCCGGCGCCCTCCGCGAGGACCTTCACCTGCTCGAGGAGGAGGAAGACCGCACGGACGATCGTCCGCTCCTCGACCGTGAACGAACGGACCCCGGCCGCGCGCAGGACCCGCAACGGGAGCTCGCCGATCTCGCGCGTGGCTAGGCCGTCCGCGAACGTCGAAGGCCGTCCGCCCCGGACGACCTTCCCCGCGCGGAGAGAAGGGCCGAGATTGTCGACCCCCTTCGGCTGGATCCCGACCAGGTCGGCGTGGCTCCCCCGGCCCCGTACGGCCGCGGCGATCCCGGAGAAGAGACCCCCGCCGCCCACGCCGGTGACGATCCGTCGCACCGTGGGCAAATCGTCCAGGATCTCGAGGCCCACCGTTCCCTGCCCGGCGACGACGAACGGGTCGTCGTACGGATGGATGTAGGTGAGGTGCTCCGCGGCCGCGAGCTGGACCGAGTGGTCGTGCGCCTCGTCGTAGTTCGTCCCGTGCAGGACGACCCGCGCGCCGAGACCGCGAGTGAGGTTGACCTTCAGCGGAGAGGCGTTCTCGGCCATGACGATCGTCGCGGGCACGCCCCGCTCCCGCGCGGCCCAGGCGACGCCGATCGCGTGGCATCCGGCGGACGCGGCGATGACCCCGTGCTTCGCTTCCGCCTCCGACAGCTGCGCGATCCGGTGCGTCGCGCCCCGCAGCTTGAACGCGCCCGTCCGCTGGAGGTTCTCGAGTTTGAGGTAGACGGGAACGTCCGGAAGCCCCGGGAATCGCGGCGCGAGGATGAGCGGGGTCCGTACGACTTTGCCCGCGAGGCCCCGCGCCGCCCGCTCGACGTCCGCGAGCGTCACGGAGAGCTCGGGAACGTCGCTCATTTCGGTAGCGGGCCGCGGAAGACGCCACGGGGCCATAATCGTTCGGGTGCGTTTTGGGCCGCGCGCCGCGAATTCGGCCGGGAGCCCCGGTCGAACGCGCGCGTTCGAGAGTGCGTCGCGGCGACGCGCGCTTTCTCCTCGAACCGGCGCGTTTCTCTCGGTGCTCCGGCGGTTTTCTCGGCAGGCCTTATATAGGGTACGTTTCTCCCCCGTCCCCACCGGAGGCAGGACCCCCTATCGACCCATGGCTCGTCGACATCGTCCCCGGCGAGGGTCCCTCGCCTTTTCTCCCCGGTCGCGCTCGGCGCGACCGCTTCCGCGCGTCCGTTCCTGGCCCCCCGGGCCGGCCAAGCCGGCGATCGAAGGGTTCGCCGGCTTCAAGGTCGGCATGACGCACGCGTTCATCGTGGATTACCGCAAGCGGTCGACGACCGCCGGCCAAGAGGTAGCGATCCCGGTGACCGTGGTCGAGGTGCCTCCGCTCCGGATCGTCGGCGCCCGCATCTACACGCGGGGCCCTTACGGCTCGCGCGTGACGGGGGAGGTCTGGGGAGCCGGCGCGGCGCCCGAGCTCTCCCGACGCATCCCGAGTCATCCCGCGAGTGAGGCCGAGGCGCTGACCGCGTTTTCGGCGAAACCCGGGGACGAGGTCCGCCTCCTGGTCCACACCCAACCGCACCTAGTCACGGGCAGTCCCTCGAAGACCCCGCAGATCTTCGAGGTCCGGGTATCGGGCGACAAGTTCGACGAACGACGCGAGTTCGCGGTCAAGCAGCTCGGCCGGGAGGTCTCGGCCGACCAGCTCACGCGAGAGGGCGAGTTCCTCGACGTCCTCGGCGTCACGAAGGGGTTCGGGTTTCAGGGCCACATCCAGCGCTGGGGCGTCAAGCTGCAGCCCCGGAAGAACTCGAAGCACCGCCGGATGATCGGCACGCTCGGCCCGCACAATCCGAGTTTCGTCACCTATCGGATCCCGCAAGCGGGACAGCAGGGGTACCACCGTCGAACTCAGTTCAACCTGCGCGTCCTGAAGATCGTCCGCGACCCCCGGGCCGACCCCGTGACACCGGCGGGCGGTTTCCCGCACTACGGGGAGGTCCGCAGCGCTTGCATCGTCCTCCACGGTTCACTACCGGGACCCGCGAAGCGCCTCCTACGGTTCCGCGCCCCGATACGCAGCCGCGTCGCCTCGGTCGAGAAAGTGGACCTCCGTTACTTCAGCACGCGTTCCAAGCAGGGAGCATGACGCCGTCCGCCGCCGCCGCCCCGGCATCGTCCGTACCGGCCGCCGCGTCGGTGGGGGGCGACGTCCCCGTCCTCGGCGTCGACGGGCATCCGGGTCCGGCCGTCACGCTTCCCTCCGCGTTCTCCACTCCGTTCCGGCCTGACCTCATCCACCGCGCCGTGGTCGCCGCTCAGAGCCATCGCATCCAGCCGCACGGCACGAGCCCGACCGCCGGAGCCCGACATTCCGTCCGGTGGTCGGGGAAGGGGAAGGGCGTCGCGCGGACGCCGCGACTGATGGACTCGATGCGCGGAGCCCAGGCCCCGAACACGGTCGGGGGCCGAGCGGCCCACCCTCCGAAGGTCGCCCGTATCTGGTCGAAGAAGATCAACCACAAGGAGCGGCGTCTCGCCTTTGCGTCGGCGCTTGGGGCGACCCGGCAGGCGGCGCTCGCGACCGCCCGCGGTCACACCGTGCCGCGGGGCCTTACGCTTCCCCTCGTCCTCGCCGACCCGGTCGAGGAGATCCGCTCGTCTTCCGACGCGCGCAAGCTGCTCGAACGGCTTCACCTGTGGGCCGACGTCACGCGCTCGCGGGACGGGGTCCACATCCGCGCGGGGCGCGGCAAGCGTCGCGGACGCGTCCGCCGGACCCCGCGAAGCCTCCTTGTCGTGACGAGCGCCCCGGGCAAGGCGCGCGGCTTCCGCAACCTCTCGGGCGTCGAGGTCGTCCCGGCCCCTCGACTCGCGACCGAGGACCTCGCCCCCGGCGGCTCCGCCGGTCGCCTCACGATCTTCTCGCGGTCGGCGGTCGAGTCGCTGCGCGCGCGGCTCGGGGAGGCGCGACCGTGAGCGACCTTCGCCACCGCGTGATCCTTCACGCCTACGTCACCGAGAAGTCGATGGACGAGATGGAGCGGTTGAACAAGCTCGAATTCGCCGTCGACCGCCGGGCCAGCCGCGCGGAGATCAAGCGCGCCATCGAGGGGCTCTATCAGTGTAGGGTGGCGAAGGTCAACACGAAGATCGTTCGCCTGGGCAAGATCGCCACGATCACGCTCGCGAAGGAGTTCTCGGCCGAGGATATCGGCAGCCGAGCCGGGGTGTTCTGATGGGAAAGCGGATCATCTCCCGACGCCGGGGCAGCGGGACCGGCACGTATCGCTCGCCGAGCCACCGGCACCACGGCGCGATCTACCACCCGCCGGCCTCGATGGTGGGCGTCGGCCGCGTCGTCCGGATCGTCCCCGCGCCCGGGAGGACCGCGCCCGTCGCGGAGGTCACGGGCCCGGACGGCAAAACGCTCCGTATCCTCGCTTCGGCGGGGCTGGCCACCGGCGACTCGGTCTCGTTCCACGAGGGGCGGGTCGACCGGGGGTCGATCCTCCCGCTCGGAAAGATCCCCGACGGAACGCTCGTCTCGAACCTCGAGGTCAAACCGTTCGACGGGGGGCGCCTCGTCCGCTCCGCCGGCGCGAGCGCGATCGTGGTCGCCCACTCCGTCCGGGACGTCACGGTCCAACTGCCGAGCGGCGCCTTCAAGCAATTCCTGGCGACGTGCCGCGCCCAGGTCGGCTCGGTCGGCGGCAGCGGCCGACGCGAGCGGCCGATCATCAAGGCCGGCAAGAAGGTCTGGTCGACCCGTTCGCTCGCGCGGGCCCCGTTCAAGGTGCGCGGGGTCGCGATGAATCCGGTCAACCATCCGTTCGGCGGCGGTGCCCACCAGCACGTGGGACGTCCCAGCACCGTCGCGAGCGGCACGTGGCCCGGCGCGAAGGTCGGCCGGTTCTCCCGGTCCGTGCGCGTGAAGAAGCGGCTGCGGGAACAGAAGGGGGTGGCCTGACGATGGCGAAAGCACGGAAGGCGAAGAAGGTCGAGGCCCGCCGCAAGCGAGAGTTCACGTTCCGGGGGCTCACGCTGCCCCAGCTCCAGGCGCTGAGCCTCGAGGAGTTCGCGAAGGTCGCGTCGAGCCGAGCGCGCCGGTCGATCCGCCGCGGCTTCAACGCGGAGACGACCGCGTTCTTCGAGCGACTCTCGAGCGCTCCCTCCGGCAAGGTCGTCCGTACCCACTGTCGGGACGCGCTCGTCCTCCCCGGGCACGTCGGCCGCCACGTCGCGATCCACAACGGCAAGGAGTTCAAGGAGATCGAGGTCCGACCCGAGATGGTCGGCCACTACTACGGCGAGTTCTCGCTGACCCGCCGCTTCGAGAAGCACTCGGGACCCGGCGTCGGGGCCACGCGCTCGTCGAAGTTCATGCCGCTCAAGTGAGGCACGGGACGGAACGATGCGGGGCTACACGTACCGGGACGAGCCCGGCGTCAGCGTCGCCCGGGCCCGCGGCGTCGAGATCCCGA
This sequence comes from Thermoplasmata archaeon, assembly GCA_050749465.1. Classification (GTDB taxonomy): domain Archaea; phylum Thermoplasmatota; class Thermoplasmata; order Lutacidiplasmatales; family UBA184; genus Lutacidiplasma. Next base: position 47,394 of record JBOGRO010000017.1, on the reverse strand, counting down.
TGTCGCCGAAGAAGACCTACGAGGTCCTGAACGCGATCCGCGGGCTGCCGCTCGACAAGGCCCGTCGCGTCCTCGAGGATGCGGTCGCGCTGAAGAAGGCGATCCCGTTCCGTCGGTACAACCAGGAGACCGCGCACCACCGTGGCACGGGGCCGGGCCGCTTCCCGATCAAGGTCGCGAAGCAGCTGCTCCAGATCCTCCAGAACGCCGAGGAGAACGCGGCGTATGACAGCCTCGACACCGACCGGCTCTATGTCAAGGTCGCCGCGAGCGCCCGCGGCACGATCCGCAAGGCCTCGATGCCGCGCGCGCAAGGGCGGGCGACGCAGTGGAACGAGCAGACGACGAACGTCGAGATCGTCCTCGCCGAGAAGAAGGAGGGGGCATGAGCGCGGAGCAGAAGGTCATCCAGGAGGCGATGCGCCGCGTCCTGCTCAAGGACTACCTCGTCCAGGAGAGCGCCCGCGCCGGCTTCGGCGGCCTCGAGATCAACCGCACCCCGATGGGGACCCGCGTCACGCTGATCTGCGAGCGGCCGGGGATCCTGATCGGGCACCGCGGGGAGCTCATCAAGCGGCTCACGGAGGACATCCAGCACCGGTTCCAGCTCGACAATCCTCAGATCGAGGTGCAGGAGGAGCGCCAGCCGAGCCTCAACGCTCAATTGATGAGCGAGAAGCTCGCATCGACGCTCGAGCGGGGCTGGCACTTCCGCCGCGCGGGGCACTCGACCGTCCGCCGGATCATGGAGTCCGGCGCGCGCGGCTGCCAGGTCATCCTCTCGGGGAAGCTCACCGGCGAACGGCACCGGACCGAGCGGTTCAAGGCCGGCACGATCAAGTACTGCGGCGAGGCGGTCCATCTTTGGATCGGGAAGGGGTTCTACCAGGCGCGGCTGAAACCCGGTGTCATCGGCGTCAACGTCTGGATCATGCGCCCGACCGCGAAGCTGCCGGATGAGATCACGGTCAAGGGAGTCGAGGAGCGGGCGAAGGCGATCGCGGCCGAGCTCCCGCCGATCGAGGCCCCGACGGTGCTCCTCCCGCCGGTCGCCGTGCCCGAAACCTCGGGGGCCCCGTGACGCTCCTGCGGATGAAGGAACTGCGCGAGCTCCCGGACGTCGAGCTGCGCCGGAAGATCGCGGACGCCGAGAACGACCTCCTGCGTGAGCGCGGCGTCGCGGCGATGGGCGGCGCGCCGCCGAGCCCCGGGCGGATGCGCGCGCTCCGAACGAACGTCGCCCGCGCCCTCACGGTCCTCAACGAGCGCTCGCTCGCGGCGACTTCCCGGGAGGCTCGGCGTCCGTAGGGGGCCCGACGGTGGACCGATGTCGACGGGGACGGGGACCGCGGCCGAGCTCAGCCGGGCGGATCGCGAGGCGCTCGCCGGAGAGATCCTCGGCGCATCGGTGGCGATCCCGGCGTCGCCCGCCCTCAGCCGAGGGGTCGAGGGAACGATCGTCGACGAGACCCTCTCCACGTTCGTCGTCCGTGTCCCCGGCCGCGCGCGCCCACTGCGGCTGCCGAAGGCCGGTCTCGAGGGGACGATCGTCCTCGGCGCCGGAGAGTTACCGTTAAGAGGGGATACCCTTCGCGTGCGGCCCGAGGACCGCACGAAGCGGCTCTTGAGCGGTGGTCCTCGGAGGTTCCGATGACACCGACCCGTACGCCGGCGACACGCCGCGCCCGGGACATCGGGCTCGACGTCCGCGCCCCGAAGGCGCGGTGCGACGACCGGCACTGCCCGTTCCACGGCCGTCTCTCCCTCCGGGGCCAGGTGATCGAGGGAACGGTCGTCTCGACCGCGATGCAGCACACCGCGGTCGTCGAGCGCACGCTGCTCCACTTCGTCCCGAAGTTCGAGCGGTACGAGAAGCGCCGGCGACGCTATCTCGTCCACGCGCCGCCGTGCCTCCCCGTGCCGGTCGGGCACCGCGTCCGGATCGCCGAGACGCGCCCGCTCTCGAAGCTCGTCGCGTTCTGCATCGTCGAGGACCTCGGCGAGGCGGCGCTCCGCATCTCGGGCGAGGAGACGGTCGCGCGAGCCGTTCCCGCATCCGCGAAGGAGGGGGCCGAATGAAGGGCCTCGCCGGGCGTCGGGGCCGCAACCTGCCAAAGGGGGCCCGCCTCGACTGTGTCGACAACACCGGCGCGAAGGTCGTCGAGATCATTGCCGTCATGAACTGGCACGGGACGCACCGGCGCTACCCCCGGGCCGGGATCGCCGACCTCGTGGTCGTCTCCGTCAAGAAAGGGACGCCCGAGATGCGGAAGCAGGTCGTCCACGCCGTCATCGTGCGCGCCCGAGCACCGTTCCGGCGACCGGACGGCACGCGCCTCCAGTTCGAGGACAACGCCGCGGTCATCACGACCGAGACCGGCGAGATCAAGGGCTCCCAGATTAAGGGCCCGGTGGCGAAGGAGGCCGCCGAGCGCTGGCCGCGGATCGCGGCCGCCTCGTCGATCATCGTCTAGGAGGAGGGTCGGTCGATGCGCGCGTCTCCCCACTCCCCCCGCCGTCAGCGCAAGGCACTGTACACGGCTCACACGTTCCAGCGGAGGCGCCGCATGACGGTCCCGCTCTCGCGCGACCTAAGGGCCCGCTTCCACGCGCGGTCGCTGCCGCTGCGGAAGGGAGACACCGTCCGCGTCCTCGCCGGGAGCTTCGTCGGTCGCGAGGAGCGCGTCGCGCGCGTCGACCGCCGCTCCTACTCGGTGATCCTCGACAACGTCACGCTCAAGACCGGCGAGGAGAAGCTGAAACCGCTGCCGATCCGGACGACCCACCTCGTGATCACGCGCCTGAACCTCTCCGACGCCTGGCGGCGCCGCGCCCTCCAGGTCTCCGACGCCGACGTCACCCCCGAGGAGCGCGGAGAATCCCCCGAGGTCGAGGAGACGACCGAGGGCGCGCCCGTCGAAGCCCCGAAGAGCGAGCCCGCGGCGCTCCCCCCCCCCGCGCCGAAGCGGGCCTCGAAGCGGGTGGCTCCGACGCCCGACGCGGAGGCCGTTGACGCCGAGAGCCCGCCCTCCGAGGAGGAGCAATGACGTTCCGCCTCAAGCGCCGCGCCGCCCCGCGTGCCTGGACGATCCCACGGAAAGGTACGAAGTGGGTCAAGCGGCCCGGACCGGGCCCCCACGCCCAGGACCAGTCGATCCCGCTCCTGCTTGTTCTCCGTGACCTCCGCCACCTCGTCGCGAGCGCTCGCGAGGCGCGGATCCTCCTGCGCTCCGGCGCCGTTCGGGTCGACGGGAAGGTCGCCAAGGACCTCGACCGGGGCCTCGGGCTGATGGACACGCTCTCGTTCGCCGCTCCGCTCGACGCGCACTATCGGGTCATGAAGGACCGGCGCGGCAAGCTCGTGCTCGTCGGGATCCCCCCCGCCGAGGCGACGCTCAAGATCGGACGGGTCCGATTCAAGCACGCCGTGCCGAAGGGCCGGATCGAGGTCACGCTCCACGACGGGCGGAACCTCCTCGTCCCGGCGACCAGTGCCTACCACGTCGGCGACTCGCTGAAGCTCGAGGTCCCGAGCCAGAAGGTCGTCAACCACCTGCCCCTCGCCGCGGGCGCCCTCGCCTACGTCGCGGGCGGCACCCACGTCGGCGAGCTCGCGCGGGTCGAGCGCGTCGAGGTCCGCAACTCCTCGCAGCCGAACCTCGTCCACTTCAAGGAGGGATTCTCGACCGTGAAGGAGTACGTCTTCGTCGTCGGACAGGCGGCGCCCGAGGTCACGATCGCCGAGGGGGTCGCGCGATGAGCGCGTCGCCGGGCTCCGTGGCTGTGCCCGCCGCTCCGGCGCCCGCCGGGAACCCGCACCGCGCGATCCGCGTCATCAAGGTCGTCGTCAACGCCGGGGTGGGCGAATCCGGTGAGAACCGGACGAAGGCCGAGAAGGTCCTCCAGATGATCACCCACCAGAAGCCGGTCGCCACGCGCGCCCACTCGACCAACCGGGACTTCGGGATCCGTCAGGGCCAGGAGATCGGCGCGAAGGTCACGCTCCGCGGCACGGTCGCCGTCGACTTCCTCGGGCGCGCTTTCGAGGCCCGGGACCGCCAGCTCGATGCCGACTCGATCGACCGGAACGGGAACTTCTCCTTTGGGATCGCCGACTACACCGACTTTACGGGCATGAAGTACGACCCCCTGATCGGCATCCACGGCATGGACGTCGCGGTCGAGGTCGGACGGGCCGGCTACCGCGTTCGCCAGCGCCGGGTCCGTTCCCGCCCGATCCCCCGGTCGATCCGATCGACCGCGGCGGAGACCCGCGCCTTCCTCGAGAGCGCGTTCCACGTCACGGTCCTGGAGTGAGCGATGTCGAAACCCAAGAAGCGGTTCGGACGCAAGGAAGGATGCCTGCGCTGCGACCGAAAGCGCGGGATCGTGCGCCGCTACGGGCTCCACGTCTGCCGACAGTGCTTCCGCGAGGTCGCCGTCGACCTCGGCTTCCGCAAGTACCAGTGAGGAGGGAAACCGCATGCAGCACGATCTCCTGAACGACGCCCTCGTCACCCTCCGGCACGCCGACCGCGACGGGAAGCCCGGCGTCAACCTTGCCCCGACCTCGAAGTTGATCGCGGAGGTGCTCCGGATCTTCCGTGAGCACCACTACATCGAGGAGTTCACGTTCGTCCCGACGGGTCGCGGCGGCCAGTACGAGGTCAAGCTCGGCCGCCGGATCAACTCGTGCGGCGTCATCAAGCCCCGGATCGCCGTGCCGCACGACGGCCTCGAGCGCTATGAGGCGCGGTTCCTGCTGGCCCAGGACTTCGGCCTCCTCGTCCTCTCCACGAACCGCGGGGTCCTCTCGCACATGGAAGCGCGGGAGCTCAAGATCGGGGGTCGGCTGCTCGCCTATGTCTACTGACCCCGACCGCTCCCGCGAGGTCATCGAGGTCCCGAAGGGGATCCGGTTCACCGTGACCCCGGGCCGCCTCGCCGCGAAAGGCCCCCTCGGCGCCGTGGAGCGGCCGTTCCCGTCGGACGTCCTCGAGCTCGCGGTTCGCGAGGGCTCGGTCACGCTGACGCTCCGAGTCGCCTCCGAGCGCAAGCGCTCCCAGTCGCTACTGCGGACGTGGGCCGCCCACCTGCGGAACCTCGCCGGCGGGCTCACCCACGGGGTCGAAGCCCGCATGAAGGTCGTCGCCGCGCACTTCCCGATGAAGGTCTCCGTCCGGGGCGAGGAGCTCGTCATCGAGAACTTCCTCGGCGAGAAGTTCCCGCGGACGACGAAGCTCCTCCCCGGAACGAAGGCGGTCGTCGAGGGGGACATCGTGACGCTGAGCGGCCACGACGTCGAGCAGGTCGGACAGAGCGCCGCGAACGTGGAGCGCGCGACCCACATCCGCGACTACGACCCCCGCGTCTTCCAGGACGGCATCTATCTCGTCGAGCGCGCCCACCTGAAGGAGGCGAACTGATGGCGGACGAGAGTCCCGAGCCGGCGACCGACGTTCCCGCTACCCCGGCCCCGACGACGCCGGCCCCTCGCCGACGGGGCGCTGCGCCCCGCGCGAAGGACGCCGAGCCGACGGTCCCCGCGAAGAAGAAGGGGGACAAGCCCGAGGAGAAGCCCGCGCCGAAGCGCGCGACGCTCTCGCGCGAGCGGGCTCGCCTCCTCACGCTACGTCGCTCGATCGATCGCCGGCGACCGATCTTTGGCCGACAGGCCGCGAACCGGTACTGGCGGATCGGACGGGACGGCGCCTGGCGCCGCCCCCGGGGACTGCAGTCGAAGCAGCGCCGTCACTACGGGTACCGCGCCGAGATCGTCAGCATCGGCTACCGCTCGCCGGCCGCGGTCCGTGGCCTCGTCCCGAGCGGGTTCCGACCGGTGATCGTGAACACGCCGCGCGACCTCGAACGGATCGACCCGAAGACCGAAGCCGCGATCATCGCCCGGGGCGTCGGTACACGTCGGCGCCTCGCGCTCGAGGAGCATGCCCGCACGCTGGGCGTGCACATACTGAACCCAATCGTTAAGTCCGAGCGGGAGGCGTGAGCTCGATGCCGGACCTCTCCAACCAGCGGCGCCTCGCCGCCGCCCTCCTCAAATGCGGGGAGGGTCGCGTCTGGATCGACCCCGCGAGCCAGGAGGAGCTCGCCGACGCCGTCACCCGCAGCGACGTGCGGAGCGCGATCAAGGCGGGCGTCATCCGCCGCAAGGCGATCCCGGGAACATCCCGCGCGCGCGCTCGGCTCCACGCCGCCGAGGTCGCGAAGGGCCGGCACTCCGGCCCCGGCTCCCGCCGGGGCACGCCGCGCGCCCGGCTCCCGAAGAAGGATCGTTGGATGCGGCGGATCCGCGCCCAGCGCGAGCTCCTGATGGAGTTGCGCGACCAGCAGCAGATCCCCTCCGGCGCCTACCGCCAGTTCTACCGGCGCGCGAAGGGCGGCATGTTCCGCAGCCGCGCCCACCTCCTCGTCAACCTCCGTCTTGCCGGTCACCTGAAGGGGGAAGCGGCATGAGCAGCGGCCCGAGCTACCGCGTCCCGTTCCGCCGCCGACGGGAAGGGAAGACCGATTACCGGGTCCGTCTCCGGCTTCTGAAGTCGGGCGAGCCCCGCGCGGTCGTCCGCCTCACCGACCGGCGCGTCCGCGTCGCGCTCGTCGCTTACACCCCGACCGGCGACCGCGTCCTCGCCGCGGCCGACAGCCGTGAGCTCTCGGGCGTCGCGTTCCCGGCGGGTAGCCTCGCCTCGACGCCGGCCGCGTACCTCACCGCGTACCTCGCCGGCCTGCGCGGAAAGGCGCACGGGACGGGGACGGCGGTCCTGGACGCCGGACTCCGCCGTCCGACCGAGGGCGGGCGGCTCGCCGCCGCGCTGAAGGGCCTCCTGGACGCGGGGATCGAGATCCCGCACGGGGAGGGCGGGTTCCCGAGCCCGGACCGGCTCAACGGCACCCATCTCGGGAAACCCCTCCCGTCCCCGATCGAGGCGTACAAGCTGAAGCTGCCGGACCTCCTCGGCGCGCCGAAGGGGGCCGCCGCATGAGCGCCTCCTTCGGCGGCGGGCGTCCGGGCGGTCCCCCGGTGCAGGCGCCGGCGCCACCGTGGGTGCCGAAGACCGAGCTCGGCAAGCGCGTCGCCGCGGACGAGATCACGACGATGAGCGCCGCGCTCGCGACCGGCCTCCCGCTCCGTGAACCGCAGATCGTCGACAAGCTCCTTCCCGGCCTCCATGACGAGGTCCTCGACGTCAACATGGTCCAGCGGATGACCGACTCCGGGCGCCGGTTCAAGTTCGCCGTCACGGTCGTGGTCGGGAACGGGGATGGGTTCGTCGGGCTCGGGCGGGCGAAGGGTCGCGAGGTGGGCCCGACGATCCGACGCGCGATCGACCGGGCGAAGCTCGGCGTGGTCGAGGTCCTCCGCGGCTGTGGCAGCTGGGAGTGCGGCTGCGGCCGCTCGCACACGCTGCCGTTCCAGGTCCGTGGACGCTCGGGGTCGGTCGTCGTCACGTTCAAGCCGGCGCCGCGCGGTGTCGGGCTCGCGGTCGGCGGCGTCGCGAAGCCGGTCCTGCGGTTCGCCGGGATCACGGACGCCTGGGGGTACACCGCCGGCCACTCGAAGACGACCGTGAACTACGCGCAGGCGGCGTACCGCACCCTCGTCGCGCTCTCCGAGCTCAAGGTCCGACCCGAGGACGCGGGCCGGCTCAAGATCGTCCGCGGCCCGGTCGGTACGTCGATCCTGCCTCCCAAGGAGGAAGGGGTGCGCCCGATGCGCGGGGGCCGCGGCGGACGACGGCCCGGCGGGCGCGGCGGGCCCCCGGGACGCGGAGGACCGGGTCGCGGAGGGCCGGGCGGCCCGCCGGGCGCGGGACCGGGACGACGACCGGGCCCGCCGACGGGGAGGTAGGAAAATGGCGTGGATGGTGGTGCGGGTCCGCGGAACGATACACGCTCGGCACGACATCACGGAGACGCTGCAATTCTTGCACTTGACGCGGCCGAACCACGCGACCGTCCTCCCCGAGGCGGCGTCGTTCACGGGCATGCTCGCGAAGGTCCAGGGGTACATCACGTGGGGCGAGGCCGAGCCCGAGACGGTCGGCCTCCTGCTCAAGGAACGCGGCGAGACGGTCGCGGGCAAGCGGATCACCCCGGAGGTCCTCGGCGACGAGCTCCGGGCGAAGGACCTCCCCGAACTGACGCGCTCGGTCTCCGAGCGGGGCCTCCCGCCGATCGCGGGGCTCCGCCCACGCTTCCGCCTGCGCGCCCCGAAGGGCGGGTGGCGGTCGACGAAGAAGCCGTTCGCGCTCGGCGGCGCGCTCGGCTACCGCGGCCGGTCGATCAACGACCTCGTCCGCCGGATGATGTAGGAGGGTCGATGCCGAGCCGTACGCGGAAGTTCCGGGGGCTGCGCACCCACGGTCGTGGCATCAAGGCGGGCCGCGGCGCGGGGAAGCAGGGCGGACGCGGGAACGCGGGCCTCCACAAGTACAAGTTCAAGTCGATGCTGATCTACGCCCCCGACCACTTCGGCCGGCATGGGTTCACCCGGCCGCCCGAGATCGTCGCGCGGCCAACGTCGCTGAACGTGGGCGAGCTCGACGCGTTCGTCCCGGTGCTCGAGGCCGCGGGCGCGCTCTCGCGCGACGGGGAGGCGTTCGTCGCCGACCTCACGAAGGCCGGGGTCGACCGATTGCTCGGAAAGGGGAAGTCCGAGCGGTCGTGGAAGGTCATCGTGGCCCATGCGACCCGCCACGCCCGCGAGAAGGTCGCGGTCGTCGCGGCGACGTCGGCCCCGCCCGCCGCTGCCGCTTCCCCGTAGACTATATTATTCGGGTCCGGGGTCGTCGGCGGTTCGATGGCGGACGAGGAGATCCCCCGCGACCACCGCTGGGCCGTCGCACTGACGGTCATTGGGGTCGCCCTTCTCGCGCTGATCTGGTTCTGGGGCCACCCGACGATCATTGCGTTCGCGGTCGCGTCCGTCACCGTCTTCGTCGTGATGGCGGTCTTCTACCTCGGCCTCTCCTACGCGGGCTCCCGTTCCCGCCTCTACGGCCTGAAACCGATCACGAGCCGGATGCCCGCGGTGACCCAGCCGAAGGGCCACGTCCATTTCCGGACGAAGATGTTCTGGACGATCGGGATCCTCCTCCTGTACTTCCTGCTCACGAACATCTACATCTTCGGGGTCGACCAGTCGACCGTCATCGACCTGTTCGCCAGCTACCGCGCGATCCTCGCCGGGGCGCAGGGGACGCTCATGCACCTCGGGATCGGCCCGATCGTCACCGGGTCGATCATCATGCAGTTATTCACCGGGGCGAAGATCATCAACCTCGACCTTACGGACGACGAGGACAAGGCGACCTACCAAGGGGTCCAGAAGGTCCTCGTCGTCGCGATGATCTTCGTCGAGGCGGTCCCGCAGGTCTTCGGCTACCTGACCCCCTCGACGAGCATCGTCACCTCGCTCGGCATCGCCTCGCCGGGGAACGGGCTCCTCCTCGCGAACGTGATCATCATCGCCCAGCTCGTCTTCGGCAGCTACCTCGTCTTCCTCATGGACGAGGTCGTCTCCAAGTGGGGGATCGGCAGCGGGATCTCGCTCTTCATCGCCGCCGGCGTCTCGCAGCAGATCATCCAGGGGACGCTCAACTGGATCCCCGAGACCCCGGGATCGCCGATCGGGATCAGCAATCCCCCGAGCGGCACGATCCCGAAGACGCTCTACTTCTTCACTCACCTCTCCGCGACCCAGATGGCCGGCGGCGGCTGGGAGCTCGTCTTGTTACGCGCCCCCAACCCGATCATCGCGCTGGTCGGGACGGCCGCGATCTTCTTCCTCGTCGCGTGGACCGAGTCGACCCGCATCGAGCTGCCGCTCTCCCACGCCGAGGCGCGCGGGGCGCGCGGTCGGTATCCGTTGCGGCTGATCTACGCGTCGAACATCCCGGTCATCTTAATGAGCGCCTTGCTTGCGAACGTCTCGGTCTTCACGATCCTCCTCTGGACGAACCCGACGCTCATCCACTTCCCGCTGATCGGCCACCAGTGGTGGATCGGTCAGTACCCGACCGCGGCGTACGCGACCGCGCATAGTTTAAGTCAGACTCAACCGCTGACGGGGGGAGCGTACTACTTATCGACGGTCGACGGCCTCGAGACGTGGCTCTTACCGATCCTGAACTACCAGCAGTACGGGAGCTTCCTCTACGGCCACGCGTGGTGGCAGGGGCTCATCCACGTCGCGGTCTACTTCGGCGCGATGGTCGGCGGCTCGATCCTCTTCGCGAAGTTCTGGATCCAGACGACCAACATGGGGCCGGAGGCGGTCGCCCGTCAGATCGAAGCGTCCGGGATGCAGATCCCCGGGTTCCGCAGAGAGCCTCGCGTATTACGTCGGGTGCTGGAGCGGTATATCCCCGTCATCACGGTCATCTCGGGGGCCGCGGTGGGCGCGCTCGCGGCGGGCGCCGACCTCATAGGGACCCTCGGCAATGCGAGCGGGACGGGCGTCCTGCTCATGGTCGGGATCATCATCAATCTCTACGAGGCGATGGGCCGCGAGCAGTTGATGGAGATGAACCCGCTCCTCCGCCGGTTCCTGGGAGGCGAGTCGTAGGCCCGTGCCGACGGACGAGGAGCCGCTGCCGTCGATCGTCCCCGCCGGGGAGACCCTGAGCTCCGACGAGGAGGCGGACGCCGAGTCGGAGGAGGAGGCGGAGACCGCCGCGACGGCGGCGCCGGCGCGGCCGGCACCGCCGACGTTCAAGGTCTCGACGTTCCTCTACGTCTTCCTCGGGATGCTCGGGCTCCTGATGCTGATCGACAATGCCGCGCGCAACCAGATCGCCAGCCTCCTCGGCGTCAGCCCGGGTCAGTCGGGACCGCTCTACTACGCGATCGGATTCCACTCCAACTACCTGCTCGTGACGATGGCGATCGCGGGGGCGATCGAGATGGGCGTCACCGCGCTCGCCTACAACTACACGACCGACTGGATCAAGGCGGCGAAGGTGCAGAAGTGGAGCTCCGCCTTCCGCAAGGTCCAGATGGAGGCGATCCGCTCCGGGAAGAAGGACCGGATCGCGGCGCTGAAGCCCCACCAGGAGCGGCTGACCCGCCTCTCCAGCGAGGTGTCGATCGCCCAGTTCAAGGGGATGGCGATCACCTATTTCCTCCTGGTCTTGATCTACACGTGGGTCGGGCTCGTGATCGGGGACGCGACCGCGTTGGCGCAAACGGTCAGCCTCGGCGGGACGATCGTCAACCTGTCCACGACCAAGATCTGGCTCTTCCCGATCTGGTTCTTGATCTTCAGTCTCTACACGATCCCGTTCTCGCTCGTCTTCCGCCGAGTCCTGAAGAACTACTGGCTGCGCCAGCGCCTCGCGGCCCGCCCGTCCGCCCCTCCGGCCTCCGGGGTGGCCGGGGGCAGCCAGTGATTGACTGGGTCGTCGCGATCGGGGGACCCCCCGGCAGCGGAAAATCCACGGCCGGCCGGCTCGTCGCCGCGCACCTCCACCTCGAGTACCGTTCCGCCGGCGAGGCGTTCCGGGCCGCGGCGGCCCGGCGGGGCCTCGACGTCGAGGCGTTCGGCCGGTACGCCGAGGCCCACCCCGAGGTCGACCGGGAGCTCGACCGGGCGATGCAGGCCGAGGCGCGTCCCGGCCGTCTGCTCGACGGCCGGATCCAGGGCGTGCTCTGCCGGCGGAACGGCACCCCGGTCCGCTCGATCGTCGTCACCGCCGACGAGGCGGAACGGGCGCGCCGCGTCGCCGCGCGCGACCGGCAATCCGTGACCGAGGCGACCGAGCGCGTCCGGGTCCGCGAAGCGAGCGAGCGGGCCCGCTACCGCGAGTTCTACGGGATCGACCTCGACCGGGAGCCGGTCGACCTAACGGTCGACTCGACGCACACGGAGGCCGCGGGGGTCGCGGACACGATCGTCGCGTTCCTCGCGGGGCCGGCACGAGGACGTCCGGGATGAGCGACGCCGCCGTGGACCCGGTCGCGGAGCGACTCGCGGCCGGCGCCTTCCTCCTCCTCGATAAGCCGCGCGGACCGTCGTCGCACCAGGTCACCGCGTGGGCGCGCGACCTCCTCGGCGTGGAGCGCGCCGGGCACGCCGGCACGCTCGACCCGAACGTCTCGGGACTCCTCTGGGTCGGCGTCGGCCCCGCGCTCAAGCTTCTGCCGCTCGTCCTCGACTTCCCGAAGCGATACATCGGCGTTGTCGCGCTCCACGGGACGGTCGCGCCGAGGGACCTCGCGCGCGGGCTCGGCGAGTTCACCGGCCCGATCTATCAGACTCCGCCCGTCCGCTCCGCGGTGAAGCGAGAGCGGCGCGTCCGCACGATCCACCGGCTCGAGCTCCTCGAGTCCGAGGGGACCCGGCTCCTCCTCGACGTCGTCGCCGAGTCGGGGACCTACGTCCGCACGCTCGCGGTCGACCTGGGGGAAGCGCTGGGCGTCGGCGGCCACCTCGAGGAGCTGCGGCGCGTCGCGAACGGCCCGTTCGACGAAACGCGCGTCGTCCCGCTGACCGCGCTCGCCGACGCGGTCGCGGCGCGTGGCGCCGGGGACCCCGCGCCGCTCCTCGCGCTCCTTCACCCGATCGAGGAGGTATGGCGCGAGTTCCCCTCGCTCGTGATCAAGGACGCCGCGGCGAGCGCGGTCGCCCACGGGGCCGGCCTCGCCCGGGGCGGGATCCTCGCGGTGCCGGCGCGGTTCGCCACGGGCGCCCGCGTCGCTCTCGTCACCCGCACCGGGGAGTTGATCGCGACCGGGGTCGCCCGCCACGGCTCGGACGAACTGGGCGGCAGCGGCCGGGGATGGGTCGTGGAAGAGACCCGGGTTTTCGTCGACCCCGCGCGGTTCCCCGCGCTCTGGAAGACGCGCCGGCCGGCGCCGACACGGGCCGCCGACGTTCCGGCCGCCCGCTAGGGTTATGGGAGGGGGCCGGTCGAGCCCGACGATGGTCTCGGCCCCGCCGACGGACCCCCCACGGACCCCGATCCTCGGGCGGATGGCGCGCTGGATCGTCCGCCATCCGTGGTACCCGATCGTCTTCTGGGTCGTCCTGCTGCTCATCTCGGCGCCGTTCCTCTCGCTGCTCGGCTCGGTGACGACGAACTCGGAGGACTCGACTCCCGCGAATTCGCCGAGCGCCCTCGCGAGCGCAGAGCTCGCCCGGCTCTTCCCGAATACGACCGGCGGGTCGGCGAGCACGATCCTCTTGGTCGGTCCGAACATGACCGACGCGAACGCGCAGGGGGTCGTCCTCGCCGTATCCACCGCGCTCGAGACCGATCGAGCGCTCGCGAACCTGGGGGCGGTCGGGACGGTCTACTCCGCGTACGCGGGCTACCTCGCGGGGCAGGCGCAACTGGCGGCCGGGGTCGTCGCGGCGGGACTCGCCAGCACCCCCTCGGCGCCGGTCGCCGTCAACGACTCGTCGGCGCTCCTCTGGGGGCCGCCGACCGCGTTCCTCGGCGCCTGGAACGCGCTCGTCGCGAACGGAACCTCGGCCGCGACGGCGAACTTCCCGGCCTACGAACGGGCGCTCTCCGAGGTCGGTAACGGGACGCCCGCGGCGACCGTCCTCGGCGCGTTCTACAACGGCAACGCCTCGGCGCCCGGATTCAACCGCTCCGCCGGGTGCTGGACCGACCCCGCGAGCGTCGTCCCGTGCTCCGACGGGACGGCACGCGCGACCGAGTCGGGTCTCGTCCCCCTCCTCTTCCCCATCACCGCCGATCGCGTCGTCCCCCGCGCGGTCCTGGCAACCCTCGGGGTCGAGAACGCGACCGCCTGGCCGAGCGTGCAGGCCACGACCGCGATCGCGCTCGGCACCGAGTCCGGCTTGCCCGGCGCGTGGGTCTTGCGCGTCGGGCAGGCGTTCCCGTCGGGGACCGCGACCCCCGCCGCGCTGACCGCCTGGGCCAACGGGCTCGTCGCGGCTTCGACCTTGGCCGACGAACCGCTGCCCGTGCCACCGGCGGTCTACACCCAGTACGTCGACGCCTCGGGCACCGCCCAGATCGTCCAGGTCGAGTTCACGGTCCCGGACGGCTCGACGAACGCCAGCGGCGCGGACCCCGTCTACGCGGACCTCGGTCGGATCGACGCGCTCGTTCCGCCCCTCGTCGACGGACTCGACCAGACCCACACGATCTCCTACGTCCAGACCGGCGCCGCGCCGCTCGACCTCCTGACCCAGACCGCGGTGAGCTCGTCCATCGCCCTCGTCCTTCCGCTGACGGTCGGGCTGCTGATCGTGATCTCGATGATCTACTTCCGATCCCCGATGACGCCGCTCGTGACCTTCGGGATCCTCGGGATCGCGCTCGGTCTCGGCATCGGCGGGACCGTCCTGATCGGGGAGCTGATCGAGCACGTCGACTCGACCGCGCTGACGCTCGAGGAGGTGTTCGTCCTCGGCGTCGGGACCGACTACTCGATCTTCATGGTCGCCCGCTACCGCGAAGAGCTCGTCGGCGGGAAGAGCTCGCACGACGCCATCGTCGCCTCCCTGTCCTGGGCGGGCCAGTCGGTCGCGACCAGCGGCTCGACCGCGATCATCGCGACGCTCGCGCTGACGTTCAGCGGGGTCGCGCTCCTCGCGCAGTGGGGGGCGGTCCTCTCGCTCGCGATCCTGATCACCGTCCTCGTCTCGCTCACGATGGTCCCGGCCTGCCTCGCGCTCATCGGCCCGCGGATCTTCTGGCCGACGACCGGCGAACGGTTCCGACGTCGTGCCGAGACCGTCCGCGAGCGGAACCGCACCGAACGGACGTACTTCTACCGGGTCGGGCGGGCGACGCAACGTCGGCCCGGCATCACGGTCGGGGTGATCCTGCTCATCTCGGTACCGCTGCTCCTCCTCGCCGTCCAGGTCCCCCTTTCCTACGACTTCTACGCCCAACTGCCGAGCGGACACCCCGCGACCGACGCGCTGAACGAGCTCGGAGCGCACTTCGGTCCCGGCTTCGCCGTGCCGTCGTTCGCGCTCGTCACGTTCGCGTCCCCGCTCGTCGTCGGCACCGTGACGAACTCGACCGAGTTCACGGACCTCGCCGCGTTAACGACGCTCGCGAACGCGACGCCCGGGATCCAGGCGGTCTCGTCACCCGTCGGGCCGGGCGGGGCGTCCCTCTCCCAGTGGCTCAGCCTCGCGACGCTGCCGTCCGCGACGCAGGCCAACCTGCTCGGAACCCTTTCCGCGTATGTCGGGACGGACGGCCGGACCGTCCTTCTGTCGCTCCAGCCGTCCGCGAGCGGTCTTTCGGTCGGGGCGGTCAACGCGCTCCAGTCGGTCGAGCATTCCTTCTCGGGGTACGCCGCCGGCCACGCCGAGGTCACCCAGCTCGCCTTCGGCGGCGGCGCCCCGACGATCAACGACCTCGCGAACGAGACGGCGACCGCGACCGAGTACCTTGTCCTCGCGGTCGCGATCGGCCTCGCCCTGGTCCTCTTGGTCGTCCTGCGCTCGTGGATCATCGCACTGCTGGCGATCGGGACGATCGGGATCTCGATCGGGTGGGCGTGGGCGGTCACCTACCTCGTCTTCCAGGAGCTGCTCGGTTTCCCGCTTTTCTTCTACGTCCGGACGATCCTGTTCATCCTCGTCCTGGGCCTTGGGATCGACTACAACATCTTCCTCTTGACCCGGGTCCGGGAAGAGCGCGTGCGGGGTCGCTCGTCGGGCGAGGCGGCCGTCGAGGCGGTCGCCCGGACCGGCGGGATCATCACGGCCGCGGCGGTGATCCTCGCGAGCGCGTTCGGCGCCCTCCTCGTCGGGGAGTTCACGCTCATCCGGGCGATCGGCTTCTCCGTCGCCGTCGCGGTGCTCCTCGACGCGATGGTCGTGCGGACGTACCTCGTGCCCGCGTCGCTGCAGCTGCTCGGGGACCGCGTCTGGAGCCTCAGTGGCCGGAAACCTCGGCCGACTCCCGCTGCCCCGTCGGCAACCCTCGCGCCGGCATCGGGGTCCCCCGACACGGCGGCGGTCCCGACTTCGGTCGACGCATGAGGGGCGCCGGACGGGGACGCCCGAGACGTTACTTCGCAAGGAAGAGTTCGCGGGCCCGCGCGAGGTGCTTGTCCGGCGACGACGCGTCGACCACGTCGACGACCTTCCCCTTCGCGTCGATCAGGAACGTCACGCGGCGGGCGACCCCGTGCTGCGGGCTCAGTACGCCGTAGAGCGTGCTGACCTTCTTGGTGGAGTCGGCGACGAGCGGGAAGGGGAGGCCGTACTTCTCCCGGAACGCCTTCTGGGCCGGGCAGTCGTCGACGCTCACCCCGACGACCCGTACCTGCTTCGCGGCGTACTCGGCATAGACGTCGCGGAACCCTTTCGCCTCGATCGTGCAGCCCGGGGTGTCGGCCTTCGGGTAAAAGTAGAGGACCACGGGGGAACCCCGGGTGGAGGAGAGCCGAAACGGGGTACCGTCGTAGTTGAGGGCTTCGAAGTCCGGGGCGTTCTCACCGATCGCGACCATCGGAGGCCCAGCGGTCGCCCAGTATTTATGGTCGAAGAGGGGGGCGGTGACTCAGCCCCCGCCGACCGTGACGAGCGTCTCGGTCGACTTGAGTCCGGGGATACGCCGGATCTTGTGGACGACGGTGTCGAGCGCTTCGTTGATGTGCGGCGCCTCGACCTTGACGATGAGGTCGAACGGGCCGGTGACCGCCTGGACCTCGGAGACCCCCGGGACGGCCCTCATCCGCCGGAGGACCTCCTCCACGCGGCCGGCCTCGATCTCGACGAGCAGGTAGAGCGTCTCCACGTCCGACCCCGCGGGTCAACCGGACGGGACGTCCGACTTTAAGGTGTGAGGGCGGCCCTCCCGGCCCCTCCGAGGCGGGCCCGTTTCGGGGGCACAGGGCCCTGCTGCGTTGAACGAACCGGGTGAGGGGAGGGTTCCACTCCGTCGGTAGGAGCCACTACCCGAAGGACGGGAGGACTCCGGGATGTCCGCCCGCTGGGGGAAACCCTACCGAGACCACCGAGACTGGCCCACCTACAATGACTCCCTCGTTGTCCGAGGCGAGTTCTACCTCGACCTCGGTCCCTTGCGGACCTGGGACCCGGAACTCGCCACCATGAACCGGGGCAAGCGGGGTGGGCAGTACCGCATCCCGGAGTCGTTCGTCCGGTGGCTCGTCATCTGGAAGCAGCTCATCGACTACCGGGGTTTGGAGGGGATCACGCGTCGGATGGCCCAGCTCGGCCGGATCCCCACCTACCCCGACTACACGACCCTCTGGCACCGCCTCCACGGTCTGACCCCGGCCCTGAAGATGCCCAAGTACTTGGACCTCGAGCTGGCCTCGGACGGCACCGGCCGGAAGACCTCCAACGCCGGGGAGTACCGGATCTTTCGATACGAGGACCCCGACGCGAAGCAACGCAAGCACCTCGTCGTGGTGATCACGGCCGAGGTGAAACGGAAGAAGGTGATCGGGATCGAGGTCTACATCGAGGGGAAGGGGCACTCGGAGTCCCAGACGGCAGCCGTCCATGTTCAGGCGGCCGCCCAGGGAGGGTACCGGGTCCGGAAGTTCTACGGGGATGGGGCGTACGATACCCACGACATGTTCGGGGCCCTCCACAGCACGGGCACAGAGCCCGTGATCCAGATTCGGAAGGGAGCGAGCGCGAGCCACCGGCATAGCCCTCGGCATTCGAACAAGTACCGGCGGAGGGCGGTGCGGGCGTATCAGGCGCTGGGCTACGAGGCGTGGGCGGCTCAGAACCAGTAGGGTATGCGGTGGCCCGGGACAGAAGGGATCTTCTCGGCGATGAAGCGGAAGTTCGGGGAGAATGTGGTCTCGCGATCGCCCGGGGGTCTGGTGGCCGAGGGGTATCAGCGGATCTGGGCATACGATGAGCTTCGCGAGTACGGAGAGAATCGGATCGAGGGCCTTGGAACTCCCACGATGTAGGACACACCGAAAGCAAGGAAGAGTAGGCGGGAGTCAGGCACTACCTATTCATTCAACAGAGCAGGTCGATGGGATGGGAAAGATGGGGTGGGCCCCGCGTCGGGATCCCCATCGAGGAGGACTGGTGGAAGGGGAGGCGGCGGGAGCCGCCCGTGGGGCGGGTGGCCCGGGCGATTATCATTCTGGGCGGCTGAGTCCGGAGGGGTCCGGAGGGCGGTTTTTACGAGAGGGGAGACCCCACAAAGGGTAGGATTTCCTCAGCAACCGTTCCTACGCGGAAATCCCGGTTAGCGCGGGACCGTCCGGGGAAGCTCGAGAAATCCCGAGCGGAGGTCGACGGCACCCGTCTCCCGGTCGACCTGGGCGTGGACCCCGTAGACGCGCCGCCCGACGGCCTGAGAGACGATGTACCACCACACTTCGTAGCCCTTGTCCCGCGCCACCGCCTGGCCGAAGTGGTAGCTGCGGGCGAGCCACTCGCTCTTCGCCATCGCGGCGAGGTACGTCCGCTCCAGCGCCTCGTGGGGCGAGTCGACCGGCCCCGGCGCCGGGGGGAGCTTCGCGATGTCCAGGCTCGACTCTCCTCCCGTCGTACCCGTGCCGAGCGTCAGGTGGTGGAAGCGGATCCGGTACCGCTCGGCGGTGTCGCTCTCGTCCAGGAGGAGCCACTTCCAAGGGCTCGTGCTCGGCAGTACGTCGGGGTAACCGAGGCGCTGACGGGCGAGGCCGGCCCTCCAGCGGGCGACGCCCCGTAGAACGAGGTAGCCGGCGTAGACCCCCACGAGAATCCACGCGGTCTCCACCCAAACCCCGAACGGCACGGTCCCGTGTTCGAGGACAAGGACGACCAGGGTCCCGGCCGTCAGCACCATCGTCACGAGGCTGACGGCGACGTCGGCGTCGAGACGGATGGTCCGGCCCGAGAACGGCACGAGCGGCCGGACCGCGTAGTTCGTGAAGCCGTCAAGGACGAGGTGCGAGAGGCCGCCGATCTCCATCGCGACAAAGTAGAGCAGCGTCGACGCGGGAGTGAAGTACGGGAGGTACGGGACGAGGACGCTCCCGACCGCGGCGATGATCGTCACGCCGACGATCGTGTGGACCGACCCCCGGTGGTGGAGCGAGGGGAACCAGCGCGTCAAGGGGAAGAGGAGGATGTCGGCGTCGGGCAGTCCCCCGGCAAGAGCGCCCGCTGCGATGTACTGGGGCGCCGCGGGACCCCAGAGGATGAACGAGAGGAGGTAGGCGAAGATCACGTGGGTGAAGAGGTCCAACCGCGCGCCCCCCGACGGGGGCCACCGACCACCGTCCCCTCTTTAAGGGGCGCAAGGGGAGGCTCCCCGATTCCCTCCCCTTCCACGCACCGGTGGTGGCCGGTGGGCGAGGCGCCGCGGAGGTCCCCTCGTGCGACCCCGACGGGCCCGGGTCGACGGCGTCGTGACGGGGATCCGCGAACGGGGTTCCGGGCTGAGCACTCCGCGACCGGGTCGCTGCGCCGGCGCCCCTCGGGTCGGACCCGGCGGGGTCCGGTCGGCGGGGCCCCGATGGCCCGACGGCCCTGCGGTCGGGCTAGCGGTCCACGGATTCGTCGAGAACTCGGGACATCTCGCGGAGGTCGTCGCGACTGATCTCGCCGCGGGCGTACCGCTCCCGCAGAACCTCCCGGGCGACCGGCCCGTAGCACCCTCTGGTCCCCCCGTTCCCTCCGCGCCCCCACCACGCCCAGCGACCGACCGTGAAAACCACGGCGAGGACCAGGAGTAAGCCCAGCGGGAAGAGCGGCCAGAGGAACGGAAAGGGGCCGGCGGGCGCTCTCCCTGCGCGGGGAAGCAAGACCCAGATCCCCAACGCGCCCACGACGACCGCGAGCGCGGCCGCCCACGGTATCCACGCGAACCCGCGTCCCGAACCCCGTCCGGCCGAGTCGCGGCGGTCCGCCGAAGGGAGCCGCGGTGGAGGGGCGCTCACGGCCCTCCTCCACCCGGGGTGCCGGCCGTGGTCGACGGGCGGGGCATGCCCTGGTCGGCCGGTACACGACCGAGCGAGAGGAGGAGCCCGGCCCCGATGAGCACGCCCGCAAAACCGATCGACATCGCGTAGGACGCTGCGTCGCCTCCGGGGCCGAAAGTGAAGGAGAGACCGGCGAGGGTCGCCCCGATGGCGGAGACGAGGGCGAGGGCCGCTCCCCCGACCGCCCTGCGCTCCCGCAGCCCGAGTGCGAGCCGGGTCGCGTTCGCGGTGATCCCGAGGAGGAGCGCCGCGACCAGCAGGTGCCCCCCCAAGACCGGGCTCGACTCGAGAACGTGGAGTGCCGACCCGGTGGGCAAGGTGACGAAGAGGTTGAGCGCCATCCCGAGCAGGAACTCGGCGACCAGGAGGCCGACGATCGACACCCCGAGATACCCGAGCCGCGCGCGGAGCGCCGCCCGATGGAGGTCGGCGACGGACGGGGAGGCTCCCGTCGGGACGGTCATGCGAACCCCGCGAGTCGACCGCCGTCGACGAGCACGGTCGCCCCGGTCACGAAGCAGGCCCGGTCCGAAGCGAGCCAGAGCACCACGTCGGCGACGTCCTCCGGCCGACCGAGCCGTCGCATCGGGACCGCCGAGCGTGCCTGCTCCCGGTACTCCTCGGGGAGAACCTGGAGACGCTCGGTATCGATCGGACCCGGCGCGACCGCGTTCACCCGAATTCCGAGCGTCGCGTAATCGAGGGCGGCGGCTTTGGTCAGGCCGAGGATCGCATGTTTCGCCGTGACATACGGACCACCCCCGGCGAAAGCGCTCAGACCGGCGGTCGACGCCATGTTGACGATCGCTCCCCCACCGTGCGCGATCAGGAGCGGGATCTCCTCGCGGAGCGCGAGGAACGTGCCCCGGACCGTCCCGCGCTGCACGAGATCGAACGCTTCTAGCGGTACCTCGGCGAGGGGCGTCGGCCGGTATCCTTCCCCGGCGTTATTGAACGCGATGTCGAGTCGGCCGAACTCTTGACCGAGCCACTCGCCCGTGGCGCGGATCGACGCGGGATCCCCCAGGTCCATCGACCGAACGTACGCACTCCCGCCCCGGTCCCGGATCCGATGGGCGACCGTCTCGAGCGCGGCAAGGTCCCGCGCGCCCAGGACGACCCTCGCCCCCTCGCGCGCGAACGCCTCGGCGGTCGCGGCGCCGATCCCTCGGCTCGCACCGACCACGAGGACGACCTTTCCCGCGAACCCCGTCCCCGACACCGTGTCCGTCTCCGTCCGTCCGTCGGTCATACATATTGGACAGACTGTAAGACTAATTAACGATGACGGCATGCAGTCATAGTCGAAGGGGGATACCGCGAAGCCGATGTGCCCCCGGAAGTACGACGCGAGCCGCCGGCGGGCCGCGGTCGAGGCGACGAGGAACGGGATCCTCGAGGCCGCCCGGTCCCTGGTCGGGGGGAAGGGCGACCTCGTCCGGTTCTCCATGGAGGCGGTCGCGCAGAAGTCCGGCGTCTCTCGGATGACCGTCTACTACCAGTTCCGCTCGCGCGCCGGTCTCCTCGAGGCGCTCGCGGACCACCTGGCCGCGCGCGGGGGGATGGATCGGATGGGGGAGGTCTTTCGGGCCCGGGACCCCGAGGTGGCGGTCCGGCGACTGGTGGAGTCGTTCACCGGGTTCTGGGCGTCCGACCGGACGACGATGCGACGGATGCGGGCGATGGGCGTCGTCTTCCCGACCCGCAGCGCCGGCCCGCGCAACCGGGACGCGTGGCGGCGCGAAGCGGTCGCGAACCTACTGGCCCGACACGGGGTCGGGGGCCCTCCCGGTAAGTCCCCCCCGCCGAACGACCTGGTCGACTTGCTCACTTCGCTGACCAGTTTCGAGACGTTCGACGCCCTCTGCGCCGACGGCCGTTCGCCGGAAGCGGCCACGGCGTTGATCGCCGGGGCGGCGCTCCTCCTGCTGCACGGGCCGCGTGTCGCGAAGTGGAAGTAGCTCGCCTCCACGGCCCACGGACTTCGGCGGGAGGCGTTCCGCCCGGACCGTCGCGGCGAGATCGCTAGTGGGACTTCGGCGTGGCCGGCTGGCGGGTCGGGACATTGAGCCGGTTCCAGACGTTGATCACGGCGATGGCGAGGAGGAGCGAAGCGAGCCCCCTTTGGTCGTAGTGCCGGGCCGCCTCGTTCCACACGTCGTCGGGGACGGGGTCGGCCCTGTCGCTGAGGCGGGTCACCGACTCCGCGAGAGCGAGCGCGGCGCGCTCGGCGTCCGTGAAGGACGGGGACTCGCGCCACGCCGCCACCGCGAAGACGCGTTCGTCCGGTTCCCCGGCCTCTTTCATCTCCCGCGAGTGCAGGTCGACGCAGTACGAGCAGCCGTTGATCTGGCTCGCTCGCAGCGTGATCAACATCCGGGTCTTCTCGGGGACCCCGGCCGCATCGGCGGCCTTCGAGAGCGTTCGCATCCCGTCGAGCACTCCGGGGAACAGGGTCACGACGTTCGGCATCCGGGGCTGGATCGACACTCTCCTCCCTCCCCGCGGGCCTCGGCCCGTTGCGAGCACGTCCGAAGGTCGTAAAGGGGTTGCCCCCCGGCTCGCGGAACTTCGGGTCCGGAGGGGGCGTTGAGGACGGGTCCGAGGAGAGAGAGCGGGCTCCGCCTCTCCGAGGCTCGTCCGGCTGCGCGACGCCTCGAGGCTTATAGTGCCGGAACGCGGTACTGGGACGTGTCGAGCGGTCCTCCCTACCGTGCGGTTTCGTTCGACTTCTGGTACACCCTGTTCTGTCACGACGCCGACGAGGACCTCGGCTGGAAGGAGGCTCGGCTGCGGACCCTGGGGGAGCTCCTCGTTCCCGAGGCGGGGGGAAGTTTCTCGAGGGCCGAGATCGCGTCGGCGAAGGATACCGCGGACGCCCAGGTCCGCGAGCAAGCGCGGGGCACGATCGACGTCGACCCGGGGGTGCTCGTCCGCCGGTACGCGCGGGTGCTCGATGCCCGCTTCACCGTGAGCCCCGAGGAGGCCGCCCGGGTGTACTCGGCGGCCGGACTCGCGGAATTCCCGCCCAGCCTCAACCCCGAGTTCGACCGAGTGGCGCGAGCGCTCGACGCCCGGGGTATCCCGATCATCGCGATCTCGAACACGGCCCGACGCGAGGAGAGCTGGCAGGCATTCCTCCGCCCGCGCACGTCGGTGCCGCTCCGCCACGTACTGACGTCGTGCGAGGTGGGTCTCGGTAAGCCCCACCCCGAGATATTCCGGGCTGCGTCGCGGCGACTCGGGATCCCTCTCTCCGAAATCCTCCACGTGGGGGACCGGTGGGATCTCGACGTGATGGGCGCCCGCGGGGCCGGCTGCGGCGCCGTGCTCTATCGGGGCTTCTGGGACCGTTACCCGAACGAATATCTCGCGGGACCGAAGCCGCCCCCGGCCGCGGAGCGGGACGTGCTCGAGATCGATCGTCTGGAGGAGATCCTGGACCGAAACTTGCTCCCGGGTCCGCCCGACGGGTCGGATCGCTCTCGGGCCGCACCGGCGGGCGGAACCGCCGCCCTCGGTGGGGACGGTCCGGCCCGAGGCGGGCCCCGGAGCGGACCCGGACGCCGAGGCGCTAACTAGGACCGCGTCTTTCGCCGGCGATGGCCTTGGCGCGGGAGGGAACGAGCCCGCCCGGAAGACCGACGCCCGGTCCCCCCTCGATGGGTCGATCGCCCGGCCTCGGCGCGCTGGCGGCGGGCATCGGACTCCTCCTCCTCGTGCTGGGGGTCGCGTCCGCGACGTTCCTCCCGCTGAACATCTACCGCGACAGCTTCGCCGGTTACGACCCACCGTTCGACGCCGTGGCCGGACTGTTGCTGATCGCGCTCTCGTTCCGGATCCGGGACCGAAGTCCCGTCGCCTGGATCTTTTCGATCCTCGCCCCGGTCCTCACCGACGGGATCGCGCTCCTGAGCCCGAACCCCTACTCGATCGTCGCCGCCATCGCTGCGACCGCGCTCGTCGCGGTGCTGTACCCGTACCGCAGCGGGTTCTTCCGGGGTTCTGCGACCGGTCCCGAGGCGACCCAGCTCCTCGTCGTCGTGGCGGCGCTGATCACGATGCTCTTCGGCATGGTCGGCTCGCGCGAGCTCGGAGCCGAGTTCGCCCCACCGATCCGCGGCTGGATCGAGTCGCTCTACTACACGGTCGCGACCGTCTCGACGAACGGCGCGAACTATACCCCGCTGACCAACGACGCGCGGTGGTTCAGCATCCTCCTGATCCTCTTCGGGGTGGGAACGTTCTTATCGGCGGTCGTCGTCCTGTTCTTGCCGTTCCTGGAGCGGCGGCTCGAGCGGATCGCGAGCCGCCTCGAGCGGGCGCAGATGGAGGAGCTTTCCGACCACGTGATCATCTGCGGAACCTCGGCCGAGGGCCGGGCGACCGCGGACGCGCTCCGCGCCCAGGGGGTCCGCGCGGTCCTGATCTCTCTCGACGGCCCCGTCGTCGAGCGGCTCAAGGCGGAGGGCTATCGAACCCACGTCGGCGACCCGTCCTCCGAGGAGGAGCTCGCCGCGGTGGGGATCGCTCGAGCCCGCGCGCTCATCGCGTCCGGGGACTCCGACGCCGAGAACCTGCTCACGGTGATCACCGCCCGGAGCCTGCAGCCCAAGATCCGGATCGTCGCGGTCGGCACCGCGTCGAGCAGCCTCGCGAAGCTGCGGAAGGCCGGGGCGGACGAGGCGATCAGCCTCGTGACGGTGGCCGCCCAGCTCGTCAGCGCCGCTGCGCTCGAACCGCGCAATCCCGCTCGCTGACCCCCCGGTGCCGTTCCGAAGCGAGCTTCCGCCGAGGGGGGGTCCCGCCCGCGCGCGGGCGACCCGTTCCGCTAATAATGGGAACCCATTCGGGGCCGGACGGTGAGGACCCCTTGATGCGTTCGGGTACCCCTGCGCATGGGCCTCTACCGACTCCGGCTCCCGCTCCGGGCGAACCCCCCGTGGTGCTCACGCGCGTGGAGCAACTCGTGCGCGAGGGCAAGGACGCCGAGGCGATCTTGCTCGCCTACCGCACGGCCGAGGAGGACGTGCGGCGCGCCTTCGCGATGAAGCTCCCGAGCCAGTGGACCCACCGTGACTTCCTCGCCAAGTACCTGCGCAACGACATGGGAGCGATCCGGACCCTCCTCCCGCGTCTGTACGTGCTCTTCGAGCCGGTCCGCTACGGCGAGGGCCAGGGCGCCTCCGCGAAGGCGCTGCTCCCGATCCTGCGCTCGATCTACCTGGAGCCCGCACTGCGAAGCCTCCCGTACCTGGCGCCCTCAGCCGCGTCCGCGCCGAGCCCGAAGGCCGCTCCCTCCCCACGGGGGCGTTGAACGGAGGCTACGGGAGTGGTGGATCTCCTCGGTGGAATCGCCGCGATATTCACCGACCCGACGTTCGGGATCCCCCTCGTTCTGGCGGTCGCCCTCACGGCGGGCGCACTGCGATGGGCCCAGGTCCGATCTCGGCCCGCGCCGGAGCTCCGGCCGGGATCCGCGCCGGAGTTCTGGCGGATCCAGATCGACTCCCGCGCTTACGTTCGGCTGCGGGAAGGAAAGTACCTGGTCGCGGTCGACGGTCTCGGCCGCCGCCTGGGCACGTTGCTGAAGTCGAAGTACGCGGTGGCGATCTTGGAACCGGGCCAGCTCAACTCGGCCGCGGCGAACCGGGTCCTTCCGCACCCGATGACCCTGAAGAGTATCGTGCGTCACCTCACGCGCGCGTACTCCTCGGCGTTCTTCGCCGAGGAACCGGGGTGGCTGGTGCGCCAGTCGAACTGGTGGCAGCGGCGGGTGGAGCGGCGGGCCGCGCGCGACTTCGCTCTCGTGGTCGATGACCTTTCCCGCGCGATCCCCGCTCTCGAGGGCACATGAGCGACGAGCCCGCTCCCGTGGCCCCCGAAGTAGCCGCGGCGGAGGCCGGGACATCGGCCGGAACGGCCGAGCCCGCCGAGGCGCTCCGACAGCTCTCCGCGTCGATCGGGCGAGAGATCGTGGGGCACACCGACGTCATCCGCGCGCTCACCGTCGCGCTCGTCTCCGAGGGCCACATCCTGCTCGAAGGGGTCCCGGGGCTCGCGAAGACCCAGCTCGTCCGAGCGTTCGCCGACACCCTCCGGCTGACCTTCCGCCGGATCCAGTTCACGCCCGACATGCTGCCGTCGGACATCCTCGGTACGACGATCCTGCGCCCGAAGGACCAGTCGTTCGAGTTCCGGCCGGGTCCGATCTTCGCGAACGTCGTCCTCGCCGACGAGATCAACCGGGCTCCCCCGAAGGTCCAGTCGGCGCTGCTCGAGGCGATGCAGGAGCGCCAGGTCACGCTCGACGGCGTGAGCCACCCCCTTCCTTCCCCCTTCCTGGTGATCGCGACACAGAACCCGCTCGAGCACGAAGGGACGTACCCCCTGCCCGAGGCGGAGCTCGACCGGTTCCTGTTCCGTTGGCTCATGGGGTACCCGTCGGTCGAGAACGAGGTCGGGATCCTGCGAAGCCGGGTGCGGCGCGAAGCGACCGACCGAGCGGTCGCGGTCCTCTCTCCCGCCGACGTCGAGCGCCTCCGGACCCTCCACCGCGCCGTCTTCGTCCACGAGGACATCTACCGCTACCTGGCGACGCTCGTCCGGCAGACCCGGGTCGACCGACGGCTCCTTCTCGGCGCCTCTCCTCGGGCCTCGGTCCAGTATCTTCAGGCGGCGAAGGCCGTGGCCCTCCTCGACGGTCGGTCGTACGTTCTCCCCGACGACGTCCGCGAGCTCGCGTTCCCGGTCTTCAATCACCGAGTCATCGTCCGGCCCGAGGTCCTCAGTCGGGCCGCGGGGACCGGCGCTTCGGGGAGCTCCGTGACCCCGCTGGGACAGATCCTCACCGAGGTCCTCGACGCGGTCGACGTGCCCCGCTAGTGGGGAGGAGCGCGCCCGACGATGGTCCGGAACCCGACCGCGCTCACTCCCCGCGGGGCCGGCGCGTTGGTCGGCGGGTTCGTCGTCCTCCTGCTCGCCTTCTACACGACGAACGTCCTGGTGTTCCTCGTCGCCCTCTTCCTCCTCGGCTTCGTGCTCGCCGCGCTCCTCTCCTTCGCCGTCGCGACGCGCCGGATCGAGCCCGCGGCGTTCACGGTCCAGCGGGTCGAGAGCAGCGCGCTCGTCGGGGTCGGCGGCGCGGGCCTCGTCTCGCTCCGTCTCACCTCCCACCTGCCCGGCAGCTTCTACGCGGAGGTGTTCGACAGCCATCCCGCTCCGCTCGCGGTGCTCGAAGGGAGCGACCGTCTGACGACGTGGTGGACCGCCGGCGAGACCCTGACGCTCTCGTACGTCGTCTCCCCCGAGATCCGGGGCCTCTTCCTCCTCGGCCCCACGGTCGTCGTCGCGCACGACCCGCTCGGCCTCGCGTACCGGACCGTTCGGGTCCCGACCCCGTGGACGGTCGAGGCGATCGTCCGGGCGCGCGACGTGCCGATGGGCCACCCGGTCCGCCTCGCCAGCATGGTCGTCGGGCAGACGTCGATCTCGACCCCGGGCGAGGGCTCCGATTTCCGGGCCCTCCGCGAGTACCAGCCCCACGACGAGCTGCGTCGCATCGCCTGGACCCGCTCGACCCAGGGGACGCTCTATGTGCGGGAGTACGAACGCGAGAGCCAGCAGGACCTCCTCCTGGTGCTCGACATCGGCGGAGCGATGGCGACGGGGGTGGACTTCGACGTCGCCCTCGAGAAGGCGGTCGAGGCGGGCGGCGAGGCGCTGCGGGTCGCGTTCGACGAAGGGAGCCGCGCGGGACTCCTCGCGTTCGCCGACCAGGTCGCCGCCTACGTCCCCGCCAGCCGAGGGTCGAACCATGAGTTCCTCGTCTTTCGCCGCCTCACCGGCGCGCAAGTTCGCCCCGCGCCCTCCTCGCTCGCCCGAGCCCTCGCGTATCTGCGACCCCGCCTCGAACGGCCGACCACGCTCCTGATCTTCTCCGCGCTCGCCGAAGACCCTCGCGCGTTGTCGGATGCGGCCGCGGGCCTCCGCGCGGCGGGTCATCGACTGTACGCGTTGGTGCCGGACGTCGCCCGGATGTACCCCGAGCTCGCCGAACCGGCGGCCCGGACGTCGCTCGAGCTCCTGATCGAGCCCGAGGTGGCGAGGGCGCGTCGCGCCGCCTCCTCGCTCGAGGCCGCCGGGGCGACGGTCGGGTTCTTCGGCCGCGATGACGCGATCGGCGCGGTCGCGCAGGTGTACGCGCGCTCGCTCGGCTCGGGGAGGCTCTCGTGATCGAGCGGCCGACCGGGTTCGTCCTCCTCGCCCTGCCACTCCTCTGGGCCGAGGGCGTGGCCCTCACGGCGTTCCCCGCCACCGCGGTCCCGTGGGTCGTGACGATCGCGATCCTCTGGGCGCTCGTCGCGTTGGGGTCTACCCTGCGCGGGTCGACCTTCGGCCAGTGGGGGCTCCTCCTCTTCGGCGCCACGGTCCTGATCGCGGCGGTCGGCTACTTCGCGTCCGGCCCGGTCGGCGGGGAACTCGCGGCCGGCGTCCTCCTCGGGGTCCCTTGGGCGCTGATCGCCTTCACCGCGCGCCCGGGAGACTCTCTCGGCTACCGGTTCGTGGCGTACGGCGCCGCGGTCGCGTGGGGTCTCGGCCTCCTCGCCACCCCCTCCCTGGTGGCGACGGGGAGCGCGGGCGCCTACGGCCACGGCTTCACGGTCGGCTTCTTCCAGGTCTTCGCCGACCAGAGCAAGGTCCTCGGCGGACTCGTCGCGGGGGCCGCGCAGCCGAACCTGCCGCTCCACGAGCTCTTCGACCCGGTCTACGCGACCCTCACGGCGATCTCCCTCTTGGGCCTGCTCCTCACGACCGTCCGACCGCAGACGGGCCGCGGGGTCGTGCTCCCGCTCGCCGTACGCGCCTTCCGCGCCGCGGACCGCGCGACGCGGCTCCCTCTCACCTACGGCTTCTCGCCCGCGCAGGAGGCCGTGTACCTCGAGCGTTCGGCCCCGCAGCCCCCGCTCACCCCCTGGCCGCCCGGCCTCGTCCCCGTGCTCGTGGGCGCGGCCGGGGCGGGGGCGTTCCTCGCGGCCGCCGAGCTCGCCCCCGTCTGGGCGGTACTGAGCGCGACGGTCGCCGCCGCGGTCGCGGTGGTCGTCGTGGTCGTCGTCAGCGAAGTTCCGAAGCTCCTCTACGGTTCGCCGGGCCGCCCGCGCCACTCGAGTCGCGTCCGTTTCCCGCCGCGGGGCCCCGAGATGCTGACCGCCCCGAGCTTTCCGACGAAGGCGGACGGCGTGAGCGCGCCCGCGCCGGAGCGGTAGACCGCCGCCGCGACCCCGCGACGAGCCCTACGGCGACCCGGCCTGGGGGACCTCGGGCTTCGTTGGGGCCGATTTCGACGCTCCCGCTGGCGGCGACTCGTCCCCGCGTTCGTCCCGGTAGGACGGCGCGCGCAGCATCGTGAGGTAGACGAGGACCCCCGCGAGGGCGGCGAGCGGGAGGAGCGCGAGGACCCAGAGGTCGGCCGACGCCGTCGGGAGGATCCGCAGCCCCTCGTACGTCGGCAGCGGCAGCGGGTGGAGGTAGACGACCGCGACCGCGGTCCGCTGGTTCGGGGAGAGCGCGAGACCGGTGCTGTTCGTGGAGTAACCGGCCGCGGAGGCGATGATCACGATCGACGTGCCGGGGACGTTCGAGAAGTTCGCCCACCCGTTCGTCCCGGTCGCTCCGTGCACGATCGGGAACGGCAGCCCGTTCGTGAGGTTCAGCCCCGAGATGTTGAGCGCGATCGCCGCGCCGACGATCGGGGGATTTCCGCCGACGGCGCTCACGACGCGGACGTCGAGGGTCGCGAGCTCGATCGGGGTCAGGTAGATCGTCCGGACGAGCTGGGCCCCCGAGGTCGCGTTGAGCACGGGACCCGAGTTGTTCTCGAGGTACCCCGGTGAGGAGGCGTCGATCGTGAAGTTCCCGGGCGGCGGGGAGAAGTCGACGGTGCCGTGGATCCCCGTGGAGAAGTTCCCGAAGTAGCGGCCGGTCGGCAGGACCTGGTCGCTCGTGACGTTCACGGACGCGTTCCGGAGGAGGACCTGGATCGAACCGGACGAACGGCCGATCACTTCGACGGTCACCGACGGGAACGGGTAGGCCGTCAGGGTGAGGTTGAGCTGCTTCACGCCCGAGAGCGGCGCGAGGAACGTCTGCGAGAGGTTCTTGTAGCCGTACGCGCCGGCCGAGATCGAGACGACCCCGGTCGCGTCGACCGTCGTGTTGAACCATCCTCCCGGCCCACTACGACCGACCGGTAGACCCCCGACGTCGATCTGCACGTTCTGTAGGGTGGCGGTCGTGCCGTTCGGAAGCTTCCCGAGGGTCCGAACGGTGAGCGAAAGCAGCGGGATGAGCGTGATGTTCGCCCACGTCACCTGACTGGAGGCGAAGTCCGCGGCCGTAGTGTTCTCGTGGAAGCCGGTCGCCATGGCGGTCACCGAACCGTTCGCGGCCGGGACGCCGAGGAACTCCGTGAACCCGGTGCCGTTCGTGACGTGCGGGGAGCCCGGCAGGAGGTGGCGACCGTCCGTCAGATTGACGAACGCCCCGGCGACCGGCGCGCCGAGCGCGGTCCGAACGTAGAGCCGGACCTGGGCCGGGAACACCCAATCCAACGGGAAGTCGAGCGTCGTGGTCAACCCGGGTGCGAGCCAGAGCGTTTGGGACTGCGACAGATAACCGGGCTGCGAGACGGTGACCGACGTCTCCTGAGCCGTCAGGGCGGAGACGCTCGCGCCTCCCGAGCTGTTCGTGGCGAGGACGAGCGAGGGGCCCACCGCGACGCTCGCGCCCGACACCGCGTAACCGGTGGAGGCGTTCGTGACCTCGACCGTCAGATTCGCGGTCGCGGCGAGCCGCCAGGAGTCGGCATCGATCGTGGTTCCGTTGCCGCCACCGGCGAGGAGCAGCGTGTCGTTGCCGGCGACGTCGAAGAAGTCGGCGGCCGCGCCGTAACGAGGAGACGGGGTCGGCGAACCGAGGGCGCGGGTCCAGAGTCCCTCTCCGGGCGAGTAGAGGTACGTGTCATTGAGGGCGCCGGTCCCGTTCGTGCCGCCGAAGAGGAGGTCGACCGCCTGGGCCGGGTCCCAGACCCAGACCGCTTCCATCCGGACGGTCGGAACCTCCCCGTACCCGCTCACCGCCGTCCAGGTGTCGTTGGAAGGGGTGAAGGCCCACAGCGCGTTCGAGCACGGGTAACAGCCTCCGAACAGCAGGAACGCGTTCCGGCTCGGCTGCCAGACGAGGGAAGCGCCGTGGAGCGGGCCCGGGAGGACCCCACCGGTCGGAAGAATCCGCGTCCAGACGTTGGTCGCGAGGTCGAGCGACCAGGTGTCCGAGTACGTCGTCGTACCGGTCCCGCCCGACGCCGTGGAAGAGCCGCCGTAGAGGAGTGCGATCCCGTCCCCGACCGCGAAGGCGGGGTCCTGTCGCGCATCGGGGGCGACCGCGCGAGAGACGTTCGTCCAGGATCCCGCGGAGAACGAGAAGAGCCACGTGTCGTTCGTCGTAGTGCCCGACCCGGAGTTGACCTCTCCCCCGAACAGCACCGCGGTGCTGCTCGCGGCGTCGGTCGCGAACGCGAAGCCGGTGCGCGCGGAGGGCGACGTAGCCGGGGCGAGGTCCGTCCACTGGTTGGAGGTCTCGCTGTAGAGGTAGGACCCATCCTGGAGGCCGGACACGTTGCTCCCCCCGAAGAGGACTCCCTCCGAGTTCGAGGAAAGCGCCGCAAACCCGGCGCCCTGCACGGTGACCGGGGCGGCCGGCGGCAGCGCTACCCAGCTCATCGCGTGACTCAGCGAGTACGCGAGCGGTCCGAGCGACGGGACCGCGGAAGGGGCGGCGGAAGGCAACGAGGGAACGTTCGCCGTTCCTCCGGCCTCGGATCGGGGAGCGGGCGCTCGAGGGGCGGACGCGCCGATTGTGATCGAGGGGATCGCCATCAGGCAGGCGACGCCGACGATGAGGACCCACCCCATCGCCGGCAAGGGGGGTTTCTGGGCGCGCCGAGGCCCGGCTCGGGGTGGGGCCATGCGGGGCGCCCGCCGACGCGGGCCGTCCTCCGTGCCCAGAAAGGCTGCGACCAGCATGGTCGCTCCCGCCCAAACCCGGGACCTTGATGTCGGATTCGGTCGTCGCGGAGCCCGTCGCGGAGCGTTCACCGAGGCGTGATTCGGCTCGATCCGGGCGACGTCCTCCCCGTCGCGGAACGCCACGACCGTCGGAGTGATCCGGACCGAGAACCGGTCCCAGAGCGTGCCTCTCCGGTCGGTAATGTCGGCGAGCGCCCGCGTCGCCGGCAGCGTCTCCTTCCGCGCGAAGCACCTCGGCACGGACCCCCGCGCCGGCGGGCACCCGGTGGCGGCAAAGCGGTCGGTGGAGACCTCCGATCGGGCGAGGCGGGTCCCCTTGAACTCACCGGTGCGGAGGACTGTGACCTCCGGCCCTACCATCCGCCGGGGAAATTCGCGCTATCGGAGAAACCGCTCTACCGTTCGGGTGGCGCGCCGCCGGCGGGTGACTTCGGTAGGCGTCCCCGGAGGAAGAGGACGCACGCGAGCGCGACGACGAGGAGCCCCACCCTCACCACGAACGTCTGGTCGTAGGCGGTGATCGTGGACCCCTCGAAGGAGGCGAGGTAGTTCGCGCAGACCGGGAACGGAGGGTACGGGGAGGCGCACGCGGCGGACGGGGAGGGGTCCCGCGCCGCGAGGCGGGTCGCCGGGATCGACGCGAGGACGGAGAGCCCCACCGCGCCGCCGAGCGACTGGAGGAACTGGATCCGCCCCCCCGCCTCGCCGACGTCCTCGGTGCGCACCTGGTTCTGAGCCGCGAGGAGGAAGACCGGGAACGTCCGCCCGAGCCCGAAGCCGAGCGGGAACCGGGGGAGGATGACCCCGCCGACCGGAATGAAACCGCTCACGAACCTCCACAACGGGGTGGTCACCGAGAGCTGGGTCAGCCCGGCCATGCCGACGATCCCGATGACGAGCCCGACGACGGCGACGGCCCGGTAGGAGAACATCGTCCGCAGCGGGCCGCCGAGCGCCGCCCCCACGACCAGCGGGATCACGAGGAAGTAGAGGATGTCGCGGACCGTATCCGCGCTGTTGCTCGAACCGGGCGCGAGGACGAGGCCGACGACGAGCGACAGGAAGGTCGCGACGGGGAAGAAGACCATCCCGATGAAGAACGTCGCCCCGCCCCCGGAGGCGATCACGCGGTGCGCGAAGAGCCGCACGGGGACGAGCGGATTCTTCGCCCGGAGCTCCCCGAGCACGAAGGCGATGACGAGCGCGAACGCGGTGCCCAGGAGCGCGAGCACTCGAGGGTCGGTCCAGGACGAGCCGCTGTCGGCGATCTCGTAGAGCGGGAACATCCGGGTCGCGACCCCGGCGACCCGGAGCGCGGTGCCCACGGCATCGAAGCGCCGCGCCTTTTCCGGTCGCAGCGGTCCCAGGACCAGGGCGATCAGAGTGAAGCCAGCCAGACCGACCGGGAGGTTGACGTAGAAGACCCACCGTCACGTCGTGACGCTCAGGATCGCGGCTCCGAGGAGGGGCCCCGCGACGACGGCGATCCCGAAGACCCCCGAAAGCCCTCCGATCACTCGGGCGCGGGTCTCCGGGGGGAAGACGACCGCGACGATCGCGATCCCGACGGGGAAGAAGCCCCCGCTCCCAAATCCCTGGACGGCGCGAAAGACGATGAGCTCGGTCAGGTCCTGACTGAGCCCGGAGAGGATCGATCCCCCGATGAAGATCGCAAGGCCGGCCAGGAAGACGTTGCGGCGGCGGAAAAGGTCCGAGAGCTGGGCAAAGATCGGGATGCTGGCGGTCGATGCGATGACGTAGGCGCTGATGACGAACGTGCCGCTGTTCGTCTCGTGGAACTGCTCGAGGATCGTCGGGAGCGCCGTCAGCGCGACGAAGTTGTCGAGCGCTCCCATCAAGAGCGCGAGCAGGATGCCGGCGGTGACGAGGGTCGCGAACCAGCGCGAACGCGGTGCGACGGTCGCCGAGGGCGACGGCGGAGGCCCCACCACCGAGCGCGGCGCGGGGGTCGCGGTCACGGCCGCCCCCGGGAGCGACCGGTCCGAAAGCGGGGTCGAAATGCGCGCACGGAGCCCTTCGCTCGGATGGGGACGGGCGGGAGCCCGGCTATCGAGCCTCTCGGATCGATCGGCGACGCGCGCTATCGCGCGGGGAGGGGCTCGACATGGATATTGGTCAGGCATAACGTAGTAATCAGAAGGCTTTCCGTCCACCGGCCCGGCCGGCGCGGCCCCCGGGCTCGCGGGACGGAAACCCCGAGCCGTGCCGGGTCAGCGGCGAGACGTCCGGGTCCGAAGGCGCGGCGAGGCGCGGGGGCCGTCGCGCGGGGCGTGCGCTCGAGGTCGCGGGACCTCGAGGAACCCGACCAGCGCCCCGGCGGTGATGCGGACGACCTCCGTGGCGTGGTTCAGCTTCTCCGAGGGGACGAGGGCCAGCGCCGAGCGGATACGGCGCCGCCGGGCCTCGCGGAAGACGGTCATCAGCCGCCGGGCCTCGGGAGCGAGGTCGAGGAGGTTCTGCCGCCGGTCGCTCTCGCTCCGACGTCGCGCGATCCACCCCCGGGCGACCCGAGAGTTCACCACGGGCGTCACGGACTGGGGCCGCACGCCGAGGTAGAGCGCGAGCGCGGTCATGCTCGCCGGCGCTTCGGTCGAGGCCCACTGGAGCACGAGGAACTGTACCGCGGTGAGATTGTTCTGCCGGAGCACCCCCCGCAGGCCGTGGGTCAGGCCGAGGAGCAGGGAGTCCAACGCGTCGGCGTAGCTGCGCACGGCGCCGGACACCGACCTACCCCGCTCCTCGCCCCCGGGAACCGTGCGGCGAGATTAAGGCCGCACCCGGGACCCCGGCGGTGGGTGCGGCGCCGCGCCGCGGATTCTCGGACCGCGGGCACGCCGCGCGGTGCCTTCCGGCGGTCGCCCCGAGCGACGGCCCCGCACGGTAGCACAGAGCTCATAAGGCGACCCCCGGTGGGCCGAAGAGACCGGAACCCCCCGTTTGCCACGGCCGATTGGGGCGCCCGATATCGACATGAGCGACCCCCCACAGATGACGACAGCGCGGCCACGGCCAACGACGACCTTTGACGACCTCCCTCTCGACGCGACCCTCCGCCGGGGGGTTCAGGAGATGGGATACTCCGAGCCGACCCCGATCCAGCAGGGGACGATCCCCCACGCGGTCGAGGGACGGGACCTGATCGGAACGGCGCAGACGGGTACCGGCAAGACCGCCGCGTTCCTGCTCCCGATCCTGGAGCGGCTCCTCACCCGGCCTCGGGGCCGGATCTACGCCCTCGTGATCACCCCGACTCGGGAGCTCGCGCTCCAGGCCGAGGGGTTCCTCGCCCGCCTCGGCCGTCACACGCGCCTCCGCGGTGCGGCGGTCTACGGGGGAGTGGGGATGGCGGACCAGGAACGCGCCCTGCGGGGCGGCGCCGAGATCATCGTCGCGACCCCGGGCCGCCTCCTCGACCACCTGCAGCGCGGCTACGTCGACCTCCGCTCGGTCGAGATCCTCGTCCTCGACGAAGGCGACCGCATGCTCGACATGGGCTTCCTCCCCGACGTGCGCCGGATCCTCTCCCGGGTGCCCCGGAACCGTCAGACGATGCTCTTCTCGGCGACGATGCCCCCCGAGGTCGTCCGGCTCTCCCATGAGTTCCTCCACGACCCCCACATCATCCGAGCGGACGCACCCACCGTCGCGGCGGTCGGCGTCACGCACCACGCGATCTTGGTCTCGCCCGAGCGCAAGACCGACGTGCTCGTCGCGCTCCTCCAGGACGCCGCGATGTCGAGCGTTCTCGTCTTCGCGCGCACGAAGCACCGCGCCGACCGCGTCGCGCACCAGCTGGAGCGCTCCGGGGTCGGGGTCGCGGTTATCCACGGCAATCGCAGTCAGGCGCAGCGCGTTCGCGCCCTCGAAGGGTTCCGCCAGGGGCGCTTCCGGGTCCTCGTCGCGACCGACATTGCGGCGAGGGGCCTCGACGTCGAGGGCGTCAGCGACGTGGTCAACTACGACGTGCCGCACGAAGCCGAGACGTACGTCCATCGGGTCGGCCGAACCGCCCGGGCCAAGCGCCGGGGCGACGCCCTGACGCTCGTCTCCCGGGAAGAGGCCCCGGACTTCGCGCGGATCGAACGGCTGCTCGGGTTCGAGATCCGACGAGACCCGACCCCGGAGCTCCCGGCCGGGGTGTCGATCGCACCGTCGGAGCCGGCTCGGCCCGTGGGTCGGTCGTTCGACCGGGGACGCTCTGGTGGCCGCCGTCACTCGTACCCGCCGCGGCGCGACTCCGGTCGACCTCCCCGCGCGCGCCGCTGGTAGACGAACCGGCGAGCCCGGGTCCTGAGCGGAAACTCTTAGGGCGAAGGGGGGTAGGCCGCCCCGCGATGCCGCGACGTTCGACGTTCCCTCGATTCGCGGAGAAGTGGCGGCATCCGTCCTGGGTCACTCCGCACGACTTCGTCTCGACCTACCACCCCCCCGTGGAGGCTCCCGCTCGCTGCCGGGTCGTCTGGAACCCGTCCGGCTCGTACGCCGCTTTCGCGCTCGACGGGTCGAGGGGTTGGGGGAGACGTATCGGCTCCCCGGGCGGCGCGGCTCGGTCGGTGTGACTCACCCCCGGGGGATCGGCGGACCCACCACGATCGCTCGTTGTGAGGAGCTCGTCGCCGTCGGAACCACCGAATGGATCGGGGTGGGCTATGCCGGGTCGCTCTCTCCGCACCTCGGCCCGGGGGACATCGCGCTCGCGGACCGCGCGGTCCGCGACGAGGGGACGTCGCATCACTACGCCGCCCCCGGCGCCCCGGCGATCGCGACACCCCGGCTCCGTCCGTGGCTGGGGGATGTCCTCCGCGAAGCGGGAATGCCCGCTCGAGTCGGCCCCACCGGGACCACGGACGCGCCGTACCGGGAGACCCGACCCGAGCTCCTCCACGACCGAGGACGCGGAGTGCTGACCGTCGATAGGGAGGCGGCCTCGCTCTTCGTCTTCGCGAAGGTTCGGCACGTCGCGGCGGCGACCGCCTTCGTGGTGAGCGACCGGCTCACCGAGGGCGGATGGGACCCTCACTTCCACCCGGTGGGCGACCGCCTCTTCGAGGTCGCGGCGACGATCCTCGACGCGTCGGGCCGCCCGCCGCCCGCTCACCGGGTCAGCCGAGCCAGTTCCAGAAGTCGTCCCGCCAGAAGTCGACGTCCTCGTGGACGGTACGGAGTGGCACCGGGGTCAGCCCGTCGTGCCGCGCCTGCTCGAGGGAGTGCGCGAGGCCCTCCGGGGTCTCCTCGGAAAGGCGGTCGAGGGCCCTCGCGAGATCGCTCTTGATCCCGACGTCGAGGATCCGGTCCGGATGGCGGATCACGAGCCGATAGTGGTGCTGCCCCGGACTCCCGTCGACCCGCAGGACCTGCCAGACGAGCGGTTCGTTCCGCTCACGCTGGAGTCGAAACGCCGCAAGGTTAGCGAGCGCACCGGCGATGAAGTTGTCGTCCTCGAGCCCGGGTCGGAGGTGGATGCCGACCTCGAGCCCCCGGTGCATGCCCGCGCAGGCACGCCTCTTATTTCCCCTCGGTGTACGGCCCGGATCGGGCTACGGGTCCCCGAGACCCGCCCTAGGCCACGTACCGCGATGCCCGCACCGGTCCGGCCATGGCGTTCGACGGCTCCCGGTCGGACTCGGGGAAGTGGATCGAGAGGCGCGCGTCCCGGTCGAGGTCGTTGAGGTCCGACGGTCGCTTCGCCTTGGCCACGAGCGAGAAATCGAGTTCACCGCGGAGGACCTCTTCCGCTGCCCCAAGGTACTGGACCCGACCGTACGGGTCGACGAGGCTGGATTGACCCGGGAACTCCGATTCGGCCTCCGTGCCGGTCCGGTTCACGACCGCAGCGTAGATCCCGTGCGAATAGGCCACGGCGATCGCGAGATGGGTGTACGAGCGGAGGCCCCCGTTCGGGCCGACGTCCTCCACGCCCCACGCCGTCGGGACGAGGATCGCCTCCGCACCGGCGCGCGAGTAGTAGGCGGCGAGTTCGGGGAACTGGAGGTCGTAGCAGACCTCGATCCCGAAGCGATGGCCCCGGAACTCTACCTGTCGCGGCCGATCTCCGGATTGGAAGAGGAGCTTCTCGTTCGCCCAGAGGTGCATCTTCCGGTACACGTGGGTGCCGGACGGGGAGATCGCGAAGACACTGTTGTAGATCCGGTCCCCGTCACGTTCCGCGAACCCCCCGACGAAGAGTCGGTCGCGGCTGCGCGCGAGGTGCTCGAGCGGATCGAGGATGTCCCGGGTGTCCGTGTACGGTCGGAACGCCTCCGCGTCCCGGTACGAATACCCGGACGAGGCGAGCTCGGGGAAGACGATCACTTCGGCGTCCAGCGTCTCGGCCCACTCGCGCATCCGGGCCCAGTTGTGGTCGTGGCCCGGGAATTGGGGCGTGAACTGAACGAGGGCGATCCGCATCTCCGTCGGGCACGCGCCGAGGGATTAAAGGCCTCACCCCGAGGGCGTTCCGCCGGGCGCCGGATCGCGCCCCGGAGTCGGACCGACTCGCTCTGGCCGGTACGGCTCGAGGGGGATCGACGGAGCGCGTCCTTCCATCTGCTCGGCGATCCAGAGGCCGGTCGCGAGCGAGGTCATGACCCCGACTCCCTCGTGGGCCGCGGCGACCAGGACGTAGGGCCGACCGGGGACAGGTCCGAGGAACGGCACCGCGTCCGCGCCCGCGGGCCGCGGTCCCGCCCGGGTCCGCTCGATCGGAATCCGGTCGACGTCGGGCGGAAGGTCCGGAACGATCTCGTTCGAGTGAGCTCGGCCGAAACGCGTGAGAGAGATCGGGGCCTCGTTGTCGTCGCGCTCGCCGACGTGGCCCCTCGCCCGGCAGCGGGTGTCGCTCGTACCGTCCACGGCCTCCAGCGCGATCACCGACTTTCCTCGTCGGGCGAGCTCCATCGAGCCGGCGCACCCGACGATCCCGGCCCCGACGATCGCGACGTCGTGGTTCGAGCCCGACCTCGTCTCCGCGGGAGCGCGCTCGAGTCCAGAAAGTTCCGGGCGTGGTGGGTGCTCAGTAGCGATACGGTGGGAGCGGCCAGCGGGACTCGAAGTCTTCCGGGCCGAGCAGAAGGTCGACCTCGCCGAGGGCCGCACGC
Organism: Thermoplasmata archaeon; assembly: GCA_050749465.1. Classification (GTDB taxonomy): domain Archaea; phylum Thermoplasmatota; class Thermoplasmata; order Lutacidiplasmatales; family UBA184; genus Lutacidiplasma. The sequence continues at coordinate 8,264 of JBOGRO010000017.1, read as the reverse complement.
AAGGCCCCGACGCGCGGCTCGAAACCGGGTCGCCGAGTGTACGGCGTGACCCAGACCACCCGGTTCGCCCGCCGGTGCAGGCGCTCGAGGGGGTCGCGTACCCGCTCCGCTTCGCCGAGGTCCCACCCGTCGCTGAGGACCACGAGGGAGGAGCGGCCCCCCAACGACGCGCCGTACCGAGCGTCGAACTCCCGGAGCGACCGGGCAATCCGTGTCCCGCCGTCGGCCCGTCCGATCCGCCGGCCGACGGCGACGGTCGCCCGTCGGTACCGGTTCCGCCGGACCTCGGAGGTGATCTCCTCGACCCGGGTGGAGAACGCGAAGACCCGGCTGGGGCGGGAGGCCGACTGGAGCGCATGCACCAGCGCGAAGAAGCGGCTCTCGTGCTCGCGCATCGAACCGCTGACGTCCCACAGGACGACGAACTCCGCGCGCGTTCGGCGCGGGCGCTCCCGGCGGAGTTCGACCCACTCTCCGCCGTAACGCAGGCTCTGGCGGACCGTGTCCCGCAGGTCGACCGCCCCCCGTCGGGAAGGGCCCCGACGTCGTCCGGGCACGGCCGCGAGGTCACGGCGGAAACGGCGGACCCCGTGGCGGATCCTACGGAGCTCGCGCTCGCCGAGCGGTGGCGGGGAGCGAGGGGAGGGAGGCGCCGCGCGACTGTAGGTTCCGATCGGGATCACGACCGGGGGCCGCTCGAGCTCGGTCGCACCGTCCCGGTCGGCGCCGGGAGCTTCGGGGCGCTCCCGCCGGGGAGCGAGCGAAGCGCTCTCGGCCCCCGGCGCGGGGAGCTCGCCCCTCGGCGGAGCGGGGTCCCAGTACGCGTCGAACGCGGCGTAGACCGTCCGGAGCTCCTCGGGCGAGCGAGCCAACGTCGCTCCGCAAGCCGCCCGGAATCGAAGTCGGTCGGTCAGGTCGATCGCGTCCATAGCCCGAGCGAGATCGACCTCGGCCCCGATGCCGGCCGGACACCCCCTCCGTCGCAGGATCTCGCAGAAGCCGGAGATCCGGCTCCGCAGAATGGCCGCGACGTCCTCGCCGCGATCGACCACGCGACTACTCCGTGAGCGCCGCGAGCCGCTGCTCCCGCAGGTACCGCAGGTCCTGCGCGTCCTTCACGAGGAAACCGAGGGTCGACGCGATCGTCGCCGCGTCGAGACCCGTCCGGCCGAGGGCGAGCAGCGCCGCCGCCCAGTCGATCGTCTCGGAGACGCCCGGCCGCTTCGCGAGCTCGGGCTCCTGACGGATCCGTTGGGCGAAGGCCGCGATCTGGCGCGCGAACGTCGCGCCGAGAGCCGGGACGCGCTCCGCGAGGATCGCGACCTCCTTCTCGAGCTCGGGGTACTCCACGTACGCGTAGAGGCACCGACGCTTCAGCGCGTCACTGAGGTCGCGCGTCCGGTTGGAAGTGATGACCACGTGCGGGATCCGCTTCGCCCGGATCGTGCCCAGCTCGGGAACCGTGACCTGGAAGTCCGAGAGGACCTCGAGGAGCAACCCCTCGAACTCCTCGTCGGCCCGGTCGACCTCGTCGATCAGGAGGACCGGTCGATGGGGACCGATGCCATCGAGGGCGCGGAGGAGGGGACGACGCAAGAGGAACCGCTCGCTGAAGACCTCCTTCTCCACGGTCTCGATGGACTCGCCTCTTTCGTGCAGACGGATCGTCAGGAGCTGCCGGGGATAGTCCCAGTCGTAGAGCGCGGAGCGGGCGTCGAGCCCCTCGAAGCATTGTAGCCGAATGAGCTCGCCACCGGTCGCCCCCGCGAGTGCTTTCGCGAGCTCGGTCTTCCCGCAACCGGGTTCCCCTTCGACCAAGAGGGGCTTGCCGAGCCTCCCGCTGAGGTAGACCGCGGTGACGAGGGCGGGGTCGGGGAGGTACCCCTGCCCCCTCAGGAGCTGTTCGACCTCCGCGGGCGACGACCACGGAGCGGTGACGCGTTCTTCCATATCGAGACCTCGGGGGCACCCGACCGGGTCCCCACCCGCCGGGGTCGAATGAACGTTTCTCCGACCGTTCGTTCGAGCGCGGCCAGCGGGTTCGGCGCCGATCCCGCCGGTGCGAGTATATATTTCCCGTCGATACTACCGCCGCGGGGAGGGCCCCGGTGGGCCCCCGCGAGGCAAGTCCGTGCCGACACTGGTCGATTCGGTGGGTCGAGGGGTCACCGACGTCCGCATCAGCGTGACGAAGCGGTGCAACTTCGGCTGCATCTACTGCCACGACGAGGGACTCGGCCCGGTGGCGAAGCCCCGCAGCCCCCACGCCGAGGAGATGAGCGTCACCGAGGTCGAGCGCCTCGTTCGAGTCGCGCGCGAGTTCGAGATCCGGTCGGTGAAGTTCACCGGCGGCGAGCCGCTCGTCCGCGCGGATATGGAGGAGATCATCGCCCACACGGTCCGCCACGTGACCGACGTCTCGCTGACGACCAACGGCTCGATGCTCGCCGCGCGCGCCGAGGGCCTGCGGAACGCGGGGTTGAAGCGGGTCAATGTCTCCATCGACTCCCTCGACCCCGCGGCCTTCCGGGAGATCCGGCACGGCGCCCTGCCCCCGGTCCTTCGGGGCATCGAGACGGCGTTGCGGGTCGGGCTCACGCCGGTGAAGCTCAATATGGTCGTCTTCCGCCCGACCCTTCCGCACATCCCCGAGATGATCCGGTTCGTCAGCCGGAACGCTGGCCTGCGCCTCCAGCTCATCCAATTCATGCCCGAGCTCGTCGGCCCGAAGGATTGGGCCGTCGACATCGACGGCGTCAAGCGCTGGCTCGAGGGCCGGGCCGACAAGGTCCTCACCCGCGAGATGCACCACCGCCGGATCTACCAGTTCGGCGGGGCGGAGGTCGAGCTCGTGGACCCCGTCTACAACCGGGAGTTCTGCATGAACTGTCACCGGATCCGGATCACGCACCAGGGGGAGCTCAAGGGCTGTCTGAACCGCAACGATGACCTGGTGCCCACCCGCGGGCTCAACGACCCGGAGTTGCGGGCGGCGTTCCGCTCGGTGGTGGCCCTCCGCATCCCCTACTACGGCGGGTACGTCCGGGAGTACCCGGCCCGAAACCCCGAGTCCGTTCCCCTCGTCTCCCTCGAGCCATCCGACCTGTAGGGGCCCTGATCCTCGGATTCTCGAGCGGCCCCCACCGGACGTCGGGGTTCCCACGCCGCGGAACCCGGCTCCGGTCAGCTCGGACGCGGGAGGGGTGACCCTTTCCCGTACTTCGTCGCGATCACTTCGGCCATGATCGCGACCGCGAGCTCCTCGGGGGTCTTCGCGCCGATGTCGAGGCCAATGGGCGAGTGGATCGAGGCGACGAACTCTGCCGAGACCCCCCGCTTCGCGAGCTCGTCGACGTTCTGCTTCACGCGGTGCCGACTCGCGAGCATCCCCACGTACCGCACGGGGAAGTGGGACAGCGCCTCGAGGACCGCGACGTCGCGTTCCCCCTTCGTCAGGACGACCACGAAGTCGTGGCTCGAGAGAGCGAGCCGGTGGCCGTCGATCTGGGACTCCCGGATCAGTTCGTGGGGCGCCTCGGGCAGCGCCGGGGCCGGGTCGACCACCACGACGTCGTAGCCGAGGGTCTTCGCGAGGCGCACCAGCGCGGCCTCGACATCGTCGCGGCCTCCTTGGCCGACGAGGACCAGCCGGTGGGTAGGGACCATCGGCTCGAGGTAGACCTCGAGCACCCCGCCGCAGTTCGTCTGCACCCATATCTCGTTCGGGTCGCTCTCGTGGAGCGTGCCCGACACCGACTTTTCCGTATCGACCAAGTGCACTCGAAGAACGCGGGGCTCCCCGACACGGATCGCCTCGAGCGCGGCTTCCACGATCGGACCCTCCGGGCATCCCCCGCCGAAGGTGCCGGCGGCGATCTCGCCGGTCTGGGCGATGAGCAGCTTAAATCCGGACTTCGCGAGCGTGGAGCCTTCTGTCCGCGTCACCGTAGCGACCGCGAACGGTTCGCGGCGTTCGACCAGGCTCGCGAGGTGTTTCGCAAAGTGGGACGCCTGCATGGGGGATTGTCATCCGGTCGACGGTATCTACCCTTTCGGGGTCGAGGCGCCCACCCGCACTGACTGTCCTGGGCGGGGTGCGCGCTCCCCGCGGAGGGCCGGATCCGCCCGGACTGGTGGGATCGCTCGCCGGTCCCTCCCGCGGCCGGCCGTCGACCCACGGGGGATCCCATCCTCACCATTGCGCCGGGGAACCCCCCGGAGCCGGTGGACCCCCTCGAACACGGAGCGCGCGTCCGACCTGGTGCGTTCCACTTCCCTCCGGTCGGTGACCCTCTCGCCGGGAGTCCGCCCGACGCGCGATTCTCCGTAGGTCGCTCTCTCTCGGAAGTGCGCGAGCTCGTTCCTCGTCGCCCCCCACGGCCCGAGGGGGGAACCGAAGGGCCGGTACGGCGGGGCGCGCGTCGAATTTGGGCTGTCGGCCTACCTCTCGCTTCGCGGTGGCGCACTCCCCCACTCCGCCGGCACGGGTACCGTCTGGTTCACCGGGGCTCGGAAGACTGATATCGAACGGACCCCTTCGCCGTGCCACCCTTACGCACGGGGGAAGAACGATGTATCCACCGAACTTTGAGTACTACGCGCCCACGACCCTGAAGGAAGCCGTCGGACTTCTCGAACAGCACCAGGGGGAGGCGAAGGTTCTCGCCGGCGGACAGAGCCTTATCGGGATGATGAAGCTCCGCCTCGCCCAGCCGGCGGCGCTGATCGACATCAACCGAATACCCGGCCTCGCGTACCTTCGGGAGGACGACAAGCACCTCGCGATCGGCGCACTGACCCGTACCGCGGAGCTGACCCGCTCGGAGATCGTGCGCGCCCGCTACCCGGTGCTCTCCGATGCGGGGGCCGAGATCGCCGACCCGACCGTTCGACGGTGGGGGACGGTGGGCGGGAACGTCTCGCACGGGGACCCGGGGAACGACCTCCCCGCGTGCATGCTGGCGCTCGATGCGGAGTACCGGGCCCACGGACCGAAAGGCGCGCGGTCGATCGCCGCTCGCAAGTTCTACGTGGATTCGTTCGTCACCGCGCTCCAACCGAACGAGGTGCTGACGGAGGTCCGCGTCCCCAAGCCGGTCCCGGGAACCGGAAATGCGTACTCCAAGATGGAGCGCAAGGTCGGGGATTTCGCGACCGCGGCGGTCGCGGTGCACGTCCTCCTCGCCAAGAACGGCCGCATCGAGCGCGCCGGAATCGGACTGACCAATGTCGGCCCGACCGCGATCTACGCGACGGCCGCATCCGAGTTCCTGCGCGCAAAGTCCGGCACCGCGGACGAACTCGCCCAGGCCGGCCAGCTCGCCGCGGACGCGTCGCAGCCGATCGCGGACAACCGCGGGCCGGTCGATTTCAAGAAGGACATGGTCCGCGTCTGGACGCGGAGAACGCTCACGAAGGCGATCGCCCGCGCCAAGGGAGGGCACTGAGATGGCGATCGACGTGGAGGAGGTCGCCGGTTCCACCCCAACGAACACCACCCGCACCCTCCACGTGACCGTCAACGGCGTCGCCCACCGCTCGACGATCCAGAACCGAATGCTGCTCGTCCATTACTTGCGCGAGCGGCTCCGGCTCACCGGGACCCACGTGGGCTGCGACACCGCCCACTGCGGCGCGTGCACCGTGCTCGTCGACGAGGTCCCGGTGAAGTCGTGCAACCTCTTCGCGGTCCAGGTCGACGGTCGCGCGGTCCGGACCGTGGAGGGCCTCGAAGTGGGAGGGAAGTTGCACGCCGTCCAGGAAGGGTTCCACCAGGAGCACGGACTGCAGTGCGGCTACTGCACGCCGGGGATGATGATGGCGAGCGTCGCGCTGCTCGCGGACAATCCGAACCCGACGGAGGACGAGATCCGACGGGGGATCTCGGGGAACCTGTGCCGGTGCACCGGCTACGTGAACATCGTCAAGGCGATCCAATACGCCGCGAAGAAGATGGACGAAGGCGCGAAGAAGGGAGGGCCTTGACCATGGCGGACGCCGTCCCGGGCGGGATCGGACAGTCGATCCTCCGGAAGGAGGACGCGCGCTTCATCCGGGGGAAGGGGAACTACGTCGACGACGTCGACCTCCCGGGGATGCTCTTCCTCGACCTCGTCCGCAGTCCGTACGCCCACGCGAAGGTCACTGCGATCCGCAAGGACGCGGCGCTGAAGGTCCCCGGGGTTCTCGCCGTGATCACGGGCGCCGACCTCGCGGCCGCGAAGCTCGCGTGGATGCCGACCCTGATGTCGGACACCCAGATGGTCCTCCCGACCGACACGGTGATGTTCCAGGGCCAGGAGGTCGCGGGGGTCGTTGGGATCGACCGCTACGCCGCCGCCGACGGGGTCGCCGCGGTCGAGGTGGACTACGAGCCGCTCCCGGTCGTCATCGACCCGTTCAAGGCGCTCGAGCCGGGCGCGCCGGTCCTGCGCACGGACAAGGGCAAGAAAGACAACCACATCTGGCACTGGGAGGTCGGCGACAAGGCGGCGACCGAAGCAGCGCTCAAGGCGTCGGACGTCGTGATCAAGGAAAAGATCTACATCCCGCGGATCCACGTCTCGTCGATCGAGACGTGCGGTTGCGTCGCCCAGGTCGACGTGATGGGCAAGCTGACGGTCTGGATGACGACCCAGGCGCCCCACGCGATCCGGACCGTATTCGCTCTCGTGAGCGGCCTTCCCGAGAACAACATCCGCATCATATCGCCCGACATCGGGGGCGGTTTCGGCGGGAAGGTGCCGGTCTACCCGGGGTACGTCATCGCGGTCGTCGCCGCGTTGACGACGGGAAAGCCGGTCAAGTGGATCGAGGATCGGACCGGGAACCTCACCGCCGACTCGTTCGCGCGCGACTACCACATCGAGGCGGAGCTCGGGGCGACGAAGGACGGCAAGCTGACCGCGCTCCGCGTCAAGACGCTCGCCGACCACGGCTACACGGACGCGGCCGCGAACCCGTCGAAGTTCCCGGCGGGGCTCTTCCACATCATTACCGGCTCGTACCCGTTCGCGAGCGCGTTCGTCGAGGTCGACGCGGCGTACACGAACAAGCCGCCGGGCGGGATCGCCTACCGCTGTTCCTTCCGCGTCACCGAGGCGGCGTACACGATCGAGCGAATGGTCGAGAACCTGGCCCATCGTCTGAAGATGGACCCCGCCGAGCTCCGGCTGAAGAACTTCATTCCGCCCGAGGCGTTCCCGTTCAAGTCGGTCCTCGGCTGGACCTACGACAGCGGCAACTACGGCGGGGCGCTGAAGAAGGCGATGGACATGATCGGCTACGACGCGCTCCGCACGGAGCAGGCCGAGAAGCGGAAGAAGGGCGAGCTGATGGGGATCGGCATCTCGAGCTTCACCGAGATCGTCGGCGCCGGGCCGTCGCAGACGTTCGACATCCTCGGCATCAAGATGTTCGACTCGGCGGAGGTCCGGATCCACCCGACGGGGAAGGTCCTTGCCCGCCTCGGTACGAAGTCCCAGGGGCAGGGCCACGAGACGACGTACGCCCAGATCCTGGCCGAGGAGCTCGGGATCTCGTCGGACTTCATCTCGATCGAGGAAGGGGACACCGACACGGCACCCTATGGGCTCGGCACGTACGCGAGCCGCAGCACCCCGACCTCGGGGGCGGCCGCGGCGATGGCGGCGCGGAAGATCCGGGAGAAGGCCGCGAAGATCGCGGCCCACCTCCTCGAGGTCTCGCCCGACGACATCGAGTGGAAGGACCACAAGTTCCAGGTCAAGGGGGTCCCGGACAAGTCGAAGACGATGGCGGACGTTGCGTTCGCGGCGTACACCAACCACCCGCCAGGGATGGAGGCCGGCCTCGAGGCGGTCGACTACTACGACCCGCCCAACCTGACATTCCCGTTCGGGAGCTACATCTGCGTCGTGGATATCGACCGGGGGACCGGCCAGGTGAAGGTCCGCCGGTTCGTGGCCGTCGATGACTGCGGCAACATCATCAACCCGATGATCGTCGACGGGCAGATCCACGGCGGCCTGACGATGGGCTTTGCGCCGTCGCTGTACGAGGAGATCTCGTACGACGAGCTGGGCAACAACCTCGCCGGGACGTTCATGGACTACCTCCTGCCAACAGCCGTCGAGACGCCCGCCTGGGAGACCGGCAAGACCGTCACTCCGTCGCCCCACCACCCGATCGGAGCCAAGGGTGTCGGCGAATCAGCAACCGTCGGTGCTCCACCGGCGATCAACAACGCGGTCGTCGACGCCCTCTGGCACCTCGGCGTCCGGAAC
>JBOGRO010000016.1:0-8293 GCA_050749465.1 Thermoplasmata archaeon | reverse complement strand
GAAGGAAGGCGACCACCGCCTCGGCGCCGTAGTCTCGAGCTCGGTCGAACAGGTTGGCAAGGTCTATCTGCGCGATCTCCTCTGCTTCCGTTGGTCTCGCCCCCAGTTGGGTTCCGTGGTGGTCCCCACTGGGGCGAGACTCCCGCTATCAACAATACTTGGCACAGCACCGCCTACCTGGACCCCGACCCAGAGCGCGGCGGGACGCTCCGCGGCGGCCCCGAGACCCTAAGACGGGGGCGGAGGTCCGGGGTCAATGCCGCGCCCCCAGGACGTGCTCTTCCCCCGTCACGGCGAGCGGGCCGAGGACCGGCGCAAGGAGAGCCAGCAGCGCAAGCTCGTGGACGAGTTCTTCGACCACGCGACCCTGCTCGCGATCTCCCGACTCGTGACCCGCGGCGAGTTCGATTCGATCGACTTTCCGATCTCGACCGGCAAGGAGGGCGGCGTGTTCCGGGCGAGCCGGGGTGCCGAGCGGCGCGCCGTGAAAGTCTACCGCGTCGGGAACACCACCTTCCGTCATCTCCCCGCGTACGCCCTCGAGGAGCTGCGCCACCAGGCAAGCCTGCGCAACTACGGGGGTCTCATCGTCGCGTGGACCCGCCGCGAGCACACGATCCTCGGTCGACTGACCGACGCGGGCGTGCGCGTCCCGCGGCCGTACGCCCACCTTCGAAACGTCCTGGTGATGGAGCTGATCGAGGACGCGGGGAACCCCGCCCCCCGTCTCCGGGATGCCCCGGTCACGGACGCGGCGGAGCTCTACGCCGACCTCGTGACCCAGATCGGGCGGATGGTGCGGTCGGCGCACCTGGTCCACGGCGACCTCTCGCCGTTCAACACCCTCTACTCGGACGGGAAGGTCGTCCTGATCGACGTCGCCCAGGCGATCTCGACCGACCACCCCCAAGCGGCAGCGCTCCTCGAGCGGGACCTCGGGAACTATGCGAAGTTCCTCGCGCGGCTGGGGCACGACGTTTCGACCTCGGAGTTCCTCCACGCGGTCGGCGGCGACGCGCTCGGCGCGGCGGCGGAGGAGGCGGCGTAGCGATGCCGGAGCTCTACGCGCGCGTACCGGAGGACCGGGTCGGTGTGCTCATCGGCCCGGGGGGACGGACGCGACGCGAACTCTCCACCCGCACCGGGACCGAGATCGAAGTCGACGGCACCGAAGGCGAGGTGCGGATCACCGGACCGGACTCCGAGCCGATGCGGGCGCTGAAGGCCCGGGACGTCGTCCTCGCGATCGCGCGCGGGTTCTCGCCCGAGCGGGCGATGCGCCTCCTCCGCGACAACGCGTTCCTCGAGGTCCTCGACATCAAGTACACGACCGGGAAGCGGGAGAAGGCCGCGCTCCGCCGTATCCGCGCACGGGCGATCGGCACCCGGGGCCGGGCCCGCTCCCGCATCGAGGAGCTCTCGGGGTGCTCGATGAGCGTCTACGGCTCCACCGTCGCGCTGATCGGCGACGAGGATCAGCTCTCCCGCGCGGCGCATGCGGTCGAGCTCCTGCTCAAGGGCAGCGAGCACTCGACCGTCTTCCACCTCCTCGCTCGAAGCCGACGAGCGTCCGCGCTCGACGAGCTCGTCGGCCGTCGGGGCCCGGGGGCCCCGCCGGACCTCGACGCGGCGTAGGGTCCATGGCGAAGACCCTCCCGCTCGACGCGCCGACCCTCTCCTGGGCGCGGTCGGTCTTTCGGGAGTACTACCGCGCGGCCGCGGTCGCGCCGCCCGAGCGACTCGCGCGCCGTGAGTTCGCGGCGTTCCCGTTCGCGGTCGAGACGTTCATGCGTCGGCACGCGACCCTGCGGACCCCCGAGGAGTTCCGCGCGTTCCTCGCCGCGGAGGTCCCGCGGCACGTCTACTACTCGTCGGCGTACTACCGCCGGCCGGCCGAGCCGTCGATGTCCGCCAAGGAGTGGCTGGGCGCGGACCTCGTCTTCGACCTCGACTCGGACCACCTCCGGGGCGCGGAGTCGCTCGACTATGCCGGGCAGCTCGCGCTCGTCAAGCGCCGGCTCGTGCAGCTCGTCGACGACTTCCTCTTCGGCGACTTCGGGATCGACCCGGCGTCGACCGCGCTCGTCTTCTCGGGAGGCCGCGGCTACCACGTGCACGTGCGCGCGGAGGGGTTCGCCGGCCTCTCGAGCGCCGAGCGTCGCGAGCTCGTCGACTACGTCCTCGGCACCGGCGTCGACGCGATGCGCGCGGTCGGCACGCGGCGAGAGCGCCTCGACGTGACGGGCGGAGTCGACGCCGACACCGGGACCGACGACAGCGCTCCGCCGCGAGGGGGCCCCCCCGCCGCGCACTTCCTCGTCCCGCCGGATGCCCCCGGCTGGCCGGGCCGGACGACGCGCGCGGTGCTCGAGATGCTGCGTCGTTGGGAGACGGCCGGTCGGGCTTCCGCGACCGCGGAGATGGTCGCGTTCGGGATCCCGTCCGCGAAGGCCCGACGGTGGGCGAAGCTCCTCGTCGACGAGGGGGGCGCCGAGAAGATCCGGAGCCGGCTCACTCTCGAGGTCTTCCCGAAGAAGGACGTACCGGCCGGGTTCCTCGAGGCCGTGATCCCGCGCGCCGCGGTCGAGGTCCAGGGGGAGACCGACGCGCCGGTGACGACCGACATCCACCGCCTCATCCGACTGCCCGGCTCGATCCACGGGGGGACGGGGTTCCGCGCGGTGCCGCTCGCGCGCGACGCGCTGGACGCCTTCGACCCGTTCCGGGACGCGCTGATCGGCCCGGTCGACGGCGCGTCGCAGCGCGTCACGTACACGGAGGAGGCCCGCTTCCCGTTCCCGGGCGGCGAGGTCCACGCGCGGCCGGGCGCGACCGACGAACTGCCTACGCCGGTGGCGCTGTTTCTGGTGCTGCGGGGGTCAGCTTCACTTCTCCCCGCACCGGCATGACGAGACGGCCGACCTTCTCGACCGACCCTTCGACCGAGTCGCCGACCTTCAATTTTCGGCTCTCGTTCCCGAACTCGAAGCCGGGGAGCCCGCCGAGGCTCCCGAGGGAGATCACGTCGCCGGGCTCGAGGGTGATCCCGGTCGACAGGTGAGCGAGGATCTCCGGGATGCGGAAGATGTAGTCGTTGGTGTCGCCCTGCTGGCGGACGGTCCCGTTGACCTTGAGCTCCATCCGGAGCGGATAGGCGTCGCCGACCTCCTCCTTGGGGACGACCCACGGACCGACCGCCATCGTGGCGTCGAAGCCCTTGCCCATCACCCAGTCGACCGGCCCCTCGGGCGGGTACTGGAGGTCGCGGTAGCCCATGTCGAGCGCGACCGTGTACCCCGCGACGTGCTCCATCGCGGTCGCGGCGGCGATGTGCTTGCCGCCCTTGCCGATCACCGCGGCGAGCTCCACCTCGACGTCCGGGAACGTCCCGGCCGGGTTCAGCACGAGCGCCCCGCTCGGCCCGGCGAGGCTGTTGAAGAAGCGGGTGAAGAGGTACGGCTGCTTCGGCGGCGGGCCCTTCTTTTCCGCAACGTGGCTCTTCGAGTTCGACGCGAGGCAGTAGACCTTCGTGCCGTGGACGACCGGGGCGAGGAGCTTGATCCCCTCCTCCGCCTTGAACAAGAAGCGCGCGCCGGTCGCCGCCCGCGGCGTCCAGCCCATCTTGCGGCGCCGGTCGATGTACTCGAGGATCTTCTTCGTGATCTGGACGGAGTCCGCGCCGCCCAGGAAGAACTGCTGCATGTCGCGGAACCGGCTCGGGTCGGCCCCCTTCACCGGGTTCACGCCGAAGTAGTCCCGGCACGCGGTGTCGAGGTCGATGAACTCGTTCTGGTCGGTCATCATGCCGAAGTGGAACTGGTCGGCGAGCGTAAAGTGCACGAGCTTCACGGAGGCACCCGGGCGGCCGACGAACCTCCGTCGCGGATAACGGGTGCGGCGGGCGGAAGGTACGTCGCGACGTACCCGTCGCCGAGCCGCTCGACGGAGAGGAGGCGGAGCGCGACCGCCTCTTCGGCGCCGTCGGTCTCGGAACCCCGGACCATCGGGGGGGCCGTCGCACCGCCGATGAGGAGCGGCGCGGAGTAGACCGTCAGCCGATCGAAGAGCCCTCCGCGAAGCACGCTCGACAGGATCTCGCCGCCGCCTTCCACGAGCAGCCGCCGGAACCCGAGCTCGTGGAGCCGGACGAAGAGCCCGGCGAGGTCGACGGTGCGCCCGCCGATCGCGAGGGTGCGGACGTGCGGCGGGAAGGTGCGGCGCGAGCGTTCGGAGGTCGCGACGATCGTCGGCGCCGACGGGTCGAGGACGCGCGCACCTTCCGGCGTGCGGCCGGTGGAGTCGACCACGACCCGGGTCGGCGACGGACCTTCGGGCTGGCCGAGGAGGTCGTAGTGGACCCGCAGCGACGGGTCGTCGGCCAGGACCGTCCCGATCCCGACCAGGATCGCGTCCGCGTTCGCGCGCAGCTGCTGGACCCGGCGGAGGTCCTCCGGCGACGAGAGCCGGGCGCGCCTCCCACCCGCGAAGGCGAGCCGACCGTCCGCGGAGACCGCGCAGTTGACCCAGACGGCGGGCCGGACGGCGCGGGCCTCGCGCGCCGCGTCCGGCATCGCGGCTACCTCTTCGCCCGGAGCCGGGCCATCTCGGATTCGACCTCGGCGGTCGGCTCGCCGGCGGCTTTGAGGTCTTCGAGATTCAACGCGACGTTCGCGAGGGCCCCCTCGGTCGCGGCCCGGAACAGTGCGAGCGCGGTCACGAGGTCGCTCGAGAGCATCGCCTTCGTCCGCGGGCCGACGGCCTCCAGCCCGACGGCGAGCTCCTCGGAGAGTCGCGCCGTCTCGAGCGGCACGGCGGCGGCGCCGCGGAGGGCGGTTCGGTACGCCGCCTCGGCCGCGGCGTCGCCCGGCTTCTCCTTGCGGGCCTTGCGCGCCGCCCGGAACGCCTCGTAGGCGCGCGGGTCCTCGTCCACGAGTTCGAGCATGCGCTGGCGGCCCTCGGTGAGCCGCCGGCGGGCTGGTTCGAGCTCCCCGTCCGGCTTCGTGGGAGCGATGGAATAGGCGAGCACCATCTCGCCGAGCGCGGCCGCGAGCGCGCCGGCCACCGCCGCCGCGCTCCCGCCTCCCGGCGTCGGGGTCCGGGCCGCCACCCGGTCCGTGAACGCGGCGAAGCTCTCCCCGCGCCGGCCACCGGCATCGACCGCACCGACCTTGCGTTCGAGCACCGCATCGCGACGGAACGCGTGGAGCTGGAGGTAGTACTCCGCCGCGTCGAAGAGCGCGTCCTCCGGTACGAGCCCGACGATCTCCGACTCCTCGACCCCGACGCCGTAGCGCTGGGCCTCGCGGCGAACGGCTTCCAGCGCGCGGTGGATCGGGGTCGTGCGATAGTCGGTGAGGTTCATCGAGACCTGCGCTCGGTGCCGTTCGGGGATCTCGAAGCCGAGCGCCTTCACCTCGGGGAGGCCGCCGTCCCGGGCGCGGACCGCCCGCGCGATCTTCTTCGCGATCGCGACGTCGGGCGTCGTGAGGTAGGCGTTGTACGCGATGAGGACCGGTCGGGCCCCGATCGCGACCGCGCCGGCGGTCGGATGGACCCGGTTCGGGCCGAAATCGGGTGCGCGCGCCGGGTCCGTCCCGATCGCGTCGCGGATCCCCTCGAACTGGCCCTCGCGGACCTTCGCGAGGTCCGCGCGCTCGGGTCGACGCGCCGCGTCCGCGTAGAGGTAGACCGGGATCCCGAGCTCTTTCGCGACGCGTTCCCCGAGCCGCTCGGCGAGGCGGACCGCCTCCTCCATCGTCGCCTCCCCGAGGGGCACGAACGGTACGACGTCGGTCGCCCCCATCCGGGGGTGCTCTCCGTGATGCTTCGTCAGGTCGATCGATTCGGTCGCGACGACCATCATGCGGTAGACCGCGTCGAGGAGCGCCTCGCCCTCCCCGACCAGGCTGATCACCGATCGATGATGGGCCCCGTCGCTCTCGACGTCGAGCACCGTCACGCCCGGGACGGCCCGCGCGGCGGACGCGATCCGTTCCACTTTCGCGGGGTCGCGTCCTTCCGAGAAGTTCGGAACGCTCTCGAATCGGCTCATCCGGAGCTCCCTCCGAACGTCTCCAGCAGGGTCTGGTGGCTGCGGGCCTCCGCGGAGTTCGCGACCGGGGCCGGGCGTTGTCGCGCGCGCGCGATCGCCGCGCGTACTCGCCCGTCGGAGAACCCGTGCCCGTCGACCAGGAGCCGCCGGACACCTTCCTCGTCGACCGGTCCGAACGGAGGCAGGCTCACGTCCGTCGTCGTCGGTCGCCGGAAGATCTCGGCGACCGCCTCGGCCTCCGCGGGGTCGAGCCCCGCTTTCTCCATCGTCGGCCGGAATCCGAGATGCTCGCGCACGAGCTTGAGCGCCTTCTTCGGGCCGATGCCCCGGGCGCCATCATTGAAGTCGGTGCCGATGAGGACTCCGAGCGCGATCAGCTCGTCCCCGTCGATCCCGAGACCGCTGAGCAGCTCGGCGCGGTCGATGAACTGCGCGCCGGGGCTCGACCCGCTGCGGCCACGGGCCGCGAGTCCCCGCACGAGCCGCGGCGCGCCGAAGAGGAGCGTGTCGTAATCCTCGGAGGCGCTCGCCCACACCGTCCCCTTGGCGGCCATCACCGCCGCCTGAGCCTCGCCCTCACCGGGAGCCTGAACGGTCGGCACTCCCATCGCGGAGAGCAGCTGGACCAGCTCCTCCACCATCGGGCGGGTGAACCGGGACGTCTGGGCGGCCTTCCGACGCGCGGTCTCGAGGTCCCCCGCTGCGAGGGCGACCTGGTACTGCTCCTCGGCCCGCTCTTTCGCGGCGATCCGCTGGCGGATCGTGCCGGCTTTGCGCTCCGGAGGCTTTCCATCAAAGACCCAGACCGGGAGCACCCCCTGCTGCAGGAGCGACGTGGTCCGGTAGAACGCCCCCAGCAGGTGGCTCGTGACGCGACCTTCGGTGTCGGTGAACAGCTGGCCGTCCTTCTGGCGGATCGTCGCGAGGAATTGGTACGCGGCGTTGTAGCCGTCGACCGCAAGCGATCGGCCCGCGAGCGCCTCCCACGGAAGCTCCTGGGCTACGACGAGGTCCTTGAGGGGAAGCCCCACGTCGGCCTCGGAGCGGGGCCGAGTACTTGGGCTTGGCGTCCTCGGCCGCCGGCGGGGAGCGACGGCGCCACCGCGCTGTAATGAACCGGCCGGGGTTCGCCCCCCCGGGCGACCATGGAGTTTACGTGGCAGGCGGAGGGGACCGACGGTTCGGGTGTCGGACGCGGCGCGGTCCTCCTGTCGGCGTTTCCCAGCGCCGGGCTCGCCTCGATCGTCGCGGGTCACTACATCGTCCGGTCGCTGCACCTCGAGCGGGTCGCGCGGTTCGAGTCCGGGGACGTCGCGCCGATCGCCGTCATCCAGGGGGGCGTCGTCAACCCCACGATCCGGGTCTACGGCCGGTCCGACCTCGCGCTCGTCCTCTCCGAGTTCCCGCCCGCGGCCGGTCCGGCGAACGCGATCGCCCGGACGATCCTCGACCAGGCCGAGAAGGCGGGGGCCCGATCGATCCTGTGCCTCGAGGGGGTCGTGCCCCACCCTGAGGAGGAGGACGGCGCGGCGACCGCCGACACCGCCCCCGGCGACGAGCAGGTCTGGGTCGCCTACTCCCGCAAGGACCCCGACTTCGTCGCCCCCTTCGAGGCCGCGAAGGCCCGGACGCTGGAGGACGGCGTGATCGGCGGGGTATCGGGCGCCCTCCTCGTCCAGGCAATGGGCCGGAAGGTGCCGGTCGCCGTCCTCCTGGTCAGCGCGCGGGTCGCGGAGGGGCTCCCGGACCACCGGGCCGGGGCCGCCCTCATCGAGACCCTGGACCGGGTGCTCCCCCAGCTCAAGATCGACACCAAGCCGCTGCGGGCGCAAGCCGAACAGATCGAGAAGGCGCTCCGCGCGGTCATGCGCTCGAACCCCCGGTCGGCCGACGGTTCGCCGGGTCCGTCTCCGGACCGCCCCACGTCCCCCGAGATGTACGGTTAGGAGTCGCGACTGAATAACTGACTCATACCGCCCTTTTCGAATGGGGGCGGATTGTGTAGTTCCAGTCTCCATGGAATCTGTGGGGTTCCAACTGGATGCCGGCCATCTGCTCATCCGTCACTTTGACCCCGTCCGGGTACCGACCCTTGTCCAGTTCCAATCGGACCCTCAGCCCCGTCGTCGAGGTCGTGGATGCGATCAGGCTCACGATAACGGCCAGGCTCACGAGCGGTTTCCCCCGCCAGTTCATCGCGATGTGCGAGAACAGTCGGTGCTCGATCCGGTTCCACTTGCT
>JBOGRO010000015.1:0-116589 GCA_050749465.1 Thermoplasmata archaeon | reverse complement strand
GTCTCCAGCAAGAGTCCCTATCGACCTGGAGGCTTGCTACTTCGATGTCGGTTCTGCCTATCCTGGTGGTGCAGCAGCTACCAAGGGTGGGGTTGTTCGCCCATTAAAAGGGATCGTGAGCTGGGTTCACACCGTCGCGAGACAGGTGTGTTGCTTTTTGGCGGAAGTGCACGGGTCTCTGACGAGAAGGTTCCCACAGTACGAGAGGAACGGGGAATCGGCGCCTCTAGTCCATCAGTTGTCTGGCAAGGCATCGCTGAGCAGCCACGCGCTACGGGATAAGGGCTGAAAGCATCTAAGCCCGAAACCCCCTCGAAAAAGAGAGACCTTGAAGGACATTCGTAGAAGACGAGCTCGATAGAGCCGGGGTGTACGCGGAAAGCCTTCGGGCGATCCGTTCAGCCCGCGGCCACTAACGTCCGCAGCTACGTTACCTGGTTATGCTTGGCAGTTAAGCAGAACGCGTGTGAAACCATTTTTTTCCGAAAGCGGTTTCTCCTCCCCGGGCCGGAAGGCCGCTCCGTTTTAGGCGAGCCGAGGGTGGGCCTTCCGTGCCGAGCCTCGGGGTCGCGCACAGCCACTGGCCGGTCGCGGCGTGGATCCGCCTCACGCTCCCACCACGGCCGCCGCCGGTGATGCTGACGCCGGGGGCGCCCCCGCCGCCCGACCCGCCGCTCGACGTCCTCGTCCCGAACCCGATCTCGACCGACCCGCGCAAACGGGTCTACTCCTACGAGGAGGAGCACGGTGAGTGGGTCGTCCGGCTCGTCTGGGACGCGGACGACCCCGAGGTACTCGAGGCGGAGTGCCGCGCGCCGTACTACGACCGGCGCCTGCCGCGCGAGGAGGTCCCCCGCTTTTGGGCCGCCGTGAAGGCGCTGCTCGCGCCGATCGGCCCCTTGCCGGTCGAGTCGGCCGACCCGCGGCCCTGAGCCGGCCCGCCGCGAAGCCTAAGACCGTCGGACCGGTCGGGGCCGACCGTGCTCCGCGCGACGTTCCAGCACCTCGGGGGAGTCGGCCCCGTCACCGAGGCCGAGCTCTGGCGTGCGGGGGTACGAGACTGGGCGACGCTGGCCGACCGGCTCGACGCCCTCGGCCTCGACGCGGAGCACGCTCGCCGCCTCGCGCGCGAACTCGCGGCGAGCGAGCGGGCCCTTGCGGAGGGGGACGCGCCGTGGTTCGGCCGGCGCCTCGCGGACCGGGAGCACTGGCGCCTCCACTCGGGCTTTCGGGAGCGGACGGCATACCTCGACATCGAGACGACCGGGCTCTCCCCGTACGCGGGGATCGTGACGGTCGTCAGCGTCCACGGCGGCGGCGCGACGCGGACGTTCGTCGCCGGCGACAACCTCGAGGAAGTGTCGGCGTACCTCCGCCGGTTCCCGATCCTGGTCACGTTCAACGGTAGCCGGTTCGACGTCCCGTTCCTCGAGGCGTGCTTCCCCGGCTTCGCCGCCCCACCGGTCCACATCGACCTGCGGTTCGTCCTCTACCGCCTCGGCCTCGCCGGCGGCCTCAAGCGGATCGAGCAGCGGCTGGGGATCGGCGACCGCGCGGGCGTTGAGGGGGTCGGCGGGCTCGACGCGGTCCGTCTGTGGCAGGCGTACCGCCGCGGGAGCGCGGAAGCGCTCGACCGACTGATCCGCTACAATCGGGCCGACACCGTCAACCTCGAACCGCTCCTCGAGTACGCCGAACAAGAGCTCACACGCCGTCTCCTGCCGGAGGACGCCCGGTCGCGGGCGGAAGGCCAGGGGCGCGCGCGCGCTGCGCCCGCGGGGGGATGAGGACGGCCGCGAGCCCCGAACCCGAGGTCGCGGTCGTGGTCGGCGCGTTCTCGCGCACCGCGTACCTGCGCCGCGCGGTCGCCTCGGTGCTCGCGCAGACCCTTCCCCGCGACCGCTTCGAGGTCGTCGTGCTCACGGGCTTCGCGGACGAGGTGCTCGAGCGCGAGCTCGCGGCGACCGGGATCCGGACGATCCGGGACCCCGAGCCGCGGATCGGGCGGTGGCTCCTCCACGCCGTGCGCACGACGCGGGCGCCGCTCCTCGCGTTCCTCGACGACGACGACGAGTTCGAGCCCGGCCGGCTCGCCCACGTCGTCGACGTCTTCCGCGCGCACCCCGAGGTCGGGTTCTACCGCAACCGGGTGCGCGCGATCGATGCGGCGGGGAACGGGATCCCGCCGGCGCGCTGGAGGACCCACGAGGTCGACGCGGGGTTCGACCGGCGGGGGGACGTGCTCATCCCCGCGGACGGCAAAGTCGGGGTCGTCGACGTCGTCGCCCGGGAAACGTTCGCCTCGTTCAACTCGAGCACGATGGTCGTCCGCCGCGCGCTCCTGGAGGGAGACCTCGCTCCCGAGTTCGAGCGGACCCAGCTCCCCGATCTGACGCTCCTCGTCCTGGCGGTCCTGTCGCCCGGGGCGCTGTACCTCGACGCGCAGCGGTTGACGCGGTTCCGCTTCCACGGGGAGAACGTCACGGACGGCGCTCCCTGGCTCCGCCACGCGGTCGAAGCGCACTCGGCGCTCGCCGCGCTCGCCCGCGCGCGCGGGCGGAACGACCTCGCCGACTGGCTCGAGGGGCTCGCGGAGCACTACGACCGCGTCCACCGCTCGGCGTCGATCATCGCCGACGTGGGAGCCGCCGCGCCCCGGCGACGGGTCGCCGAGGCCGTGCTCGACTACGTGCGGTTCCTCGGCCATCATCCGCGCGAGCGCACGACGTCGCCCGAGGTCTGGGGCGCGGGGCTCTACGCGCTGGCGTACCTCGTCGCCCCGCCCCTCGGCCGGCGGGTCGTCCTCTCCCGACCGGGGGCCCGCCGCGGCTAGCGGGACCGGGCCGGCGCCGGAGGGGGCCGCGCGCCGAGCCCCGGCGGGGGCGCCGGGACCCAGACGCCGGTGGGGGGTCGCGCCGCGCGCACGCGGGCCGCTGCGACGCGTCAGTACTCCTCCGACGAGTCGATGTGGAGGTAGTGCCGTCCGAGCCGGCGGGCGACCGCGGCGACCGTGCCGGTCCCCCCGAACATGTCAAGGACGACGTTGGTCCGGTAGCTGTAGAACTTGACGAGCCGCTCGATCAGCTCCTCGGGGAACGGCGCGGGGTGGCCTTTGCGGACGCGTTCCGGCGGGATCTTCCAGAAGCCGTCCGAGAAGCGCTCGAACTCGCGCGCCGAGATATCGACGAGCGTTCGGTCGCCGGGCAGCTGCCACTGTCCCTTCGAGAAGACGAGGACGTACTCCCACGACGGGACGATGTGCGGATTCGACGGGCTGCAGCAGGAGCCCCACGCCGTCCGGCGCCCCATCGTCTGCTTGTACCAGATGATCTCCGTCCGCATGATGTAGCCCAAGTCGCGGAGGTCGCGCGAGAGGTCGTGGTGGATCGGCCGGAAGTTCTGGATCGAGGTCGGCGCGACGTTGAGGACGAACCGACCCCCCGGCACGAGGACGCGATAGAGCGCCCGCCAGACCTCGCGCAGCCAGCGCAGGTACTCCTCCGGCGCAAGGTCGTCGTGGTAGCCCCGGTAGGGGACCTTCAGGTTGTACGGCGGCGAGGTGATCGCGAGGTGGACGCTCTCCGGGGGCAGCGACTCGAGGACGGCTCGCGCGTCGCCCAGGACGACCCGGTCGGCCCACGCCGCGACGCCTCTGCGCGGCCGCGCCGTCCCCATCGCGCGCGGCGACCGGGTGGAGGGAGATGAGGCTTCGCCGGGGTCGTCGGTCGGGCCGTCGGGCCTCGACCTCGCGCGCTCGGAACGTTACGGGGCATCAACCGTATAATCTCCCCCGGTTCGACCGTGGCCGGTAACAATGGCGGTCCGGGTCGTCGTGGCGAAGGAGGTCGCGCCGGGCGAGGCCCGGGTCGCGCTCGTCCCCGACGTCGTCAAACGCCTCACGAAGGCCGGCGTCGAGGTCGCGGTCGAATCCGGTGCGGGCGCGCGGGCCGGCTACCCCGACGACGGCTACGCGACCGCCGGAGCGCGCATCGAGACCGACCGCGCGGCGCTCCTGGGGGGAGCCGAGATCGTTCTCGCGGTCCAGCCGCCGCCGCTGGAGGAGATCGCTCAGATGCGGTCCGGCACGCTCCTTGTCGCCGTCCTGAACGCGAGCCGCAATCTCGATCGCGTCGCGAAGTTGCGGGACGCCGGGGTGACCGCGTTCGCGCTCGAGCTCATCCCGCGGATCACACGGGCCCAGGGGATGGACGTCCTCTCCTCCCAGGCGACCGCCGCCGGGTACCGCGCCGCGCTCATCGGCGCCGAGCTCTGCCCGAAATTCCTGCCGATGCTCACCACGGCGGCGGGGACGATCCGTCCGGCGAAGGTGCTCGTCCTCGGCGCCGGCGTCGCCGGCCTCATGGCGATCGCGACCGCGAAGCGCCTCGGTGCGCTGGTCGAGGCGTACGACGTACGCCGGGCGGCGGGCGAGCAGGTCCGCAGCCTCGGCGCGAAGTTCCTCGAGCTCCAGATCAACGCGGAGGGGACGGGCGGCTACGCTCGCGAGCTCACCGACGACGAGAAGAAGCAGGAGCAAGAGATGCTCGCGAAGGCCGTCGCGGACGCGGACGTCGTGATCACGACCGCGAACATTCCGGGCCGGCGCGCACCGCTCCTCGTTCGCCGCGAGATGGTCGAGCGGATGCGGCCGGGGGCCGTCGTCGTCGATCTCGCTGCCGAGACCGGCGGCAACTGCGAGCTCACGAAGCCGGGGGAGCGCGTCGAGGCGAACGGCGTGCTCGTCGTCGGGCCGCTCAACCTGCCGAGCGGGATCCCGTTCCACGCGAGCCAGATGTTCGCGAAGAATCTCGAGTCGTTCCTAGGCCTTCTGCTGGACTCGACGGGAGCGCTCGTCCCCAGCTACACGGACGAGATCCTCGCCGCGAGCCTCGTGACGTCGGCCGGGGCGGTCGTCCATAGACCGACCGCCGACCTCCTGACGGGAGGGAAGTAAGTGACCGCGGACCTCTGGACGGCCCTCTTCATCGCGATCCTCGCCGCGTTCACCGGCTACGAGGTCATCGGCCGGGTGCCGGTGCTCCTCCACACGCCGCTGATGAGCGGCTCGAACTTCGTTCACGGGATCGTGCTCGTCGGCGCGATCGTCGCCCTCGGGATCGCGACGACCCCGCTCGAGCGGGCGATCGGACTGGTCGCTGTGATCATGGGGGCGATGAACGTCACGGGCGGCTACGCCGTCACCGCGCGGATCCTCGCGATGTTCGACCGCTCGAAGAAGAAAGGAGGCGGGCCGTGACGACCATTGCCACGACCGTCCTCGACGCGGTCTACGTCGTCGCGGTCATCGCGTTCATCCTGGGCCTCAAAGCGATGAGCTCGCCCGAGACCGCCCGCCGGGGTATTCTCTACGCCGGCGCGGCGATGCTCGCGGCCGTCGTTGCGACGTTCTTCAGCCCCGGTCTCTCGAACTTCCTCCTGATCGCGGTCGGAGTGATCGTCGGCGGCGGGATCGGCTGGTACTGGGCACGCGTCGTGAAGATGACCGCGATGCCCCAGATGGTCGCGATCTTCAACGGGATGGGCGGCGGCGCCGCGGCCGCGATCGCCGCGGTCGAGCTCCTGGGAAACCTCTCCGACGTCACCGGCGCGTCGCTCAGCGTCGCCGGGGCCGTCATCGGCTCGGTCTCGATCGCGGGGAGCGTGATCGCGTTCCTGAAGCTCCAGGGCTGGATGCGGCAGAAGCCGATCGTCTACCCGGCGCGGCAGCCGATCAACCTCGCGGTCCTCCTCGTCGGGGTCGGCTTCGGCGTCGCGGCGGTCGTGCGACTCGACGCGACGTACCTCCTGCCGTTCTTCCTGCTCCTCCTCGTCTACGGGATCCTCCTCACGCTCCCGATCGGGGGCGCCGACATGCCGGTCCTCATCAGCATGTTCAACGCGCTCACGGGGATCGCGGTCGCGCTGGACGGCTTCGCGCTCGTCAACGGGCCCCTCGGCGACGCCGGCTACGCGATGGTGATCGCGGGGGTCCTCGTCGGCGCCGCGGGCTCGCTCCTCACGCTCCTCATGGCCCGCGCGATGAACCGGTCGATCTCGAACGTCGTCTTCGGGGCGTTCGGCGCGACCGAGGAGGCCGGCGGGCCGATCCAGGGCTCGATGAAGCCGATCGAGGCGGACGACGCCGCGGTCATGATGGCGTACGCGAACCAGGTGATCATCGCGCCCGGCTACGGAATGGCGGTCGCCCAAGCCCAAGGGAAGGTGAGGGAGCTCGCCGAGCTCCTGGAGGCCAAGGGCGTCGCGGTCAAGTTCGCGATCCATCCGGTCGCCGGCCGCATGCCCGGGCACATGAACGTCCTGCTCGCGGAGGCCGGGATCAACTACGACAAGTTGTTCGACCGCGACGAGATCAACCCCGAGTTCGCGACGACCGACGTCGTGCTCGTCATCGGCGCGAACGACGTCGTGAACCCGGCCGCCCGGCGGGTCGGGAGCCCTCTCCAAGGGATGCCGATCCTCGACGTCGACCAGGCGAAGAACGTCCTCGTCATCAAGCGCGGGCAGGGGAAGGGGTTCGCGGGGATCGAGAACGAACTCTTCTACAAGGAGAACTGCCGGATGCTCTACGGGGACGCGCAGCAGGTCGTCGGGAAGCTCGTCACCGCGCTCAAGCGCTCCTAGCCCGGCGCCGCGTCCCCACGGGCTCGATCGCGGGCAGCATGGGCGCGGCCAGATTCGAACTGGCGACCTTCACCGTGTCAGGGTGACGTCATAACCACTAGACTACGCGCCCGTGCGGGCGGCCACCGACGACCGCCTCATATCCCTGTCGGAGGCGGCGTCGCCGCCGGAGGTCGGACGTGGTGCCCGGGCGAGGTGCGCTAGCCGTAGCCGCCCGGGAACTGGTTCACGTCCGGGTGGTCGTTCCAGTTGTAGTAGCCCATCGACTGGCGCTGCGCCTCGGTCGTCTCCTGGCGGAGCCCGCCCTGCAGCGAGCCGTAGACCTCCTTGATCTGCTCCTCGATCGACCGCGCGCGGAGCAGCGCCTCCCGCATGTGGTTCGCCTCGAGGTACGCGCTGCCCGCGACCGCCGCAAGGTCCCCGGCCGTCCGGATCAACCCGCCGAGCTCGCGCAGCCGCAGCGTGAGCGCGTTCCGCCGCCCGTCGAGCACCTCCGCGCGGCGCCGCGCCTCCTTGATCAGCTCGAGGATGGCGTCGCGCGTCGCCGGACGGATCCGCCCGTCGGAGGCGATCTCCTGGGCGCAGAACTGCGCGAGGCGCAGTCGGTTCGCTTCGGAGTCCGTCATCGTCGTCTCGAGGAGGACCTCGTAACCGCTCCCCGCGATCCGCGAGCGCAGCGGCGAGAGGATCCGGTGGATGTCCTGGATGTTCGCCGCGGCGACGAGGATGAAGTCGCACGGGACGTTGTCGACGCGGACGGCCGCCCCGCCGGACTGCGGGTTGCGGCCGGTGATCGGGAACCGCTTCTCCTGCATCGCCGTCAGGATGTGCCGCTGCAGGAACCCGAGGTGGGGGAGCTCGTCCAGGAAGAGGACGCCGTCGTGCGCCTCGTGGATCGCGCCCGCGATGACCCGCTCGTAGGGTAGGGTCCCGAGCTGTGGATGGCCCCCGTACGGGTCGTGTCGCACGTCGCCGAGGAGCTCCGTCTCGCTCGCTCCCGTCGCCATGACGAACGTGTTCCGGTCGAGCTTCACGAGGACCTTGCGCGGGCTCTCGTGCTGAAGCGTGCGGCGTCGCTCGAGCGCGCGCTGGTCGAGGACCTTGACGTGGTCGCCCGCGCGCTCGTACGCAACGACCTCCTCGACCCCGTTCCGCAGGCGTGTCGTGCGGACCGCCTCCTGCGGATTCCCGCCGGGGCTCGCCGTGAGCTCGAGGATCCCGCCGACAAGATCGCGGAACGGGTTCCCGCTCCCCGAGACCCCGGGGACGACCTGCTTCACGTTCCCGCAGCTCGGGCAGAACCGCTCGCTCGGCAGCGAGTAGAAGTTGCAGCGCGGGCAGCGGTAGCCGAGCCGCTCGGCGACCGAGATCGGCGCGTCCGTCGGGAGGATCATCTCGCCCTCGACGGAGCGGGCGGCTTCGCGCTCGCGATAGACCTCCTCGCGCGTCACGACCTCGATGCTCGGCCGCTCGGGGTTCTCGGGGTTGTGGACGACGCGGAGCTCGGTCCGGGGGCGGTCGAGGTGGAGCGCGAGCGCCTGGGCCGTCATCGACTTGCCGACGCCGGGCGGGCCGACGAGCAGGAGGTGCCGGTGTTGGTAGGCGGCGATGCGGGCGATCTCGACCGCCTTCTCCTGGCCGATCACCCGCTGGAGCGGGTCGGTCGGGATCGGGATGTCGGCGGTCGTCTCGATCTCGGTCACCGCGCCGGGATGGGGTCGCGGCGGCTCGCCGTTGGTCGCGTTCATCGCCGAACCCAAGATGGCGCGCGGTGGCTAAAGGGGTTCGCCGCGGTCGGGCTCGGGCAGTGCCCCTAGCGAGGGCCTGCCGGACCGGTGAGGTCCGCCTTCGTGTAGATCCGCAGCTTCTCGGGGATCTTGCCAACCGGCCCGAGGCGGGTCGCGACGACCGTGCCGATCCCTTTCTCCTGAGCGACGTCGAGGAGCCGCTGGCTGACGATCCCGTCGAAGATGACGGCCTTCGTCTGGGCGGGAGCGGTCGCGAGCGCCTCGAACATCTCCTTGATCGGCGCCTCGAGCACGACCGAGTCGTCCTCGCCGACGAAGAGCGCGCGCGACGCGTTCTCAACCCCACCAAGGAGCTCGAAATAGTGGGCAAGCTCCGGCGGCATCGGCGGAGGAGGCGCGGCCGCGGGCGGGGGCGGCGGCGGGGCCCGCTGCGGGGGCGGGGGCATCCGCTCCCGGTCGCGGTCGTCGCGCCGGCCTCGGTCGGAGCCTCGGTCGTCCCGCCGCTCCCCGCGGTCGCCGCCCTCGCCCCGGTCCTCGCGCGGCTCGCGCGTCGCGCCGGTCGACTCGAACCCGCTCATCTCGAGGTACTGGTTGATCGGGATCTTGTTCCGCAGGCACTTCAGCAGCTGCTTCTGGGTCAGCTCCTCGACCTCGCTACCGCGCGGGGCGCGGGCGACGAAGTCGAGGTCCATCGTCTGCAGCATCTCGCGCAGGATCAGCTCGCCCGCGCGGTCGCCGTCGGTGAACGCGGTCACGGTCTTGCCCCGCGAGAGGTCCTTCACGGTCTGGGGGACGCTCGTCCCCTCGACCGCGATGACGTTCTTGATGCCGCAGCGGAGCAGGTTGAGCACGTCCGAGCGGCCCTCGACGACGATCAGGGCGTCGGCCTGATCGACGTTCGGGCCGGCGGGCAGGTGCTCGGGACCGTAGGTCGTGATCTCGTCGACCTGGACGCCCTTGCGGACGGCCTCGGTCAGGTCGATGCCGACGCCCTTCGACTCTTCCTGGAGGCGCGAGAGGATCTCCTTCGCGCGCTCGACGACCTTCTGGCGCTTCGAGATCCGGATATCCTCGACGGCGACGACCTCGATCTTCGCCCGGCATGGGCCGATCCGGTCCACGGTTTCGAGCGCGGAGGCGAGGATCGCGGTCTCAACCTGGTCGAGCGACGACGGGATGATGATCTCGCCTTCGCTCTTGCCCTTGCGGCTGTCGATCTCGACCTCGATCCGGCCGATGCGGCCGGACTTCTGGAGGTCCCGGAGGTCGAGCTCGTCGCCGAGCAAGCCCTCCGTCTGTCCAAAGACGGCCCCGACGACGTCGGGTTTATCGATGACTCCTTCGGCGGCAATGCGAGCTCGGACTTGGTACTTGGCGGCGCTGGGATCGTTGGTCATGGCTCTGGTTTTTCCTGTCGGGACTTCCTCCCGCACTCGCGGGATTCGCCCCCGAGCGGAATTAGGTGCGCCGAGCGACGCCGGGCGATGCGCCGAGCCTACGACAGACGATCGGGCGGAACATGAGTCGTGAGTCCGGGATCTCCTGGCGACGTCGGGAGCTCTCCTCCTTCGGTCCCCGGGGGGTGTCCTTCCGACCCCCAACATCCGGAGGGCGTATTTAAGGGGCGGGGTGCGGCCCGGAGCGTGAAGACCGGCGCGCCCGGTCCGGATATACCGCACGCGCCCCGTCCGGCGAGAATCGACGCCCTCGAGGGGATACAGTCTTTATATCCGACCCCGATAAGCCGCCCCGGAGTTCGCTCACATGGCACGTCGCGCGCGCAAAGTGGCCCCCGACCCGAATCCCGAGGTACCGGTCGCCGGGAGCAAGCCGGAGGACGACTTCGTGAGCTCGCTCAAGTCCGAGCTCGCCCGTACCCAGCAGGCGGCGGGCGCGAAGACCGGCGAGGACCTGACGCATCGGGCGAAGCTCAACCAGCGTCTCCTCCAGGACCTGTGGGAGGTCCACAATCAGTTCGAGGAGATCGGCGTCCACCTCACGATCGACCCGTCGCAGACGCTCTTCGCGACCTTCGTCGAGTATCCCACGACCTGGACGTTCCGCGAGAACTTCGACTTTGGCGCCGTCAAGACGGTCGAGCTCTCGGACCGCGCGGCGGGCTGGGTAGGCTTCACGCTCCGCTCTTGGTACTACCGGACCCCCGAGGGGAAGACCCACCTCCGCTCGATCTTCGAGTGGTGCGACGGCGAGAGCTACCACCGGTACTCCGGCTGGATGCGCATGATGAGCCAGGCCGTCCTCTACGACGCGCCGGAGGACGAGGTCGACGTCCGGGAGCTTCACCGCGTCCTCCGCGACGTCGTCGTCCAGTGGTACGCCGCCCATCTCGAGAAGACCCCCGAGAAGTTCGTCGCGCACCTGAAGGAGAAGTACCCGAAGGGTGCGTCGTACGCGAAGGAGTCGTATCGTTGAGGGTCCGGCGCGAGCCCCGGCGAGGTTCCCCGCGCAAGGCTTGAAATAACCCGTTCGGCCTCGGCCCCGTCCGGAAGCGACCGCGGCCCCGCTCCGCCCTCGGGCCCCGCGCGTTCGCGGGAGGGAACCAGTTGGCCCAGGGACTGCGCGAGCACCTGGTCGCCTACTTCGAGGAGCACCACAAGCTCGTCGAGGCCGGCGCGCTTCAGCTGCTGCTCGCGAACCATCAGCCGCTCCTCCTGTCGCGCGAGCTCGTCGAGGAACGGACCGGCGACTCCCCGTTCGTGACGCGCGAGATGGTCGAGTCGGCGCTCGCGGAGCGGGCCCCCGCGTACGCGATGAGGATCGACGGGATGCTTCGCGAGGTCGCCCGGTCGCGGGACGTCCGCGTGGAGGCGCCGTTCGAGCTGCTCCGCGAGGGGTTCTCCGGCCCGCCCGTCGCCTCCGATCCGCTGGCGGCGTACTCCGCGCTCTTTCACTCGCGGTACCGCGCGCTCGCGCGGATGCTGCGCGGCCGGCCCGAGCTTCCCAACCTGCGTCCGGTCGCGGGCCTCAAGCCCGTCGAAGGCGGCGCGTCCGTGCTCGGGCTCGTGCGGGAGGTCCGGACGACGCCGAAGCACCGCCACCTCCTCCTCACGGTCGACGACGAGAGCGGATCGCTCGAGGTCCTGGTGCCGAAGGACTCGCCCGCGGCGCGCTCCACGTTCCTGCCCGACGAGGTCGTCGGCCTGCGACTGCAATTCGCGCGCGATCCCGGCCGGCTCCCGCGCGCGGTCGCGGTGGAACGCCCGGACGTCCCCGCGACCCGAACGGTCGGTCGCGCCGCCCGACCACGTCGGGCGATCTTCCTGTCGGACCTGCACGTCGGAAGCCGCTCGTTCCTGACCGAGAGCTGGGAGCACCTCGTCGACTTCCTGCGGGGGCACGGCCCGGACGCCGAGCTCGCGGCGGCGATCGACCACGTCGTCGTCGCCGGTGACCTCGTCGACGGGATCGGGATCTACCCGCAACAGGAGCGCGATCTCGCGATCCCGGACGTCGTCGAGCAGTACGCCGAGCTCGGTCGTCGCCTCGCGGAACTGCCCGAGCGCCTGACGATCGTTGTCGTCCCGGGCAACCACGACGCGGTCTGCCCCGCCGAACCCCAGCCGGCGCTGCCCGCCGCCCTCACCGCGTCGTTCCCGCCGAACGTCCACTCCCTCGCGAACCCGTCGACGTTCGCGCTGAACGGTGTCGTCGTCGAGGCGTACCACGGTCGGAGCTTCGACGACCTCATCCCCGCGCTCCCCGGCGCGTCGTACGCCCGCCCCACCGACGTGATGAAGCGGATGCTCCAGATGCGCCACCTCGCGCCGATCTACGGCGACCGGACGCCGCTCGCCCCACTTCCGCGTGACGGGCTGGTCATCGACCCGGCGCCGGACATCCTCGTGACGGGCCACGTCCACACCTACGGGGCCGATCGGTACCGCGGCGTGTTGCTCCTGAACACGTCGACGTGGCAGGCGGAGACCGAGTACCAGCGGATGCGCAACATCTCCCCGGTCCCGGCGCGGGCGGCGGTCGTCGACCTCGCGACGCTCGACCTCGTCAGCCTCGACTTCTCCGACGGCGACCCGGTTCGCTCGGAGGTCGGGGGGTGACCCCGTTCCCCGCCGACCCCGAATGGGCGCGGGGCCCGATGCGGATCGTCGTCACCACGTACCCGAGCCGCGAGCGGGCGCTCGCGGCGGTGGGCGATGCCGTCGCCCGCCGCCTCGCGGCGTGCGGGAGCGTCGTGCCGGTGGATTCTCGCTATTGGTGGGGCGGCGCCGTCCGGGCGGAGTCGGAGGCGCTCGTTCTCTTCAAGACCGTCCCGAAGCGGGTCGGAGCGCTCTTTCGGTTCCTCGCGGACGGTCACCCCTACTCGGTCCCCGAGATCCTCGAGCTGGACGTGCCGCGCGCGGCCCCGGACTACCTCGCCTACCTGACCGACACGCTCGACCGCGCGTCGCGGCCGCCGTCCCGAGCTACGCGTCGGGGAGGACCGCGAGCCCTGGGAGCGAGCGGCCCTGGACGAACTCAAGGGCGGCCCCACCGCCGGTCGAAACGAACTGGAAGCTCCCGATGACGTCGAGCTCCTGGGCGATGCGGGCGGAGTCTCCCCCCGCGGCGACGTGATAGCCGGGGACGCTCCCGAGCCCGGCGAGCACGCCTCGAGTCCCGTCGGCGAACCGCGGGTCCTCGGCGAGGCCGAGCGGTCCGTTCCAGAAGACCGTTCGGGAGGTCCCCAGCGCCGTGAGGAAGCGACGCCGGCTCTCCGGGCCGACATCTCGGGCGATCGCGTCGGGCGGGATCGATCCCAGCGGGTACGTCTCCGCGCCGGGCGCGCCGGGGCGCTCGACCACGACGTCGGACGGTAGCACGAGTTCCGTCCCGTGCGCGGCGAACGCGTTCGCGACCGCCGCGACCGCGTCGTCCAGCCCGGACTCGACCGGGGTCGCGCCCAGCGAAGCGCCGCCCGCGGCCAGGAACGGGAACGCGACCGCCCCGCCGAGGACGATCGAGTCGGCGCGCTCGGCGAAGCTCTGGAGGAGCGGGAGCTTGTCCGCGACCTTCGCGCCTCCGAGTACGACGGCGTACGGCCGTGTGGGGCCGTCGACGAGGCGCGAGAGCTCGCGGACCTCTCGCTCGACGAGTAGGCCGGCCACGGAGGGCAGGTGCTTCGGCACCCCGACAGTCGACGCGTGCGCGCGGTGCACGACCCCGAAGGCGTCCTCCACGAACAGCTCGCCGAGGTGGGCCAGCTGGCTCGCGAACCCGGGGTCGTTCGCCTCCTCGCCGGGGTGGAAACGCAGGTTCTCGAGCATGAGGAACTGTCCGTTCTCGACCCGCGTGGACTGCTCGAGCGCGTGGATCCCGATGATGTCATCGGCGAGCGGCACCGGCTGGCCGAGGATCGAGCTCAAGCGGCGGGCGACCGGCTTCAGCGAGAAACGCGGGTCCCGGTGGCCCTCGGGTCGACCCAAGTGGCTGAGGAGGATCGTGCGGGCACCCGCGGTGCGCAGATGGTTGAGCGTCGGCAGTGCCTCCTGGATGCGGCGGTCGTCGGCGACCTGACCGGAGGCGTCCTGCGGGACGTTGAAGTCGACGCGAAGCAGGACTCGGCGACCCCGCAGCGCCACGCCGCCGAGCCCGCGCTTCGCGACCATCGGACGGAGGGAGGGTGGGGCCCCTAAGACGGTTGTGTCCGGCCCGCCCTCGCGCGCGCGAGCGCCTCGAGGCGCACGACGACCGCGCGCGTGGCGGGCAGGTCGACCCCGTGCGCGCGGGCCGTCCGCACGATCTCGCCAGAGATCGCGTCGACCTCGGTGGACCGGCCGCGGTCGACGTCCTGGAGCATACTGGAGCGGTTCTCGGCGGTCGCCCGTATGACCCGCTCGAGGTCCGCGTCCGCGTCGGCGTCGGAGAACGGGAACCCGGCGAGCGCGGCGGCGCGCTGCGCCTCGCGCAGGAGCGTGTGGGCCTCGTCGCGATAGGGGGGATCGCCGAGGCGACCGTTCACCACTCCGCCGAGCGCCGTAACCGGGTTGACCGCGGCGTTGATGAGCGCCTTCCGCCAGAGCTCCCGCTCGAGATCCGGCACGAGCCGCACCCGGATCCCGGTCCGCGCGAGGAGGTCGCGCAAAATGGCGATCGACGTCGAGGACGGCGTCGCGACCGCAGGGTCCCGGAGCACGATCTCCCCGTCGCCGGCGAGACGGACGACGCCCGGCGCGACGAGCGTCGCCGGGATCGAGTTCACCGCGCGGACGAGCCACGGACCCGGGTCCGCGCCGCCGGCTGCTCGGAGCGGACCGACGACGAGGGACTCGGCGGTAAGGCCGTTCTGGGGAAGGAGCGTCGGAACGAGCGTTGGAAACCGCGCGCCGAGCTTCGTGGCGACGGCCCCGAGGTCTGGGGTCTTCACTGTCAGGAGAACCACGTCCGGGCGCGTCGCCTGCGCGAAGTCCGTGATCGCGCTCGGCCGGAAGACGCCGCCCCCCGCCCCCTCCAGCCGGAGGCCGTCGACCCGGATCGCCGCCACATGCGCCGGACGACTCAGGAGCTCGACCTCGTGGCCGGCGCTGGAGAGCCGGGCACCCAGCACCGAGCCGACGGCGCCGGCCCCGACGACGAGAACCTTCACGCGACCCCGCGGTAGGCACTCAACCGAGGCGGCGGACGAACGAGGAGAGCGCGGGATCTCGGTCCCAGTCGCGCTTCAGCATCGCGAGGAGGCGTTCGTAGTAGCGTACCTGCTCCCGCGCCTGACGGACCTTGAGGACGAGGTACTCCTCCTCCCGGCGCGTTCGGGCCAGCTCGGCGAGGATCTCGCGTTGGGTCGCGAGAAGCGTCTCGTGCCTATCGATTGCGGAGTGCAGAAGGCGACGGGACACGGGTCATCTCCGGGGGTTGGGTCGGTCGGGAAAGGTCGAAGATCGCGTCGGCGCGCGCCCGCAGCCGGGAAAGCTCCTTGCGCACCCGGCGGAGCCGGATCCGCAGGCGCTCCCGCTGCTCGCGGACCTCTGCGAGCGTGTGCTCGAGGACATCCATCCTTCG
Organism: Thermoplasmata archaeon; assembly: GCA_050749465.1. Lineage (GTDB taxonomy): Archaea > Thermoplasmatota > Thermoplasmata > Lutacidiplasmatales > UBA184 > Lutacidiplasma. Next base: position 101,185 of record JBOGRO010000015.1, on the reverse strand, counting down.
GCGCCAGTTGTCACGTTCCTGGACGCTGAGCAACGCCGAGTCGATGTCGACCATCGTCAGCGGACCGGCGCGCGGAAGAATCAAGGTTTCGGCGGAGCGGGGGCGACGGTCGCGCGCCCCCGGGCCGGTCAGGTTTAAGCCGTCCGGCCGGTGGCGGCCGCGTAAGGGAGTCGCATGGGGCAGCTCGGAAAAGTGGTCGTGCTCGGCGCCGGGAACATCGGGGGGTCGCTCGCGCAGCGCCTCGCCGAGATGGACCTCGCCCGCGAGGTCATGCTGGTCGACATCATCGAGGGGCTCCCGCAGGGAAAGGCCCTTGACATCCAGGAGTCGGCCCCGATCCTCGGCTTCGCGACCCGGGTCACCGGCGCGACGAGTCTGGAGGCGATCGAAGGGGCGGACGTCGTCGTCGAGACGGCCGGCCTCGCGCGGAAGCCCGGCATGAGCCGCTCCGACCTCCTCGAAAAGAACGCCGCGATCGTCCGGGGGCACGCCGAGGCGGTCCGCGCGAGGGCGCCGAACGCGGTCGTGATCGTCGTCACGAACCCCGTCGACGTCATGACGCATTACTTCCGGGAGGTGAGCGGCCTTCCGCCCTCCCGGGTCTTCGGGGAGTCGGGGACGCTCGACACGGCGCGTTTCCGCACGTTCGTCGCCGACGCGTTGCACGTCGCCCCGCGCGATGTCACCGGGTTCGTCCTCGGCACGCACGGCGACACGATGGTGCCGATCCTCTCGCTGACCAGCGTGAGCGGAGTTCCGCTGTCGAAGCTTCTGCCCGCGGATCGGATCGCCGCGATCGTCACCCGGACCCAGCAGGGGGGCGGGGAGATCGTCAACCTGCTCAAGACCGGAAGCGCCTTCTACGCCCCGACGGCGTCGCAGGCCGAGCTCGTCCTTGCGATCGCCACCGACGCCCACCGCCTCGTGCCGGTCGCGGCGCACCTCAACGGCGAGTTCGGGGAGCGTGACGTCACGATCGGGGTCCCGGTCGTACTCGGACGGCAAGGGGTCGAACGGGTCGTCGAGATCGACCTCACAGCGGCGGAGCGCGCCGCGTTCACCGCGAGCGTTGCTGCCGTGCGCGGGGACCTCGAGGTCCTCGCGAGGGGCCGGGCCTGAGGGGCGGCCGCGAGCGACGATGGCCGAGGGGATCGCGCCCGCCCAACCCACCGCGGTCGAGTTCGTGGAGATCAAGCGTCGCCTCGGCACGCTGCGCTACACGACCGACTCGAAGGACCACGCTCACATCACCGTCAAGCCCGAGGTCTGCGCGAAGTGCCCGCACTCGTTTTGCACGTTCGCCTGCCCGGCGCAGTGTTACCAGCGTATCGAGGGCCGCCTCGTCTTCCGCTACGAGGACTGCGTCGAGTGCGGGGCGTGCGACATCGCGTGCGACCAGGGCTCGGTGACCTGGACGCTGCCGCGCGGCCCGTACGGCGTCCGGTACGCGTTCGGCTGACGCGGAGCCGGGTCCCGGGTTCCCCCCGGGGGCCCCGTTCCTGTGAAGGCGCAGCTTAAAACCCTCCCGGGCGGCTCGAACGGGGCGGAGCACCCACGACGCCGTCGGCGGCCCCCGCGAACGAACCGTCCCTCCTGTTTCCGTACCGGGTGCGCCCCGGACAGGAGTCGATCCTCCGCGAGGTCAACGAGCTCACCGCGCGGGGCGGCCCCCTCCTCGTGAACGCGCCGACCGGCACCGGCAAGACCGTCGCCGTGCTCGCGCCGCTCCTCGAGCACGCGACCCGTGCCGACCACCGGATCGTCTACCTTGTCCGTACCCACTCCCAGGAGGTGCAGGTCCTCCACGAAGCGCGCACGATCGCGCACCGACTCGAGCGACCGATTCTCGCCGTGGGTCTCCAGGGCCGGGCCGGCCGGTGCTTCCTTCTCGAGAACGTCGCCGAGGTCAAGGGCGCGACCGCCGAGGAGCACGGCAAACTGTGCGCGGACCGCAAGCGGGCGACCGAGCGCGCGATGCAGGGGGAAGCGCCGCTCGCGCCCCCGACCGAGCTCCCCGAGGGAGGGGAGATCGACCTCACCGACCTCGACGGCTGCCCGTACTACGCCCGCGTCCTCCAGTCGGACCTGGACGGGCTCATCGAGCGGTTCTCGGCGAAGCTCCCGAACCCGACCGAGTTCGAGTCGTTCTGCCGGGAGGAGAACCTCTGCCCGTACGAGCTGTCGAAGAAGCTCGTCCCGCACGCCCGCATCGTGACCGCGCCGTACGCCTTCTTCTTCCACCCCCACATCCGCCGCTCGCTCTTCGACTGGCTCGGCGTCGGTCCCGAGCGGGTCGACCTCGTCGTCGACGAGGCCCACAACCTCCCCAACCACCTCCGCGAGCTCACGACCGTCGCGCTGCCGCAGGAGTCGGTCCGCCGTGCGCGCGCCGAGGTCGACGAGCGCGGGGATTTCCAGCTCCCCGAGGGTCCGAGCGCGACCCGCCTCTTTGACATCGTCGGCGCCGCGGTCGAGGAGCTGATCCAGGCGCTCGCCCGCGAGGACGACGCCGTCCTCCCGCCCGGGGTCTTCGAAGACGCGCTCCTCACCGCCCTCGGCGGGACGAGCCAGCGGCTCGACACCTGGCTCGGGGCGCTCGCGACGTGGGGCGAGAGCCTCCGCGAGGAGCGCCGCCGGGAGCGCCACCTGCCGCGCTCGTGGGTCCACACGGTCGCGCTCACGCTGCTCTCGTGGCCGCAGCTCGAGCCCCCGGGGTACGTCAAGGTCGCGACCCGGCTGCCGCGCCCCGCGCTCGAAGCGTACTCGCTCGACGCGTCGGCCCCCGCGGCCCCGATCCTCGACTGCCATCTCTCGGTCCACATGTCCGGGACCCTCGCGCCGCTCGCCGAGTACCGGGACTCGCTCGGTCTGGGCGCGGGCGCGCGCCTCCTCGACGTCCCGTCGCACTTCCCGCCCGAGCACCGCAAGATCCTCTACGACCCCGGCGTCTCGACCCGGTTCGAGGAGCTCCGGGCCGACCCCCGCGCGATCCCCCGGCTCGCGGACCGCCTCGTCCAGGTCCTCGAGTGTCTGCCGGTCAAGACGGCGGTCTTCTTCCCGAGTTTCGACCTGATGCAGCGGGTCCTCGCGGCCGGCCTCCAGTCGCAGCTGCCCGGGAACGTCTTCATCGAGTATTCGAAGCTCCCGATGGGCGACCTCTGGCGCTCGATCGAGGGGTGGAAGAAGGACCCCGAAGGGACGGTCCTGCTCGGCGTTGCCGGTGGCCGTCTCGCGGAGGGGATCGACTACCCGAACCAGGAGCTCGAGGCCGTCGTCCTCGTCGGCATCCCGTACCCACGACCGAGCGCGAAGCAGGAGGCGCTCCGCCGGTTCCTCGACTCGACGACCGGTAAGGGCTGGGAGTACACGGTCGAAGCGCCGGCCGGGCGCGCGATCCTCCAGGCCTGCGGGCGGATGATCCGCTCCGAGCATGATCGCGGCATCGTGATCATTCTCGACCGCCGGGCGGCGTCGTTCGAGTCGTTGCTGCCCGGCCTCGGACCGATCCGCGACCTCGCCGCGACGACGCGGGCGTTCTACGGGCGGCGCGCCCGTTGGTCTCGCACCGCGAGCCACGCGCCCGGGACCGAGCGCGGGGGGACCGCCCCGGTCCCCGGGCACAACGACTAAAGAGGCGGTCGCACGCTCCGGGGTCCGTGATCATCACCCGCACGCCGCTTCGCATCAGTTTCGCGGGCGGGGGGACCGACCTCCCGTCGTTCTACCGCCAGTACGGCGGCGGATCGGTCGTGAGCGCGGGGGTCGACAAGTTCGTCCACGTCATCGTGAACGAGAAGTTCGACCGGTCGATCCGGGTCGCCTACACGCGGACCGAGAACGTCGACCGGCTCGGCGACCTCCAGCACGAGCTCGTTCGGGAGGCGATGCGGGCGACCGGCGTCCTCGAGGCGCTCGAGATCCACACGATCGCCGACATCCCCGGGGAGGGGACCGGCCTTGGCTCGTCGTCGAGCCTCACGGTCGGTCTCCTCAACGCGCTCTACGCGTTCCGCGGGGTGCTGAAGGACCCGGTGGAGCTCGCGCGGGAGGCGTGCCAGATCGAGATCGACACGCTCGGGGGGAGGGCGGGGAAGCAGGACCAGTACATCGCGGCGTTCGGTGGCGTTCAGCACTTCGAGTTCCGGCCGGACGAGTCCGTGCGGTCGACGCCGCTCCCGCTCTCGCCAGCCGACCGCGAGTCGCTGAGCGACCATCTGTCGCTCTACTACACCGGCGTCACACGCAAGGCCGAGGGGATCCTGAAGGACCAGGGGTCCCGGACCGAGCAGAACAAGGAATCGCTGTTCCGGATGCGCGAGCTCGCCGGGGAGGCCCGCTCGGCGATCGTGCAGCACGACGGGGAGCGCCTGGGTCGGGTCCTCGACGAGGGCTGGCAACTAAAGCGGGGCCTCTCGGCCGGGATCTCGAACCCCGACATCGACCAACGGTTCGAGCGCGCGAAGGCCGCCGGCGCCTACGGCGGCAAGGTCACCGGGGCCGGCGGGGGCGGGTTTCTTCTCCTCGTGCACCCGCCCGAACGTAGCCGTCAAATAGCGGCTGCCCTGTCGCCGATGCAGCGCCTTCCCTTCCGGGTCGCTCCCGAGGGGTCGAGGATCCTCGGTATCCACCGATGACGGAGCCTACCGGACTCGACGCCTACGCCCGGCGCTACCTCGAGGAGGCGAAGGCCGTGCTCGCCGAGCCGTACCTCCTCGAGGCCGCCCGGCGGATCGTCCCACTCCTCGTGCGGGCCCGGAGCGAGGGACGAACGGTCTTCCTTCTCGGCAACGGCGGGAGCGCGTCGGCCGCCTCACACTTCGTGGTCGACCTCTCGAAGATCGCGAGCCGCGGGCCGGGGCCGCGGATCCGCTGCGTCGGGTTGAACGACAACATCCCGAGCATGACCGCGTGGGCGAACGACACCGACTACTCCCGGATCTTCTCGGAGCAATTGACGACGCTCGCCGTGAAGGGCGACGTCGCGATCGCGATCTCGGGCAGCGGGAACTCGCCGAACGTGCTCGAGGCGGTGCGCATCGCGCGAGCCGCCGGCGTCACGACGATCGGTCTCACCGGGATGGGCGGCGGGAAGATGAAGGGCATGGTCGACGTCCCGGTCGTGGTCCCGTCGAACAGCATGCAGCACACCGAGGACGTCCACGTCGTCCTGCTCCACCTCCTCGCCGCCTACCTACGGGACGAGGGCCCGATCTCCGAGCGATGACGATCCGGGTCCAGGACTACATGGTGCTCGAGGTGGAGCACCTGCGGGACACGACGACGATCCGGGAGGCGATCGAGCGGCTCTCGCGGAGCCGGCACCACGGGCTCCCCGTGACCGACGCGTCGGGGAAGCTGGTCGGCTTCGTCAGCGCAAAGGAGCTCCTCCGCCACGCCGACGACGGCGGGACCCCGCTCGCGCGGATCATCCGGCCCGGCACCTACACCGCGAACCCGAACACGGGGCTGGACGACGCGGCGCGGATCATGTTCCGCTTCGGACTCCGGGACCTCCCGATCATTGACGCCGACGGGCGACTCTGCGGCATCCTGTCGAACCTCGACATCGTCCGCTCGCACTTCGAGCGGGCCTCGCCCGCGAAGGCCGAGACGCTGCGCCACCTGCTCAGCCAGCGCTACGACCTCTCGTTCTCGTTCCACCGGGGGCTCGTCCCGATCGAGCGGCTGACCCCGACCCAGTGGAAGGTCTTCGAGGACGAGCTCGCCGGGCGGCGCTACGAGCTCGAACGGGGTTTCGCGGAGCCGGTCCTCGTCGTCCAGAAGGGCGACGTCTGGATCCTGGTCGACGGTCACCACCGCGCGCTCGCGGCCCGCGAGATGGGCCTGGCGCAACTCCAGGCGTTCATCCTTACCTGCGACCACCCCGAGGAGTTCGCCCGCTCCGAGACCGGCTTCGAGCGTCTCGCGCGCGAGCACCACCTCCGCACGATCGACGACATCGAGATCGACCAGTCGTCCCAGCACCCGCTCATCGAGGTGACGACCCAGTTGATCCGACGCTTCGAGTCCGGGGCAGCGAAAACGTCCTCCTCGGCGCCCTGACGCGGACCCGGTCGGTACTGCCGGAATAAGAGCGCGGGCTTCCTGATGCGCCCGGAGCCCCCGTGACGTTCCCCCTGCCCCCGCTCGGCGTCACGGGCGCGCTCGCGCCGTTCGCGGCGATCGCGATCAGCATGGTCGCGGTCACGGTCTTCGTCTTCGCGAAGGCGCTCCCGACCGACGGTCGTCCGCCGCTCGTCACCCAGATGACCCTCGTGCTCGCGGTGATCGGCGGCGGGAGCGTGCTCCTCCTCTCGCTCGTCTTCGTCTTCGTGAACTCGAACGGCACGTCCGCCTGGACGTGGGTCCTCCTCGCGTTCAACTTCATGATGATGGGTCCCGCGGGCCTCTGGTTCATCGGCCTCATCGTCTTCCGCGATCGTCGGATCGGGTTCCGCGACTGGACGTGGCCGGCCGCGCTCGCGGTCGTCACGACCGGCTCGGAGGTCTTGATGGGGCTGCTCTTCGCCCTCGGCGGCGAGAGCGTTCCCCTCCCCCTCCTCCCGACGCTCGCACTCGGCGTCTCCTCGGTCTGGTTCTTCTGGTCGATGGCCGCGATCATGGGGGCGCTCGTCCTCTGGGCCCCGCTCGCGCGGGTCGAGCGCTCCGCCCTCATCGCGCTGACGCTCTCCGCCGTGATCGCTCCGTGGGTCACCGCGTACCCGACCGTGGGGGGACTCGCGATGACCGTCCTCATGGTCGCGATCTTCGCGTTCCTCGTCCGTGCGTTGTCCGGCCGCTCGGCCGTCCGGCTGGAGGAGGTCGGACTTCTCATCGGGCTCGCGGCCGCCTTCCTCGCCACGGCGCTCGCGGGCCTCGCGCTCGTCGCCACGAGTGGCTCGTACGCCGCGGTCCTCGCCTTCGGCACCGTGATGGCGCTCGTGATGGGCGTCGAGATCGCCTACCTCTTGCGCCGCTTCTACGCGGGGTCGTCGGAGCTCCCGTGGCTACGGCGGTCCCCGTCGGACGACGAGGAGGCGCGCGCGCCTTTCGCCCGCCCCGCCCCGGTCCTCGGAGAGGCCCGCGCGCCCGAGGCGGGCGGCGTCTCCGGACACTGACGGCGGATGGACCGTTCCGGCCGGAGTCGCCGGAGGATTCGTACAACACGCATATCAACCGCCCCCAGGTCCGAGCGCCGTCAGGAAAGACCGTGACCGACGTTCGGGCGCGACGACTTTCCGCCCCCGTTCGCCGTGCACTCCCGTGGCTCGTCGCGGCGGCGCTCGTCGCCACGGTCGGGCTCCCTGGCGCAGCCGCGATCGGGGCGCTGCCCGCGGCCCCGCTGCTCGGCTACGGCCACCCGCTGGCCGTGCCGAACTCGAACGCAACGGTCAACATGACCGACACGCCCGCCTTCACGCCCCACGCCCTGAGCGCCACTCCGGGAGCGAACCTCTCGGTCCGCCTGGTCAACCAGGGGGACTACACCCACACGTTCACGCTGTCGAAGTTGCCGAACGTCGTGCTCAAGTCGACGTGGACCCCGGCCCAGCTCTACGCGTTCTTCAACGCGAACGGCTCGCTCGCGAACGTCTCGGTCGCCCCGGGGACGAGCGCGTGGGCAAACGTCAGCTTCAACAGCTCCTTCGGGGGCGACTCCTTCGAGTTCGTCTCGGTCGTCCCGTACCAGTTCCAGTCGGGGATGGCGGGCTTCGTCAACCTGAGCGCGAGCGGCCCCGGGGCCGTACTGTCGGACAACACGACCGATACGCCCAGTTTCACCCCCGACGTGCTCGTCGCGAACGCGACCCACTACCCCCTGATCGTCGATGTCCTCGTCACGAACCAGGGGAACCTCGGGCACACGTTCACGGTCTCTCCGCTCATCAATTACACTCTCTCGCCGGCCAACTTCACGTCCACTTTCGCCACCAACGCCCCGCTCGTCAGCTCGACGGTCCCCTCGGGGCCGGGGAACACCGTCTGGGGGAACTTCACGATCCGGGCGCCCGGGATCTACGAGTACATTTGCACGGTCGCCGGCCACTTCGCCGCCGGCATGTACGGGATGCTCTACGTCGGGGTCCCTCCACCCGCTCCGCCCGTACTGCCGTCCACCGCGATCGTCGAGGAGTGGATCTTGATCGGTTCCGGGGTCCTATTGGGGATCGGGGTTCTCGTCGCGACGGTCGCGGCGTACTCGGGACGTTTCCCCTCGAAGCCCGGCGGGCACGAAGGGCACTCCTGACGCCGGACCGCCTCGCGACGGCGCGAGAGCGCTCAAAGCGGTCCGCCCCGAGAATTTGAGAGAACTCGGTACAGGTCTAGGTGATCACAAGGAACGAACGCATCGTTCCGTGGAATTCGCCACAGAACTCGGTGCACTGGATGAGGTACTGCGTGCCGGCGTTCACGTTCGGGACCGTGAACGCGAACTGGTTGACCCGGCCCGGGATCGCATCGATCCGCACACCGAGCTGCGGGATGTTGAACGAGTGGACCACGTCAGCCCCGGTGACGTTGATCTGGACCGTGGCCCCCGGGGGCGCCCATAAAGCACCGCCACTGACGGTATTCGTCGTCGCGTCGTAGGTCGAGTTGTAGCACGTGTCGTTCGAGTAGCAGAACTCCCAGTACCACTGGTGGCCGATCACGTTGACGTACTCGGTCGGGTCCGCCGGGAGCGCGTCGAGCTGGTAGAGGAGGATCGTCGAGTACGCGGCGACCCCGGCCATCATCACGACGACCGCGAGCGTCCACGCGATCTCGTACTTGTTAACCATGGCGTCGCCCCTTCATCGTCGGGTCGCGGAAGCGCCAGACGGCGTAGACGAGGAACGCGTAGGTGACGATCGCGCCGCCGACCGTCAGCGCGAGCATGAGCCAGAGGACCGGCTCGGTGAGCTGGAGCGGGGTCTCGCCGGACGCGACAAGCCCGGCGAGCGCGACCGCGGGAGCCGCGGCCGGCGCGACGAACCCCGCGGGGGGGAGGTCGCGTACCGACACGGTCGGCCAGGGGGAAATGAGCTTCATATGGCTCGCGTACGAACTGTCGCGAAGGCAGCTCAGCCTTACCCCAGCGGGCGCGACGGGTCCGGTACGTACGTAGGGGCTTTGAACGACACCCCCCGTTCCGCGGCCGTCCGCATCGCGAGGAGGATCCCACGAGCTCAAGCGAAGTACGTCGCACCGCCGTCGCGATCGCGATCGCGGTGATCCTCGTGAGCGGTGTGGCGGTGACGCTGGTCGCCACGGAGCCGGCGCGCGCGACCGCCAGCGTCGTTGACGCGTCGTCGGGCCCGGTCCAGGTGACGGCGGACAGTGGGTTCCTCTTCACTCCTAACGGCATCTCGAACGTCCCGACCAACTCGACGATCACCGTCATGTTCACCGACGCCGACACGATCCCCCACACGTTCACGATCATCGACCGTCAGGGCGTCGTGATCCCTACGTCCACAACGGATGTGTCCCCGCTCTTCGACACCTACGGCGCGCTCTTCACGCACAATCTATCGGGGTCGGGCGATCAGTACGTGGGAACGTTCCAGTCCCCCGCTTCTCCGGGGTGGTACGAGTTCGTATGTCTGGAGCCCGGTCACTTCTCGAGCGGGATGTACGGGTTCATCGCGTTCGGGGAGGCGCTGCCAGCGAACATCTCGGCCTCTTCTCCCGACACCGGCCCGGGAATCGCGGTCTTCATCATCGTCGGGACGATCGTCAGCCTGGTCGTGATCGCGCTGGTGCTCGGATTCGTGGTCGGCCGCCGGCGCGGGAGCACCTACGAGATGCCGCCGCAGCGCCTCGGCTACCCGGAGCCCGAAGTCCCCGGCGCGACCGCCCCCGAACCACCGCTCGAGCCTGAGGAGCCGAGAGGATAATCCGAGAGCGCAACGCTCAAATGGTGGCTCCCCTATAACCTACGGACCTCGTAGTAGGTTAGGGGAACTTCGATGGCGTGGGGAGCACCGAGTCGGGAGCGCCGCGTACTGAAGGCCGGACACTCGTCGATCGCCGTCACGCTGCCGAAACCGTGGGCGGAGGCGATGAACCTGCGGCCGGGCGACCTGATCGTCTTCGACCAGAACGATGACGGCACGCTCTACCTGAAGCCGGCGCCGCTTCCGGGCGCGGTGGTCGGATGCGCCCCCTACCTCGTGACCGCGCGGTCGTTCGATACACCGGGCGTGCTCGAGCGGCTCGTCGTCGGCGCTTACCGCGTGGGGCACGACGCGATCGAGATCCGGACCGACCTGCCGCTCGCCCCGGAGCGGGTCGAGGAGCTCCTCCAAACCGCGCGAGGCCTCCTCGGTGTGTCGGTCGTCGCCCAGGAGCCGAACCGCGTTGTCCTGCAGAACTTCATCGACCCGTCGAAGTACGGCCTCCCGCAGCTCGTCCAGCGCATGAAGATGATCTTGGTCGCCTTTCTCGAGGAGACCGAGGAGGTCCTCACCCGGCGCCAGCGCAGCCGACGCACGACGACGCTCGAGGAGGAAGGCAGTAAGGTACTCGCACTCCTCGTCCGCCAACTGTTCCTCGCGAGCCGAGACTGGTCGCTCGCCCGGCGGATCGGGAGCCCCGACCCCCGCCAGCTGCTCGAGTGGCGGGTCGTCGTCCACGCGCTGGAGGAGCTCGCCGAGCTGTTCGCGGCGACGCTTCGCACGCTGAACGACGAGGTCGCCAAACTCCCCGGTGGGTCGGCGGAAGCGCTCGCCGTGGTCCTGCCCGACATGAAGACGCATCTCAAGACCGTGGTCGAGACGCTCATGCACCCGTCGCTCGACCACGCCTGCGAGGTCTACCAAGAAACGACGCGGCTCGCCGCGCTCGTCGAGGTCACGGCGGACCGGCGGGGGAGCCCGACCCACAAAGGGGGCCTCCGCGCGGCCTCGCTGCTCCTCGGACGGGGGGCCGGCTGCCTCTCCCTGCTCGCGGAGATCGCCATCGACCGGGCCGTCTCCGCGGGGACCGAGACCGTGATGGTCGAGGCGGCCTGAGGCGGCTTATCTACCCCCGGTACGGACTCTCCGTACCGGTATGGTCCTCCCATACGAACGCCATATCCTGACTCGGACCGGTCTCGCCCTCGAGGGTAGAGATGTTCGACTCTCTCGACGACTGGTTGATCATTGCCGTGGTGGCCGGAATCCTGTTCTATGGGTCGAGCAAGATCCCGCAGCTGGCGCACAGCCTGGGGCGGTCCGTCGGCGAGTTCAAGAAAGGGCGCCTCGAGGTCGAGCGGGAACTGAAGGCCGACCAGGCGGCGACGACCGTGCCCCCCTCCACGGGTCCGAGCCACTAGCGAACGCCCCGACGCTGCATGCGCGAGGCATCCACCAACCGAGAGAACGGAGCCCGGCGAAGGGCGAAGGGTCGCACGACCCCCGGGGGGTCCCGGGGTGACTGATGCGCGACCTCGACCGCATCCTGTCGGTCCTCCAGGAGGTCCGACGCCGGGCCGTCCGCATCGGGATCGTGCTCGCCGCGATCTTTGGCTTCCTGCTCTTCTTCGAGCTGATCCCGTTCCACTTTCGGGTCCTCGGCGTGTCGGTGCCGTTCGCCTATCCGTGGCCGAACCCGTTCTACAACGTCTCGGCGCAGTTGTTCATCGCGATGCGTCACTGGATGCTGCCGTCGAACGTCGTTCTCCTGAACGTCGGCGTCGGCGACTCGATCATGGTCCAGATGGAGATCGGTATCCTCGTCGCCCTGATCGTCGGGATGCCCTGGATCGTCCACGAGGTCGGCGCGTTCCTGATGCCGGCACTCCGGCAGAACGAGCGGCTCCTCCTGCGCACGGTCGGGATCCCCGCGAGCGCCCTCTTCGCACTCGGGACGGGAATCGGTGTGGTCTTCCTCACGCCGTTCACCTTCCTCCTCCTCTTCCGGTACGTCGCGGCGTTGGGTCTCTCGTCGGTCTCGGGGCCGACGCTCGGGGTCCAGGACTTCGTCACGTTCGCGCTCCTCTACTCGCTCGCGTTCGGGATCGTCTTCGAGCTCCCCGTCTTCATCTACACGCTGACCCGCCTCGGTCTGGTCAAGGCCGCGGAGTGGCGGAAACACTGGCGGGGCGCGGTGATCGGCGCGCTCGTCTTCGGCATGATCGTCACCCCCGACAACTCGGGGATCACGATGCTCCTCATCGCCACCCCGATGATCGGGCTCTACTTCGGCGGGGCGTACTTCGCGAGGCGCTGGGAGACCCGGCGCGACACCCGCGCAGGCCCGCCACGGCTCGTCGCGGGGGCGGGGTGAGCTGATGGCGCTCTTCTCGGACATCGACTGGATCATCATCGCCGCCGCCGCGGTCTTTCTCCTCTTCGGCAAGGAGAGCGGCGAGCTTCTGCGCACCGCGGGCCGATGGTACGCTCGCGCCGGTCGGCTGAAGCAAGACCTCCTCGCGGAGTTCACCCAGGCGGCCGAAATCCCCGTACCCGCGGGCGGAACGCTCTCGATCCGCGGCGCGCTCCTCGGCCTCGACCCGACCCCGACCCACCGGAGCGGCATCCCCGCCGCGGTGACGAGTCCTCCCGCGGTGGCAGTCGCTGCCCGTCCGATCGAGCCCGAGTGGGTGCCGTGGACCGGCGGTTACCCGGTGTCGACCTGGTCCACGACGGTGCCGGCCCTCCCCCACGACCCGGAGACCCCCCGATGAGCGCGCTCGACCCCCAGCAGATCGTCACGATGACCGAGATCCTCGTGATCCTGATGGGGATCGGCATCACCTGGGCGGTCTACTACGGGAGCGGCCGGGCCGAACTCCCCGGGGCGGCGACGATCCCCGACCCGAATGAGGTCGATGACGCGAAGCCCGACACCCGGGGGAGGACGCTCGAGTGATGCTCGACCCTATCGAATGCCCCGACTCCTGTCCGTTCGTCGCGGCCCGCAGCCCCGCGCTCGACTTCCCCGTCGGGCAACTGCGACAGGTCGCCGCGTCCCGAAGCGAGGACGATGTCGACGAGACGAAGCGGAACGTCCTCAAGCTCCTCGCGGTCGCGGGGCTCGTTGGCGCCGGCGGCGGCGGTCTCGTCGGGGGTTCGCTCCAGTTCGTCCAACCCCCGGTCGTAGGCATCTCGAGTTACCCGCGGACCCAGCTGCTCGACGTGGACGGCTCCGCGCTCACGGTCGCGAAGGTCGAGGCGGAGTACAACGTCACGGAGCCCAACCTGTACATCTTCAACTACCCGCTGCGCAACGAACCGAACTTCTTGCTCAATTTGGCCCCGGCGAACGGCGAGGAGCCGAGCCCGACCAACCTCGGCGCCTGGAAGGTCCCCGGTGGCATCGGGACCAACGGTTCGATCGTCGCCTACAGCGCGATCTGCCAGCACCTCGGCTGCCCCGCCCCCGCGATCGCGTACTACCCGCCGGCGACATGCCCGCAGACGTTCCCGTCCCATACGAACCCGAGCGGCGCGTTCTACATCCACTGCTCCTGCCACGGCTCCACCTACGACGTGACGAACTCCGCCGCGAACCTCACCGGACCCGCGGTCCTCCCGCTCCCCCAATTGGAGCTGACCGCGGACGCGAGCGGCAACATCTTCGCGGTCGGCTCGGGTCCTCCTCCCGTCAACGGTCACCTGAACACGCTGCAGGGGGACTACTCGGTCGGGACGACGAGCGCGATCGCGAAGGAGACGCCGGTCATCCTCTGCAGCTTCGGCCTCAAGTCGTAGGAAGGACCCGGTGTCGTTCTCGAGCTGGTACAACCGGACCCTCAACCAGATCTGGGGGTTCGTCGAGGACCGCACGGCGATGCGGAAGTGGGCGTTGCGCCCCCAGCCCGCGTTCACGTTCAAGCCGTCGTACTGGACCGGGGCGTTCGTTGCGATCGCCTTCTTCTATCAGGTCCTCTCGGGGATGCTGCTCCTGCTCTACTACCAGCCGAGCACGAGCACGACGCTCACCGCGTGCGGCCAGGCGATCGGGGCCCAATCGGTCGCCCCCGCGGCGTGGTGCTCGACGTACTACATCATCCACTCCGTGCCGATGGGCCAGCTCCTCCTCTCGAGCCACCTCTACGGCGCCTACGCGATGATCTTCCTGATGTTCGTCCACTTCTTCCGGGGGTACTACCTCGGCGTCTACAAGGCCCCGCGCGAGTTCTCCTGGATGGTCGGGACCCTCCTGATGGTCACGACCCTCGGGATGGGGTTCACGGGGTACCTGCTGCCCTACACGCAGATCTCCCTCAACGCGACGAACGTGGGCCTCGTCCTCGCGCTCCGGCTTCCGACCGTCGGCCCGTTGCTCGGCCCGTTCATCCTGGCGGACGGGACGTCGCAGGGACTCTTGTCCCGCATGTTCGACGCCCACGTCGTGCTGTTACCGCTCGCCCTCGGCGGGCTCCTCTACGCCCACATCGCGCTCTTCGAGTCCCACGGGATCGCGCCGCCGGCGACCTCCGACCCGCTCCAGCGTCGGCGCTACACCGAGAAGGAGGACAAGCAGAGCGTCCCGTTCGTCCCGCACATCCTGTGGTACACGTTGAAGTGGGGCCTCCTCTACGTGGGGGTCCTCTTCGGGATCGCGGCCCTGTGGCCGTGGACCCTTCAGACGTACGCCGGCAACCTCGCTGCCGCCGGCGTCGTGACCGAACCGGATTGGTACTTCCTCTGGTTGTTCAAATTCCTCGACTTCGCGGGGGTCACGCCGGTGCTCGCGATCGGCGTCACGACCGTGCTGATCGTGTACGTCCTCTTCCTGCCGTTCCTCGACCGGTCGAAGCGGGCCCACCCGCGGGACCGACCCCTGTTCATCTGGCTCGCGACGAGCCTGCTCGGGTTCTTCATCCTCATGACGGTCTGGGGCGGGGAGACGCCGGGCGTCGCGATCCCCACGATGACGATCGCGACCACGATCGGTCCGATCTTCGCCGTCAACGGGGTCGTCACCGCGCTCTTCTACGGGCGATACCGCCGCAGCTATCTGCGGCGCCTCGCGACCCGCGACGCGTCGTTCGTCGGCGCGTACCCGACCCCGGCGGGAATCCCCGCGTCCGTGACGGCTACGGAGGCGAGTTCCGTTGACTAGCGCGGCCGAGACGCCGAGCTGGAAGACCGGGACCCTCTGGGGGATCCTTGCGGTCTTCCTCGTGCTCGGAACGGTCGGCTCGGCGACGGTCGTCTACGGCGTGCTGGGCATTGCGGCCGGCGATCTCTACGACCTCCTCGCGGTCGTCATCGGGGGAACGCTCGCGACGCTCGCGTTCCTGTTCATGGCCGGGATCCTCTACCGGGTCGACCGGTACCGGGGCACCACCGGACGGAGGGTGGAGCTCTTTGAATAGCGACGACCCCGCCCGCGTGGAGTCCCGTCGGCTGCGTCGGAAGGTCCTCGACCTCTACGACGCGGTCACCTACCTCATGCTGATCGGCATCGCGGTCCTCCTGGTCTACTCGATCCGGCTCGGCCCGCTCACGAGCCCCGGCGCCCAGGAGTCGTTCGGGATCGCACTCGCGCTGATGTTCCTCATGTCGGCGATGATCATCCACCTCGTCGACCGGACCTACCGGGTCTGGCCGCTCGGTCGGCGCATCACTCCGCCCGTCCCCGGGCCGGTGACGCCGCGAGCGCAGGCCCGCTTTCTCGCGGTCCTCATCGTCGTGCTCGCGGCCGCCGGGATCGCCTACGTCATCGGGGGGCTGCTCGCGTGACCGGCCTCGGCCCGCTCCTGGAGCCGCTGACGATCATCGTCCTGGTCGCCGGGTTCGCCGGATTCCTCGTTTGGATGTTCCACTACCACGGGGCGTGGCTCGTCGCGGCGATCAAGAAGTGGCTCTTCACGACCGACCACCAGCGCATCGGCCTCATGTACATCGCCATCGGGATCCTGTTCTTCTTCATCGGCGGGATCTACGCGACGCTGATCCGCACCGACCTCGGGTTCGTCCAGGGGCTCGGCCTCGACCCCCAGTCGACCCTCGGGATCACGCCGGACGTCTACTCGACCCTGTTCACGATGCACGGGGTGCTGATGATCTTCATGTTCATCATCCCGACCCTCGCCGGGTTCGGGAACTACCTCGTGCCGTCGATGATCGGCTCGAAGGAGATGGCGCTCCCGCGGATCAACGCGATCGCGTTCTGGATGATCCCGCCCGCCGGCGTGATCCTGATCCTCTCGAACGCGTACGCCGGCTGGACGGGCTACGTCCCTCTGACGCTCGAGTCGTTCGGCCCGAACCCGTACGGCGTCGACCTCTGGATCCTCGGGTTGCACATCCTCACGATCTCATCGATGCTCGGCGCGATCAACTTCGTCGTCACGATCTTGAAGCACCGAGCACCGGGCGTCCATTACTGGAACATGCCGCTCTTCGTCTGGGCGACGCTCATCAACTCGGTCCTCCTGATCTTCGCGCTGCCGTCGCTGTCGATCGCGCTCACCTTCGTCCTCTCGGACCGTAACTTCGGGACACACATCCTCGCCGCGGTCAACGGGACGCCGCTCGGCGGGGCCTTGCTGTACCAGAACCTGTTCTGGTTCTTCGCGCACCCCGAGGTCTACATCATGGTCCTGCCGGCGTTCGGGATCATCTCGACGGTCTTACCGAAGTTAGCGCGGAAGGACATCTTCGGCTACGGCGCGATGGCGATCGCGCTCGGCGCGTTCGCGGTGCTCTCCTTCGCCGTCTGGGAGCACCACATGTTCGTCACCGGGATCGCGACGAACGTCCGGTTCGTCTTCATGCTCGCGACGTTCGCGGTCGCGGTCCCGTCGGCGGTGAAGGTCTTCAACTGGGTCGCGACGCTCTGGGGTGGCCGCATCTGGATGGCGGTGCCGATGTGGTTCTGCCTCGCGTTCATCACCGGATTCGTCATCGGCGGTCTCTCGGGGCTCTTCCTCGCATCGATCCCGATCGACTACCTCTACCACGGGACGTACTTCGTGGTCGCTCACTTCCACTACATCTTGCTCGGCGGGACGTTGATGGCGATCTTCGCGGGGATCTACTTCTACTTCCCGATCCTGACCCACCGCTGGTACAGCCAGCGTCTCGGGCAGCTCCACTTCCTGCTCACGTACGTCGGCGTGAACCTGCTCCTCTTCCCGATGTTCATCCTCGGCGCGGAGGGGATGCCGCGGCGGGTCTACACGTACCTCTGGAACGGGAACTTCCAGGCGCTCAACTTCCTCGCGACGCTCGGTGCGTACATACTCGGGATAGGTCAGCTCATTTTCTTGTTCAACATGATCTACAGCTACTACGCCGGCGACCCCGTGACGAGCAAGGACCCGTGGGGGGAGGAGCTCGCGGTCCGCATGAGCGGCCCGGTCGCGCACCCCCTCCCGTCGCACGCCCCCTCGCCGAACCCCGTGCCGAGCGCCGCCCCGAGCCCGGTCGCGACCGAGACCCCCTAGAGGCACCGTGCGCGGGCACGACCTCTTTCGCTACGCCGCGGTCGTCGCCTGCGTGCTCTGCTACCTCACGATCATCCTCGGCGGGAACGTGATCACGACCGACAACGGGCTCGCCTGCCCGGATTGGCCGACGTGCTTCGGCAACGGCAACCTGCTGCCGGCGGTCACCGGCGGCGCGGCGGTCGAATGGAGCCACCGTGTCTCGGCGTTTTTCCTGTCGGTCGGCGTCCTCCTCCTCACCCTGCTCGGCGTCGCCTACGAGCGAGGGCGTCGCGCCCTCCTCCGCCTCTCGGCCGCGGCGCTCGCCCTCGTCGTCGGAGAGGCGCTCCTCGGCGGGGTCGTCATCGAGACGTCGCTCCTCGCCGGGATCGTCCTCCTGCACCTCGCGATCGCGACGGCACTCTTCGGCATCCTGCTCGTCGTCGCCTTGCTCTCGAACCTGCGCGACATCCCGCGTCGGTGGGTCGACTGGGCGCGGCAGGCCGCCCGGGAGGACGTCACCCCGGGGCGGACTCGGTTGGGGGCTCCCGCGAGAAGCCCCGCCCCCCGGACCCCCGCGGACCATCCGACCCCGGGGACGTCGCCCCGGGAAGGCTAAGCCGCCCCCCGGCCTCGGCGAGCCCTCCGAATGGCCGAAGCTTCTCCGCCACCCCCACCGGCTGCGCCGCCCCGGGCGACCGTGGGGGATTTCGTCCAGCTCGCGAAACCGGGGATCACCGCACTGATCTGCACCGTGGCGGTCGGCGGTTTCCTCCTCGCGAGCCCTCGCTCGATCGACCTGGCGCGCCTCGCCGTCCTCGTCCTGTGCGGCGCGGCCGGCTCCGCGGGCGCCGCGATGCTGAACCACTACCTCGACCGGGACCTCGATCGACAGATGCGCCGGACTCGGCAGCGGCCGCTCGCCGACGAGCGGATCGCGCCGAGCGGTGTCGTCGCCGCTCTCGGACTCGGTCTCTTGGCCACGGGGATCGGATTCGCAAGCTGGGCCCTCAACCCGCTCACCGGCTTCTCGATCTTCCTCGGCGGGCTCACCTACGTGGTCGTCTACACCGCGTGGCTGAAGCGGAGGTCGAGCTGGAACATCGTCATCGGCGGGTTCGCGGGGAGCGCCCCCGCCCTCGCGGGGAGCGCGGCGGCGGTCGGCGACTGGACGACCGGCGTCATCGCCTTCGCGATCCTCGTCTTCCTCTGGACGCCGCCCCACTTCTGGAGCCTCGCGCTCCTCCTCAAGGACGACTACGCACGCGCGGGCCTCCCGATGCTCCCGCGGATGGACGACGTCGCCTTCTCCGGAAAGGTCGTCGTCGTCTCGGCCGCGCTACTCGTCCCCGCGGCGGTCCTCATCGGATTCACGGGGGCGCTGGCGTGGCCGGTGCTGGTCGCGCTCGTCGTCCTCGGCGCGATCTTCGTCGTCGTGACGGTGCCGCTCTGGCGCACGGTCACGCGCGAGGTCGCGCGCCGCGGATTCATCTACTCGGGACCGTACCTCCTCGCGGTCGTGGTCGCGATCGTAGTGAACGCGCCCCTGCTGCGGATCGGCTTCCCGACGAGCCTGTGAGCCGGCGCGGTCCGGCCGTCGAGCTTATCTCGGCGGCCCGTCCTATCGAGACCGATGCCGAGCTCCGACCCGGTCGGAGGCACTTCCGACCGCTTGCGCGACGCCGAGACGGTTCTCAAGAAGCTCGGATACTCCCGGGTGCCGCCGCTCCGGCGCGCGCCGGAGGGCGAGCCCGCGTTCTGGGTGCAGGAGTCGGGCGTTCCTCGACGAACATTCCCCGTCTTCGTCCCGGCTGCCCCTTCCGGCGGCGCAGCGGAAGGCGTCGACCGATGGGTCGCCGGAGTCCGGACCGCGACCGCTGCGCCGCGTCGGGCGATCTTCGTCGTGCCGAACGACCGCGCCGCCGAGGAGGCGTGGGCCCGACTATCGGGAAGCGGGAGCTCCGCGATCGAGAACGAGGTGGCGGTGCTCGTCGTCCCGAGCGGGGAGCGCGCCGACCCGACGCCCCCGCATTTCCACCTCCGCGTCACCACTCCGACCGAGATCCTCCGCCTCGCGACCGGGATCGTCGTCGGGCTCTTCCGGCGGGCGCAGGCTGCCCAGGTGCCCGGGCAGATCGACTTCGAGGAGCTATTGGGCCTTCTCGGCCGACGCTTCGGGGTCGACGTCCAGCGCTCGCTCGGCGTGCACTCGGACGAGGACGCGCTCTTCCTCCTCTACCAGCTCGCGCTCCGCGACTCCTACGCCCCCGGCGAGGCGGGCGCGAACCTGCATCTGCTGGTGCTGAAGCCCACGGGTCCGGCCGCGCGACTCCCGTGGTTCGCCGCGTAGGACCGCACGAACCGAGCCGTTAAGAATCGCCCCGGACTCCGAACGACCGGAGTCCACGTGTCCGGCTCGGGCGAACCGTACCGCAGCCCATACGGGAGCTCACCCGGGAGCTCTACGCCGAGCCCCGAGATCACCCCGGCCGAGGGGGTTTCGGAGATGTGGACGTTCTTCTGGGTCACGGTCGCGAGCATGCTGATCATCACCGTCGGCGGCGTCGGCGCATGGCTCTACCTCCACCACTGAGCGGCGCCTCCGCACGCCAAGAAACCATTATCTAAGCGGTCCGGGTCGGCGCGCCACCGGCGCGGCGTGGGGCCGTGGGGTAGCTTGGACCATCCTTCTTGCTTGGGGTGCAAGAGACTCCGATTCAAATTCGGACGGCCCCATCCGCCGCGCCCCTCCCCGCTCATGTAGGCGCTCCGGCTCCGCCGCGGCGATGCCCCGCCGATTCGTGAGCGAGCGGCGGCGCGACCCCTACTATCGGGCCGCGCGGCGGGAGGGGCTGCGTTCCCGCGCGGCGTTCAAGCTGGCGTACCTCGACGACCGGTTCGGCCTCCTGCGGCCCGGGCGCCGGGTCCTCGACCTCGGTGCGGCGCCGGGCGGGTGGTCGGTCGTCGCCCGCGAGCGCGTCGGACCGCGCGGGGTCGTCGTCGCGGTCGACCCACGGCCGGTCGAACCGATCGACGGCGTGCGCGTCGTCCGCGGACGGGTCGGGGACCCCGCCCTCCCGGCCCGCCTCGGCGGGGGCGAGTTCGACGTCGTGGTCTCCGACATGTCCCCCCGGATCAGCGGGGCGTACGCGACGGACCACGCTCGTAGCGTGGGCCTCGTCCGAGACGCCTTCGCGCTGGCGAGCTTGGTCCTGAAGCCGGGAGGGGCGTTCGCCGCGAAGGTCTTCGACGGCGATCTCGTTCCCGACCTCGAGCGGGAACTCACCCGCTCGTTCGCAAGCGTGCGCCGGACGAAGCCGCCCGCGTCGCGCGAGCCGTCGTCGGAGTTATACCTCATCGGCCTCGGCTTCGCCCCCGACGCCGAGGGGGATCGCCGCCCCGGGCGCGCCGGGGCCGCCGCGCCGGCTCCCGCTATATAGGTTCACATCTTCCCGCGGGTCCGCCATTTTTGAGGTCTGGCTACTCGTGATCCGGTTCGGACCAGCGGGGATCCCACTCTCCTGCAAAGGGCGTACGCTCCGGGACGGGATCGCCGACGTGCACCACCTGGGCCTCACGGCGATGGAGGTCCAGTTCATCAAGGTCAACCCGCTCACTCGCCTCGCGTTCGACGAGGAGGTCGGGAAGATCCCGCGCGAGCTCCTCCTCCAACTTCCCGTGAGCGTCGGCGCGGCGGAACACCAGGGCGGCACACCGTCCGTCGCGCAGCTGACGTCGCCGATCAAGAAGCGCGACTCGCTCACGACCCTCACTTGGAGCCTCGCGAAGGACTATGCCGACCTCCAGCAGACGAAGGCGCTCGCCCGCGCGCTCGACACCGACCTCACGCTCCACGCGCCGTACTACGTCGACTTCTTCGGCTCGAGCGACGCGCGCGAGCAATCGACACGGCAGATCCAGTGGGCCGGCGTCCTCGCCCAGGGCCTCGGCGCCCGGCTCGCGGTCACCCACCTCGGCTTCTACGGCGGCGGCGACCGCGCCGACTCGATCCAGGAGCTGACGAACATCGTCAGCGACCTCGCGGACTGGCTGAAGCAGTACTCGCGAGGGACGGTCCGGCTCGCAATCGAGCCGAGCGGGCACCCCGACGTCTTCGGCTCGCGCGAGGAGGTCCTCGATCTGGTCCACCGCGTGAAGGGGACCGTCCCGGTCCTCAACGTGCCGCACCTCGCCGCGCGCGAGCGCCGCTCCTTCGAGGCGGCGGACGACCTCGCGCCGGTCGTGAAGGAGTTCGTCGCGGCGACCGCCGGTCCGCTCTACCTCAATTTCTCCGGCGTTGAGTTCTACGGCTCGGGCGAGTTCCGGCTCACGCCGATCAAGCGCGGACTCGTCCGGTTCGACCCGCTCGCCGAGCTCCTCGCGGAGCGAGACTACGACGTCACCGTCATCTCGAGCTCGCCGCTGCTCGAGCACGACGGGATGTACATGAAGCTCCTCTACGAGCGCGCGCTCACCCGCCGATGGGCGAAGTTGCACGCGCCGCCGGCGCCGAAGCCCGTGAAGAAACCCGCGGTCCCCCTGGGTACGAAGACCGTCGCCCACGCGGCCACGCCGGCCCGCGCGAAGCCGCGCCCCGCGCCCCGCCGCCCGCCCCCCCACCGCGCGAAGGAGGCCCGACGCCGTGGCGCCCGACGCCGATAGCAAGCCCGCCTTCTCCCGCGCCCAACGCTACATCGCGGAGCGGGTCACGGAGTCGCTGGACCGGCTCGATCCGGCGGCCGTTACCGCAGCCATCGAGATCCTCTCGCGCGCACCGGCCACGTTCGTCTACGGCGCGGGTCGGAGCGGGATCATCGGCCGCGCGTTCGCGATGCGGCTCGTTCAGATCGGGCTCCGCGCCTACGTGATCGGCGAGAGCGTGACCCCGATCGTCCGGCGCGGGGACGCGGTCTTCATCCTCTCCGGGCGCGGCGAGAGCTACTCGTCGATCCAGACGGCGAACATCGTCCGCCGCGAGGGGGCAGAGCTGGTCGTGCTCACTGGGCGCTCCTCCTCGAAGCTCGCCCACATCGCGACCGCGCTGCTCTCGATCGACTTCCCCGAGGACGCGGACCGACCGCGGCTCGCACCGCTCGGTACGCTCTTCGAGTCGGCGAGCCTCGGCCTGACCGACGCGATCGTCGCCGAGCTGATGCGCCTGCGGGGCGAGAGCGAGGAGTCGATGCGACGTCGCCACGCGATCATGGTGTGATGCCCGCCGCCAAAGGTTAAAGTCGAGGGGCCCTCCGGCCCCCTCGTGCCCGCTCGCCATAGCGCCGCCGCCTCGACGCTCGTGCCGGTCCCGACGCGGTTCTTCGTCACCAGCGGCAAGGGGATCAACAAGACGAGCGAGCTCAACGCCTTCGACCTCGCGCTCCTCCAGGCCGGGATCGGCGACCAGAACCTGGTCAGTGTCTCGTCGGTCCTCCCGATCGGGATCCGTCAGGTCGACCGCGGGCCGATCGCGCGCGGCGCGATCACGCATGCGGTCCTCGCGCGGTATTCCGGCGGCGAGGGAGAGGTCATTAGCGCCGGGATCGCCTACGGATTCCGCACGGACGGCCAGGGCGGCTACGTCGCGGAGGCGCACCTCCACGGAACCCAGAAGTCGCTCAAGGAGTTCCTGCGCTGGCGCATGCAGGAGATCGCTCACTTCCGCGGAGTCGAGATCCGCCGGATCCGGTACCGCACCGAGGAGCTCTCGATCCCGATGGACCACTACGGCGTCTGCATCGCGGCGTGCGTCTTCCTGCCGTAACGGGTCCGTCCCGCGACGCCGACCGTCAGAGCAGTTTGCGGAAGAGCAGCTTGTCCTCGAGGCTCCCGTCGATCGCGAGCTTGCGGGTGACGAGCGCCTTCATCGGCCCGATCTCCTTATGCACGAGACCGTGGAACGTCGCGACGTCGGTCGTGATCGTGACGTCCGCGTTCCCCGAGGGCGCCGTCCGCAGGTTCGTGAGCCGCCCCGCGCGGAGGTCGACCGCGTAGTTCCCTTCGTCCGTGAGGCGGATCCGGATCGTCCGCTCGAGGCTGCCGAGCTCTTCGGCGATCGCCGGAGTGCGCGCCGCCTTGCGGTTGAACCGGTCGACCAGCGACGCGAGCGTCTCCTCGACCGTCATCCGTCCCCGCCGTCCAGCGTCCGAGCCGGACGGGCGCGCTTAACCCTTTGCACCGTGGCCCACGAACGCCGCATCCAGGGCGGTACTCGGCCCCCGTCGGACACATGTCGGCGGACGCACTCCTGCGTCGCCGGGTCGGACGGGTAACCGCTCCCCAGCGCCTCCTCGGCGCCGCGGCGGAGGCGTTCGAGCGCCGCGTCCCGGCGCACCTTCGCCACGACCGACGCCGCGCTCACGACCGGCACGTCGCGGTCGGCGTGGTGGCGGCTCACGATGCGAGTCGTGATCCCCGCGAGCGACGCGAGGCGTCGGCCGAATCGCTCGGCGTTCGGGTCGCACGCGTCCACGTACGCGACGTCGGGGCGGAGCGCGCGGACGAGGGTCGCGAACGTTTCGAGCTCGAGCTCGTTCAGGCCGCCCCGGGCGACGTAGCGGTCGATCGTACGGGGGGCGAGGGCGAAGGAGCGCCGCTCACCGATCGCGCGGAGCCTTGAGTAGACCGCGTTCCGGCGCTCCGGCGAGAGCGCCTTCGAGTCCCGGACGCCGGTGGCGGCCAGGTCGGGCAGCCGGTCCGCCGCACAGCAGAACCCGCCGACCACGAGCGGTCCGAGCACGCTGCCGCGACCGGCCTCATCGATCCCGAGGATCCGCTCCGCGGTCGTCCCCCCTCGTCCCGAGCGCGGCCCGTCCTTAAGGGCCTTCGCGCGCGGGATGCCCTCCGACCGGTGACGGCCGGGGCCGGGCGGGCCGTCGCCGTCGCTCGCTTTCGATAAACCTCATATACGGTACCCCGCTCGCACGGACCCTCCGAGGTCAACGATGGGAATCTGGCAAGGTCGCTCGCGACGCAAACGCACGGGCGGGCGCCTTCGGCCGATTCGCAAGAAGCGGCGATTCGAGATCGGCCGTGAGCTCCAACATGCGACGATCGGCGCAGGGACCGTGAAGCCGTACCGTGTCCGCGGCGCGAACGTCAAGTTGCGGATCCTGACCACCCAGACGATCAACGTCTACGACCCGGCGGCCCGGAAGATCCAGCCGGCGAAGGTCATCACCGTGCGCGAGAACCCGGCGAACCCCAACTACATCCAACGGAACATCATCACCAAGGGCGCGATCCTCGAGACCGACGTGGGCCTCGTGCGCGTCCGCTCGCGTCCGGGCCAGGACGGGATCCTCAACGGGGTCCGCGTCGCGGCCCCGCCGAGCCCGCCGTAGGGCGGCGCCGGCGTCGCCCATGCCCGAGCATTTCTACGTCTATCCCGCCTACCTCGGGCGAGGCCTCTCGCGCAAGGATGGTCGCCGACTTCCGGAAGCGGACGCGCTCGTCGAGGTTACCGGCGAGGAGATCCTGCAGGCGGCGCGTCGCCTCGGTTTCAAGGCCGAGGCCGAGCCGGAGAAGCACTACCCGCCCCGCGCCGCCGCCCACGAGGGGCGCGTGAAGGTCTCGAAGCGCGACGGCACGACGAAGGCCCGCTTCCTGCGCCTCTTGGCGGCGGACCTGAAGAAGCACCGCCCCGCCGCGGCGAAGAAGTAGCGATGGAAGAACCGGGGACGATCTACTTCACCGGCACGGCCGGGGCCGGCAAGAGCACGCTCGTTCGGGCCTTCGCCGACTGGATGAAGAGCGCCGGTTACGAGGCGACGGTCGTCAACCTCGACCCGGGCAGCGAGTCGGCGACGCTCGACCCGGCGGTCGACATCCGCGAGTGGGTCCGGCTCTCCGACGTGATGGACGAGTACGGTCTCGGGCCGAACGGCGCGCAGGTCGCCGCGGCGGATATGATCGCGCTCAAGATCTTCGACGTCAAGCAGGCGATCGACGAACTGAAGACAGACTACGTCCTCATCGACACGCCCGGGCAGGTCGAGCTCTTCGCGTTCCGCGAGGCGTCCAAGGCGATCGTCGACGCGCTCAGCGGCGACCGCTCCCAGGTAGCCTTCCTCTTCGACCCCGCGCTCGCCCGGACTCCGGCGGGGTACGTCTCGCTCCTGATGCTCAGCGCGACGGTCGAGTTCCGCTTCCGCCTCCCGATGGTCAACGTCCTCGCGAAGGCGGACGTGCTGACCGCGGAGCAGCTCGAGGAGCTCCTGCGATGGGCGCAGGACCCCCGGGAGCTCCACGACGCAGTGACGCGCGACGCGCCGACCCCGGACGTCCAGCTCTCGACCGAGCTCTTCCGTGCGATCGAGACGCTCGGTCCGCTCGCGGGGCTCGTCGCGACCTCGGCGAAGGACGGGACCGGCCTCGAGTCGCTCTACCAGTCCGCCCAGCGCGTCTTCGCGGGCGGCGAGGACCTCGACCCGTCGCACGCGCCGGCACCGGAGTGATCGGTCACTCCTCGGTGAAGAAGAGCCCCATCCCCGCGGACGCGGACTCTTCCTCGTCCTTGAAGCGGCGATAGAGCGCTTCGGCCTCGGGTCCCGGGAGCTTCGTGCCCAATGGCGCGAGGAGCGCGTCGGCCCGTCCGATCGCCTCCGCCGAACCTTCGAGGAGCACGTATGTCGTGTCGGAGGGACCGCCGACCGCTTTCGCCTCCCGGACCTTCTGGCTCTGCCGGGAGAGGAGGTCGTCGCGCAGGGCCGCATCGAGCTCGGCACGCTTCGCCGATGGAATGGAGAGGAGCGTCCAGGCCATGCGGTCCGCCGACCGCGCCTCCCTATAAGGGGCTTGTGCGCGCCGGTCGGGGCGAAGGGAGATACGGAGCGACCGGGTGGTCTTTCCGTGTACGCCTCCACGACCCAAAGCCCGGTGCTGCTGGTCGGCACCGCACACGTGATCGACCTCGAGGCTCCGTTGCGTCGTCTGCTCGGGGACCGCACGTTGGACGGGGTCGCGATCGAGGTCGACCAGGAGCGCGCGGCGGTGCTCCTCGGGGAGGCGCATGGGAACGGGCGCGCGGCCGGGGCGCCGCTCTTTGCGCAGCTCTGGGCACGGGTCCAGCGCCGTCTCGGCGCCGAGATCGGCGGCGGGGGGCCGGGGGCAGAGATGAAGGTCGCCGCGCAGCTCGCCCGGGAGCGGAACCTACCGGTCTTCCTCATCGACGACCCGCTGCGCGGGACGCTGCTCGAGCTCGTGCGTCGGATGCCGTTTAAGGAGCGGGTCGGACTCTTGGTCGGCGCGGTCGTCGCGCTCTTCGTTCCGGCGCGCATGGTCGAACGGGAGGTCCAGCGGTACGCGGATTCCCCCGAGGATTACACCGCCGAGCTGCGCCGGACGAGCCCGACGCTCGCGCGCGTCCTCCTCGACGAGCGGAACGAACACATGGCGGACCGTCTCGCCGCGCTGCGCACGCAGGGGTTCGGACGGATGGCGGTCGTCGTCGGGGACGCCCACCTGGACGGCCTCCGCGCGGCGCTCGGCCGACGCGGAGTGCCGGTCGAGTCGGTGCGATTCCGCGAGCTGCGCGCGGCTACAGCATCGTCGGCGATTCCTTCGTGATCTCGTCGACCTTCGCGATGAGCGCGTCGACGAGCGCCGTGAGCTCGGGGGAGGCGTACTCGTCGAGCCGCCCCGCGTCGGCGAGGCCCGAGAGGGCGGGCGCGAGCGGGAGCCGACTCAGGATAGGGATGCCGTACTCCTCCGCGACGCGCTGGACCGTCCCGGGTCCGAACAGCTCGATCCGCTCGTGGCAGTGGGGGCAGTCGATCCATGACATGTTCTCGACCACCCCGAGCAACGACACGTGGAGGTCCCGCGCCATGTTCATCGCTTTCTTCACGATCAGCGCGGCAAGGTCCTGTGGCGTGAGCACGAAGACCATGCCGTCGATCGGGATCGTCTGAAAGACGGTCAGCGGAACGTCGCTCGTCCCGGGCGGCATGTCGATGAGGAGGTAGTCGAGTCGCCCCCAGTGGACCCCGCCGAAGAACTGCGTGATCAGTCGAGTAACGAGCGGGCCCCGCCAGATGACGGGCGCCTGCTCGTCCTCGACCATGAACTGGGAGGAGACGACGGGGAGGCCGGTGCGGGAGGTCGCGGGCTCGATCCCCTCGCCGGCATCGGTCAAGGGGCCGGTGAGACCGAGCAGCTTCGGGATCGAGGGCCCGGTGATGTCGGCGTCCAGGATCCCGACGGCGAGGCCCCGTCGTCGCAACTCGGTCGCGACGAGCGCGGTCACGGAAGATTTCCCGACGCCGCCCTTGCCGCTCCCGACCGCAACGACGTGGCGGATCAGTCCCTTGTCCATCCGCTGCAGCAGACCGCCCGGACGGCCGCGGGCCGGACCCGAGTGCGGCGACGCGGACGGCGGATGGCCGGGGCCCGGACTCGGTGTCGCCGTCACGGCAAAAGAACGCCGGGCGGGCTATATAACAAGGGCATGCCCAACACGCCCTCGGATGCCCGGGATCGCCGAACTCGGCCCTAGTCCGACGTTCGTCCGGCCCGCGGACGACGGGTCCGTCGCGGTCGCCGTGCGAAGGGTGCTCGATCCGACTTCCAGATCGGAACGGTCTCCTTCAGCCGGTCGATCAGGTAGCGGGCCCCGAGGAACGCGGAGGATCGGTGCGCGGCGGACGCGCCGACGATGACCGAGACCTCGCCGGCCGCCACTCGGCCGACCCGGTGCCACAGAACCGTGCGGGTCACCCCGAAACGGCGTTTGGCGCTCCGGTCGATCTCGGCGAGGACCTGACGTGCGGGACCTTCGTGGACCTCGTAGTCGAGCGCGACGACCCGGGTGCTGCCCGAGCGATCCGGCCGAACCCGCCCCGCGAACAGCACGACCCCTCCGAGGCCCGGGCGTTCGAGCTCGCGGAACGCGGCCGAAATCGAGAGCGGACGGGCGGTCAATCGCAGCGACACCGCCTAGCCTCCCCCGTACGGCGGGTGGATCGCGAACTCGTCCCCGGGCCGAATTCGGTCGCGGGTCCGATCGACATACTGACCGTTGCGGACGAGCCGGCAGACGCGGAGCGTCGGCGCGAGGGCCGGGTACACCTCCGCGATCTGTCGGGCGAGCCTCCCGGCGGGGATGCCTTCGGTCGGGACCGGCCACTCGAGCTCGGCTCGCCCCACCGCGGTGCGAGCCGTCGCGAAAAGCCGGACACGGACGGGTCGGGGCATGGGCGACCGGACACGCACGGGTCGCGTAAGGATTGCCCCCACCACACAACCGATTAATACGCACGACGGACTCAAACCGTCGATGGAAGATCTTGCCGTGCGCACCGGCGGCCAGGCCGGGGACGGGATCGCCTCGATCGGCGAGACGATCTCCCGGTGCTTCTCCCGGATGGGCTGGCACGTTTTCGGGCTCAACGCTTACCAGTCGGTGATCCGAGGCGGGCACGTCTGGTTCCAGGCTCGGACCGCCGCGGCGCGACCGTACTCCCAGGGGGACCACGCCGACGTCCTGTACGCGCTCGACAAACAGACGGTCGCGATCCACGCGCCGTCCCTCCGCCAGGGCGGTACGGTCGTCTACGACCCCGAGAAGTTCGCGGTCGCGGACTCCGAACTCCCCGCGGGGGTCCGGGCGCTCGGTGTCCCGACGCTCGAGTTCGCGCGCAAGTATACGAGCCAGTCGATCCTCCAGAACGCCGCCGGCATGGGCGCTTCGGCCTACTTGGCCGGGATCCCGCTCGACCTACTCCACGAGGTCTTGCGCGACTCCTTCGGAAAGAAGGCGGGCGACGTCGTCGAGTGGAACGTCGGCGCGAGCCGGGCGGGCTACGACTTCGCGCAGCAGCACGCGGGGGCGAGCGACCGCGCGATCTCAAAGCGGGGGGCCCCGAAGCTCCTGATGACCGGGAACGCGGCGATCGCGCTCGGCGCCGCGGCCGCGGGCTGCAAGTTCCTCGCCCAGTACCCGATGACCCCGGCCTCCTCGATCATGCATTGGATGGCCGCCCACTCCCAAAGCCTCGGCGTGGTCGTGAAACAGGCCGAGGACGAGCTCGCCGCGATCAACATGGCGATCGGCGCGTCGTTCGGAGGCGTCCGGTCGATGACCGCGACCAGTGGCGGAGGTTTTTCGCTCATGGTCGAGGCGCTCGGGATGGCGGGGATGACCGAGACCCCGCTCGTCGTCGTCGAGTCGCAACGCTCGGGACCGTCGACCGGTCTTCCGACGAAGACCGAGCAAGGGGACCTGAACCTGATGCTCGGCGCCGGCCAAGGAGAGTTCCCGCGGGCGATCCTCGC
Source organism: Thermoplasmata archaeon (assembly GCA_050749465.1). GTDB lineage: Archaea > Thermoplasmatota > Thermoplasmata > Lutacidiplasmatales > UBA184 > Lutacidiplasma. The sequence continues at coordinate 71,568 of JBOGRO010000015.1, read as the reverse complement.
ACCGTCTCACCCCGCCGAAGCGTACCGCGCGACCGTTACCGCGTTCGAGCTCGCCGAGGCGTGGCAGACGCCGATCCTCGTCGCGAGCGACCTGCACCTCTCCGAGAACATGATGACGGTCGACCGCGAGGAGATCCCAACCAACATCGACGTCCCGTCGCTCCTCACGGTCCGGTCGAACGGTGACGATTACAAGCGCTATCAGTACACCGACTCCGGCGTCTCCCCCCGCGCGCTGCCCGGGCAGCCGGGGCTTCAGTATGTCGCGGGCTCCGACGAGCACGACGAGAAGGGCCACCTCGTCTCGGACGTCAAGTCGGGGATCCCGATCTGGGTCAACGAGCGGGTCCGAATGATGGACAAGCGAATGCGGAAGCTCCGCGGGATCGCGGCGGTGGCGGAGCCTCCCCAGTGGGAGGGGCCCCCGGGCGCCGGCCTCACGTTCGTCGCCTGGGGCTCCACGATCGGCGCGGTGCGGGACGCGATGGTGGTCCTCGCCGCCCAGGGACGGGCCACGAACCTGTTGCGGTTCCCCACCGTCTACCCGCTCGACGCGGAGCGGGTGCACGCGGAGATCGCGAAGACGCGGCGAACGCTCCTGGTCGAGGCGAACTATTCCGGCCAGTTCGGGCACCTCCTGCGCGCCGAGACCGGTCTCCACCTATCGGAGCGCTTGCTCAAGTACGACGGCGAACCGTTTTACCCGCACGAGATCGTCGCGCGGGCGCTCGAGGTGATGACGAATGGCGGATAGTGCGGCGCGTCCGACGGTCGTCCCCACGGGGCCGGTCCTCCCAGTGATCGGGAAGTCCGACACGAGACCCACCTGGTGCCCCGGCTGCGGCGACTTCGGCGTGATCGCGGCGGTCGAAGGGGCGCTGAAGCGCCTCCAGATCCCGGTTCACAACGTCGTGATCGTATCGGGGATCGGCTGCTCGTCCAACCTTCCGCACTTTCTCTCCTCTTACGGGTTCCACGCGATCCACGGCCGGGCGATCCCCGTCGCCGAGGGGATCCGCTGGGCGAACCACGGCCTCACGGTCATCGGGACGGGCGGCGACGGCGATGGGTTCGGCATCGGGGCCGGCCACTTCGTCCACGCGATGCGCCGGAACGTCGACCTGACCTACGTCACCATGGACAACCAGATCTACGGGCTCACGACCGGCCAGGCGAGCCCGACCTCGTCGATGGGTCAGAAGACGAAGTCGACCCCAACCGGGGTGATCGAGCACCCGATCGAGCCGATCTCGCTCGCGCTCGCTAGCGGGGCGACGTACGTTGCCCGCGGGTTCTCGGGCGACGTGAAGCAGCTGACCGACCTCGTCGCGGCCGGCATCCAACACCACGGGTTCGCCTTCGTCGACGTGTTCAGCCCGTGCGTGACGTACAACAAGCTGAACACGTTCGACTTCTTCCGCCAGCGCGTCTACAAGCTCGAGAGCGCCGGCCACGACCCGAGCGACATCACCGCCGCGTGGCAGCGCTCGCTCGAGTGGGGCGACAAGATCCCGATCGGGCTGTTCTACCGGTCCGAGCGCCCGACCTACGAGGACCTCGAGGAGGTCCTTAGCGCCGGGCCGCTCGCCCACCAGTCGGCGGGCCTGAAGGGCCACGAGAACGTGCTCGACGAGTTCGTCTAGCCCGATCCGTGCGGTTCCCTAACCGGTCGTCCGCTGGAAGAGATAGGCGTCTCCTTCGTTCCAGAGGAGCGGGAACTCCGAGGGGGCCGCGAGGAGCGGCACCGGCGAGAACGCCGGCCAGAGCGTCGTGCTGTTGCCCGTGACTACGACGTACTGAACGTCGAGCTCCGACATCGCCCCGAGGCCGCTCGTGTTGAGCGTCGCGTTCGTGAGTTCGCTCACGACCAGACGGTACGACGCGTTCAGCCATGCGAACCCCGGGACCATCGGGAAAAGTAAGACGAGGTCCGGCGCGTACCCCGGTAAGAAGCCGGCGGCGCTCCCCGGGGCCACGAGCACGCGCCCTCCCGCGGGGAGGTGCGCCCCCGCGTAGGCGAGGAGCGCGAAGTCGGCCGCGGTGACGTTCCCGAAGTCGTCGTAGAGGGTCGCGAGCACCGGCGGGAGTTGCGTTGGAGTCAGCACGGCCCCCGGCACAACGATCACGAGCGCGAGGAGGATCGGGAGCGCCCCGCGCGGGAGACCCGAAGGGAGGTGCCGGTAGGTACGGCCGGGGGCGAACGGTGCGTCGGACCTTCCGGGCGGGGCAGAACGCGCCACCCCGCGTGCGTAGTCCGCGGCGACACGCTCGATCACGAGGACGAGCACGATGCCCCCGACGAGGGCGTAGAACGTGAAGAGCCAGATCGATAGCTCGGAGCCGCTCGAGATCGCGGTGAAGCGGACGGCCGGCCCGAAACCGGTCGACGCGGACCAGAGCACAGTGAGGAGAAGGAGGATCACCGCCACCGCCGCGCCGACGAAGGGCCGGAACGGTTCGAGGTAACGCGCGAGGGAGGAAGGGCGTCGGACGACGAGGAGGATCCCGAGGCCGACCGTCAGGAGTATCGCGAGCTCGAGGCGCAAGACCGGCAGCGGCGAGAGCCAGACGTCGGTCGGGCGGAAGAGGTACGGGTCGATGAGGCTCGCGAACTGGGAAGCGGAGATCCCCGACGCACTCCCGGGTGGCGCAGCCCCCGCGCCCGGCGTGAGTCCGGGGCTCTGCCACCCGTGGGCGAGGACGATCAGGCTGGGAAGGACCGCGAGAAGCGACACGACCGCTGCGACTGCCCACCGGCCTAGCCAGCGCAGAGGCTTCCCCGTGTACGCCGGTCGGATGAGGAGGCCGGCCAAGAGCAGCGTCGGCAGGAGCCACTCCGCCCCGACCGGATTCATCGCCGCCGAGTACCCCAGGAGGACCCCCCACGCCAGCGCGTCCGGGACGGACGGCAGGGCTCGCAGCCAGCCGGTCGCTTGACCCGCGAGGAGGAGAACGAGCGGGAACGCGAAGACGAAGTCGTTGCTGCCTCCGACCAGAACGCGGGTCCACGAGGCGACTCCGGCGAAGAGGAGTGCCATGGCGAGCGCGGCCCGGTCGCTCGCGAAAGTCCGACGGGCGAAGACGAACGCACCGAGCGGGGCAAGGGCGAGGAAGAGCGGCGTCACCAGGAGGCTCGCGCGGGCCGGCGGTAGGTGGAAGAGGAGCTGCGCCCAGCCGAGCCATACGGTCGTTCCCTGCGGGTAGAGGAGCCCCACCGCCGCGTACGGCTGGAAGGAGAGCGCGATCGTGTGGTCCTGGAGCAGCCGCGCGACGTACAGCGTGAGGAGGCTCGAGTCGTAGGTGTTCCCCGTCGCGACCGGGAGCGCGATCGCGAGTTCGACGCCGAACACTGCGAGAGCGGCGAGGAGCGCGACGAACGGAGCCGGTCGCCCGAGCGCGGCGAGGGGTCGGAGCGCCGGCCCCAATGCCCCTCGCCGCCCGCGGAGAACGAGCAGCCCGAGGAGGATCACCGCGGCCGCGACGGGGACCCCCACTGCCACCGGGGGGACGAACGCTCCCGCGGGGAGCGCCGCGAGGAGGTACATCACCGCCCCCCCGAGGTAGAAGTCGAGGAGGGGACGTTCGACCGAACCGAGCGACCGCCACGACCCGACCCACCGCGCGGCGACGAGCCGGCCGAGCTCACCGACGACGGCCGCCGCGCCGGCCCAGAGGAGGAGCTCGAGGGCCCACGCCGCCCCACTCGGGCCGGGCAGGGTCACGCTCTCGGTAGCGGGACCCTCCTAATAGCGGCGTGCCGCCCGGCCGTTACGTTTTTACTCTATGGGCGCCCCCGCGACCCTCGGGCATCGAGGAGTGGCCGCGTCGTCCGGAGCCCGAGACGGTCTCTCCAGCGTGACGCGGGGCACGCTCTTCCTGCTCATCGCCACCCTCCTCTACGTCGGCCTGAACTTCGTCGCCCGGGTCATCCTCATCCGGGACATCTCGACCGACCAGTGGAACGCGTTCTCGTTCGCGCTCGCCCTCGTTGGGGTGGTCGCGGCGCTCGGGTCGATCGGGCTTCCGAGCGCGATCGCGCGCTGCCTGCCGTACGCAGGTTCCGAGGCGGAGCGCCGGACGATCGTCCGCAGCTGCCTCGTCATCGGGGGCGCGGCGGCCTTCTTCGCGGCCGCCGCGCTGTGGGGGCTCGGTCCATGGATCTCGACCACGCTCGGGCTCCCGGACCTTGGGCCGGCGCTGACCGCGTTCCCGATCGCGGTCGGGTGCTCGGCGGGGCTCACCCTGATCGCGGCGATCTTCCAGGGATACGAGGACGTCACTCCGAACGCCCTCTACATCCAGATCCTGACACCGGCATTGTTCGTCGCGTTCCTGGTCGCCGTCCTCCTCCTGCCGCCGAAGGGGATCGGCTATACCTCCGCGCTCGTAACGTACGTCGCGGCGAACGTCGCGAGCCTCCTCCTCGCGATCGGTTACGCCCTCCGGCGTCTGCCGCGTGTCCTCTCCCCCGGACCCGGCGCTCCGGGCGCGGTCGGCCGACTCCTGCGGTTCGCGGCCCCGCTCTTCATCGTCACGTTGATGGCGACGCTCACGGGATACGGTGACACCCTGGTCCTCGGGGCGTTCCACCCGACCGACGTCGGGACGTACTCCGTCTCCCTCACCCTCGCCCGCCTCCTTCAGGTCGGCGTCGGGGCCGCGGCGTACATCTTCCTCCCCGTCGCGGCGCGGCTCTTGCGGAACCGCGACCTCGCCGCGGTAGGGGTTACGTACGTGACCGTGACGAAGTGGATGATCCTGTTCTCGCTGCCGCTCTTCCTCCTCTTCGTCTTCCTGCCGGCACAGTCGCTGAACATCGTTGCGACCGCGAAGTACACGGTGATCCTGCTTCCGCTCCAGATCGCGGTGAGCGGCGCGTTCTTGACAACCGCACTCGGGCCCGCCACCAACGCCCAGGTCGCGTTCGGCCAGACGCGACTCCTCGCCTACAACTCGGTCGTCGCGGCGGTCGTCGACCTCGGGCTCGCCTTCGTGCTCGTTCCCTCCGAGGGGATCACGGGCGCGGCGATCGCCTGGGCGGTGGGGAACGTGGCCTACACGGCCCTCTCGCTCGTCCAGCTCGCGTACCTGACCGGGGTCCATCCGTTCCGCCCGCATTTCGTCGTCCCGCTCCTCGCAACGGCGGTCCCGGTCGGAGCGTTCCTCGCGTTCGCCCCGATCTCCTACCCGTGGTGGAGCCTGCCGGTGATCGGGCTCGCGATCGCGGGGCTGCTCGTCGTGGTCGTGCTCCTCACGCGGAGCGTCGACGAAGGGGACCGTCTCCTACTCGGGGCGGTCGAGGGATTGGTCGGGCGACCGCTCCCCCTGCTGCGACGGATCGGGCGTGTCGGACTGCCACGGGCGAAGCCCTGATCCCCAGCGCGACGCGGGGGTCGGAACGACGGTCGGTCCCTCCCGTACGTGGTCGATGAGCAAGAGCACGACCCCGCCGGCGAGCAGAAAGAAGACGAACTCGGCGAGCGTGTTCGCGAGGTTCGTGGCGCCCGCGGCGTCGACGACCGCGGTCGCGACCAGGAGCACGAGCGCGCTCGCGACGAGCCATCGCGAGTCGAGGCCGGCCCACTCCGAGTAGACCATGTAGACCAACAGGATCACGAGAAATGCAAGCACGTAGGGGAACGCCACGAGGGCGCGAGCACCGCGCGAGGCCTAAAAGGGACGGGTTGGTCGTATAACTGACCGGCATCGTCGTTCACGGAGGAGCGAGACCGCCAACGGTCAGGTTTATAGCGGACCCGTTTCATGCTAGATTTAGGCGGCACTCCGTGCCCCCGCGTTCATGGCGTTGAACCCCCGTACCTCTCGCGTCGTTCCGATCGCGCTTGGCGCGTCGATGGTCGCGGTAGTCGTCGGGGCAGGCCTTTCGGCCGGCTCGGGGAACTCCGCCGTTCAGAGCACGTGCCAGTACGGCGCCTGCGTCAGCGGCACTCAGCTCCCGTGGTGGGCGCTCGGCGTGATCGTCGTGGTTGTCCTCGTCGCGCTCGCTGCGGCGTTACTCCTGATGCGCCGCCGCCGCCCACCCGCCACCGGGATTCGGGCCGCGGGCCCCCCCGCGGGCCCGACGACGGGCGCGATGAGGGGCCCATCGGCTCCGCCGCCGTCTGCGGCTCCCGCCTACCTCGAGACTCCCGAGGACGTGGGAGCGGGACTGCCGCATGTGCCCCCGACCCCGCCGACGGGAGCGACCACCGCCGTCGCGGCCGGGGCCGCGGCGGGCGCGGCGACCGGCGTCGGCGCTGCGGCCGGGGAAGCCGAGGAGCCCGACATCGATTCGCTGATGGCGGAGCTCGACAAGATCAGCGGCGAGATCCTAAAGCGACCGAAGAACGCACCCGAGCCGAAGAACCCCCCGGACGAGTAGGCCAAGCGGCGCGCCGACCCCCGCTCCTTAAGAACGTCCCCCGAGTGATACCGGGTGATGGCGCCGGAGAACGGTCCACCGAACGAGGAGTCGCTCCTCGCCGAGCTGCGGCACGCCGTGGCCGAGGCGCCGGGTCGACCGCGCGAGATCGAGGTCGGGATCGCGCTCTCGATCGCGCTCGGGCGGCGTCGCCCCTCCGTTTCGTGCGGCGGCTGCAAGAACCCCCTCGACTTCGAGGGAATCCCCGCCCGGACCAACGCGCGGCTCGGCGTCCCGTTCCGTCTGATCTTCGAGGGCCCGACCGACTCGTGAGCCGTACAACGCGGGACCGTCCCGAGGGGGCGGAAACGTGACTTTCTCGATCATCGGGTCGTTGGTCGCGCTCATCACGCTCGTCCTCGCCACGATCGGCCTGCCCGGACTCTTCGCGCTCGAGGCCGTCGAGAACTTCGGCATCCCGCCGATTCCGAGCGAGGTCATCCTGCCGTTCGCCGGCTTCCTGGTCGCGGAAGGCACCTTCTCGCTCGGGGGCGCCCTCCTCGCCGCGCTCGCGGGCTCCATGGTGGGGGCGTACGCGGCCTACGCTGTGGGGCGCTGGTGGCGGTCCCGCCTCCTCGGCCTCGGAGTCGGCCAGCTACGCGTCCGCGCCGACCAGCTGGAGCGAATGGACGCCTGGTTCGCCCGTCGGGGGGAGATCACTGTCGCGGTGGCGCGGATCGTTCCCGTCGTCCGCAGCTACGTCAGCTACCCCGCGGGCACGGCACGGATGAGCCCGACCCGCTTCGGCGTCTACACGCTCATCGGCTCGATCCCGTGGACGCTCGGTCTCCTCTACGCGGGCATCCTGCTTCGGTCCGAGTGGATCCGGATCGAGGCGTACTTCGAGCCGCTCGACATCGCGTTTGTGATCCTCGTGGTCGTGGCGGCCGTCTACTTCGCGCTCGTTGCGACGGGCCATCTCACCCCGGGCTGGCCTCCCCAACGGGTCGCTCGGCGGCCGGTCGCCCCGCCCGCTCCCCCCGCTGGAACCCTCCCTCCCCCGCCGCGCTGATCGCCGGTCGGTCGAGCCTTACCTACCGGTGGCGGTCGCAGCGAAGTCCGGACGCACGACCCGGCCCTCTTGCCTTCCTACGTACTCGCCGTCGTCGACGATCCGCACCCCGTCCCGGTAGTGCTCGCGCGGGAGGATCGCCTCCCACCCCTCGAAGGGAGTCCAGCCGCACGCGGTGTGGAGCAGTCGACCCGAGAGCGTCGTGCGAGCGCGGAAGTCGACCACGAGGAGGTTCGCCCGGTCCCCGACCGCGAGACGACCGCACGGTTGGCCCAACCATCGCGCGGGGCGGTCGCAGGCCGCGCGAAGCAGCGTCGCGAGGTCGAGCTCGTTCGTCCGGACCCGCGTCAGGAGGAGTGGCAGCATCGTTTCGACGCCCGGAACTCCGCTCGGCGCGCGCTCGAACGGCAGCGCCTTGTCGGCGGCCGAGTGCGGGGCATGGTCGCTCGCGAGGCAGGGAACCCTACCCTGGCGAAACGCTTCCCAAAGCGCCGCGCGGTCCGCGTCCGCGCGGAGCGGTGGGTTGACCTTGAACCGCGCGTCCCGTCCGGAACGGTCCGAGAGAAGGAGGTGGTGCGGGGTCGCCTCGAACGAGACCGGGAGATGCTCCAGCCGCTGGGCCACCTCGCCGGTCGTCACGTGCGCGACGTGAAGTCGAAGGGCCGGCGGTGGCGGGAGTAGCGCCTCCACCGCGGCCCGCTCGGCCGCGACCGGCCGGTGGGCGTTCCACTCCTCGGGCGTACGCGGGTGAGCGACCCCGTCGAAGCTGCGCGGGTCTTCCGCGTGCACCGCCACGGGCAGTCCGAGGTCGGCGAGTCCCCGGAGCAGTCCCGGCACCGCGCTCAAACCGGGAGGATCGTCGAACCCGGTCGTCGGACTGAGGTACAGCTTGAACGCACCCGCGGTACGCGCGAGCGCGATCGCCGCCCGAGGCTCCCCCGCCGCCGCGTAGAGCAGCACGTCGACCGCCGCGCGGCCCCGGACGCGTCGCGCTTTCTCTTCGAGGAGATCCGGGCTGGCCACGAGGGGGTGTGTGTTCGGCATATCCCCGACGAGCCCCACCCCGCCGACCGCGGCCGCGACGGTCCCGCTCGCGAGATTCTCCACCTCGTCCGGACCTCCGGGCTCCCGGAAGTGAACGTGCAGGTCGGTCGCGGCCGGCAGGATCATCGCCTCCCCGACATCGTGACGGGGAGCGCCGTCGCGTACCTTGCCGAGGGAAAGGATCCGCCCGTCCTCGCCGATGGCGACCTCGATGGGCTGAATGCGTCCCCGGACCAGGGCTCGGCCCGCGAGGACAAGCACCGGCGCGCCCCCTCGCGGCTCGCCTCCCTCCGAACGGTGGCGGCGGACCGGGGGCGGCGCCATCTGCCGTGCCGCACGAGCGCGCCGATAAAGAAGACGCTCCCGCGCCGGCAGTAGGCTATTTCTCCCCGGGCCGTTCCCCGGCCCGTGGCGGGCAGGCCGGTCGGTCCGACGTACGCGGCGAGCGGCGTGGACCGCTCCCGGGTCTCCGCGGCCGTACGCGAGCTCGTCCGTTCGGTCCGCTATCGCCCCGCGCCGAGCCACGGGCGCCCGATCGACGCGCCCGGCCACTACGCCGGCATGATCCGCATCGGGCGCGAGACGATCGCCGTCACTACCGACACGGTCGGAACGAAAGTGCTGCTCGCGGAGGAGCTCGGACGGTGGGAGGAGGTCGGGGAGGACATCGTCGGTGTCAACGTCAACGACCTCGCGGCGGTCGGCGCCCGAACCGCCGGTCTGGTCGATACGGTGGTCTGCGGTGCGCCGGACCCCACGATCTTCCGGGCGATCGGACGCGGGATCGACCGCGGGTTGCGGGCCGCCCGATGCTCCCTGCTCGGCGGCGAGACCGCGGTCGTCTCCTCGATCGTACGGGGGATTGACCTCGGGGGAACCGCCCTCGGGTTCTTCCCTCGCGGCCGGGCGCCGGTGACGGGCGCCCGGATCCGCCCGCGGGACGTGGTCCTGGGGATTCCGTCGAGCGGCTTCCACGCGAACGGGTTCACGCTGCTACGAAAGGTCCTCGCCGATGCGTCCGTCGACCTCGCGCAGCCCCGCCCCGGCGCCCGGGCGCCTCTCGGAACCGAGCTTCTGACCCCCACGCGGATCTACACCGAGGCCGCCGACGCGCTCTCGAGCCGGACCGAGACCCACGGGCTTTCTCACCTCACGGGCGGCGGGGTCCGGAACCTCGTCCGCCTCCGCCGCGGCGTCGAGTTCGTGCTCGACCGGTGGCCCGAACCCCCCCCGATCTTCTCCTGGCTTCAGCGGCTCGGCGGGATCTCGGATGACGAGATGTACCAGACGTTCAACATGGGCATCGGCTTCGCGCTCGTGGTCGCGCCGGAGCACCTCGCCGAGACCCGCCGTCGACTCGCCCGAGCGGGAGCCCCCGACGCGGTCGCGATCGGTCGGGTGGACCGAGGGAGCGGCGTCCGACTGCCGGCGCTCGGCCTGAGGTACGACGACTACTCGTGATCCCCCCTCCCCTCGCGAGGAGCCGGGGTCCCCCGCGTCACCACCAGCGGAACCAAACGATTATCCAACTCGCGCGGCTCCGCAACACGTGCGCCTCTCTCGCGGCTACGCGGCGGCCGCCGTGGGCCTGCCGCTCCTCGCCGCGCTCTTGTGGGCGACCTACTACATCTTCGTCCTCGGCGCGACGCCCAGCGTCCGCCCGTCCGCGATCTTCGTGTACCCGTTCCTCCTCGGGGGAGCGGCGTACTCCGTCTGGTGCATCGCGCAGGGACACGGGCGGGCCTTCGCGCGACTGTGGACGAGCCCCGCTTCCTACGGGCGCGTCGCGCTTCTCCTTGCGATGCAGCTATCGGTCCTCGCGTCCACGTACCTCGCCGGGCCGGTCGACACATCGCTCCTGTCGCTGATCGGGGACGTCGTCCTCACCCCGATCGTCGTCGCGGTCTGGTACGTCGCCTACCGCGATCGGTTCGGCGTACCGATCCTCTGGCTGGGGATGGCCCTCTGCCTCCTCGGGGGAGGGCTCGCGATCGTCGGCAACCAGGGGCTGCACGCGATCCCGACGGCCGGCTACCTCGTCGTCGTCGTGATCCCGGTCTCGGTCGCGCTCTACTTCCTTGCCTGCGCGCGGGAGAACGAGCGGAGTCCGCCGAGCGCGGTCGTCGCCCAGTCGATGCTCGCCGCGGGGGTCGTCGGCCTCGCCATGGTCCCGGCGATCCCCGGTGGGTTCGCGGGGCTCGAGGTCACCGCGCCGGCCGGGCTCTTGATCCTCGTGGCGACGGGGATCACGAGCTTCTTCCTTGCCCCCGCGCTCTATTTCGACTCGATCCGCCGGACCGGGCTGGTCGTGCCGCCGATGATGATGACCGGGATCCCGGTCTTCACCGCGCTTCTCTCTTGGGGCATCCTCGGTATCGCGATCCCGTGGATCGGCGCGCTCGGCATCCCCATCGCGGTCGCGGGCGCGCTCCTCGCGCTGCGCGCCGAGACCGCGGGGGACCACGCGAGCGCCCGGTCGGGCTGAGCCGAGGCTAGTTCCAGTCGCTCAGGTTTCGCGTCGTCGAACGCCGGCGCCCGGACTTCGCCACGTCCGCGAGCGACGACTCCAGCGTCGCGGCGGGGCCTGCCGCGCCGCCGGTCGGAGGCTCGGACCCGGCGAGACGTTGCTGGTGGCTGCCCCGGAGCAGCGCCGCCGCGTCCCAGTCGAAGACCTCCGTCACCCGCGCGAGCGTCTGGGCGACGCGGTCGGCGTAGTACTCCCAATCCGGCTCCTTCGGGAACGGGCGTCCCTCGATCCACGGCTCGACCTCCTGGGGACTCTCCCGCGAGTTCGTGACGATCCAGGCGACGCGCATCCCCGGCACGACGTCGTACCCCTCCTCCTTCAGCCGGCGGTAGATCCGCAGGAACGGGAGCGCGTCGCGGGTTGAGGGGTTGTACTCGCTCTCGGCCCGCACGCCGCGCGCGATCACGAGGCGCTCGACCGGCACTCGGTGCTCGCGGACCGACTGGACGAGCTCGCGCGAGCGTCGCACGGCGCCGTCGGTGTCGCCCTTCATGACGAGGTCGAAGACCTCGAGCAGCGCCTCCGACTGGAAGTCGAACGCGTCGCTCCGGCGGGTCTCGTAGCCGCGGACGACGAGCTCCTCCTGCGGCCAGGCGGTCCGTCCGACGTACCGCTTCTTCGCGCCGTGCGAGAAGAACGCCTCGTACACCGACTGGAACTCGAACGTCACGCCCTCGTGGGTGAATCGGCGGGCGGTCGCGGTGCCGAACTCTCGCGCCCCGTCGAGCGACGCGACCGGGGAGCGGACGAAGACGCTGTCGGTGTCGGAGTAGACGACCTCGTGGCCGTCGGCCTCCAGCTCGCGGATGATCGTCGTGATCGCCTCCCGCGCGAAGGCGGTGATCGCCGATCCGATGTCCTTGTTCGTGAACCGATAGAAGCTCGACGCGAGGACGCCGTAGAACGAGTTCATCAGCACCTTCACCGCGTTCTGCAGACCGTCGTAATAGCTCCGCAGTTCGGGGGTCTCGGCGCCCCGGCCGAGCTGTCGGAACCGGTCGCGGTCGGCGAGGAGGTCCGCGAGGATCTTCGGGATGATCCCCCGGCGCACCTCCGGCGCGAGGAACCGGGCGCCCGAGGGGGCAACCACCGTGCCCTCGGGGGAGAGCGTGGTGAAGCAGAGGTTGCGCGCGATGATGATCGACGGATACATCGACTTGAAGTCGAGGACGACGACCCAGCGATAGATCCCGGGCCGGATGGAGTGGACGTAGCCGCCCTCGATCGGTGCGTCCCGCCCGGCGCGATGGCTCGGCAGGACCCCGACGTGCTCCTCGTCCACGCGCGGGATGAGGAGCGAGTCGATGAACAGCGAGGTCCGGCCGTTCAGTCCCTCCTCGAGCGGCAGCCGCGCGACGGTCGCGAGGTCGGCGGCCTTGTCGATCGAGCGGAGCCGCAGGAGGATGCGGAGCGCGAGGTCGGCGTCATGCTCGCAGTACTCCATGACCCGTTCCCGGTCCTTCGCCCACTCGTCGGGGATGTTTCGGCGGTCGACGTCGAGCTTCGTGTCGCCGAGGAGGGTCCGCGCGACGTACTGGAGCGTCTCCTGCTTCGGATGGAGCTCGCGGCGGGCCGCCCACCACGCGTCCGCGATGACGCGGCCCGTGACCTTCCAGAGCCGTTCCCCCATCTCGCGCGCGGCGCTGCGTTCGCGCCCGAGGGGGAGCGCCGGGAGTCCGACCGCGGTCGCTCGCTCGAGCAGGAGCGGGAGGTCGTAGCCGCCGATGTTGTAGCCGGTGATGACGTCCGGGTCCTCCGCCTCCACGATGCGGGCGAACTCCTCGAGGATCTGCCGCTCGCTCGGGTCCCCGAGGCGGAAGGTGCGTCGCGGGCTCGGACCCCCTTCCACGACCCCGCAGATCGTGTAGATCGTCCTCTCTCGGATCGCGTTCTCGATGTCGAACGAAAGGACCCGCAGCGACGGTCGGAACCCCTCGGCCGGGCGAATGTCCCGCTCGGTCGTGACGATGCGGAGCACGTTGGGGACGGTGTAGCGCGCGCGCACCTCGTCGGGTTCGTCCTCCGCCTCGAAGGCGACCGTGAGGCCGAGATGCTTGTCGTAGAGGAACCGGTGGACGAACGGGATGTCGCAGGCGAGGACGCTCGCCTCGTCCCCGCGACGACGGTACTGGTCCCGGTACTGCGGAACGAGCCAGGGGTGGTGCAGCGTGACACGGAGCGCGGGTCGGTCCTTCCCGCCCACCCAGGTCTGGATCTCCTCCACGCCCACGATCTCGGGGTCGGCCCTCAGCTGCGCGCGGATCTCGTCGGTCGGTTCGGTGATCACGAAGTACGGCCGGAAGCCGTAGTAGCGAGCCACGGTGGCGACCCCGTCACGGGTCCGGCCGAACAGCTCGACGACGACCCCGTCGTCGACGGCCTCGTACGACCCCTCCAGGAAGAACAGCTCGACCGTCCGCACGGGCCCGCGAGCCCGGCCCGAGTTAAACGGGTTGCGCGACGCCGCCGGTGATCCAACGGTCGAGCGCGTCGACGTCTCGCGCCCAGCGCTCGGAGAGCCGGCGCGAGCGCATGGCTGCCGCGGGGTGGATGAGCGGGAAGAGCGGCGGCGATGCGTCCGGGCGGGGTCGGCCGGCCGCGGCGAGGATCGGGGGACCGCCTGGCGAGAGCGCGCGGTACGCCGTCGCGCCGATCGTCACGAGGCAGCGCGGCTCGAGGAGCGCGATCTGGCGGTCGAGGTACGGCCGGCAGGAGCGGGCCGCCGACCGGTCGAACCGGTTCCCGGGCGGCCGGCACTTGAGGAGATTGAGCACTCCGACCTCCTCGGGCTCAAGTCCGAGCCGCGCGACCGCCGCGTCCAGCCACCGACCCGAGCGCCCGACGAACGGGATCCCCACACGGTCCTCCTGGACCCCGGGGGCTTCCCCGACGAACAGGACGCGGGGCGACGGACCTCCGCGATAGACGACCGCTTGGGTCCGGCTCGCGTGGAGGGGGCACTTCTCGCAGTGCCGGATCTCCTCGGTCAGCGCGGCCCACGCTTCGGCCCGCGCGCGTGGGATGCGCGCCGCGGCCCGCCCCGTACTACCCTCGGTCACCGTCGTCCGGAGCCTCCGCGCCCTCGCACGGGTGCCAACTCGGCGCCCACCTTAAATAGGCCGGCCCAGTGGCTCGGCCCCTTCGTCAGCCATGCCTCCCCCGTCAGGAATCAACACCGCGGGCCGTCTGGCCTCCCTCCGCCAGCGACGGCGCTGGTCGGACCGCTACTACAAGCGACGCACCCTGCATCTCAAGGAGCGGTCGGACCCGCTCGAAGGGGCCCCGCAGGCCCGCGGGATCGTGCTCGAGAAGGTCGGGGTCGAGGCGAAGCAGCCGAACTCCGCGATCCGCAAGTGCATCAAGGTTCAATTGATCAAAAACGGTCGCCAGGTGACCGCGTTCGCGGTCGGTGACGGCGCGATCAACTTCATCGATGAGCACGACGAGGTCCTGGTCGAGGGGATCGGTGGGCGCATGGGCCGGTCGTACGGCGACATCCCCGGCGTACGTTACAAGGTCATTCAGGTCAACGGAGTGTCGCTGGACGAGCTCGTCCGGGGACGCAAGGAGAAGCCGGCGCGATGAGCGGGAACCCCGAGCCGATCCTGCCCCCGGAGCCCACGGCGGAAGACGCCGGGCCGGTCGTCCAGCGCCCACAGCCCGCGGCGCCGTCGCCGTTCCCGGTGCCGCCGCTCTTCGGCAAGTACCCCTACGTAGGACTCGAAGTGCACGACGTCGGCCTCCTACCGTACCTCTACCTGCATCCCGTTTACTCGCCCCACAGCGAAGGGCGCCTCTCCGGGAAGCCGTTCCTGAAGACCCGGATGCATCTCGTCGAGCGGCTCGCGAACCACCTGATGAAGGGCGGGAAGTTCACCGGGAAGAAGTCGAAGGCGCTCGCGACCGTCCGCCGGGCGTTCGACGACCTCGCGAAGAAGGAAGGGGGGAACCCGCTCCAGCTCCTCGTCGACGCGGTCGAGAACGCCTCCCCGCGCGAGGAGGTCACCCGGCTCCAGTTCGGCGGGATCAGCGTCCCGCGCGCGGTCGATGCGTCGCCCGCGCGACGCCTCAACGTCGCGATCCGCAACCTCGCCCAAGGGGCGATCACCGCGTCGCGCAAGTCCACGAAGCCGATCCACGCCTGCCTCGCGGACGAGATCAGTCTCGCCGCGAAGGGGAACCTGACGAGCTTCGCCGTCGGGCGCAAGGAAGAGGTCGAGCGCGTCGCGCAGTCGGCGCGCTGAGGCCGCGGAGGGACCCACGAGCATGACGCACATTCGCGCCGAACTGGCGAAGGCCATCCCCGACATGATGCGGAGCATCGACAAGATCCGCAACATCGGGATCGTCGCGCACATCCACCACGGGAAGACGACCCTCTCCGACAACCTCCTCGCGGCGGCGGGAATGATCTCCAACGAGCTCGCGGGCAAGCAGCTCCTCCTCAACTTCGACGAGCAGGAGCAGGCGCGCCTCCTCACGATCAACAACGCGGACGTGACGATCGTCCACGAGTACGAGAAGGAGAACTATCTGATCAACCTCATCGACACGCCGGGCCACGTCGACTTCGGTGGTGACGTCACGCGAGCGATGCGAGCGGTCGACGGCGCGGTCGTGGTGGTCTGCGCGGTCGAGGGGGTCATGGCCCAGACCGAGACCGTGCTGCGCCAGGCGCTCCGCGAGAAAGTGAAGCCGGTCCTCTTCATCAACAAGGTCGACCGGGCGATCAAGGAGCTCCAGCTCGGGTCGGAGGCGCTCCAGAAGCGGTTCGCGGCGATCATCACCGAGGTCAATGAGCTCATCCGCAAGATGGCGCCCGAGGAGTTCGTCGACGAATGGTCGGTCGACCCCCGGGACGGGTCCGTGGCGTTCGGGTCCGGCTACGACAATTGGGCGATCAGCGTCCCCTACATGCAGCGCACGGGTGTGAAGTTCCCGGACATTATCGAGTACGTGACGAGCGGACGCACGAAGGAGATCGCACAGAAGGCACGGATCAATGACGTGATCTTCGACATGGTCGTCAAGCACCTTCCGAGCCCGCACGTCGCCCAGCGCTACCGCATCCCGAACATCTGGAAGGGCGACATCGGCTCGTCGATCGGACAGGCGATGCTGAACACCGACACGGCCGGGCCGACCGCGTTCATGGTCACCGACATCACGATGGACCCGAGCGCCGGGGAGATCGCCACCGGCCGGGTCTTCTCCGGGCGCCTCCAGAAGGGGATGGAGCTCCAGATCGTCGGGACGAAGATCCGCAACCGGATCCAGCACGTCTCGCTCTTCATGGGCCCCGAGCGCCTCATGGTCGAGGAAGTCACCGCCGGCAACATCGGTGCCGTCATCGGCCTCACGGACGCGTTCGCGGGGACGACGACGTCGACCGACCCCGCGATGGTCCCGTTCGAGGAGATCCGCCACGTGTCGGAGCCGGTCGTGACGGTCGCGATCGAGCCGAAGCGAATGGCCGACCTCCCGAAGCTCATCGAGACGATGCGCAAGGTCGGAAAGGAGGACGCGAGCCTGCGCGTCGAGATCAATCAGGAGACCGGAGAGCACCTCCTGTCGGGAATGGGCGAGCTCCACCTCGAGATCACCCAGTACCGGATCCTCAACGACTACAAGGTCGAGATCGAAGCGTCGAAGCCGATCGTCGTCTACCGCGAGCTCGTCCGCCACGCCGGCGGCCCGTTCGAGGGGAAGTCGCCGAATAAGCACAACAAGTTCTACTTCGAGGTCGAGGCGCTCCCGACCCCCGTCGTCCAGGCGATCAAGGACGGCGAGGTCCCCCAGGGAAAGTCGTTCAAGGACACGAAGACCCTCGTCACGAAGCTCGAGGCGCTCGGCATCACGCGCGACGAAGGACGCGGCCTCGTCGCGGTCGAGGGGACGAACATCCTGTTCGACGTGACGAAGGGGATCCAGAACCTCAACGAGACGATGGACCTCGTCATCGACGCCTTCAAGGAAGCGGTCAACCGCGGCCCGCTCGCCAACGAGAAGGTCTACGGCCTCAAGGTCCGGCTGGTCGACGCGAAACTCCACGAGGACTCGATCCACCGCGGGCCGGCGCAGACGATCCCGGCGGCGCGGTCGGGGATCTACGGCGCGATGGTCCTCGGGGACCGCATGCTCCTCGAGCCGTTCCAGAAGGTCACGGTCAACGTTCCCCAGGAGATCCTGGCCGGCGCGACCCGCGAACTCCAGCGGCGGCGCGGCGAGATCCAGGACATGACGAGCGTCGGGGACCTTCAGACGATCGTCGCGAAGGTCCCGGTCGCCGACATGTTCGGCTTCGCCTCCGACATCCGCAGCGCGACCGCGGGCAAGGTCCTCTGGTCGACGGAGTCGATGGGCTTCGAGCCGGTCCCGATCGAGCTCCAACCGAAGGTCGTCGCCGAGATCCGCCAGCGGCGGGGTCTGAAACCTGAGCCGTACGACGCTGCCTATTACGCCGGATAGACCTCTGCGGGGGTGCCTCCGGGGCCCGCTATCGTGGGCCGTTAGCTACTACGTAACGTAGTATGTTTTTGACGGTTAGATACTACGGTTGGTAGTAGGTTTGCCCTGGTCAACATTACCTACTACAGTCCGTAGTAACTATCGCGACGGGCGGCGAGCGCTCTCGGGCTCCGGGAAGACGTCGAGCGTCCGCTGGCCCCGGAAGCGCGGGCCGTCGGCAGAGCGCGAGCGGATCGGCCACGACCCCTCGAGGTCGAGGAGCCAGCGCTTCCGCCACAGGCCCATCCCGAAGCCGGTGATCGACCCCTCCGTTCCCACCACCCGGTGGCACGGGATCACGATCGGTATCGGGTTGCGCGCCATCGCGCCGCCGACCGCGCGGGCAGAGCCGGGGTGGCCGGAG
Organism: Thermoplasmata archaeon; assembly: GCA_050749465.1. GTDB lineage: Archaea > Thermoplasmatota > Thermoplasmata > Lutacidiplasmatales > UBA184 > Lutacidiplasma. The sequence goes on along the minus strand of JBOGRO010000015.1, from coordinate 53,693 downwards.
CGACGAGCGAGCTCCGCGTAGGTGATCGTCTTCCCCGCCGGGACCCCGAGGAGCATCTTCCAGACGGTGCGGTCGAACTGGGAGGCGGTGTCGGGGTCGATGTCGAGCTCGAAGCGGCTGCGATCCCCTCGGAAGTACTCCCGCAACTGCCGCGGCGGACTCCCCGCCGCGAACGGGGGCTTCCGTCGAACGGCCCCGAGCGGCGTCCCGGTCTGTTTGCGACCCTGCTCGAGGAGGTCGATGACGCGCACGGTCGAGCCCTGGTAGGAGATCCGGAACGTCCCGATCGGGGTCGGAACGTCGGCAAATTCGAGTCGGGCGTCCACGCCGGACACCACGCCGCCGCGCCTTATTTCCGTTGCCGGGAGGGGTCGGAGCGCTCCTCGGGCAGCGGGCCCTCGATCCCGGTCCCGGTGATCCGGAAATCCGCGGTCCCCTCGGGGAGGGAGCGGTGCTTCATGAGCACCGCGCGGCGGCGGGGGCCGGGCAGCCGGTCGAAGCGGAGGATCGTCTTCGCGGCGTGGTTGAGGAACGAGCCCCCGAGCGGCTCGAGGGTCCCTTCGCGAAGACTGCGCCAGACCTGGTTCGTGATCAGGACCGGCACCGGGGTGCGGAGCGCCGTGACGACGAGATCGGCGAGCTCGAGGCTCAGCGCTTGGCGCGCGTCGTCCTCGTCAGCGCCCGCGAGCGAGAGCCGGTAGTAGAACGTCGCGGAGTCGACGACGATGAGCCCCACCGGTCGCTTCCCCTCCCGGGCGAGTGCGCACGCCGTCGCGACCGCGTGGCCCTGCTCGGCGAGTTCCTTCGGCGTCGAGAGGAGGAATCGCTTGAGGAGCCGCTCGAGGTCGTCGCCCGCGATCGAGCGGAGCCGGTCAACGCTCACGCCCTCCGTGTCGATGTAGAAGACCCAGCGCCCCTCCCGCGCGACCCGGGTCGCGACCTCGAGGCAGAAGATTGACTTCCCGCTGCCCCCCTCGCCGTAGATCTCGGTGACCGAGTCCGTCTCAAGGCCCCCTCCCAGGAGCCGGTCGACCGACTCGATCCCCGTCGGGAGTCGCTCGTCCGTCACGCTTCCTCGGAGAGGGACGGGGGCGCTTAACGGCTGGCAGGGCGCGCGGGCGCGTGACCGCGGTACGGGGCGATGTCCCCGGAGACTTCGCGCTCCCGGTCAGGCCCCGAGCGAATACGGGGTCGAGAGCTCGGGAAGTCGGACGTGCGAGCCGGCCTTCTGGAACGCCTCGGGATGCTCGGTGTGGATCGGGTAGACCGCCTTCGGCGCGACCTCGCGCACGATCTCGAGAAGCTCGGGCCCCGAGGCGTGACCGCTCGCATGCATCTGGTGGAACTGGAGACCGAAATGGTCCAACCAGTTGTGCAGGACGTGGTCGTCGACGTCGTCCTCGCTGAACGGTTCGCTCATCGAATGGACGAACGGGCTTCCCCGGGGCGGCCGCAGGTCGATGAGCTCGGGGAAGTGCATCAGGTCGAGGGCGAGGAGGTAGCGGTCTCCCCGGGCGCGGAGCGTATCGGCGCCGAGGGCGCCGTCCAGGAACTCTGTCTCCCAGCGGTAGTATCGCCGCTTCTTGCGCTGGTAGACGGAGAGCCCCGGGCTCGTGCCCGGGACCGGAAGCGTCCCCGTGGGAAAGAGGGGAGCGATCGCGGTGAGGAGGTGCGCCGTCCGAGCCGAAACGACGAGCTCCCGCTCGGCCGCCCGTGCGGCGTCGTAGAGCGTTCGGAGCCGGTCGACGTCCCGCGGGTAGGTGCACGCGAGCGCCAGGGTCCGGGAACGCGCGAGGATCCGGTCGACGCCGTCCCGGACGAGCCCTTCGCTCATACTCGGGCGGGGGTCCGGCCCGGCCCGTGTCCCCTCGATGAGGAGCGCGGCCGGCGACTCTGCGGCCGCCGCCGCGAGGAAGGCGTGGGTATCGGCGGCGCGCGGACCGTGCTGGCGGAAGTCGCCGGTGTAGGCGAGGGTTCCCCCCGAGGTGCGGACGAGGAACCCGTAGGCGAACGGGACCGAGTGGTCGACCGGGAACGGCACGACCTCGATCTGGCCCACCCGGATCGGCGTGCGGTCGGCGAAGACGCGCCAATCGTGCTCGCCGTACTTCATCGACGGGCTGGAAGCCTCGATCGCCTCGAGGAGGCGTCGCGTCCCGGCCCCGACGTGCACGGGGATCTCGGGGTCCACGAGCCCGAGGTACCCGGCGTGGTCGGCGTGAGCGTGGCTGACGAAGATCCCGTGCACCTCGGGGGCGCGGTAGGAGAGATCGGAGCCGGCGAGGGCTTCGCGGGCGTAGAGCCCCTCGACCCGCGGCAGGAGGTCGAACTCGAGAAGGTCCTCGACCGGGCTCGCCGAGCGCGGCTGGAGGAAGTTGACGTAGTACTCCTCCCTCCGGGGCGAGAACGACGGACCGAAGTCGAAGAGCACCCGATCCGGGCCGTCCTCGATGAGGATCTTATTGCCGCCGATCTCGCGGACCCCGCCGAGGAACGTCACCGTCGGGCCCGGCACCCCGGCCGTACGGGGACCCCGGGCTTAGGGGTTTCCCCCGACGGAGAGATACGGAGCGGTGTGCTCGGACCTCGGGGAGACGATGAGCATCACCTACGCTGGGATCCGGGTGACCGATCTCGACCGGTCGCTGCGGTTCTACCGGGAGGGCCTCGGGCTGGTCGAGCGAGGCCGCGGGAAGATGAGCCACGGCGGGACGTTCGTCGGCCTCGAGGACCCGGCGTCGCGCTTCCAGCTCGAGTTGAACCACTACCCCGCCGATTCCCCGTATGCGACGCCGTACTCGGTCGGCGAGGGGCTCGACCACCTCGGCCTCGACGTCGCCGATGCTCCGGCGCTCATCGAACGACTTCGCTCGATGGGCGCGAAGGTCGCGATCGAACCGTGGATCGAGGCCGGCCGCTACTGGATCGGCTTCGTCGAGGACCCCGACGGGATCTGGATCGAGATCCAGAGCCCCGTCGCGTCGCCTGCGGCGAGCGCGTCGGTCAGCGCGCCTTCAGGACCTTCTTGACGTTCGGGTGCTCCTTGGTGAAGATCTTCCCACCGCAATTGTCGCACCGCACGCCGAAAAGGTTCGCGTCCGAGGGGAGGGCCTCCCCGCACCGGATACAGCGGAACATGGACGTCGTAGGACCGGGGCCGGCGGCTTAAGCGTTGCCGGCTGCGGTCTCCTTCGCCTGGCGCGTGATCGCGGGCGGGGCCTGGAAGACGTAGGCGTTCGACGCGAACCGGGTCCCGCAGCGGCGGCACTCGAAGATGCCGCTCGCGACGCGGTGGAGAGTCGCGGTCGAACAGCGCGGGCACGCGGCCGGCTTCGCGGCCGCGCGGTCGAGCTCGAGCACGCGGCGGCGGATCCGGATCCCGTATCGGGGACCCATCCACGCCGTGGAGCCGACCTTCTTCGTTCGCTGGCTCATGCGTCGACTCCCTTCGCGAGCGCGCGCATCCGGTCCCCGTGCTGGAACGCCCGTTCGACCATCGCTTTCACGTCGTCGGGGGAGAAGGCGCCGACGAGCCCTTTCTGCATCGCGACGATCCGGCCGGTCTCGTCCGTCGCGATCGTGAGGCGGCCCTGAGCGGCCCGCTCCTCGTCGAACGTGGGGTCGACCATGAGCGTCTCGCCGAGGCGCACGAACGTGCACTCGATCGGCAGGTGCATGACCTCGAGCGGGAAGTCGGCCTCCGCGAGGCCGAACCGCTTCGCCGGCATCGTCGAGTGGCTGAGCGCCGAGACCGCGGCGAGGAGCGCGGCGTCGATCAGGTTCCCGCCGTGGTCGAGGACGTGGATGTCGACGTAGCAGACCCACGTCTTCTCGCCGGGCGTGACGCAGAGCCGGGTCAGGTCGATCGTCTCGGCGGCGCGGATCGCCCGATCGACGACCCGAGAGACCTCGATCGCGCCGGGCTGCGGCGGGCCGGGCTCGAAGACCGGGCTCGAGAGCGGGATCAGCTCCGCGTTGGTCGTGAGGACCCCCGCGTTCGGGGTGTCGGGGAACGGTTTGCCCGGCTCGAGCTTGATGCCGCAAAGGACGGCGGTGTCACCGATGCGGACGAGCGCGGAGCCGTCGGCGGTCGTGACGAAACCGGGCTCGACCGTGATCTTGCGGTACTCGTCCGCCGCGCGGCCGTCGAGCCGTTGGGCCTGCGCCGCGAGCTCGAGGATGTGGGTCGTCCGGATCTCGGCGGTGACCTCTTCGCTCATGCCGCCCCCTCCTGGGCCGGGGTGACGGCGTACCGGTCCCGGAGCGCCTGCTTCATCGTTCCGTAGATATCGCGGCAGCCGCGGACGCCCATCTCGAGCGCGGTCGCGAGCTCGTCGCGGGTCATGTGGCCCTCCATCTGGAGGAGCACGAGCCGACCGGACTGCGGCACGAGCGCCATCGGGAGGTCGGCCTCGCCGAAGTTGTCTTCCTCCTTCTTCAGGTCGAGGATGATCGCCCCTCCGGCCTTACCGACCGCGACCGAGGGGAGGAGGTCGGCCATCGGGATCCCGGCATCCGCGAGGGCGACCGACGCGGCGACAAGCCCCGCACAGCGGGTCCCCGCGTTCGCCTGGAGTACCTCGATGTAGACGTCGATGCTCGTCCGGGGGAACTCCTCGGCAAAGACGACCGACTCGAACGCTTCGGCGATGACCTTCGAGATCTCCTGCGAGCGGCGGTCGAGGCCCGGTCGCTTCCGCTCGTCGACCGAGAAGGCCGCCATGTTGTACTTGCACTGGATGACCGCTTTCGTGTTCTGCTGCAGGTGCCGGGGATGGACCTCGCGCGGCCCGTAGACCGCCGCCATCACCTTGTTCTGGCCCCACTCCACGAACGCCGAGCCGTCGGCATGCTTCAACGCGCCGGCCGTGATCTTGATCGGCCGGAGCTCGTCCACTCTTCGTCCGTCGATCCGGATCCCTTCCGGGCTCAGTAGGACCGGGACGTCCTTCGCTCCCACGCTTCCCATGTTGTTTCCTCCTGGAATGTTAGTTCGGTTCTCGGTCCATCGGATCGTCATCCTCGGGGCCGTCGTCGGACGGCGGTGACGAGGCGAAGCTCCGCTCCGGGGCGTCTCGGTGCGCGCTCTCGGTCGGCGGGTCCGAGACCCCTTCCTCGTCGCCGGTCGCGGTCGAGCGCAAGTAGCTATCGACCCGCTCGGTGAGCCCGCTCCGCTGGCCGTCCTCGGAGATCATCCGGAGCGCCTCGCGCACGCGGCGGATCGCCTCGGGGTTCCCGTCGACCCAGATCCGGCCGTTCTGGCCGACCGCGACCTGGGCGCCGGTGCGTCGGGTGATCGTCTGGATCATCGACCCGCCGCGGCCGACGACGCGCGGCACGCGGGCCGGCGACAGGTGCACGATCGATCCGCCCTCGAGCTTCCCGAGCCCCTCGCCGAGCATCGTGACGCCGATTCGGCCCGTCGCATCGAGGTTCTCGACACGCACAACGACCGACTCGCCGACCCGGAGGAACTTCTCGGTCTCGCCAATCTCGACCTTCCAGGGCGTGCCGGTCATGTGCAGCGGCGCCCAACGCGGGGCGCCGATGTCGAGGAGCCAGAACGTGCCCTGGGCGTCGGTCACGGTGCCGAGAACGACGTCGTTCGGCTTCGGGATGTACCGACCCGAGAGCGGCACGACCTGGACGAACGGCGGACGGGGGGAGAGCAATCCCAGGATGCTCGCATAGACCTTGCCGCCGACGCGGTACGTGCCGGGGCCGGGCTTCAAGCCGCGGCTCGGGATCTCCTCTCCGGGGAGAACTAGTACCCGCTCCCCGGAGGGATGCGAGGACGAGTCCTCACGGCCCCGACGCCGGGGGCCGGGACGATGACTACCACCCATTTTTCGTGCTGCACCGAGGCGCGCGACGGGCGGGGTCTATTTAACGAGGGCGGTCTCGGCGGCGCCTTTCGTGCGCGCACTGAGCTTCTGGTAGAGCTCCGTCTGCATCCCGGCGGGGATCTCGAGGACACCACTCCACGACCCGTCGCCGAGCCACTGCTCGTCCATGAGACGCCCGAACCCTTTCAGGTCCCCGATGACGCGTGGGTAGTGCTGCGCGGGAAGGCGGACCCGGACCTTCACGACGTCGAGCCGGATCGGGAGTATCGGACGGAGCTTCGCGAGGACCTCCTGCACCTGGGCGTCGACCGGCCGGAACGGGTCGACGTGCACCTTCGCCTCCGTCATCGCCGCCTCGATGCGAGACGGAGGGTGGGGAGCGCCGGTCTGCGGGTTCATCGCGTTCCGCGCGATCGTCGCGACGATCTGGCGGAGCTTCGCCGCCTGGAGCTGGTGGCGTTGCTCGGTCGTGACCTGGACCTCTCCCTTCAGGACGATCTCTTTCGCGATCGCGGCGAGATTCCGGGTGTGGAACGTCTTCTCGAGGTGCTCCTCGGAGATCTTGTCCCCGCGCTTCGCGTCCTTGAAGACCTGGTCGAGCGCGAGCTTGTCGGTGAGGTCGACGTCTTTGCCGTCCTTCAGATCCTGGACCGCGGCGGGGTCGACCAGCACCTCGAACCGGGATCCGCCGATCTCCCACCGGGCGATGACGGCGTCCTCGACCTTCACCATCGGAGCGAGGTCCCTCGCGGCCCCGGCCTACGCCTTCGCGCCCTTGCCGCTTCCGCCCGACGCCGGGAGGCGCGGAACGTACTTCTGGATGTCGTCCGCGGCGAGGCGGGTCATCCCTTCTCCTACCTGGACGGTACAGACCTCGACCTGGGCGAGGCTGCCTCCCTCGTCGAGGCCCGCGCGCAAGCCCTCGAGCGCGAGCAGGATCGCCGCGTCGCGGTCCATTCCGGCGCGGTACTTCTGTTCGAAGAGCTCCATGACGGGGCCCTTGTTACCGCCCGTGCTCGCGGCCCGGAAACTCGTGAGCGAGCCCGACGGCTCGGTCTCGAAAAGATGGACACCGCTGTCGTCGTACCCGCCGACCAGGAGCGCGGTCCCGAACGGACGGACGCCGCCGAACTGGGTGTACTGCTGCTTGTAGTCGCAGATCCGGCGGACGAGGAGCTCGACCGTCATCGGCTCCGCGTACGTGACGCGGTTGATCTGAGCCGAGAGCCGGGCGTAGTCGACCAGCACCCGCGCGTCGGCGACCAATCCCGCGGAGACGCAGGCGATGTTCTCGTCGATCTGATGGATCTTCTCGAGGCTCGACGCCTCCGCGAGCTTCGGGTTCGGGATCCGCCGGTCGGCGATCAGGACGACCCCGTCGTCGTAGACGACCCCCGCGGTCGTCGCACCGCGGCGGACCGCCTCGCGCGCGTACTCGACCTGGAAGAGCCGGCCGTCGGGCGAGAAGACCGTGATTGCCCGGTCGTAGGCCATCTGGCCGGGTTGCATCTCCATGGCGCTGCCTCGGCGCGGGCACTCGGGTCCCCCTTATAACGAAACCGAGCGCGGTAACGCGGCCGTCAGCGGATTACGCCTCGTACGTGGCGGGCGGGCACGCGCCGGCCTCGGCGACGACAACGGTAAGAGTCGCCCCCGGCCCTTCGGGACATGCCCCCCGAGTCGAACCCCGCTCCCCGACCGGGCGGCTGGCGACTCGCCGACTCTTCCTCCACCTACCTTCGGAGCGCGGCAGAGCAGCCCATCGACTGGCACCCGTGGGGGCCCGAGCCGTTCGAGATCGCGAAACGGACCGGCCGACCGATCCTCCTCGACATCGGTGCGTCCTGGTGCCATTGGTGCCACGTCATGGACGAGGGCACGTACGCCGACGCCGAGGTCGCCCGGCTCCTCCTCCAGCACTTCGTCGCCGTCAAGGTCGACCGCGACCAGAACCCCGAGGTGGACCGGCGCTACCAGCGCCAGGTCGGGGCGATCACGGGCGAGGGCGGCTGGCCGCTCACCGGCTTCCTCACCCCCGATGGCGAGGTCTTCCTCGGTGGAACGTACTTCCCGCCGACCGACGGGCACGGTCGACCCGGTTTCCGCCGCGTGCTGAAGGAGGTCGCCCGCCTCTGGGCCGAAGAGCCCGAACGGATCCGAGAGAACGCGACCGGCGTCCGGGATTCCCTCGCGCGGATGCGGGCGCTTCGCGCGCCGTCGGCCCCGGCGCTCTCGGAGTTCGTCGACGGGGTCGGCGCCGAGATCCGGTCGTCCTACGACCCCGTCCATGGTGGGTTCGGCGTGGCGCCGAAGTTCCCTCACCCGACGGCGGTATCGTTCCTGCTCTGGGACGCGTTCGCGCACCGGACCCTTGAGCGCGCCGAGCGGGCCCGTGACACCCTCGTGCGGATGGCGGACGGAGGTGTCTACGACCAGCTCGGCGGCGGCTTCCATCGCTACTCGGTCGACGAAGCTTGGCACATCCCGCACTTCGAGAAAATGGGCGTCGACAACGCCGCCCTCCTCTCCGCCTACGTGGAGGGGGTCCAGCGCTTCGGCGAGCCGCGCCTCGAGGAGACCGTACGCGGGATCGTCGGTTGGGTCCACGAGGTCCTCGAGGATCCCGCAGGGGGATTCGGCGCGAGCCAGGACGCCGACAACGCCCCGGGCGACGACGGCGACTACTTCACCTGGACCCGGGGGGAGCTCAAGGCCGTCCTCGCGGGCGACGACCTCCGATTCGCGAGCCGCCTCTTCGGCGTCGGCACCGATGGGCGGATGCACCACGACCCCGAGCGCAACGTCCTGTTCCGGATGCTACCGCCGACGGAAGCCGGGACGGGCCTGACGCTCGAGGGAGGCCCCGAGACGACGCTCGGACGCGTCCGAAACGCGTTGCGCGCGGCGCGGGCGCGGCGGCCCACCCCGGCGGTCGACCGTGCGCTGTACGCGGATATCAACGGGCGGTTCATCGGCGGCTGCGCGCGGGCGAGCGCGCTCGATCGATCGTCGGAAGTGATCGCGTCGGCACGGCGGGCCGCCGACCGCTTCCTACGCCTCGCGTACCGGCCCGGCGAGGGAGTCGCGCACCGGCTCGACCCCGCCGGTCCCCACGGGTTCGGCCTGCTCGAGGACCAGGTCGCGTTCGCGGCTGGCCTCGTCGAGCTCGCCGGCGCTACCGCAGACCCAAAGTATGCCGCGCCCGCGGTCGCCCTCCTCGAGCTCGTCGACCGGGAGTTTCGGGGAGAGGACGGACTCCTGCGGGACGTCGCCCCCCGGCTGTACGACGGCCCTTCGGTCGGCGGGGTCGGGGACCCCAGCTATCCGCTCGAGGACAGTCCGCACCTCTCGGCGAACGCGGGCGCGGCGCTCGCCTTCCTCCGCCTCGCTTCGCTACTGAAAGAGGATCGGTGGCAGGAGAAGGCCGTCGCGCTCCTCGGCCCGATCTCCGCGCGGATCGGGGGCGCCGGTCTTTTCGCCGGCGGTTCAGCGCTCGCCGCCGGGCTGACCCTCACCGGCGCCGCGACGGTGGTTGTCGAGGGAAGCGGCGCGCGCGCGGAGGCGCTCCTCGACGCCGCGCGACGCGCCTGGCACCCGAACGTCTGGGTGTTCCGAGGGACCCCTCCGCCGCCGTTCGCGCTCCCCGACGAGCTCCGCCACGCCGGGAGCAGCCCCGACGCGCGGGCGCTCGTCTGCTTCGGCTCTTCGTGCGCGCCCCCCGTCACCGAGCCGGAGGCGCTCGCCCCCCTCCTCCTCACCGGGGGCCGAGTTGTGCCTCCGTAGGGATCGGACCTAGGTCGGTCCCGTCCAACAGGTAGGCGCGCGCGACCCCTCGGGACAGGAACCGTCCGAACAGGAACGAGCGACTCCGCGCCGGTCGTTGCCGGTTGAGCGACTCGATCCCCGCGAGCGGGTTGAACGGCGGCAGGACGACGAGCTCCCGAGCACGCGGTTCGATGTGCCGTCGCCGCCGGCCGACCCTCGGCGTCGGCACGAGCTCGAGGCGCACCCAACACGGCCGCTTGCCGACGGGGTCGTCCCGCGTCGGCGCCAGCCGAAAGCCGGGGTGGAGGTGCCCGGCGACCAAGCGGCTCGCCCGCAACACCCCGTCCGACGGCCAGGCGTGGCCATGGAAGACGCCGACCCCGTCATAGACGGTCCCGCCGGCCCCGTGCACCACCACTTCCCGCGGGAGGTGGCGGACGAGGCCGACGTCGTGGTTCCCCAGGACGACCTCGACCGCGAGCGACTCCGCGAGCAGCCGCCCGAAGAACTCGAAGATCACCGGTCGCAACCCCGGTGGCGTTCCCACGATGGGGTGCTTCACGTCGCCGGCGATGACGACCGATTCGGCTCGCTCGTCCCTCGCGAGTCGGACGAGGCGCTCGGCAAGTAGCTCGGCCGCCGCTTCCGGCGGCCCACCGGGCCGGTCGAGGCTACCGCCAAGTCCCAGGTGGAGGTCGGCGACGACGATCGAGCGTCGCCGTTCGGGCTCCGGCCCGTCCAGGCGTAGCGCCGGGGCGTGCAGGATCGGACGCAGGGGAGACTCCACGAACGCCGGGGAGCGCGGCGAACGCCAAGAGGCTTCGCGTCCGGCATCCTCCCGGAAGACAGGTTTTGCCGAGAGAAGACTCCTACCTCGTTCATATAGAAGCGATAACTGAATGGGGGTCGAGGAGGAGGCACGGATGCAGCGTACCCGCGAGCGGTGGATCGAGCACGTCACCGAGATGCTCGAACGGGCCGGCTTCTACGTGGCGGACACCCACGGGGTCCGCCCGTCCAGCTTCGACCTCGCCGCGCGCCGCGACTCGACGCTCCTGCTCGTCAAGGTGCTGAAGAACATCGACGCGCTGGACGCCGAGGAGGCGGCCCGGCTCCTGGAACTCGGGCGGCTCTTTCCGGCCCTCGCGCTCGTGATCGGACAGACCTCGGGCGCCTCCGAGCTCGACCCCGGTGTCGTCTACACCCGCTACGGGGTGCCGATCGTCAGCGAGGAGACCCTCCAGGAGTACCTCGACAAGGCGCTCCCTCCCTTTCTCTACGCGAGCCCCGGAGGGACGTTCGCCCGAATCGACGGCGCCCGCCTCCGCCTGCTCCGGCAGGACCGGGGACTTTCGCTCGGCACGCTCGCGGGGATCGCCGGCGTCTCGCGACGAGCGATCCAGCTTTACGAGGAAGGGGCCGGCGCCGAGCTCAGCGTCATCGACCGGATCGAGGCGTTCCTGGGGGAGCCGATCGTCCGTCCGATCGAACTGTTCGACCGGCGGCCCGTTCGACCGACAGAGGAGCCCCCGGCGGGTGGGAAGGTCGCGGACGCCGGCTCCGGCCCCAAACCCCGCGCGCGCACCGGGGACGCGCTGCGCGACGGCGTCCTCGACCAGCTCGACGGGATGGGACTCGAGGTCGTCGTTACCGTCCGCGCGCCGTTCGACGCGTTCACACGGACCCCCGAGATCCTCCTCGCGTCGGTCGGGAGCCTGCGCGCGGCGCTCCACCGCGCCGAGATCCTCCACGGACTCGCGCGGGTCTCCGAGGGGCACGCGGTGTTCATCGTCCGGGAGACCGTGCACCGACGGTCGATCTCCGGCTTGCCGATTCTCACCGTCACCGAGCTGCGGCGCCATCGTGACGGGGACGACCTCATCGAGGAGATCTCGGAGCGAGAAGGGCCGTGATCTCGGCGCGCGTACGGTCCGCGAGCGAGGTCCTCCTCCTCGCCCCCGTGCGCGGTCTCCGGGAGGAAGCGGGGCGGCTCGTCGAGGACCTCGCCGCCTACGCCCCCGAGGCGGTCGGACTCGGGCTCTCGGAAGACGAGCTCAAGTCGCTGCGCGAGTACTTCGTCCGGTCCGACGCCGAACCGCTCGTTCCCCTGACCTCGACCGAATCGAGCGAGGTCCGCGGGCTCTCCCGGTTCGGCGAGGTTCGCGTGCCGAACCCGTCGTTCGTGGAACTCTTGCGGTGGGCCGACGCCGCCGGGACGACGGTGGCCGCGCTCGACCCGAGCGACGACCGTGCCGCGAGCCTCTTCACCGAGCATATCGGTTACGTCGAGCTCGTGCGCCGGACCGTGAAGGAGCGCTCGGTCTCGCGGAAACCCCCGACCCCATCGACCCCCGACGAGTTCGCCCTCGAGTGGGACCGGGAGGTCGCGGGGGGTCGAGGCTCGCGGCACCTCGCCCGCGCGCGCGACGAGCACCTTGTCCGCGGCGTCCAGCGGATCGGTCAGGGACGCTCGCGGGTCGCGGTCGTCGTCGACCGAGAGCGGTTCGAGCTCGTCCGGGGCTTGCTCGACGGTTCCGTACCGTCGACGATCGACGACGAGTGAGGGGGCCGCTCAGTCTTCGTCGCGCTTCAGGATCCACTCGAGCATCGCGCGGGCGTGTTGCCGGAACTCGTCGAGCGTTCCCTCGTTGACGAGCATTCCGTCGGCGAGCGCGAAGGCGTTCCCGATCCCCCACTTGAGCTCGCGGCGGTCCCGGTCGTAGAAATCCTGCAGGTCGACGTCGTCGCTCCGGTGGCGCGCCGTCAGTCGATCGTGCCGGGTCTCGGGCGACGCGAAGATCCCGAGGACGAAGAGGTCGCCGAAATTGTGGCGGAAGACCGAGACCTCGCCATCGGAACGGCACCCGTCGACCAGCATCCGCGTCTCGGTGAGCTTCGGGAGCGCGCGCTGCGCCCAGACCCCCGGTCCGTGCTTGTCGCGCTCCTCGCTCGCGATCCGCCCGACGTTCGCGTTCGTCAGGGGAAGCCCCCGTCGCCGCGTCTCGTCCCGGACGAGGTCGCCCATCTTGAGGGTCGCGAGGTCCATGGAGCGCGCGACCTGGATCAGCTCGTCCTTGCCCGAGCCGGGCATCCCGACCGTGACGATGAGTTTCATGGCGTTCGGGGACCGTCGTCCGACGCCCGCGTCGCGGCGTGGGCGCTCAGGTTCGCGGCGACGTCCGTCTCGGTGACCATCTGCAGGCGGTCGGCACGCTGGCGGAACACCGTCGCCTCCTGCTCCTCGAGCCGGGCGGACTCCAGGTACCGGTCGACCTTCACCTTCAGTTCGGCGGTCTTCTGGGTCTTCATCGCCGCCCGGTGCTCGAGGGTGCGGGCCCTCTGCTGTCGGTCGACGACCTTCTGCTGGAGCTTGCGGACGCGGTAGTGGAGGCTCGTGACGTCCGAGCCGACCGGCGCGCCGCCGGCCTGGCTGGTGCCGGCCTCGATGTCCCGCTCGAACTGCTTCATCTGCTGCTCGATCTCGGGGATCTCCGCGAGGACCCTCTGGCCCTTCTCGCGCAGGACCGTGGCCTGGTGGCGGAGCTTCTCGATCTTCGTGTTGATGCGGGAGGCGCGCTGGTTCATCCGGCCCGCGGCCCGGTCGTGCTTCGCCGCGAGCTCGCGCAGCTTGGTGATGTCAGCGTACCCCTGGCCAAGCCAGCGGGACTGCCGGTGCTGCAGCGGGCTCGTCGAGCCGCCCGTGTTGGGGGGAGGACCGCCACCGGACGCCATCGAAGGCCGCTTAGGTCGGGCCGGGTATATCCGTTATTCTCCGCAGCCGAACCCGCGGATACCTAGGCCCGCGGAGGGCGGGGCGGTTCGAGGGCCGGTCGCAAGCGAGCGACCAGGTCGGCGACCGGAACCCGCTCCTGGCCCTTCGAGTCCCGCTCGCGGAGCGTGACGGTGTCGCGGTCCGGCCCCTCCGCGAGGCTCGCGCCGTCGACGGTCACGCAGTACGGCGTCCCCGCCTCATCCATCCGCGCATACCGCTTCCCGATCGTTCCGGCGTCGTCGTATCTCGGCCGCAGGCCGGCGGCGGCGAGAGCGTCCGCGACCCGGAGCGCGTAGGCGGCGTGCTCCTTCGGAACGAGCGGAAAGACCCCGACGGGCCCGGGAGCGAGGTACGGCGGAAGCCGCCAGAGGACCCGCTCGCCGTCCTTACCAAGCAGGAGGTCCGCGAGCGCCCAGACGTTCCGGTCGACGCCGAACGTGAGCTCGAGGACGTGGGGGAGGACCTTCGCCCGACCCTGCGGCGTGACGGCGAGCGATTTACCCGACCCCTCACCATGGCGGGTCAGGTCGTAGTCGCCGCGGTAGTGCACGGCGCCGAGCTCCTTGAACCCCCCGAGGCTCTCGAGCCGGACCTCGAAGTCGAACTGGATCTTGTTGTAGAAGACCCGCTCCGCATCCGACTTCTCGAACAGGCGGATCCGGTCCGCGGGGTAGCGAAGCACGTCCCGGTAGAACCGGAACGTTTCGACAAGGTGGTGGACGTAGAACTCGGGCAACCCCCCGGTCGCGACCAGGTCGGCCGCGGTCTCCCAGACGGGTGTCTCCTCGCCCGACTCCCGACGCGGGACCCGGAGGACCGGGAGTCTCTCCTCCCGAGTCTGCTCGAACGGGAGCGGGAAGTCGGCGGGGTCGAAGAAGATCTGCAGCTCGGCCTGCGTGAACGAGCGCATCCGGAACAGGACCTGCCGCGGAGCGATCTCGTTCCGGTACGCCTTCCCGACGACCGCGATCCCCAGCGGGAGGGCCTTCCGGCCGACGTCCCACATCCGCGCGAACGCGAGGTAGCTGCTCTGCGCGGTCTCGGGGCGGAGGTACGCGCGCTCCTTGCCCGTGGCCCCGAAGTCGACGCCGAACATCAGGTGGAAAGCACGCGGGACGCTGAGCGCGACCGAGCCACAGCGCGGGCAGCGCACCTGGTGGGCGCGCACGACCTCGGCGATCTCCTCCGGCGTGAGGCCATCGACTCCCTCGGGGCGGACCTTCTCGAGGACCGTCTCCGCGCGGAAGGAGCTGTGGCACTGCTCGCAGGTGATCTCGGGGTCCGTGAAGCTCTCGAGGTGGCCCGACGCGCGGACCACCGCCTCGGGGAGTATCTCGGCCGGGTCGATGAGATGGTAATCGGGAGAGAGCCCGAGGAACCACGCGACCCACGCCTCCTCGACCCGACGCTTGAGCGCGGCGCCGAGCGGGCCGTAATCGTACAGCCCCTGGGCGCCCCCGTAGATCTCCGCCGTCGGCCAGAGGACCCCGCGGCGCCGCAGGAGGGCGTAGAGCTCGTCGTGCTTCATGGGCGGACCCTAGGGCCGGCCCTCCCGGGCTCGAACGGGACGATAAGATGTTCGGTCGTTCGGGTCACGACCTGATACGCGGGGTCCTCCGGAGGCAGGCGAAGGACCAGCGGCGCGACCGGCATCCCCGGCGCGACGCGTGCCGCGCGGGGCTCGCCGAGCCAGCGCCACGGCTCGACCACCGCCGCGCGGGCGAGGAAAGTGGCGGAGACGGGGCGTCCGCGCAGCCGCGTCGCGACGTACGCGAACTCGAGCTCTCGCCAGATCGAGGGAGCGTGGAACATGGCGTTGTCCGTGCCGAGCAGGACCGTGAGCCCGAGCCGCTCCATCGCGGCGAGAGGAGGCTGTCGGCCGAAGAGCGCGTTCGAGCGGGGGCAGACGGCGACCGCGACCCGCTCGTCCCGGACGGCCGTGAGGTCATCGTCCGTCGCCTTGGCGAGGTGGATCACGAGGTCCGGGCGGGGGTCGAGGTACGACTCGGGCGGCTCGCGTCGCGCCTCGCTCGCGTGAAGGCCGTAGCGCTTTCCGCGGGCGCGGCACGCGCGGGCCACCGCCCGCCGGGTCTCGGCGCTCTCCTCGAGCGCGCCCGACAGCCCGACCCCGTCGGCGACCTCGAGCAGGCCCGCGAGCTCCCCGGGGTCGATCGGCCGGACGAGCGGCCGACCGAGGATCACCGTTCGGATCCCGGCGCCCCGTGCGGCCTCACGGAGCAGGCGAGCGCCGGATGCGCCCTCCTCGCGGAAGTCCACGACCGCGGCGATCCCGTCCCGTCGCATCCGGGCGAATGCGCCTCGGAACCCCGCGAGCTTCGTCGCGCGCGACGCGTCGGCGAGAAGGCGGAATTTGTAGCCGTGCGGTGGCCGTACGAGTCGCGAGACCGGCCCGGGAGGGGGCTCCCGGACCGAGATCGAATCTCCGAGATGGGTATGGCTGTTCACCGGTGCGGGGATCACGATCCCCCGGACCCGGCGCTCGCGCCCCCGGCTCGAATCGGTCCCGAGTTGGCCGACCTCGACGACGCGCCCTTCCCGGAGTCGAACGTACGCCGGGCGGACACCGTCGATATCCAGGATCGCACCCTCGACGAGCATGCCGGACGGTGACGGAGGTCCCGGACCGCTTAAGCCCGCCCCGCGGGCGTCCCGAAGCGCTAAGGGGGCCCTCCTTCTGGGGCCCTTGTGCCCACGACGGATCGGGTCGAGGACCGTCCGCGCGACCTCCTCGTCTCGGGCCACGTGAACGTGGACCGGTTCCTCCGGGTCCGGGAGTTCCCCCCGTCGGACCGGACGGTGCCGGTCGAATCCCACCGCGTCGAGCTGGGCGGGACCGCGACCAATCTCGCGTTGACCGCGACGCGCTTCGGGGTCGCGACCGGGCTCGTCTCGCGCGTGGGCGAGGATTTTCCGATGGAGTTCTGGAGCCGCCTGGAGCGGGCGCACATCGACCTTCGCGGCGTGGAGCGGGTGCCGGGAACTCCGACCCCGACCGCGATCATCCTCGAAGACCGCCGAGGCGGCCAGCGCACCCTCATGGACCAGGGCCCGATGGGCGTCACACCGCGCGCGCCGCCCCCGCGACCCTGGCTCGGCGAGTACTCTTGGCTTCATCTCACGACGGGCGACCCGGACTCCCAGCTGCGATTGCTCGCCCAGGGCCGGGCCCGGGGGCTCAAGAGTGCCGCCGACCCCGCTCAGGAGGTCCACTACCGCTGGGACCGAGCCCGGCTCCTCCGCCTGCTCGCCGGCGTCGAGATCCTGTTCGGGAACCGCTCGGAGGTCGACCGGATCCTCGCCGAGACGGGCGGGCACCGACCGGAAGATCTCCTCGACCGCGTGCCGCTCGTCGTTCGGACGGAAGGGGCTCGAGGCGCGAGCGGGTATTCGCGAGGCGGCACCGTCCACGTCCCGGCGGCGCGGCCGAAGCGGATCCGGACGGTCGTCGGCGCCGGCGACGCGTTCCGGGGAGGGTTCTACGCGGCGTGGTTTGAGGGGGAGGAGCTGCGCGGTTGCCTGGGTGCCGGTACCCGTGCGGCCGCGCGATGGTTGGAGGGGGCCCGGTAGGGCCGACGAGACCCATGGAGATGCACGCCTTCGGCCGGCTGACTCCGGTCGAGGTCGCACGACGTCGGCTGCTCGTCGCCGCGCATCCGATCGCTCGGACCGACCGACTACCGGTCGAAGAGGCGTTCGGTCGCGTCGCGGCTGGCACCTATCGGGCGCCGCGCCCGGTGCCGGGGTTCGCCCGCGCGACGTGGGATGGCTACGCAGTGCGCTCACGGGACACCCGATCGGCGAGCGCCCGTCGGCCGGTCGACCTTCGGGTCGTGGGAGAGGTCTTCGCGGAGCAGGCGTTCCCCGCGACCGTGGGTCCCGGCGAGGCCGTCGCGATCGCGACGGGAGGAGCCCTGCCACGAGGGACCGACTCGGTCGTCATCTTCGAGGACGTCGCGCGGGAGGGCGCCCGCGTGCGGATCGTCCGTCCGGCCTCGCCCGGGGACCGATTCTCGCCGCCCGGGCACGATTTTCTCCGAGGCCGCGTGCTCGTCCGTCAAGGCGAGGAGCTCACCGCGACCGCGCTCGGCACGCTCGCCGCGTGCGGGCTCTCCCATGTCCGGGTCTACGCCCGCCCGCGCGTGACGATCGTGCCGAACGGGAACGAACTCCTCTCCCCGGGCGCCCGCGAGGTTCCCGGCCGAATCTACGAGAGCAACAACGCGGCGCTCGCGTCGGTCGTACTCGCGGCGGGAGGCGTCCCGCGGGCGCTCCCCCCGATCCCCGACGACGCCGCCCGGATCGAGTCCGTGATCCGTCGCGCGCTCAACCTCTCCGACCTCGTCCTCGCGACCGGGGGGAGTTCGGTCGGGGAGCGGGACCACCTCCCCCGGATTCTCCCCCGGATCGGGCGACTGCTGTTCCATGGGATCGCGGTGCGAGCCGGTAAACCGACCCTCGCGGCGGCCGCCGGGGAGAAGCTCGTGATCGGGATGCCGGGCCACCCGACCTCCTGCCTCGTGAACATGTACTGGCTCGTGCTTCCGGTCCTTCGGAAACTGGGCCACCGCGTAGGCCCCGGCTGGACCGAGGGGACCGCGATCCTCGGCAGTGACGCCGTCGCCCCGTCGCCGGGTCTCTCGACGGTCGTTCCTCTCCAGTTTCGGGGAGGTCGGGCCTACACGACGTTCCGGGGGTCGTCCGTGATCACGAGCCTCTCCGGAGCGACCGCGTACGCGATGTTGCCGCCCGGCCGCCGGGTCGTTCGGGCCGGCACGAAGATCCGCGTCTACCGGCTCGACCCCCCGCTCGGGCCGGGGCCGGTGGCCTGACGCGTGCGGCCGGGAACGGTTAAGCACCCTCGGTCGATCGACCGTCGTGGTCCGGCGCAACCTGCGCATCGCGATCGCCTCGATCGAAGGGACGAACTGCGACGCGGAGCTCCAGGTCGCGCTCTCGAAGCTCGGGGCGCACGCCGAGATCGTCACGCTCAAGCAATTCGAGCGTCGCGAGGTTCCCTCCGAGGCGCGTCGGCGCCTCGCCGACTACGATGCGCTGTTCCTCCCCGGGGGGTACTCCGGAGGGGATTACGTCCGGGCCGGCGCGATCTTCGCGGCTCGGCTCCGTACTTCGCTTGGCCCGGAGCTCGAGGAGTTCATCCGCTCCGGTCACGTGGTCGCCGGGGTCTGCAACGGCTTTCAGATCGCGGTCGAACTCGGCCTCCTGCCCGGACGAGCGGGCGGGCGACTCGGACCTCCGGACGCCGCTCTCCTGACCAACGCTTCGGGTCACTTTGAGTGTCGCCCGACGTTCGTCCGGTGGGAGGGGGGATCGTTTCCCGCGCTCCGGGGGACGCCGAAGGGGACCCGATTCCTCCTGCCGGTCGCCCACGCCGAAGGGCAGCTCGTACTTGGCGGCGACCCGGAGGAACGGCTGCGCGAGCTCGACGCCGCGGGCCAGGTCCTCTTCCGGTATGTTGCCCCCGACGGGGGACCCGCGGTCTACCCGTGGAACCCGAACGGCTCCGTCGGAGACGTCGCGGGGCTCTCGAACCCCGAGGGGAACGTTTTCGGACTGATGCCGCACCCAGAGCGTTCCTTCTTCCGCGCCCAGGCACCGGACTGGTCCCGCCACGGAGGCCCCGAGGGGTT
The DNA here is from genome assembly GCA_050749465.1 of Thermoplasmata archaeon. Taxonomy (GTDB): domain Archaea; phylum Thermoplasmatota; class Thermoplasmata; order Lutacidiplasmatales; family UBA184; genus Lutacidiplasma. Next base: position 34,641 of record JBOGRO010000015.1, on the reverse strand, counting down.
CGGGGACGGCCACCGCTTCCTGGACGCGGTGCTCGCGCAGGCGGAGCGGTCTCGCTAGGCGTCGTCCGGGCCGCGTCCTCGTTGGAATCGCCACACCCGAAGCTGCTCTCCTTCCAGCCACCGCTCTGCGACCACGTCCCGCCGGCCGCCGGACCGCTTCCAAGTGGCATCGATCGCGGCGAGGCCGACGGCGGACTGGAGCGAGGAGACGACGACGAGCGCATCCCCCTCGGCGTTGAGGTGGTCGGCGAGCGACTCGGCCAGCCGCGCAGTGACCGCGCACCCGTCCGTCCCGCCATCGAGCGCGAGGTTGTGTCCCGGGTCCGGGTCTCGCTCTTCGGGGCGGGTCGGCAGGTACGGCGGGTTCGCGAGGATGCGGTCGAACCGACCGAGACCGCGAGCGAGGTCGGTCCGAACCACTTCGAGCCGGAGCCGCTCCGTTCCGGCGCACGCCCGCAGACCCTCGAGGGCGCGACGGTTGAGGTCCGTGGCGACCGTCCGAGCGCCGTGACGGGCGGCCTCGAGGGACGCGGCGCCTTTTCCGGCCCCGACCTCGAGCAGCGTGGTCCCCGGGACCACGCGGGCGAACGGCAGCAGGAGCAGCGAGTCCTCGCGAACGGGGTAGACCCCGTCGTCCACGCTCTCGCGCGCGGTGGGGCCGTCCGGTCGAGCCCCCGATGAGTGAAGACGTCGCAGGGTCACGATACGCTCTTATTGCCTACCGCCCTAGTTAGGGTTACTAACGGTGTTATCGCTATTGCCGCGACGTCTGGCTCCTACGGTTAAGATCGGCATCACTGGCCTGCCCGGCTCGGGAAAGACCCAGACCCTGCTACGGATCATTGAACTCCTCGAGGAGGAGGGCGTGAAGGTCGGGGGGATGGTCACCGAACCGATCGTCGAGCGACAGCGGCGGACCGGCTTCCAGATCACGAACTGGCTCACGAAGGAGCACGAGGTCTTCGCGCACGAGTCCCTGAAGTCGCGCATCCGTTCCGGGCGCCTCGGCGTCAACCTCGCCGCCCTCGAGGGGATCGGGACCCGCGCGCTCGCCGAGGCGCGCGAGGAGGCCGACGTCATCGTCATCGACGAGGTCGGCAAGATGGAGGTCGAGAGCGAGACGTTCACGAAGGCGGTCGTCGAAACGCTCGACGCGAAGAAGTCGATCATCATGACCCTCCATAAGAAATCCCGGAACCCCCTCCTCCAAGACATCCGTCGGAGGGACGAGCTACGACTCCTCGAGGTGACGCCGGTCAACAAGAACCTGCTCGCGTTCAAGATCGTCCATCTGATCACGGGCGTCTCGCACTGACCCTCTCGCGCGAGGGGGGCACCGAGCTCCTCCTCCCCGCGTCCACGCCGGGGCCGGGGCCCCGGGCGCGCGCTCCGATCTTCTACAATCCGGCGATGGCCGGTGACCGCGACCTCGCGGTCGCGTTCGCGGCGGCGTGGGCCGGCACCGACCGGGGCTACCGCTCGGGCTGGGAGGTCACCGCGGCGACCGGGGTGCGTGGATTGCGACTCCTGAACGAGAGCGGCGCGTTCGACCGATTCCTCCTCACCGAGGCGAATCCCGAGGCGGCGCGCGTACTCGTCGAGAACGCGCGCCGTTTCGAGGGAGCGGTCGCCGCGGGTGCGGACGGGAAGTGTCGGCCCGAGGGTCTCGCGTTCGATTACGTCGACATCGACCCGTACGGCACTCCGGCCCCGTTCGTTCCAACCGCCCTTTCCGCCCTGCGGCCGGGGGGCGTGCTCGCCGTCACCGCGACCGACATGATGGTGTTGGCCGGGGCGCAGCCGGCGGCGTGCGCGCGCCGCTACGGAGCGAGTCCGATCCGGGGTCGCCTCGGCCCCGAAGGCGGCCTGCGGATCCTCCTCGCCTATCTCGCTCGAGAGGCACGGGGCGTGGGGCGGGCCGTGCGGCCCCTCCTTGCCTACACCCGCGACCACCACGTTCGTGCCTACGTCGAGGTCCGGGTCTCCGAGAGCGCTTCGGCGGCGGATCCCGTGGGAACGATCGACCCGTCCACGTGGACCGGACCGAGCGTCGGGGAGGGGGGACCCTACGGTCCGCTCTGGTTGGGTCCCGTCTTCGACCCTGGGGTGGTCTCCACCTTGCGGGTCCCCGCGGCCGCCGCCCGCCCCACCGAGACCGCCCACTTCGTCGCGAAGCTTCAGGCGGAGGCCGGAGTCGACCAGCCGTTCTACTACGAGGCGAACCGGCTCGCCGCCCAGCTTCGGTTACCCTATCCGCCCGCCCTCTCGGCTCTGCTCGACGGATTAAGGGCGAACGGCTTCCGCGCGGCGAGAACGCATGCGCGCCCCGAGGGGTTCCGGACCGACGCACCCCGGACCCAGGTCGAGGCGCTGGCGCGAACGATCGCCGGCCGTGCTCCGGGTCCCGCGTGAGGTCGTCCGGAGCGCGTCCGGGGCCAGCTCCTCCGCCGGGCCGAGCGGAAGGATCGCCCCGGGGCGACCCCGCCGATGAGGGAGCTCTCGTGGTCGACGCGCCGGTTTTGTGTCGAGCCTGCGGGTTTCGCGCGAACCTCGGTGGCCATATACCCTCGCTCGGCTGGGCCCCACCTCATGGCTGGCCGCACCGAGTTCGATCAGGCGGCTGCCTGGTCCCGGGAGTTCGAGGGCCGCGACCCCGGGGACGTCGTCCGTTGGGCCTTCGGGGAATTCGGCAGCGGGCTCGTCATCGGCTCGAGCTTCGGGAAGGACAGCCTCGTCGTACTCGACATTGCCCGGAAGATCCGGCCGGACGTACCGGTCCTCTTCCTCGAGACCGGCTACCACTTCGCTGAGACCCTGCAGTTCCGGGACGAACTGCGCCGCGACTGGAACGCGAACATCGTCGACCTGCGACCCGAGATGAGCGTCCCCGAACAGGACGCAGCCTTCGGTTTCGAGCTCTTCGCCCGCGATCCCGACCGATGCTGCGCGATGCGCAAGGTCGCCCCGCTCCACCGGGCTCTCCGGGGCCAGAAGGCGTGGATGACCGGCCTCCGCCGGAGCCAGCACGCGGGCCGTGGGGCCACCCCGGTGGTCGAGTGGCAGGAACTGACGGACGGCGGAGGTCTCTACAAGGTCAACCCGATCGTGGGATGGTCGCTCGAGCGCGTGGAGTCGTACCTCCAGGAGCACCGGGTACCGCCGCACCCGCTCTGGTCGAAGGGGTACCCCAGCGTCGGGTGCGCCCCGTGTACGTCGCCGGTCGCCGCCGGCGAAGACGAGCGGGCCGGCCGTTGGAGGCACCAAGGCAAGGTCGAGTGTGGGATCCACGGGGCGGGGGTCCGCCGCACCGGGTCCGAGTTGAACGGCGCGGTGTCCGCATCCGAGGGCTCTTAGGCGCACGCGGCTCCCGCGTCTCTCCCAGCCATGATCGAACCGTACGGTGGGCACCTCGTCGCCCGCGAGCTCTCGGAGCCCGAGCGCGACCGTCGGGAGGCCGAGTTCCGAGACCTCGTCACGGTCACCACGCCGGTCGACCAGCTCTACGACGCGGAGAAGATCGCGATCGGCGCCTACAGTCCTTTGGAAGGGTTCATGGACTCCGAGACGGTACGCTCGGTCACCACCGTCGGACGGCTGCCCAACGGTTTACCGTGGAGCATCCCCATCCACTTTCCGATACCGACGGACGCGCCGGGAGCCGACTCGGTAGGACCCGGGGACGTCGTGGGCCTCAAGGACGGGGAGAGCCGCCTGATCGCCCTGCTCCACGTGGACGAGAAGTTCCCGATCGACCGGCGCTCGCTCGCGCTTTCGACCTACGGGACGGACGACCCGAAGCACCCCAACGTCGCGGACATCTTCGCCGCCGGGGAGACCGCGTGGGCGGGCCGCGTGGAACTGCTGCGACGCCTTCGCCCTCCCTGGGACCGCCCAGAGCCGACGCCGGCGGAGACCCGAGCCGAGTTCGCGCGTCGGGGATGGAAGCGGGTCGCCGCCTACCAGTGCCGGAACCCGCCGCACACCGCCCACGAGTACATCCAGCGCCTTACCCTCGAGCGGGAGGACGTGGACGGCCTCCTGATCCACCCGGTCGTCGGACGGCTCAAGAAGGGGGACTACCGACCCGAGGTGATCCTCGCGGCGTACGATGCCCTCGTCCGCCACTACTACCCCCTGGACCGCGTGATGATGAGCCCCCTCTCGATCACGATGCGATACGCCGGTCCAAAGGCCGCGCTCTTCCTCGCCATCGTTCGGCGGAACTTCGGCTGCGCGGTCTACATCGTCGGCCGCGACCAGGCCGGAGTCGGGAAATACTACGATCCTTACGCGTGCCACCGGATCTTCGACGCCTTCGACATCGGCGTGCTCCCCGCGCGGTACGACGAGGCGTTCTTCTGCGCGCGCTGCGGCTGGATGGCGAGCCGCAAAACGTGCGCGCATCCCGTGTCGGATCGGGTGGAAACGAGTCAGAGCCGCATCCGTAACAGCCTCGCGACCGGCGCCCCGCTGCCGCCCGAGATCCTGCGGCCCGAGGTCGCGGAGATCCTCCGGCGACCCGACGTCACCCTCACGTAACGGAGATCACGAGCATGGAGCGGGCTCCCCCTGGATTCTGTGTCTGGCTGACCGGCCTTCCGAGCGCGGGCAAGACGACGATCGCGAAGGAGCTCCTCCCGAGGCTCGTCGCGCGCGGCTGGTATGCCGACCTGCTCGACGGCGACGAGATCCGTCGCGGGCTCAGCGCCGACCTCGGGTTCGACCGGAAGTCGCGCGAAGCGCACGCTCGCCGGGTCGCGTTCTGCGCGAAGCTGCTCGCCCGGAACGGCGCGGTCCCGGTCGTCGCGTTGATCTCTCCCTATCGGAGCTCCCGGGCCGCCGCCCGCGAGGAGGTCGGCCGGTTCGTGGAGGTGTACGTCAGCACGCCGCTCGCCGTCTGCGAGACCCGCGACGTGAAGGGCCTCTACCGGAGGGCGCGGGCCGGCGAGATCAAGGAGATGACCGGGATCGATGACCCGTACGAGGTGCCCGAGCACCCCGAGATCACCGTGGACACCGTTCGACTTTCTCCGGCCGAGTCGGCCGACTTCATCGTCGCGGAGCTCGAGCGGCTTGGCTGGGTCCCGATGGCGGTGCCCGCATCGGTCGTAGGTCCTCCGGGGTCCTCCCTACCCGGTGAGGCGGAGCCGGCGTCGCGGGGGGTCGCCGCGGCCCCTTTCGGGGCCGTACAGGACCGGTCCAGCAGCGCGGCATCGAGCGGCGGGTCCCCGGCCCGTTAGTCCCAGAACGCGCGGGTCTTCGCGTAGCTCCGCTCGGCCCGCAAGATCTCCGTGAAGAACGCGTCGTCGTCGCGGTAGAGCCGCATCAGGAGCCGTCGCGCGGTGTCGGGACCGATCCCGCGCGCCGCGAGGGCGAGCAGGGCGCGCTCCCCGTAATGGGCGAGGAGCTCGGCCGAGGTGTACCCCGCGCGCACGAGCGCCTCGAGATCGGGCGTCGGGGGCCGTTCTCGCCGCTTGCCTCGCGGCGAAGCGCGCTTCGGGGGTTTCCACTTCTCGCGCGCATACCGGGAGAGCCGGTCGATCTCCTCGGTCCGTCGCGGCGAGAGGACCGCGGACAGGGCTCCGTGGCAGAGGAGGCAACGGCTGCCTCCCTCCGACCGGTAGCGAGCCGGCGTGGTCGTTCGCACGAACCCGCATCGGACGCAAACGAGGACGAGCGACTCGTGCTCGAGGCGCTCGCGGACCGCCTTCAGGAGCGTCGGCGGAGGCAGGTCGGGGAGCGTCCTCCACCTCAGGCGCTCCAGCGGCCCGTCAGAGAGCGGCGCCGACGGGGCGGCCACGACCTCGATCGCCCCGCTGCGGACGGACCCGAGGACCGTCTCGGCGTGCGGAACGTCGAACCGGTCATGGAGCGTCTTCTCCAGCACCTCTTCCCCGAGCGGGGTCGTGCGCGCGGCGTTCAGGAGCGGCTCGAGCGTGCGAAGGTCCCTCGGGTCCGCGGAGGACGGCAGCACGCCGAGCTTCCGCGCCACCGCGAGGAAGACCCACCGGTAGTCGAGCCCGGACGGGACGAGACGCTCGGCGAGGGGCCGGAGCGAGCCGGGATCGACCGAGAACGCATCGATGAGGGTCGGGACGTCGACCGCCACCGGAAGCTCGAGGACGAACCATGTCGGCTCGACCGCGACGACCTCCGCCCGAGCGCCGAGGCGGGCCGTTAGGAGGCCCGCCGTCGCGAGCGCGAGCGTCTCGTTCGTGCGCGTCCCGAAACAGGCCCCGTAGATCGCGACCCTTCCTCCCGAAGTGACCGTCACGCGTCGGTCGGTCGGCAGCGCTTCGAGGGCGAGCGCGGCGTCGCGCCGGCGTTCGAGCCGCGCCCGATCCTCCGCCGAGAGCGGGTAGTCGCCGAACGTCCCTTCGCGCCGGAGGCGGCCGATCTCCTGCGCGACGTCGAACGGGACCGGCAGGTCCTCTCCGGCCCACCGCGGCTCCTGGCCGATCTCGCTCACGGTCTCGACGAGCAGCTCCCCGTCCCGGTACTCGACGACCTTCCAGGTCCGGCCGTGGAGCAGGAAGATCTCCTCGGGCTGGGCCAGGATCTGGGTAAGGACGAACCGCTCGTCGAGCGTGCCGATCGTTCGCCGGGTCGCGATGTCGCGGAGCCGGTACGTTCGCTCGTCCGGGATCAGCGAGAGGGACGAGTAAAACCGGTGGAGCGTGCCCCGGCCCGACGTCAGCCGCCCCGCGACCTGCTTCGCGAGGCCGAGGTCGACGAGGTAGCCGATGAGCTCGTCCCAGTCGCGGGGAGTGAGCGCGGCGACCGCAGCGGCGTGGCCGAGGGTCGCGACCAGTCGGTCCCGGTCGACCGTGCCCTCGGCCCGCAGGCTCGCCACGACCTGCTGGGCCGCCGCGAGGCGGTTGCGGTCGCGCCACGTGACCGCCTCGACCTTCCCTTCGTCCGCCCGCCGCGCGAGGACCGCGGCTTCCTCGAGGTCGTCGTCGTCGAGGGAGAGGACGACGCCGTGGATCGTCCGGTCGCTTCGGTGGCCCGACCGCCCAACGCGCTGGAGGAGCCGACCGACCTGGTGGGGGGAGCCGAACTGCACGACGTGGTCGACGACCCCGATGTCGATCCCGAGTTCGAGCGAGGACGTCGCGACGAGCGCCCGCAGTTCACCGTCCCGGAACGCGCGCTCCGCCTCCTCGCGGACCTCTCTCGAGAGCGAGCCGTGGTGGACCGCGATCGCGAGGTCGGGGGCGAGTCGGTGGAGCCGCGCCGCGAGTCCCTCGGCGGTCGGTCGCGTGTTGACGAAGATCAGGGTCGTCCGGTGGGCCCGGATCTCCTCCTCGAGCGCGCGCAGCCCCCGCAGCAGCGTCGCGTCGGCCTTGAGCTCGCGCACGAGGTCGGCCTCGAGCGGCGTGGGCGGCTCGGGAGGCCAGCGGGCGGTGAGCACGAGCTCGCGCGGCTCGCGGGCGGTCCGCACGGCGACGGTACGCGGTAGCGGAGAGAGAAAGCGAGCGACGTCCTCCGGGTTCCCGACCGTCGCCGAGAGTCCGATCCGACGGACCGTTCGTCCGGTCCACGCATCCAGGCGCTCGAGGGTCAGGCTCAGTTGCGCCCCCCGATCCGAGCCGACGAGCTCGTGGATCTCGTCCACGATCACGGTCCGGACGTTGCGAAGACCCTCCCGTAGGCGCTGGCCCACGAGGAGGATCTGCAGCGTCTCGGGGGTCGTCAGGAGGAGGTCCGGCGGGGAGCGGGACTGCGCGAGTCGCGCCGAGGCGGTGGTGTCCCCGTGCCGGACCGCGGCGGTGAGGCCGATGTCGCGAACGAGCGAGACCAGTCGGTGCTCGAGGTCGCGGTTGAGCGCCCGGAGCGGCGTGACGTAGAGCAGGGAGATCGGGGGCGAGGGATCCGCGAGCCGGCGCGAGAGAAGGGGGAGGAGCGCTGCCTCGGTCTTGCCGGTCCCGGTCGGGGAGATCAGGAGGGCGTCCGAATCGGTGTCGAGGACCGGGAGCGCGAGCCGCTGGATCTCGGTGTAGACCTGGATCCCCCGCTTCCGAACCGCCTCCGCGAGTCGCGGGTCGATCCCTTCCAACGGAGGAGGTGTCTCGATCGCCATGGGGGGGTCGCGAGGGACGTGGGCCGAGCGGAAAGGGGTGTCGGGCCGATCAGGGAGCGGAGCCCCCCTCGAGGTCGAGCATCCGTAGCCCCCAGCTCTCGACCATCGGTCGGCGGAACGTTCGCCCCGGAAACGTCTCGATCGCGAGCTCCTGGAGGACCCCCACCGTGGCGCGGATCAAGTGCCCGCCGAGGAGACGATGGTCCGCGCCTGCCACGGCGCCGTGGAGATGGACCGACGGAGCGTCGTCCTCCCGGGCGATCGAGCCGTGGAGCGCGACGACCTCGTGCGGGGCGGTCAGCTCCTGGGGCCGGTAGCGGGAACCGTCCCAGTATCCGAACGTCGCGCGACGGAACATCCCGATCCCGAAGAGGACCGCGGCCGCGCTCACGTGCTCCCGCTCGGCGAACCCCGACAGCGCTTCGAAGAGGTCCTGGCCGTCGTCGAGCCGAAGCATCCAGCGCGGGCCGTCGTGGATCGCCTGCATCGCCGTCGGGAGCGAGGCACGAGCTATCTGGCTTTGGATGGGAAGACCCTGGCCGTTCTCGCCCGACGGGCCGCCTCGAGAGAGGGGTGTTTCTCGATCCTCCCCAAATCGTTTAGGCGGTAGCTCGCCTCCACTCCTCCTCCTATGCCGGTCTCCCCCCTCCCGACCTCTGCGCCTCGGTCCACGGAGGCGATCGTCCAGTACATCGCGAGCCGCGGGCCGGCGCTCGTCGCGCTCTCGGGAGGGGTCGACTCCTCGGTCGTCGCGGCCCTTGCCTACGAGGCGCTCGGCCCCACGAGCCTCGCGGTCACGTTGGCCGGGCCCGCGGTCGCGCGCGCGGAGGTCGAGCGGGCCCGTCGGGTCGCTCGCTCCGTCGGGATCGACCATCTCGTCCTCGAGGTCGACCCGCTCGCTCGGGCCGAGTATCGGGCGAACGCCCCGAACCGGTGCTACTTCTGTCGCACGGTCGAGACCGAACGGTTGCGCCGAGAGGGGGAGCACCGGGGGATCGCCCAGTACCTGGACGGGGTCCAGCTCGACGACCTCGCCGAGGTGCGTCCGGGGATCCGCGCGATGAACGAGGCGGGGTTCGACCACCCGCTCGCCTGGGCCGGATGGTCGAAGCGCGAGGTACGTAGCGCCGCCCGCGCGCGGAACCTGCCGAACTGGGACCAGCCGTCGGACGCGTGCCTCTCCTCCCGCGTCGCGCACGGGGTCCCGATCTCTTCGGAGCTGCTCGCGCGCATCGAGTCGGCGGAGTCGTGGATCGGGGCGCTCGGCTTTCGCCGCGTGCGGGTCCGGACCGAGGGGACCCGAGCCCGCGTGGAGGTCGACCCGGAGGAGGTCGCCCGCCTCAGCGCCGAGCCGCTCGCCTCCGAGCTTCAGCGCGCGCTCGGGGCGCTCGGCTTCTCTCCCGTGGAGGTCGATCCCTCGGGGTACGGGGCCGCCCGCGGGATGCGAGAGGGGACGCCGTGACCCCGACCCGCGGCGCCCCCTCGCCCCCGGTGGAGCTGCCGGGTCGGTTCCAGCTCGAGACCGATCTCGTACCGCAGGGAGACCAACCGAAGGCGATCGACGACATTGTCGGCCGGGTGGAAGGCGGCGAGAAGTACGTCACGCTGCTCGGAGTCACGGGCAGCGGCAAGACGTTCACGATGGCCCACACGGTCGCGCGCCTGCAGCGGCCGACGCTCGTCGTGAGCCCGAACAAGACCCTCGCGGCCCAACTCGTGAGCGAGTTCCGGGCGCTCTTCCCCCACAACGCGGTCGAGTACTTCGTCAGTTACTACGACTACTACCAACCCGAGGCGTACGTCCCGCAGATCGACCTCTACGTCGAGAAGGACGCGTCGATCAACGAGGAGATCGACCGACTGCGCCACCGCGCGACCCAGGCGCTCCTCACCCGGCGCGACGTGCTGATCGTCGCTTCGGTGAGCTGTATCTACGGTCTCGGTTCGCCGGAGGACTACCGCGCCTCCGTGGTCGAGCTCGCGGTCGGGGAGTCGATCGGGCGCCAGACGCTCCTCGAGCACCTCGTCCGGATGAAGTATCGGCGCAACGATGTCGAGCTGAAGCGGGGCCGCTTCCGCGTCCGCGGCGGGACGATCGACGTGATGGGAGCCGGGGAGACCGTGCACCGGATCCTCCTCGACGGCAGCACGATCGGCGCGATCGCGGAACTCGACCCCGTGACCCAGGAGGAGGTCCGGGAGCTCCGCAGCCTCTCGATCTTCCCGGCGACCCACTTCCTCACGGTCGACGAGCGGCTTCGCTCGATCCTCGCCGATATCGAGCGGGAGAAGGAGACGTGCGTCCGGGAGCTCCGGCAGCAAGAGAAGATCGTCGAGGCCCAGCGTCTCAACGGCCGCGTCGACTACGACCTCGAGATGATCCGGGAGACCGGCTACTGCTCCGGGGTCGAGAACTACTCGCGCTACTTCGCGGGTCGCAAGCCGGGCGAGCCGCCGTACACGCTCCTCGACTTCTTTCCGAAGGACCTGCTCGTCTTCCTGGACGAGTCCCACGTGACGATCCCGCAGCTCCAGGGGATGTACAAGGGGGACCGCAGCCGCAAGGACAACCTCGTCGAGTTCGGCTGGCGCCTTCCGTCGTGCCGGGACAACCGCCCGCTGCGGTTCCCCGAGTTCCTCGAGCGCGTGCCGACCCTCGTCTTCGTCTCGGCGACGCCGGGGCCGTTCGAGCGGAAGTCGTCGAAGGGGATCGTCGAGCAGATCATCCGCCCGACCGGCCTCGTCGACCCCCCGATCGAGGTCCGCCCGCTCGCCGGGCACATCGCCGACCTCATGATCGAGCTGAAGGCGTGCATCGCCCGCGGCGACCGGGCGCTCGTGACGACGTTGACCAAGGCGACCAGCGAGGAGCTCGCGAACTACCTCACGAACCAGGGGTTCCGGGTCCGCTACCTCCACTCCGAGGTCGAGACGCTCAAGCGGATCGAGATCCTCCGCGACCTGCGCCTCGGCCGCTTCGACATCCTCGTCGGGATCAACCTCCTCCGTGAGGGGCTCGACCTCCCCGAGGTGAGCCTCGTCGCGATCCTCGACGCCGACAAGGAAGGGTACCTCCGCAGTGAGACATCGATCATCCAAACCGCGGGCCGGACGAGCCGGAACGTCGACGGCCGGGTCATCCTCTACGCGGACCGCACGACCGGCTCGATGGCCCGGGCGGTCGCCGAGATGGCGCGGCGGCGTTCGAGCCAGGTCGCCTACAACGCGGAGCACGGGATCGTTCCCGAGACGGTCGTGAAGGAGGTCCGCGCGCTCCTCGGTCCCGAGGAGGCGGCGCCGTCCGGTGAGCTCTCGGTCTCGGGCCTCGGGAAGAAATGGAAGGAGCGCCTTCCGCTCCTCCTCGCGAACCTCGAGGAGGAGATGCGGCTCGCCGCCGAGCGCCTCGACTTCGAAGAGGCGGCGCGGATCCGCGACCGGATCCGCTCGGTCCGCCGCGAGGCGGAGGAGCGCGCCCCGGCACGCGGCGCGTCGCGGGCCCGCGCCGCGTAAACCGTCTTTGCCGCCGAGGGAAAGAGGACTTTAATCCCTCGCTGCGTTCGCGGACGGGATGCGCGCGAAGACCGCCGCTCGCTTCTCCGACGGCCTCGCCGGGTTGCGGCGGGGCGGCGCGGTCACCGAGCTCCTCTTCCTCTACGAGTGCACGACGCTCGAGCCGACCCAGCTGCGCCCGATCGCGGAGCGCCTCGCCCTGACCGTGCAGGCCGTGTCGCACTCGTACCGCTCGCTCGCGCGTCGGGGCATGGTCGAGTTCCGGGACGGGCGGTACCGCCCGACCGTCCGCGGGGTCGCGTGGGTCCACGAGTCGCTCGGTCGGCTGGGCGACGAGGTCCAGGACCGCCTCGACCGGCTCCACGTCGTCCGCTGCTGCCGCGCGATCGCCCTCGCCCCCCTCGCGAAGGGGGACGCGGTCTCCCTGGAGCTCGTCGACGGGCTCCTCTCGGCGCGGCCCGGCGCGGCCGGCCCGTCGCGGGGCCGGGTCGAGCGCGGCGGTGGGAAGGGTTCGCTCGTCGAGGTCGCCGAGCTCGAGGGGATCGTCCCCCTCTCCCCGGCCCCGATCCACGTCCGCACTCTCGCGGAGGGGGACCTCGCGGACGAGCGGCTCCCCGAGCGCCTCCGCGTCGCTCTCGGGCGTCCCTCGACCGGGCTCCTCGGCGCCCAGGGCCTCGAGGCGTATCACGCGGTCCGGGGGGTCACGGAGCGGCCGGTCGCGCGGTTCGCGGTCGCGGCCCAGGCGCGCGACGCCTCCCGCATCGGGGTCCCGAGCACGGTCTTCCTGCTCGAGGAGGAGTTGCCCCGGTTCCTCGCCGAGTTCGGAGGAGCGGAGCCCCCGCCCTTGGACGTGATGCCGCTCGCTCGCCGGAGGGGCCGTTAGGGGCGCGGGTGCTACGGCGACGGCCCCGAGGGTCCGACGCAGTTCCGCGAGGAGCTCCTCGGGGTCGCCGACCTCCACCGCTCCGGCGCGGAAGAGCTCGCCGAGTCGCGCGGTCGCGGCTCCGTCGGTAAAGTCCCACGCCGGCGACGTCGGCCGGCGGACGAGGAAGATCGGCGTCCGCCCCGCCCACGCCGTGACGTCCTCCAAGTTGGCGAGGTTCGACGGACCGACCGCGAACGGCGCGACGACGATCGCTCGCGCGACGGCGAGGAGCGCGCGGTTGCGGCCCCGGACCTCGCCGCCCAGCGGGGCGAACGGCACCTCGACCGCCACCGGGATTCCGAGCGTCTCGGCGGTCTCCGTGTCCGAGTCGAGAAGGTGGAGCGCCCCCGCGGTCACGCGATAGCCCTCGTCCGCCAGCGCGCGCAGATACGGACCCCCGGCGCCACCGCCCCCGACCACGTGGACCGGTCCCGCGGCGGCTGGGAGGCTCTCTACGGGTGCGGCCGGCACGACCCGGTTCGGCAGGAGGTACGGGGCGCCGGTTCGCGGGTCCCGCCGCAGGTCGGCGACGACCCCCCAGACCCGAACGAGGAGTTCCTCCGAGAGCACGGCCGCCGGGGTACCGTCTGCGTAGGCGCGCCCCCGGGAGAGCACGAAGATCCGGTCGGCGTAGCGCGCCGCGAGGTTGAGGTCGTGGAGCGCCGCGACCACCGTCACGCCGCGCTGGCGGCTCAGCCGACGGACCCGCTCGAGCAGGTCGAGCTGGTGGCCGATGTCGAGGTGGGACGTCGGTTCGTCCAAGAGGAGAATAGGGGTCTCCTGGGCGAGCGCCCGGGCGAGGACCGCGCGCTGGCGCTCGCCACCGCTGAGCGAGAGGATCCCGTCGCGGGCCCGGTCGGCGAGGCCGACCTCCTCGAGCACACGCCGAGCGACCGCGAGGTCCTCCGCGGACTCGCCTTCGAGGGGACCGAGGTGGGCATAGCGACCGTAGAGGACGTACTCCTCGATCGGGACGTTGTCGCGGGGCGACTCTTCCTGCGGGACCCATGCGACCCGTCGGGCCCGCTCGCGGACGTCGAGGTCCGGTACGGCACGGCCGAGCACCTCCACCGTCCCCTCGTCCGGGTGCACGAAGCCGAGCAGGGCGCGGAGGAGCGTCGTCTTCCCCGAGCCGTTCGGCCCGGCGAGCGCGACGAACTCGCCGGGAGCGACGGAGAGGTCCACCCGCTGAAGCGCGGTCCGCTCGCCGTAGCGCACCGTGACCTGCCGCAACCGGACTGCCGGGCCGGCGACGACCGCCGCGCTCACAGGCCCCCCATCGTCGTGAGGCGCCGGCGTCGGTAGAGGAGGTAGAGGAAGAACGGGACGCCGGCGAACGAGGTGAAGATCCCGATCGGGAGGATGTCGGCGGGGAAGACGAGGAGCGAGAAGTCGCGGGCGGCGAGGAGGAACGCGGCACCCGCGACCGCGGCTCCGGGGAGTACGACGCGGTAGCTACTGCCCCAGAGACGGCGGACGACGTGCGGGGAGACGAGGCCGACGAACCCAATGATACCGGTGAACGCGACCGCGACGGCGGTCGCGATCGACGTCAGGAGCAGCATCCGGTTACGGATCTTCCGGGCGTCGACCCCCGCGCTCTGGGCGACGTCATTCCCCAGCTGGAGGAGGTTCAGCTCCCGTCCGTGGATCGCGATCACGCTGCCGACCGCGAGGAGCGCGCCAAAGACGATCCCATCCCGGCTCCAGCTCGCCTCGCCGAGCCCCCCGAGCAGCCAGAACGCGACCTGCAGGCTCTGGACGGGGTTGTAGAGGAGGACGATCGTGAGGATCGACGAGAGGAACGCGTTGAGCGCGACTCCTGTGAGGAGGAGGGTCTCGACCGAACCGTAGCGGCCGCGGGCGACGCCCAGGATCGCGACGCCCGTCCCGAGCGAGCCAACGAAGGCGAGGAGCGGTAGGAAGAGATACGCCTGCGCTTCCCCGATGCGGAAGACGAACACGAGCGATGCGCCGAGGGTGCCGCCGGCCGAGATCCCGAGGAGGAACGGGTCCGCGAGCGGGTTCCGGAAGATCCCCTGCAACGCGCCGCCGGAGATCCCGAGCGCCGCGCCCGTGAGGACGGCGAGGAGGAGCTCCGGAACGCGGTACTGCCAGACGATCTCGACGTACGTCGCGCACCGCGGCCCTCCGCCGGAACAGGGGTTGAAGAGCGCACCCCCTCCGGAGAGGATGATCTCGAGCGCCCGGACCGGCGGGACCGACACGGACCCGATCAGCGGCGAGAACAGTAGGACGACCGCGGCGCCAAGAAGGAGGAACCCCAGCCAGAGCCCGCGCCGACCCGGTGGCGAGGGGCCCGCGCCGGGCTCGTCGCGCGCGGTCGCCGACGGGGGGGGGATCACGGTCTCAGGCCGTGACCCCGGGGTGGAAGAGGTGGAGGAGTGCGGGGATCCCCTCGAGGATCATCGTCGGGTCGGATTCGGTGAGGTAGTTCGAGTCCACCCCGACCGCGTTGCCGTCGTGCGTCGCCGAGAGCTGCGACCAGAACGGTGCGCTCTGGTAGGACGTGAGGTTGAGACCGAACCCCGTCCCGTAGACGAGATAGGTAGGATCGGCGACGAGCACGGTCTCGCCCGAGAGTTCGGGGTACGGCTCCGTCGAGTTCGCCGCGATGCTGGTCGCGCTCGCGAGCTCGATCAGCGACTCGCCGAAGGTTCCGGGCCCGTACGTCCAGTAGCCGTTGTCGTCCGTGTCGTACGTCACGAGGACGGTCGGGAAGGTCGCTCCCGTGTTGGTCAGGTTCGCTTGGATCGCGGCCGCGCTGGCGAGCCGCACTGCGAGCTCGTTGTTGAGCTGAGTCGCGGCCGACTGGACGCCGAAGATCTCCCCGATCAGCGAGACGTCGATCTCGACGCCGCTCAGGGTCGGGGGCTGGAGCATGACGACCGGGATGCCGTAGGTCACTCCGATCTCCTCGACGTCGGCGACCGAAACGATCGTCGAGGCGAGCACGAGCTGCACGGAGTCGTTCAGCAGCGCCTCGACGTTCAGGGTCGGAGCGATCTGGATGCACATCGGCTGGGAGAGGTTCCAGAGCGAGATCTGGTCGGATGAGTAGTCGGCGGTGAGGCCACCGAACGACGCGGCGTAGCAGTCTACGCCGACGACGTGCGAGCGGAGGCCGAGCCGGTACATCGAGTCCATAATGCTCGGCGAGAGGACCGCCACCCGCGACGGATCACGGGGCACCGTGACGCTCCGCCCGAGGTCGTCCGTGAGGGAGATCGGACCGCCGCTCGGAGGTCCCTTCAGGGTGTAGACCACCGCGGTCGCGGCAACCGCGATCCCCGCGACCACGAGGAGCGCGACCGCGAAGACGGCGAACGATACGTTGTGGGGTCGGGTCGGAGGGGTCGGAGCGTTGCCATTCAATGACATTGGCTTCGGAGCAAACGCGCTTTCACATAAGCGTTGCGACCGGGTCGGACCGCCGTTCCGGCCCTGCGGGCTGGCGGGAGAACAAACGATATCCCTCCCGGGGCTGACCCCGGGCCCGGAGGGAGCATAGGCTAACTTGGCAGACCAGCGGGCTCCAGTCAGGACGCGGTCGACCGCGTCCTGTGAATATGGGTCTGCGGAGGAACGCCCCTGGCGTTCCCGTGACGATTGACTGGAGCGCGCGGAGAGACCCGCATATGGGGGTTCAAATCCCCCTGCTCCCACCTCTCTCCTCCCGCGGACTGTCCCGGGACCGCGCGAAAGTACGCCCGACGAGCCCCGGGGCTCACAGGGCGGGTCCGGGTGCCGGCTCAAATAGCCGGGAGTCGAGGTGAAGCCGTGCTCGAGTACACGGGGATCCGAGTCCGCGACCTCCCCCGTTCGGTCCGATTCTACACGGAGGGGCTCGGACTCCATGTTGGGCCGCACGGTCGGATGACCGCGGGAGGGCTCTGGCAGGAGCTCCGGGACCCGGAGTCGGGAGTGGTCCTCGAGCTGAACTTCTACCCCGGTGACCCTCCCTTCCGGGAGGGCGACGAGCTCGACCATCTGGGGTTCCGGGTCGATGACCTGTCCGCCACGATCGCGCGGCTCGAGGCGCTCGGGGCCCGCGTCCGAATCCCGCCGTTCACAGACGGGAACGCGCGGCTCGCGTTCTTGACCGACCCGGACGGGGTCTGGATCGAGCTCTATGTGGGGACGCCCGAAGAGGTCCCTCCCACTTCGCGGGGCGGAGGCTGAGGCGGCCCGCCTCACCGTCGACCCAACCCCATAAGAAGGGCGCCTCGCCTCGGTGAAACCGGTCGACCTTGGACCCCTCCCAGCCCCCGACGACCGCACCGGCCCCAGTCCCGGAGGTCCCGAAGCAGGCGGTCTCGCTCACCCTCAGTTCCGGGGGGGTCTTCGCCGCCGCGGTCGCCACCCAGTTGATCGGCTTCGCGGGGAGCTTCTTCCTTTACCACCATATCGGGGTCTCGATTCAAGGTCAGATCCTCCTCGGAACGGTCCAACTCTTTCTGCTGATCGGGACCTCGATCAACGGCCTCGGCGACCTGCGCCTCGGCACGGCGTACACGTTCTTCCTCGCCCGGGGAAAACCGCCTACCGACAACACGACGGTCTACCTCGTGGTTCGGATGATCTTGGTTGGGCTCTGCGGCCTCGTCATCTTCGCCCTCGCGCCTTCGACCGGCATCACCTCGGGTAACCTCGAGTGGACCGCGCTCGGGATCTTCGTCGCCCTGCCGATACTCTGGTCGTTCTCGACCGTCTACAACCAAATGTACATCGGTCTCGGGAACTCGGTTCGCGCCCAGTATCCGGCTCTCCTCGAAGCGACGGCGCGCCTCCCGGTGCTGATCTGGGTCGCATACTACGATCACACGATCCTCGGACTGACGATCGCATACGTAGTGGGGGCGGCCACATCGACGGTCTACGCCGCGCCGGTGGTGATACGATACCTCCGAGGCTTCCAATGGACCGAGTGGACCCGGATGTTCCGCTTCGCCTGGCCGTTGATGGGAAGCCTGATGCTGAACTACCTCGTCACGAACATGATCCCACTCCTCGTCGACGAGTGGCTCCACGCCCGGGACCTGTCGATATTCCTCGCTGCGAACGGCTTTCGGATCCTCGTTCTCGCTCTCCCGACCGCGGTCGCGACCCCGTTCTTTCCGTACATCGCGGGTCTCCATCGACAGGAAAAGTATCAAGCCATCCGCGAAGGGGCCTGGCAAGCGCTACGGTACACTTCGATTCTGCTCGTCCCGGGCGTCGTCGCCCTCGTCGTCTACCGGACCAACTTCCTGAACATCTTCACCACCCGCCTCTACGCCGTACCCGGTGCCCTACCGCTCGCGATCCTGGTCGTCGCGGCGATTCCGCTCGCCCTCAGCCAGATCATGCAATCGACGCTCAACTCGATCGGCCGCCAGCGCCTGGAGCTCTACTTGACGAGCGCCCAGGTCGCGGTCCTGATCGCCTCGGTGATCCTCTTGGTCTCACCGTGGGGGGTACTTCCGGCGAGCGACCGTCTCGTCGGCGCGTCGGTCGCCGTTCTTCTCTCGTCGGTCGCGGCGATCGCGCTCAACACCTACTTCCTCGAGACTCTGATCCGGGTCCGGATCCAACCCTGGTCGATCCTGCGCATCACGCTCAGCGCCGCGATTGCCTTCGGTGCGATCTCCCGGCTCAACCGGTACCTGCCGGTGAGTTCGTGGTATCAGCTCGCCTCGGTGGTGGTCCTCTGCTTCGTGGTCTACTTCCTCGTGCTCGCGCTGACCGGTGAACTCTCGAAGCAGGATGTGCAGCGCATCGGTGGGTCCATGGCCCTGCCCCCGCGATGGCGGGACGGTATCGCCCGACTCTGCTGGCGCAAGTCGCTGCCGGGGCTGCCGCCGGTGGACCTTTCGACCGCCCCCGGTCTTCGACCCCTGCGCCAGACCGAGCTTCCCGAAACGTTCACGGGCACGACCGAGACGCCGGACATCGGCTCGCCTCTCCCTGAGGAGGGAACAGAGCCGAAGCTCCAAAACGGCCCGCCACCGGAGTAGGTCCGAGGTCTCGCGGCATGGCCCTTCCTCCGCGCAATAAGGATCTTCCCTCGATGTCTTGTCACGCCGTGCGCTACTCTCGCACCCCGATAGGAGAAGGGAGTGTGCCTGCGGGGTTGTCGCTGCCGGGGCGTCAGAGAGCTTAAGCACTCGGTCCCGGTCCTTTTCGTGAGGTGCGTCCCATGGTGCATGTCGAGATTCGCCCGGCGGCGATGGAGCAGGTAAAGACCCTCATTCGCGGCCAGAAGCCCGAGGTCGGGGTCCGATTGTACGCCCAGCCGGGGGGTGGCGGCTGCTGCGGCGGTGGGAGCGCCGTCCAGTTCGGGCTCGCCTTCGCGAAGGCGCGCGCCGACGATGAGGTCGTCCGCGTCGACGGGGTCTCGCTCCTCGTCGATCCGACGAGCACGAAGTTCGTCGACGGGGCCGTCATCGACTACGTCGAGGACCTCAGCCAGTCCGGTTTCAAGGTGACGAACCCCACGCTTCCCGAGCCCGACGACGCCGGGCGCTCCGGCGGATGCGGTTCCTGCGGCAGCAACGCCGAGAACGGTGGCGGCTGCGGCTGCGGAAGCCACTAGACGGACGGGATCCGACGAACCCCTCTCCCCCCACCGGGCTTCCTGACCCTGGGGTCCGGGCCGAACGACCGCGCGCGGTGCTCCGGAAATTCCTCGAAAGCTGCTCGGTTAAGTACCGCGCCGAGGTGGACGCCGTTCCATGAGCGGGGAGGCACTCCGGAGCGTCGACCTCCGTAAGGTCTACGAGTCGCGTGGCGCGCCGCGCGTCGAGGCGCTGCGGGGCGTCTCGATGGAGGTCCATCGGGGCGAACGGGTCGCCCTTCTCGGTCGGAACGGGGCTGGCAAGACGACGTTCCTCAAGATCGCCTCCACCCTCCTCCGCCCGACCTCGGGGACCGTCGAGGTCTTCGGTTTCGACATCGCGCGGAACCCTGAGAGCGCACGTCCGTACATCGCGGTCGTGCCGCAGGAAGGGAAGCCGTTCTTCCACCTGAGCCCGCGCGAGCAGGTCTACACGTACCTGCGCGCGCGGGGCTTCTCCCGGGAGACCGCGCAGTCCCGGACCGAGGAGGCGATCGAGCGGATGGGGCTCACCGACTTTGCCGACCGGCTCTCGGTCACGCTCTCGGGCGGCCAGCGCCAGCGAACGATGGTCGCGACCGTGATCGCGACCGAGGCGCCCCTCCTCTTCTTGGACGAGCCGACGATCGGGATGGACCCGTTCGCTCGGCGAGAGGTCTGGGCATCCCTGCGCGCCTTGACGCAGAAGGGCTCCACGATCCTGCTCACGACCCACTACCTCGACGAGGCGGAGGTGCTCAGCCAGCGGCTCTACATCGTCGAGCACGGCTCGGTCCTCGTCAGTGGCACCTCGGAGGACCTCAAGCGCTCGGTCGGCGGCACGCTGAAGGTCCAGCTGCCGCAAGGCGCGGCGCAGGTCGACCGGTTCCGCTCCTTTGGCACGTGCGTCGCGGACGGGGTGGCGCTGACGGTCATCGTCTCCCCGGACGTGCTCGGCGAGCTGATGGAGCTCGCGGTCCGCTCCGGGCTCACCGCGACCATCGGGCCGGTGACCCTCGAGGAGGCGTTCCTGCGGGCGGTGGGACGGTCGATCGATGAAGAGTGAACCCGCCCTCCGGCCATCGCGCGCGTTCGCCGGCACGCGGGCGTTCTTCTGGACCGAGGTCAAGGTCCAGAGCAACGAGCGGATGGCGATGCTCACCTCGATGGTCGTCCCCGGGGTGATCCTCGTCTTCGTCGAGATCCTCAACCCCTCTCTCATCGCGATCGCGCTCTGCGGGGCGATCCTCTTCTCGACGTTCACGATGGGCCAGCGCGTCCTCAACGAGGCGGCCTACCTGCGGATCGACCACAAGGCGAACGACCTCTACCTCGCCGGCCCGATGACCCCCGAGGCGTACTTCGTCGGGATGTCGGCCGGGATCATGCTCGTCTACCTCGGGCCGACCGTCTTCCTCGGGGTCCTCGCGACGATCGTCGTCCCGCTCTCGCTCTCCACCGGCCTCCTCCTCGCCGGGCTGGCCGCGGTCGTCTGGCTCTTCGCCGCTTCGACCGGGTACATCTTCTCGACCTTCTTCCGCGACAACCGGGCGATCTGGGCGTACTCGAGCTTGTTCTTCAACATCTTCGGGGTCCTCGCCCCGGTCTTTTACCCGCTCGGTCTCTTCCCGACCGCCCTCCGACCGATCGTCCTCTTGATGCCGCCCAGCGCGGCGGCCGCGCTCGTCCAGTCGGCGATCGGCGCGGCGACCCTCTCGCCGGGCGACGTCGCGATCGCGATCGGGGGCCTCGCGGTGGAGACGGCCCTCGTCTTCCTCTTCGCGATCTACTGGGCACGCCGGACGGTCCGGGGGAGCTAGATGGCGCTCGCGGAGGAACGGCTGCCGTCCGTCCCCGCCCGGGGCCGCGCCCTGCCGGCGTTCGGCGTGGTGGGTTGGCGGTGGATCTCGCGCAATCCGGCGGTCGCGATCACCCCCGTCCTGCTCCCGTTCATCTTCCTGTACTTCCTCTCGCTGATCTCTCCGCCCTCCCTCTTCCCCCTCGAGATCATCGGCGCGATGCTGTTCACGATGCAGAACATCGGTAGCTGGACGCTCGGGGACAGCGCGTTCTGGAGGATCGAGTGCTCGCTCCAGGACCTGTTCGTCGCGAGCCCGCTCTCCCGGATCCGGTACCTGTTCGGGATCGCCTTCTCGAACCTGATCGCGATGATCCCGGCGCTCGCGATCCTCCTCGGCCTCCTCATCTGGATCGGGGGCGCTCGGGGCCATCCGTTCACCCCGCTCGCCGCGCTCGCGCTCTTCGCGAGCCTCCTGACGATGTGGGTCCTCTTCTCGTCGGTCGGGATCGCGATCTCGAGTCGGATCCAGACGCAGCGGGAGATCTGGCCGGTCGGGAACCTGACGTTCACGATCCTCGGGATGCTCTCTCCGCTGTACTACCCGCTGAGCGCGCTCCCGCCGATCTGGCAGGACGCCGCGCGGTTCCTCCCGACGACCTACGCGGCCCTCCTCGTCCAGGGGGCGCTCGGCATCACCCCGGCGTCCCCCGAGCAGCTGGTCCTCTACGCCGGTCTCCTCGCCGTCTGCGCCGTCGTCGGGCTCGCGATCACCCTCCGCCTCTACCGCTGGGGCGAAGGATGATCCGGCCAGCGGAAACGTTCAAGCGGGGTGGCGCCATGTACCGTCCGGTGCGTCCACCGAACCCGGGACCGAACGCCGCTCCGCTTCTCCGAGGCCCCGCCCGAACCGAGGGGCCGCGGCTCACGATCCGTCCGGTCCGCGAGGGAGGACGGTAGCGAGACCAAACGATGGGCAACGAAGAGTTCGACGAGATCCTGTCGGCGCTCGACCGCGAGACCGCGCGCATCCGCGTCCGGGCGGAACCTCGGCGGTACAACAAGCCCGCGACCGTCATTGGGGGCTTCCCGCCCGGGGTCGACCTGGTCGAGACGACCCGATCGCTCAAGAACCGGCTCGCCACGGGCGGCTCGGTGGTCGACGGCGAGGTCTACCTGCAAGGGGACCACCGCGCGCGCATCCGCGACGAGCTCGCTCGGCTCGGCTTCGACCCCGAGACCGTCGAGGTCTCCGACGCGCCGCTCCCGAAGCGCGGCCGACGCGGGTAGCGACGCCCGGCCCGCGACGGGGCGGTCGACGCGGTTCCGCACGAAATTCGCCCCGGCCGGCGCCGTTTGTGCCGGTCGGCGAGGGTATATTCCCCGGCGCCTCGAACGACGCGGAGCAACATGTCCGCGTACGCGCACCCGGAGGTCCTGGTGGAGAACGACTGGCTGGCGGAGCACCTCAACGACCCGAAGGTCCGGGTCGCGGAGGTCGACTACGACCCGGCGGCGAACTACGATCTGGGACATCTTCCCGGGGCCGTGCTCTTTGACTGGCGGAAGGACATCAACGACCCGATCCGCCGGGATATCCTCTCCGCCGAAGCGCTGACGGCGCTCTTCCGGAAGGCGGGGATCGACGCCGACACGACGGTCGTCCTCTACGGCGACTTCAACAACTGGTTTGCGTCGTTCGCGTTCTGGGTCTTCACCTACTACGGCGCGAAGAACCTGCGCCTCCTGAACGGCGGCCGCAAGAAGTGGATCGCCGAGGACCGGTCGCTGACGAAGGACGTGCAGCAGCCGAAGGCCGGTGCGTTCACCGCGAGCGCCCCGGACCCGAAGCTCCGGGCGTTCCTCGAGGACGTGAAGCACGTCCTCCCCGAGGTCCAGGCGGGGAAGTTCGGGCTCGTCGACGTGCGGGGCCCGAAGGAGTTCTCCGGGGAGATCACCGCGCCGCCCGAGTACCCGACCGAGCACGCCCAGCGAGGCGGCCACATCCCGGGGGCGAAGAACATCCCCTGGGCCCAGGCGGTCCGGGACGACGGGACGTTCAAGGCGCGCGAGGAGCTCGACGAGCTCTACCGCTCCAAGGGGCTTTCCCCGAGCCACCCCGTGATCACGTACTGCCGGATCGGCGAGCGCTCGAGCCACTCCTGGTTCGTGCTGAAGTACCTGCTCGGGTACCCGGACGTCCGGAACTACGACGGTTCGTGGACCGAGTGGGGGAACCTCGTTCGGACCCCGATCGAGAAGCCATAGCGCGCGGCGGACTCAGGCACCCGGTCGCCGCCACGGCACCGGGTGCGCCTCCTTCCGGACGAGGAACTGGTGGAGGTTCCCCTCCCGGCGGTGCGCGAGCAGTCGGTGGCCGGTTTGGTCCGCCCACCGCTCGATCTCGATCGGGCTCGTGGGGTCGTCGGTCACAAGGAGGACCGCGTCCCCCGCCCCGCGGCGCGCGAGTTCCTCGTTGAGCATCGTCAGCACGGCCGAGCACTCGATCCCGATCTCGAAGAGCTCGAGGTCGGGCGTCACCGGCCAGCAACGGATCCGCTGAACGCGGATCCGCTCGGCGAGACGCTCCGCGACCGCGGCGGCGGAGGCGAGGCCCGGGGGGTCGGGTCGGTCGTCCGCGGGTCGGATCCGCGCCACCCAGCCCGCGTCGTACGGCGCGTCGTTCAGGAGCCGAGGCCGCCCGACGAGCGCGATGTTCCGCTCCACGACCTCAGCGTCGACGGGAAGGCGCACCGCGCCCGTGTACCGGACGCTCTCGACCGTCGCGACGCTGCGACCCCGGGCGAGCCGGCCCTCGACCGGACGAAAGGCGACCGACACGAACGGCCCCGCGAACCAGACGAGCGGGCCTAAGAGACCGACCCGGGCGAGACCGTCCGGCTCGCGGCGATACCAGACGTCGTGCTCGAGGTCGTAGAGCCGATCCTCGGGGACAGGACAGCCGCCGATCTCCACGGAACCCGGAGCCGGCCGCCGGCCCTTAGCTCTTGCCCGTCCGCAACCTTTTCCCGCTCCGTGGCTCGTCGGCCGACCCATGGCGGCGCGCTCGGAGCCGGCGACCGGGGCCGCGATGCCGTCGCGCGCCCGATGTGCGTGCGGCCACCTCCCGACCCACCACATGGTCGTGACGTCGGTCGGATCGAGCGCGAACTTTCGCCTCGACCCTTCCGGGCCCTGCGCGATCTGCGGGGAAGCCGCCTGCCACCGGTTCACGCCCGGCGGAGCGTGAGCGGGGTCAGCCGTACGCGACCTTGATCAGGTAATCCTTCAGCCGGTGCAGGCGCTCGTCCCACAGGTGGAAGTGCCAGGAGCGCGCCTCTTCCCACGCCTCCCCCGCCCCCCAGCCCGCGTGCTCGAGGGTGACGTCGATCCCCTCGGGCGACTCCGCGAGCCGCACGTAGACGTGGGTCTTCGGCTCCGGCCGATTGAGGAGCTCGGCGAACGTCGGCGGGCCGAGCCAGGTGAAACCGATGTCGAGGTCGGCCTGGATCTGGAGGATCCGGCCCGCGCTCTCGAACGACGTCTCCCCCGACCAGCCGAGGACGTACTCCCCGCCGACTCGCGCGTCGACCCGCGCCGAATCGCACAGCCAGCCGGTGAGCTGCGCCGGGTCGGTGAACGCGGCGTAGATCATCGGGATCGGTAGGGGGACCGTCACCTGGATCAGGATCGGGTCGAGCTCCGCATCGGGCACGGTGACCCGCTCCACCACCGGCGCGTAAAGAGTTTGCGCGGCCCCGGCTCGCCCGGGGCCATCGGTCCCGCGCGTCGAAATCCGGCCCTGGGTCCGGCGCAGAGTGGACTGGTCGGGATTTGAACCCGAGGCCTCCGGTTTGCAAAACCGGCGATCTTCCGGACTGATCTACCAGCCCACGGGGGGACAGGGAAGCCCCTCGGCCTTAGGCTTTCCGAGCGCGGGGCGGGGTCGAGGGCGTGCCTCCCCTACCGCGGCCGCCGGTGCCCGGAGACCCCGAGTACGAACCGCGGCGAGCACTCTTCGGTAGGCGGCGCGGGAAAGGCCATCTACCCGGGCCGGGTCGCCGCGGCGTGAAGCTCAGCGCATTCTCGGTCGTGGACGCCCGTCCCGATACGCCGGGCGGCGGGCCGGACCGGTACGCGGAGGTGCTTCGGCTCGCCGAGGCGGCGGAAGCCGCGGGGCTCTCGGCGCTCTGGATCGCCGAGCACCACTTTCAGCCGGGCGGTCTTTGCCCCGCCCCGCCCGTTCTGCTCGCCGCGTGCGGGGAGCGAACGCGGCGCCTGCGGCTCGGCGTTCTGGTCAGCGTCCTCCCGTTCCACCGCCCGATCGAGCTCGCCGAGCAGTACGCGATGGTCGACCGCCTCACCGGCGGTCGGCTCAACCTCGGGGTGGGGAGCGGCTACATCCCGATCGAGTTCGAAGGGTTCGGGGTCGACCCGCTAAGCAAGAGGGAACGGTTCGACCGGAACCTCGAGACCCTCCTCGACGCACTCGAGGGCCGCGAGGTACGGGGCGAGGAAGCGGGCGCCGCCCCGGTCCGGATCAACGTCCGGCCGGTGCAGCGTCCCCACCCGCCGCTCTGGGTCGCCGTCCAGCGTCGCGAGGCGATCCCGTTCGTCGCCCGGCGGGGGACCTCGATCGCCCTCGTCCCGTACGCGACGGTCCACGGGATGGCCGAGCTCGCCGACGAGGTCCGCGAGTTCCGCTCGCACCTTCCGGAGGGTCGCCAAGCCGAGGTCGCGGTGGCGCTTCACCTCTACGCGGGACCGCGCCCGGAACGGGCCCGCGCGGCGCTCCAGCATTACCTGGACGCGCGGTTGGCGACCCAAAGTACGTTCTACGAGGCGAAGGTCCGCCGCGAGCCGCACCAGGCGGACGCGGCGTCGATCGAGCGGAGCGGGTGGGCGCTCTTTGGAGCCCCGGAGAAGGTCGCTGAGCGGCTCGGTGACTTCGATGAGATCGGCGTGGACGAGGTGCTCGGGATCTTCGACTTCGGCGACCTCGGTACGGAAGAGGTCGGTCGGTCGGTCCGCGACCTCGGGGCCGCGTTCCTTCCGTAGGGGCCGTCCCGCCCGCCGCGGGTGGGGGAAGAGGTCGTACGGGGAGATGTCGGGCTTACTGGGACTCCGTCGGCGGAGCCGGCAGCGGCGGCGGGGCGCCGCCGGCGCCGGCCGAGGGCTCGGAGGACCCGGCGTCGGGCTCCCGCCACTCCTCGGCCGGAGGGGTCGAGGGCGGCGGGCTCGGTGGGCTCATCGAGGTCGTCGTCGCGGGCGCCATCGGTACAGGGCTCTTCGGGGCGCGCCCCCGGCGGAGGGCGAGGAAGAGCACCAGCGCGACGACGATCAGGAGGACGAGCAGAATGAGCCAGCCGACCGTGAGCCCGCTGCCGGCCCCCAGCTCGTAGCTGAGCACCGACGGGTGGGCGTTGACCATGATCCCCGTCTCCGAGTAGCAGTAGTTCCCGGTCGAACAGTACGGGCCGTACACCCCATCTGCGTAGACCACGACCTCGACGTACAGCTGACCGGAGGGAGCGTTCGACGGGATCGTGACCGACAGGGTCCCGGACGACGCCGAGGTCGACCAGGTCCCTCCCACGAAGCCGTATCCAAAGTAGAGCTCGACCTCGTAAGCGACCGCCGGCGGGAGCGGGCCGAGCGCGCTCAGCGCCCAGCTGACCGAGATCGTCTGGCCGGGCTGGTAGCTGCCGTCCGAGTAGCTCGACAGCGTCGCCACGCCGACCTGGAGCGAGTAGCCGTTCGCGAGCTCCGCCGCAGCCGTCGCGGTCGAGTAGATGCCCGCGCTCGGGCTCTGGGCCCAGGCATCGACGAAGTAGTAGGTCGCGGGGTTGTTCGCGGGGACCGTGTAGGAGATCGTGCCCGCGCTCCCGACCGATCCGACCGCGACCACCGCGACCGCGGTCAGCGTCCGGGCGGTAACGGAGCCCCACTCACCGGTGATGTTGTAGTAGATCGTCGTGCCCGGGAGCGGGGACGGCGAGACCGCCACCGCGTACGAAAGGGTCGACCCGGCTTGGAAGTACGCGCCGCCGCCCGTTATCCCGAGCGTCGGCTCCACCGCATAGCCGACCGTCAGCCCGGTGAACGTCGTCGTGGAGTTGTTCGCGAGGACGTAGACACTGAACTCCCCCAGGTAGCCGGCCGGCAGCGGGATCTGGACGGCGCCGGACGACTGGGTGCTCGAGATCGGCCCCGTGCCGAGGAGCGTCGTCCCGACGCCGGAGTAGAGCTGCCACTGGAACGCGGTGAGGGGCCCGGTCGTCGTCGGATCCGTGGAGCCGAGGACCCAGTTCGCGGTGACCGTCTGCCCCGCGAGGTAGTCCACCGCGTTGAGGCTCACCGCGACCGTCCCCGCGACCGCCGAGGCCGCGGTGACCGCGAACGAGTCGTTCGCCAGCGCGGTGGGGTACCCGGTGGAGGTCGCGGCGGGGTCGGTGACCGAAAGGTTGACGGCGTTCCCGAGCGGGGTCGCGGCCGAGGGGCCGAAGGGCGGGTTCGTCGCGAGGAAGGAGAACGAGGACGGCTGGCCCGCGACCGTCACGAGCGAAGCGGGTGGGCTGCCACTGGCGCTCACGTTCTGGGTCCCGTTCCAGAACTGGATCGAGACGACGAGGCCCGGCACTTCGTCGGTGACCTGGGTGCCCGCCTCGGCTCCGATCCACACACAGGTGAAGACCGGCGTGCCGGTCGCGAAGGTCACCGTGTTCGCGGCCCCATCGTCGCAGCCGCTGTATGGCTCGTTCAGCAGCGTCTCCACGAGCGGTACGCCCACCCGGAGGGAGAGCGTCGCGGTGGCGTTCTCTGCGATACCGCCCGAGAGGTTCGTGACCGCCCAGAGCGAGACGGAGAACAGGGTGTCGGGGGTGGCGTTCCCCGGGACGCGGAAGGAGAAGGAGCCCGCCCCGGCGACCGTCAGGGGATAGAGGCCGGGACTAAACAGGTTCCGTGCAGTACCGTTGATGTACGTGCCCCACGCGGTCAGGGTGGTGAACTGGCTGAAGAGGGCCCCGTTCGCGGTAGCGACGGCGCTCCAAGAGACCGTGACGTTCTCGCCGGGGACGGTGACGCTGCCCGCCGCGGGCGAGCTTTGGACCGCGAGCGAGTACGTCACGACCGTGAGGTTGACGTTCTCGAACCCGCCGAGCGGAGCCGAGGCAGTGATGTTCCAGCCCCCGCCGTGTACGAGCGAGGACGGGAAGGTGTAGGTCAGCTGGTTGTTGGTGATGGTGACGTTCTCGTAGGTCGTCGAGTTGATCCCGAGCGTCGCCTGGAAGACGGGGTTCACGAGACCGTCCCGGGTGGCGTTAGGGTCGTTGATCGAGACGTTCACCCGTAGGTCGCCCGCGGTGTCTTCGACCGACAGGCGGAGAGTGTTCAGGCCGGGGAAGGTGGCCCCGCCCGCGGCGAAGCAGCTCCCCGTGCAGAACTCGGTGGTGGGGGTCACGGAGGCGTCGTAGGTCTGGATCGTGATCGCGGAGGCGGCG
Organism: Thermoplasmata archaeon; assembly: GCA_050749465.1. Taxonomy (GTDB): domain Archaea; phylum Thermoplasmatota; class Thermoplasmata; order Lutacidiplasmatales; family UBA184; genus Lutacidiplasma. The sequence goes on along the minus strand of JBOGRO010000015.1, from coordinate 6,228 downwards.
GGAACGGAACTGGCCGGGGTGTCGATCGTAGCGGCGGCGGAGGGGGTCGACGGGGCGGCCGGCGCGGCCGAAACGACGCCGAGACCGACGAGGACCGATGCGATCAGCAGGGCGACCAACGTGACAGCGACGATTCGACGCGACATCGTATGGAACCGCGTGGAACTGGTATAAGAACCTCGTCCCCGCACCGAAGTCGCCCTCGGCCGAGGACCGGGCCGCCGGAAGGGGGCCCGGCAGGGGGGCCGAACGGAATTTATCCCGCCGAAGCTATCGGGCGGAGCGATGACTGAGATCCTGCCCGGTATCCACCTGGTCGACGGCATCGACCCGAGCCCCGAATTCTCGACCCACGTCTACCTGCTCAAGGACAAAGGGTCGAGCTGGACCCTCCTCGACACCGGTCTTCCGGGAGCCCACGCGGCGGTCGAGCGGTACCTCGCCCAGCAGAAGATCGAGCCGACCTCGATCAAGAAGATCCTGCTCACCCACCTGCACCGGGACCACGTGGGGTCGTTGAAACCGCTCGCCCATCGAACCCATGCGAAGACCTACGCCCACTGGATCGAGGCGGCATACATCGCGGTGGACCCGCCGTACACCGGGCCCGGCTCGCCGCCGGCCGAGCCGTTCGTGGTGGACGAGACGTTCAAGGACGGGGACACGATCGACGCGGCGGGGGGGCTGATCGCCTACCACACTCCCGGGCACACCCCGGGCCACAGCTCCTACTACCAGCCGGAGCGGAAGCTCCTGTTCTCCGGCGACCTCTTCTTCGTGGACGGCCAGACGGTCTCGCTCACCCCGGCTGAGTACTCCCATCACGTCCCCACCGCGCTGATCTCAGCCCGACGCATGAGCCAGCTTTCGGTCGACTCCCTCATGTCCTACCACGGGGGACCCGTCCTGAAGGACGGCGGGAAGGCGATGCGCGCGTTCGTCGGGCCGCCGCCCTAGCGGGATCGATCGTTCCCCGGAGCCGCGAACGGGCCGGCGATGGGACTGGCCAGATTTGAACTGGCGTTTCGGAGTCCCGAACCCCGAAGGATGGACCAAGCTACCCCACAGTCCCAAGCCGCGGTCGGCGACCCCACCGCGATATTTGAGGACGCGGGCCGTTCGAGGCGCCGGTTCACTCCCGCGGGTGTTCCGCTACCTCCCGGGGGAGGTATTCAGCCTCCGGGCCGGTCCGGTTGACGAGCCCATGGCCCCCCCGTCGACCGACCCTCCGATCCCGGGAATCCCGGGCATCGAGTCTCTCTCCTGGAGCATCCCGGGCCTGCGGGAGGACCCGACGATGTGCATCCGATGCCGCTCCGCCCAGTTGCTCTGCGGGAAGCCGGTCTGTCCGATCCTCGTGAAGTACCGGGCGTTCGAGCGCACCCTACCGCTGGTCGGGGGCCACGAGCTCTCGGGGAGCTCGCCGCCCGGTGTCTTCGTCGGCCGGTACGGCTACCCGAAGGTCTCTTTCGGTCCGCTCCTCTCTCCCCAGCACGGCTCGACCGAGCTGCTCGATACCCCCGAGGAGTGGGTGGGGCGGTCGGTTTCGGAGGTCGTCTCGTTCCGCACCGGGCTCGTTCGCGGGACCTCCCCGATCCGGGTCACGGATGCCGAGAAGCCGATCCGTCTCCTCGAGGATCTCCAGTTGCTCGGGATCGCAGCGGAGTCGGCGGAGAGCGAGACGACCTTTCGGCGGCCCCCGCGGGGGCACCTCTCCCTCTCCGACTCGGCCCCTCCGTTCGGCCCATCGGCTCCGATCGAGCGGTTCCGGCTCGACGTCCGCCGGGTCGACCCTCACCTGGACCGGCTCTCGTCGGACACCGACGCGAACGCGCGGGAGGCGGTCGGGGAGTTGTACCACCGAGGGGTCCGGGTCAGCCGGATCCAAAGGGCGTTCAGCGTCGGGACCCTCGGCCGCCACGGGCGGCGTCGCCTCGTTCCCACGCGATGGAGCATCACCGCGGTCGACGACCTCCTCTCGAAGCAGAACCTCGAGCGGGTCCGTCTACTCCCCGAGCTCTCCGAGATCCGGGTCCACCGCCTGACCGCGCTGGACAACCGCTGGCTCATCGCCCTTCTACCGGGCGCGTACCGCTACGAGTCGATCGAGGCGTGGTATCCGAACACGCTCTGGAATCCGAACCCGACGAGCATCCTGGTCATGGGAGACCACGAGGGGCATGACGGGCGGACGACGTACGCGTCGATCGGGGGTTGCTACTACGCCGCCCGGCTGGCGACGAGCGAGTCGCTCCTGACCCTCGGTCGGCAGGCCGGGGTCGTTGTCCTCCGCGAGGTCCACCCCGGCGAGATCCTGCCGCTCGGCGTCTGGAACGTCCGGGAGCATGTGCGGGCGGCCCTCACGCGGCCGCCGGACCGGCTCGCGACCCTGGACGAGCTTTCGGGGCTCATCGCCTCGACCTTCGCGATCCCTCTCCCGCGCTGGCAGAAGGCGAGCGCGGTTCTCCATGACGCCCGGACGCAGCGTCGCCTTGACGACTGGCTGCCCGGGACCTCGGCCGTGCCGTCCCCGGTGATCGCTAGCTGAACCGCTCGCCGCATCGGCCGCAGAAGGTGTCGGATGGCACGCGCGGCGTCCCGCAGCGGGGGCACGTCGCGGGCGACCGCGACGCCCCGCAGCCGCGGCAGAAGACATCGTCCGCCCCGGTAGGGTACCCGCAGTTCGGGCACCGGACGGCGCTCGCCGCCTGCTCCGCCGAACGCATCGGGTCGACCGGGCCGGCCCCCGTATCTGCGCCCATCCCCGGGGGTGGTGTCGGTCCGGCGGCGACGGCCTCGACCTGTCCGCCGAGGCCCCGGCGGCCCTTGAGAGCGAGTCGGAACGCGTCCGTGTACTGTCCGAGGGCGAACGCGGCCCGGGCCTTCTCCTGGAGGTCCACCGCGGCGAGCGTCGCGGGAGCGTCCGGACGGCTCTGCCGAGCCGACTCAAGGTCGGAGTCGAGGAGCCGCATTTCGAACTGGGACTCGACGCGGTTGCGCGGGAGCCCGCTCGAGGCCGGCGGTGGGCCGGAGGCGTCCGAGCTGGCCATAGCCGCCACCCGCATCGGTCCGGTCGGCACGGGTACGGCGCGGGAGGAGCGCCGCGGGGAGGCGGGCTCGACCAGCGGCGGCGCCGCCGCCGAGAGGGGGTTGCCCTGCCGGGCGGCGACGAGCGACTCGTGCGCGGACTGCGCGAGCTCGTACGACTTGTCGAACTGCCGGAGGTCGAAGGCGGCCTGGGAGCGGGCGATGATCGAGCGGGCGGGGCTGACGTCCGTCCCCTGGCGCGCGAGGATCTCGACCTCGCGACGCGCCATCTCGAGGCGGTTGAACGCCCGGTCGGAGGTGTGGCGCGTCGGATTCTGGAGTTCGCGGAGGAGCTGCGCCTTCCGTGCCCGCAACCGTTTGATCGCGAACAGGAAGAACGCGACGAAGACGATGACGAGGACGACCGCCCCGAAGATGAGGTAGTAGACCTCCTGCGTCGCCATCGCTCCACGGGGCGACCGCGCCGTCCGGCGGGTCCGCCCGTCGTCTAAGTGGAGGCCTCCAGTATTTAGTCCGACGCTTCCCACCGGGCGCGGTGGGGGGCCGGGTCTCCCGTCAGAAGACCGTTAGTTTGCCCGTGAGGAGCCGGCGCGGGATCGTGTCGATCTGGTCGAGCCAGTTGTTCGCGACCGCCTGGGCCTTCCCCGCGACCGCCGAGAGCTTGACGCCGTCGGCGGGAAGGATCTGCACGCTCGCGACCTGCGGCTGATCGACCGGCTTTCCGATCTGGGAGAGGATCCGGACGTGGACCTCCTTGATGTTGCCGCCGGTCTCCTGGACGATGTCGTTCGCGATCAGGTTGCCGAGGAGGTTGTAGATCTTCCCGACGTGGTTGACCGGGTTCTTCCCGGCCGACGCCTCGAGGCTCATCGGTCGGCAGGGCGTGATGAGGCCGTTCGCGCGGTTGCCGCGGCCGACCGAGCCATCGTCTCCCGCCTCCATCGAGCAGCCCGTGACCGTGAGGTAGTAGCGTCCGAGCTCGGGGTCGTCCGCGGTGTTGACGTCGATCGATACCTCGCGCTGGGTCAGCTTCGTCGCCTGGTCGGCGAGCGCCTCCTCGACCTGGTCGCAGACGGCGCGGTACTCCGTCCCGTTGGCGACCTCGCGGTCGACCAGCGCCGCCGCGACGGTCAGGTGGATCTTGTCCCCCTGTCGGTACCCCATCACCTTGACGTCCTCACCGAGCGCGGGGAGCTTCTTCTTGAGCTTCAGCGTGAGGAACCGCTCGCTCTCGAGGACGAGCCGCTCGAGGTCGGAGAGCGGCGCGAACCCAACACCGAACGACGTGTCGTTCGAGAGCACGGACTTCTGGTCGAAGACACCCCGAAGGTCGACCGAGCCCTGGCCGATCCGGCAGTCGAACTCCGTGTGCTTCTCGACGTCGATGTGGGCGCAGACCGACTCGACGTACTTGCGGGCCGCCTCGATCGACGTGTCGCGGATCGGGAGCTTCTCGCCGTTGACCTCCGACGTCGCCCGGCCGACGAGGAGGATGTAGATCGGCTTCGTGACCCGACCGCCCCCGAACTTCGGCTCGGAAGCGCCTCCCACGACCTGGGTCTCGTCGGTGTTGTGGTGAAGGATGCGACCGAACTCGTCGAGGTAGAGCCGGCAGAGCGCCCGGCTGACCGACTCCGAGATCCCGTCCGCGATCGAGTCCGGGTGGCCGAGACCCTTCCGCTCGACCATCTCGACGACCTGGTCTTCGATGTGGACGGTCCGCAGCGGCTCCACCTGGAAATTTCGGGCCATTGGGGTCACTCGGTCGGCGGAGCCGGGGGGGAGTTTAACGGTTGCGCGGCCGACGAACGCCGGGCGCGCCCGGACCCCCCTCAGTCGTTGCGTGCGGCGCAGAGCGGTTTCCTCATGTGCGGCTGCGCGCGCCCGTACCCGTGGGTCCGGTAGTACTCCCGGGTACCCACGGCGCTCGTGACGTATATCCCTCCGAACCCTGCTACTCGGGCCTCCGACTCGGCCGCGTCCAGCAGCGAACGGCCGAAGCCGCGGTGCTGGTAGTCGGTCGGCCGCCCCGCGGGGGTTCCGACCGCGACCTCGCTGCCCACGACCTTCAGTTCACGGATCACGGGCTCCGCGAGCCCTCCCTCGGTCTGCGACGAGGGAAAGCGCAGTCGCAGGAACCCGGCGACGGTGTCGGTCGTCGGGTCCTCCCACGCGAAGAAGACCTCCCGACCCCCGTTCGCCGTGTACTCGGACCGACCCAGTTGAAACGCTTCGACGGGAGGGGTGGCGCGGCGGCCGGCCTCGCGGCACCGCAGGCAGCGACAGTCGCCCCCGTCCGCGCGCAGCCGCGCGAGGGCCTTCTGGCGGACGTTGCTCGCCCGTACGCCGGCCGCCACCAGCCGTGACGGGATGTCGCGCTGGATCCGCTGTATCCGGACCCACGGCGGGACGCGCCGCTTCATCTCCGCAAGGACCTCGACCGCGGTCGCGGTGTCATAGGGGACGTAGCGGCCGGCGCTCCAGTCGTCGTAGAGCGGCGTCCCCGGTAGGACGAGGGTCGGGTAGATCTTGAGCAGGTCGGGACGGAAGTCGTCCTCCTGCCAGAGGCGGTCGAAATCTGCGAGGTCGCGAGCCGGGTCCATCCCGGGGAGCCCGATCATGAGGTGGTAGCAGACCTTGAGCCCTCGATCCCGCGCCGCGCGGGTCGCCCGGGCGACCGCCGCCCCGTCGTGGGCTCGGCCGACCGCCCGGAGCACGTCGTCGTGCAGGCACTCGACGCCGATCTCGACGCGGGTCACCCCCGCATCGAGGAGGAACGGGAGGACGCGCGCATCGCACCAGTCCGGTCGAGTCTCGACCGTGAGTCCGACGAGCCGGTGCGCGGCCGTCTCGTTCCGCGCGACCGCCTCGGCGAGCGAGGACGATGGGACGCCGTTCAACCCCTCGTAGACGCCGCGGAGGACCTCCTCCTGATAGGCGCGCGGTCGCGCGGGGAACGTTCCGCCCATCACGATCACCTCGACCTTGGAAGTGGGGTGACCGATCGCTTCCAGGGTCTCGATCCGGTGCCGCGCGATCGCCGCCGAGTCCCAGTGGAACTGGGCACCGCGCAGCGCGGAGGGCTCTTCGCCCGTGTAGCTCTGCGGGCTCGCGTTCTCCACCCCGCCGGGGCAGTAGGTGCAGCGCCCGTGCGGGCAGCGGGCCGGCGCGGTCATGACC
>JBOGRO010000014.1:0-94473 GCA_050749465.1 Thermoplasmata archaeon | reverse complement strand
AGCGGAGGCGCGGCCGCTCGCCGGGCGCCACGGCCAGCGTGATGTTCACGTCGTGGAGCTTCCCGGTCTGGGCATGCAGCTTCGTCCCGTCGGGGATGATGGCGTCCGCCGTCATCTCCCGTCGACGGATGGCGTCGTTGAGGAGATTCCCGTCCTCGATCACTCGACGGTTGACGGTCCGAGGACTGGGTACCCCGTAGACGACCTTGCCGAGTTCCTCTCGGGCATCCCGATAGGACATGCGCTCGGTGAACTGTTCGGCGAGCGCGATGACATCGGGCTGGAAGACCCGCTGTCCATCGAGCCGAACATCGCGCCAGAGCGGTGCGAAGATCTCGCCGGTGCTCGTGTCGTGGACCCGGCGGACTTTCAGGGAGATCTTCCCGAAGCGAGTGCCGAGGAGCCGGCGCTTGCGACCGGCCCGCCGATAGCGGCGGTCTTCTCGAGGATGATACCACGGCCCGCAGAGCTCGTCGCAGAGCTCCCGGTCTCGGTCCTCGAGGAGCGCCACGAGATCGGCTCTGCCGAGGCCCTCCTCGTAGATCCTCTGGGTCAGGGCCGCCAGAGTTATCGGTCGGGTCCATTCTACGCTCCACTCAAGCTGGCTCTTGGGCACCGTTCTTCCCCCTGGGATGTTGGCACACCTCCAGAGGTGGACGGACTCAAGAGTCAGCCCAACTTGTCACGGGACGGTCGATTAGCGAGGAGTGGCTACGCGTGATCCTCCACGAGGACGAGGTCTCCCACCAGAGCATCCGCACTTGGAAGACCTCCCCGGACCCGTTGTTCGAAGAGAAGAAGCGGAAGATCGATCGACTCACTCGCCTACGCCATAACCCACCGGTCGTTCTCTCCGCCGATGAGATCGGTCCGATCCGACTCATCCCGCACGGCGGCGAGGGATGGTTCCCCGAGCGGGTGCCCGCTCGCATCCCCGCCGAGTATGAGCGGAAGTTCGGGACGGTCTACTACTTCCTGACCCTGAACGTGTTCCACCAGCGTCTCGTCGGTCGGGTCTATCGAACGAAGCACTCCGTCCACTGGCTCGACCACCTGAAGGAGGTGCGAGCGGAGTATCCGGCGGACCAGCGGGTGAACCTCATCCAGGACGGGGCGAGCACCCACTGGACGGCGGAGGTCCGTCAGTGGGCGAGGGCGAACAGGGTGCGGTTGTTCGCCACGCCCACGCACGCTAGTCACCTCAACCCCGTGGAGTGTCATGCGGGGGACCTCCAGAAGCTCGCGTTGCCCGGGCAGGCGTTCACGACCCCGGAAGAAGTGGGTGCGGCGCTCGACGCGGCGGTTCGCTATCGGAACGAGGAGCGAAAGGTGAGAGGGAAGCGGTTCCGCGACACGGTGAGAAAGGACCACCGACGCCGGGCCAAGATGCCGATCTGGCTCAGGCCCCGATGAGCTCAGCCATCTTTCGTGGCCGGGTCACTAGGTCGCCCGGGGAAGGTCCTCGTCCCGCGGCGCGGTCGCGCGCATCGTTAAATCGGCGAGCCTGCGTCCCGGCCCCGATGTCGGACGACTTCGATGTGATCGTCGTCGGCGCCGGTATGGCCGGCTCGGCGGCGGCGATCCGCCTCGCGCAGGGGGGCGCGAACGTCCTCCTGCTAGAACGGGGCGCGGAGCCGGGGTCGAAGAACCTCTCCGGGGGCGTCCTCTGGGGCCACGACCTCGACCGGATCCTGCCGAACTGGTGGCACGAGATGCCGGTCGAGCGCCACCTCGTCCGTAAACGCTTCGGGTTCCTCACCGGGGAGAGCGCCGTCTCCTTCGACCTCGAGGAGTCGGGGTGGCGGCGCGAACCCTACGTCGCGCATACGGTCCTGCGGGGCCGCACGGACGCCTGGCTGGCGCAGAAGGCCGAGGCCGCGGGGGCGACCCTGGTCAGTTCAGTTCCCGTGGAGCGGTTGAATTGGGAGGGGAACCGGGTCCACGGCATCGTGCAGGGCGGAGAGACGATGACGGCCCCGGTCACGATCGTCGCCGACGGGGCGAACTCCCGCCTCTCCCTCGGGACACCGATCCGGCCGAACGCGCGACTGTCGGGGGAGGCGACCGAGCTCGGGATCAAGGAGGTCTATCGCCTCGACCCGGCCGTCATCGAGGACCGGTTCTCCGTGGGACCCGACGAGGGCCACGCCGAAGAGTGGGTGACGGGGATCTTCCCGCCGGGCGTGATGTCCGGGGGGTTCCTTTACACCAACCGCGACACGCTCTCCCTCGGGCTGATCGTGAACATCCAATCGCTCTTCGGAAAAGGGGTCTACGCCCACGACCTCCTCGAGCGGTTCAAGCTCCACCCGACGATCGCGGCGCGCCTGCGCGGGGGCGAGCTCGTCGAGTACGGGGCGAAATTGATCAGTTCGGGGTGGGCGAGCCGGCCGGCCACGTTCTACGGCGACGGCTGGATGATCGCGGGGGACGCCGCCGGGTTCGTCTTCTCGAACGGCCTCACGATCCAGGGGATGAATTACGCGGTGCGGACCGGGCTCGAAGCGGCCGATACGGCGCTCGCTGCGAAGGTGGCCGGGGCGGCGGGTGCCGCGCAGCTCGCGGAGTACGAGCGTCGCCTCGTCTCCACGAGTGTGATCCCCGACTTCCGCGACTTCGCGCGCATGGACCGCGTGAAGTGGAACCCCCGCTTCTACACCGCCTATCCGCGGTTCGCGGCGGAGCTCCTCCGCGGGATGTTCGGAGAGTCGGGCGGGCCGAAGCAGCCGGTTCGCCGGCTCCTCCGCCGGGCTCAGCGAGCGGCGGGGATCCCCATGACCACGCTGCTTCGGGACGGAGCGGACGTGGCCCGCGACCTCTAAGGAGTTCAGAGCCCGCGGACGCGGCGGACCTCGGCGGTGAGCGCCGGGACGATCTGGAAGAGGTCGCCCGCGATCCCGTAGTCCGCGACGTGGAAGATCGGGGCGGACGCGTCCGAGTTGATCGCGACGATCACGCGGGAGCTCACCATCCCCACGATGTGCTGGATCGCGCCGGAGATCCCGATCGCAATGTAGAGCTGCGGCGACACGGCGCGGCCGGTCTGGCCGACCTGGAGCGAGGTCGGGCGCCACCCGGCGTCGGTGACCGCGCGGGAGGCCCCGACCGCGGCGCCGAGGGCGGCCGCCAGCTCCTCGATCAGGTGGAAGTGTTCGGGGCCCCGGACCCCTCGGCCCCCCGACACCACGATCGAGGCGTCGGAGAGCCCCGGACCCGAGCGGCTCGCCGTGGACGCGACCTCTACACGACGCGGAGCGACGAGCGCCGGCGGGAGCTCGCCCACGGAGATCGACTCCACCGCGCAGCCCGTCGCCTGCTCGGTGGGAGCCGGGAACGCGTGGGGTCGCAGGGCCACCCCCGCGCGGGCGCCCTCGAGCCGTCGTGTTTCCGACGCTCGCCCACCGAAGATCGGGCGACGGACGCGCAGCCCGGGCTCCGCCATTGCGACCTCGGTGACGCCGGTCGCCACGGCGGCCCCCCAGGCGACGGAGAGCCGCGCAAGGAGGTCTCGGCCGTAGGTCGTCCCGCCGACGACGATGACGGTGGCTCCGGCCTTCTCGATCGCGGCGCGCACCGCCGCGACCTGCGCGGCGACGCAGCGCCCTTCGAGCCGCGGATCTTCGACCGCGAATGCCTTCGCCACCCCGTAGCGGCCGAACTCCGCGGCCGCCGCAGTCGCCCCTGCGCCCGCGACGAACCCGGCGACGGCGGTGGTGGCGAGAGAACGACCGACGCCGATCGCCTCGAGCGTGGCGCCGGCGAGGTGCCCGCCGTGCAGCTCCCCGATGATGAGCACCGTCGCGGTCATGGGAACACCTTCGCCTCCTCGCGGAGGATCTTCACGAGCTTCTGCGCGGCCTCCTCGGCGGTTTTGTAGTCGATCATCTTCGCGCCGGTCCGCGGCGCGGGGAGCTCGAACTTCCCCGGAACGCTCCGCGGGTCTGCCGCGGCCGACGCCTCCGTTACGACCTTCGCGATCGTAGCCTTCCGGGACTTCAGGATCGCCGGCAGCTTCGCCGTCCGAGGGTCGTTCCACGCCTGCTGAAGCCCCACGACGCACGGCATCGGGGATCCCCACGTCTCTTGACCCGCCTCTACGCTGCGCCGGAATCGAAGCGTGCCCGCGCCCGCGTCCCAGCGGAGGTCGATGACGCAACTGAAGTCCGGTACGCCCAAATGCTCGGCGATCGCCCCCGCCACGATCCCGCTCTCGTCATCTCCGGCCTGTTTCCCGCAGAGGACGAGGTCGTGAGGCACGGCCGCGATCGCCTGGGCGAGCGCGCGGGCGGCGACCGACGGATCGATCCCCTCGCCCGCGGGCGCTTCCACCCAGGTCGCCGCGTCGCAGCCGAGCGCGACCGCGGCGCGTAGCACCTCCTCGGTGCGTGGCGCGGGACCGTACGAGACCGCGTGCACCCGGGAGCCCGGTGTCGCTTCCTTCAGGAGGAGCGCCTGCTCCACGGCCGACTCGTCGTACCCCGCGAGAACGAATTTCACGGCCTCCGGCTCGAAGGTCGAGCCGTCCGCGCTCGCCCTCAGCCGAGTCTCGGCATCGGGGACCGGCTTGACGCAGACGACGATCTCCACGGCGACCTCGCCCTATTCGTAGGCGCGCAGGAGCTCCCGCGCGATAACGGTCCGCTGGATCTCGTTGGCCCCCTCGTAGATCTGGGTGAGCTTCGCGTCGCGGAGCAGCTTCTCGACCGGATACTCCTTCATGTAGCCGTACCCGCCGAACGTCTGGATCGCCTCGTCGGCGACATGGAGCGCAGCGTCCGACGCGAAGCACTTCGCGATCGACGACTCGAGGGTCCCCTTCGCACCGTGGTCGATCGTCCAGGCCGCGTGCCACGTCAAGAGCCGGGCCGCCCGGACCGCTTGGGCCATGTTCGCGAGCTTGATCTGGATCGCTTGGTGCTCCGCGATCGGCTTCCCGAACGTCTGCCGTTTCAGCGCGTAGGCCGCCGCGTGGTCGAGCGCCGCCTGAGCGATCCCCGTCGCGAGCGCCCCGATCGGGGTGCGCGTTTGGTCGAGGGTCCGCATCGCGACCGAGAACCCCTCGCCGTCCGCACCCAGTCGGTCCGCCACCGGCACCTCGACGCCCTCGAAGTGAACCGTGCTCGTCGAGGACGCGCGGTGGCCCATCTTTTCCTCGTCCTTTCCGGGCGTCACTCCTTTCGCCGAGCGCGGGACGACGAACGCGGTGATCCCGCGATGCTTCTGGTCCGGGTCGATCGTCGCGAAGACCGTGTAGAGTGACGCGTGCGGCGCGTTGGTGATGAAGCACTTCTCCCCGTCGAGGACGTACTGGTCTCCGTCGCGGCGGGCGTGGGTCTTGAGACCCCCCGCGTCGCTGCCCCCCGATGGCTCGGTCAGGCAGAATGAGGCGAGGTGGTACTCGGCGCAGAACGGAGAGAGGAACCGCTGCTTCTGCTCCGGGGTGCCCGCGAGCAGGATCGGCTCGAGCGCAAGGCAGTTCGCGATCACGGACGTTGTCATCCCGCCGCACGCGTGCGCGAGCTCCTCCACGATCAAGCACTGGTCGGCCACCCCGAGCCCGCTGCCGCCGTACTCGGTCGGTACGTTGAGGTTCATGAGGCCGAGCTCGTACGCTCTCCGATAGATCTCCTCGGGAAATCTCCCCGCGCGGTCGCACTCGGCCGCATGCGGGGCCATCTCGGTCCGGGCGAATTTCCGGGCGAGATCGCGCAGGCTCTCCTGCTCCGGGGTCAGCGAGAAATCGGGCATGCGAGCGCCGCGCGGCGACCACGGGGGTCCGATATATCACGGCTTGGGTGCGGAACCTCAGGAGACTCCGACCTCGGGGGCTGACCGTCGTGTTTCCGGAGCGGAGGCTCGGTACCGGGGCCCCCAGACCTCCGAGGGACCGTGGAAGATTCGGGCGCGGTCGCTCGGTCGGATCGCCTCGTGGCCCAGAAGCTTTGAGTGCAACGGCCTGTCGCACGGCTTGGAGATGGCCGACGCGCGGCGGCTCGCCCAGCGAGGAAGTGCCGGTCGAGAACTGTCGGTCGGGGGGTACGCCCGTCTCGATCGCGACCGGTTCCGGCGAGTGGGAGTGCCGGAGATCATCCTCGGGGAAGGGAAATCGGTCGCGCACCTCGTCGGGATCGTCCGCGCGTGTGCGGCGCACGGGCACGGCGCATTGATCTCCCGACCGACCGACGCCCAGCTCCGCGCCCTCCGACTCGAAAGCTCTCGCGGGCTGCCCCTCCGGTTCCTCGCCAGCGACCGCCTGGTGCGACTTTCGGGACCGTTGGGCGGGGAGTATCGACCCGGCGTCGTAGCGGTCGTCAGCGCCGGCACCAGCGACGTTCCGCTCGCCGAGGAGGCGCGCGCAACCCTACGGGAGTTCGGGATCCGAGTGGTGACGGCGTACGACGTCGGGGTGGCCGGACTCCACCGGTTGCTGCGAGCGGCGGACCGGCTCGAACGAAGCCATCCGGAGGTATACCTCGCGTTCGCCGGGCGGGAGGGGGCGCTGCCGACCGTGTTGGCCGGACTGGTTCGAGCTCCGGTGGTGGGCGTTCCAACCTCGGTGGGGTACGGTCGAGGGGGGCGCGGCGAGGCCGCCCTCAATGCGATGTTACAATCCTGCGCACCGATCGCGGTCGTCAACATCGACGCGTCGGTGCCGGCCGCACTGTTCGCCGCCCAACGATTCGCCGTCACTCCTCGGAGCTCAAGACCGGGCCGTGGCGCCAAACGCGGCACGTCACGACCGAGGAAGGAGCGCTAGCCCCCGTCACTCCGGCCGAGCCGCGTCGGATCTCGGATCGGGACTACGAGCGGGACCGCGGGCGGCTCCCCGGCCCGACCTCTCCCTTTGCGCTGCGGGCGGCGACGTACATCGAGGCACTCGGACCGGGAACGGCAGTCCGTGAGCTCGGCGCGGGGTCCGGGCGTGACGCTCGATTTCTCGCTGGTCTGCGCGCGAGGTACGCGCGGTCGACCACTCCGCGTTGGCGATCCGGCGGGGCCGAGCGTAGGCCGACAACCCCCCCACCTCCGGCTCGAGGATCCGGACCTGTTCGCGGCGCTGAGAGCGACGGCCGAATCCGGCGTCGACGTCGTTGACTCCCACGCCCGCTACCTGTTGCTTCCCGACGAAAAGATCGGACGCCTCGCCCGGGAGGTCTACAGGGTGGAGCGCACGGAAGGCCCGCACCTGCTCGCGGTCCGGGCGACGACCGACCCCCGCGCACGCCGGGGCCGAGAGCCCGCGCCCGACGTCTGGGTGCACCCTCCCGAGACGGGACCGACTCACGGCTACCGCGCCGGGACGCTGACGCGGTCCCGGCGGCCCGGATTCGAGCCGGTCGCGGAGGAGCTCTCCGCGGGCGCTCACAGATGATGCATCTGCGACCGCCGCCCCGGGCCGGACCCTTAAATCGGGGGAGAAGGGCTTTTCTCGGCTGGGGAACCTCTCGCGTACGTGCCGCCGCGACCCGCCCTCTCCGACGAGGAAGAAGGGAAGGAACGCGAGACCGAGGCACGTCTCCGCGCGATCGATTCCCGCCTCCGCTCGCTCGACGACCAGCGGCGCGAGCTGATCACGGAGATGCGCCGGCTCTCTTCCGAGCAGAAGGAGCTCTTCGACCGTCGCCAGGCACCCCAGATCGAGGTCGAGCGGCTCTACGAGGAGCACGGGGGGATCGGCCGCCACCTCGCGGCGTTGAGGAACCAGCGGGACGCCGCGCGCCGCGCTGTCGAGGAAGCCGTGATCGCGCTGCGCGAGCTGCGGCTCTCTTTCTCTCCGGCGGAGCGCCTGCGGCCGGACCAGATCCGCCACGAGATCGCCCAGCTAGAGCACCGCCAGCAGACGCGTGCCCTCCCCCTCGACGAGGAAAACGCGCTGATCGCGCACCTTCGGCAACGCCACAAGGATCTCCAGGTGGCCGAGGCCCAGACGCAGGTCGTCGCCGATCACGCGACCCGCCGCAAGGAGGCGGAGGCTCGGGTCGCGGCGGCTCGGGCCGAGGTCGAACGACTGGGGCTGGAGGCCGCGAAGTCGCGCACCGACCGCGACGCCAAGATGGGCGAGGTACGGGCGAAGCTCGTCGCGGCCGGCGGCCTGGTCGCCGATCTCCGCGCGAAGGGGAAGGCTCGCGCCGAGGTGATGGAGAAGGTCGACCGCGTCTCCCGCGAGATCAACGAGCTCGACCGGGAGGGCCGACGCCTCCTCGGCGAGATCCGTGCGCGACGGGACGAGGCCCGGCGCACCGTCCGCGCCTACGCACCTCGGCGGGGCCCCCCGGCGCCCTCTCAGGCCGAGTCGAACGCGGAGTCCCAGCTCCAGGAACTCCTGAAACGCGGAAAGATCACGCTCGGTCGGTGAGCGCGGCCGGCGCTACGCCGGGTAGATCTGTACGACCGTGACGGCGAAGATCAGCGTCTGGCCGTTTACCTGGGGGTTGAAGTCCCGGACGTAGGTCCCGCCGGCCAGGTTCACTTGGCTCACGTAGAACGAGGTCGAGCCGCAGACCCCGCTTCCCGCCACGGATCCGCCCACGGTGCCGGCCATGCCCGGGGTTAGCTGGCTCGTGAGCGTGATGACGCTCGAAGAGATGTTCGTGACGACCACGGGCCATCCGTCCGGGCTCGAGGTCCAGCCGAGGGTGGGGAGGTTCTCGTAGACGACCGCGCTCGCGTTGACGCTCAGGATCACGTTCGTCCAGCCATAAACGGGGTCCGTGAACGAGGTGCCGGCGGCGAGCGAGACGGTGAGGAAGACCGACTGGAACTGAGCGGGCGTGAGCGTGATGAGCACGGGATACGGGTTCGCGAGGGGTGCCGTCTGGAAGCACGACGCGTTCACGAAACTGTAGCCGAGCGCCGGCGGGATCGTGATGTAATGGCTCTGGTTGACGGGGAGCCCGAGCAAACCCTGCCAGAACCCGGTCACGACCGCACCGAACGTGACGTTGTTGACCGAGTATCCCCCGCTCGGAGCGCTCGGTCCGACGTGGACGCCGAGCGGCGAGTAGTCGGACGGGAGCGGGCCCCGCGACGAGTACTGGAGAGATTTCGGCCAGGAGGCGTTGTTGAGCGCGACCGAGTACTCCGAGGTGTCGAAGACGCGGCCCTGCTGGGGTCCGAACGCGAAGAGACCGACGTAGTTCACCGTCACGTTGTCCCCGGTCTGGACGAGGAGCCCGGTGGGCGTCGGGCTGCGGTGGTTCACCTCGTAGTACAGGTACGCGGCTCCGGCGACCCCGGCCGCGACCACGAGGACGGCGAGAAGGATGGGCAGGACGGCAGAAGGTCGCGGTTCGGCCATGGAGTTACGGACACCGGTTGGGGGTCAGCTCGTCGCTGGTCTCGTCACGAAATCGGAGAGACAGGTGTTCCTCATTCCCCCGCGCCTCGGAGCCCGGGCCGTATATATATCCTAGTGAAGGGACCGCCGCGGCGCATCAGGCCCGGCGAAGCTTCCCGACCACGGGCTCCTCGACCACGCCCTCTTGCTCGAGCCGGTTCAGCACCGACTCGGCGCGGTCCGCGACGACGCCCCGGGCCCCGAGCCGCTCGAGGACCTCCTTGAGGTCAGCGTAGCCGTCCACCGAGACCTCCGCGACCTCGTCGAGGAGGTCGAGGAACGCCGACTCCTCTGCCCGCTCGGCCGGGGTCGGGGGCGGGGGAGGTGAGCGCAGTGGCGGAGCGCGGGTGACGGTGACGGTCGACGGGACCGAGGAGGTGACGACGGGCGGACCCGAGTCGCCCCCGACGCGCCGGACCCCGCTCGCGAGCTCGCGGCGGAAGGCGGCTCGGTCGACGTTCGGGTAGCGACGCAGGGACTCCCGAGCGGCGTGGATCCACGACGACGGGACCCCTTCGGCGACGAGCTCCTCCTCCCGGACCGCCGGCTCCTTCTCGAGGCGCTCGATCAGGTCGAGGCGGTCGAGCGAGTGCCGGATGACGTCCGCGAGCACGGCCCGCTCGTCGTTCTCGGCGACCGAGCGCACCGCCTCCCCCCGCACCGAGACGTACCCGACCCCATCCCGTCCCCGATAGAGGTGAACCTTTCCGACGACGATCGCGGGCCGGGGTTCCCGCGCGGAGCGCAACTGGGCCATCGCACGCGGCTGGAAGCTGCCCGCGGTCACCGCGACGGCGCCCGTTGGGTCCGAGAGCCGCGCGCGCCAGAACGCCTGGGACTCGTCCCGACCGATCGCCTCGGCGGGGGAGAGGGTCCCGGCCAGCACGACCCGATTCATCCGAGCGCCGAACGGCGACAGCAGGTAGCTCGCGGTCCGCTCCCCCTCGCCGCGTTCCTCCTCGAGCGAGCTCTCGAGCTCGCGGGCGGTCACGCGCCAGGCCGCCTCCCGCCGCGCCATCAGCGACCCCCCCTCATCCGGAGCGTGAGTTCCGCCGCTGCGGCGTCGAGGTCGATCTCGACCGGTTCGATCGACTCCGGGACGATCGTGATCCCGAAGTCATCCTTCGAGCCCTGGCCCCGAACGCGGAAGCGGCGGCCGAGGAGCGACTCCAGGATTTCTTCCTCAAGGAGGCTCGGGTCCGGCCGCTCGCGCAAGCGCGTCCGCGCCTCGGCGAGCGTGACCCCCCAAAGCCGCTCCGTCTCGGCGCGACCCGCGTTGACCGTGAGCGCACCGGTCCCGTCGTCGAGCACGATCCGGGCCCGGAGGTCCGGTTGGCCCTCGACCTGTCCGTGGATCCGGCAGAGCCCGCTCTTGACCGACCGGTGACAGGTCGGGCAGCGGAAGACGAGCCCGCTCGGCGGGAGGAGTCCGACCACGATCCCCTCGACCGCGACCGTCTCGCCGCCGCCCTCGTCCTCGATCCGGGCGATCGATCGCGGGGCGGCGCTGAGGAGTTCGGCCGGGTCCGGGAGGTCCGCCTCCTCGATCCGCGTGACGGACGACCGCTCGTCGAGGACGAACTGGGTCCTACCCCGGAAGCTGCGGAGGTAGCCGCCAGCGACCTGGACGGCCTCTCCGGCCGCCAGTTGAAAGTCGCTCCACGAGGAGAAGCCGATCGAGCCCGATCGGTCGGCGAGCACTCCCTCGTGGACGACGCGCCGCTCCTCCCCGACCGTCACGGAGCGGGGCTGCACCTTGACGACGCGGACGCGGAGGCGGAACCCTTCGTCGGGCGGCGCGAGCTCGCGCACGGTCTTCAGGGGGAAGTCGTCTCCGGACACGACCGGTAGCTCGGCCGGGCTCGCCGGGCCGACCCGGGTCTTCCACGTGAAGGTCAGCTCGGGTCGGCCCCGAAACTCCCGAACCTCGGCGCCGACCGCGCGCAGGACCGTACCCCGCTCGACACCCTCGCGCGGGGGGTCCCACCACGTGAACCGGACCGTACCCGTTCCGTCGCTGAGAAGGCCCGAGAGGAGGGGCCGTCGGCTGCCGTCCGACTGTCGGGTCACCTCGCGGCGTTCCGCGGTCACGACGCGGCCCAGCACCTCGACCCGGTCGGCCGTCGGCCGCAGGTCGCGCAGGCGGATCTCGCGCGGTTCAGACGGCGTCTCGGGATCGTCCATTGAACGGGTACCGCCGCCGGAACCCCCGAGCCCGATAAAAGCCGCCGGCCGCGGCCGAACGATGGAGGGCGCCCCGTGGGCAATCTATTTGCCCACCGCCGTTGACTCCCATCCGGTGCCAGAGAAGTTTGTCCAGCGGGTCGATCGCGTCCTTCGGGCCCGCGACTCGCTCGTGTGCGTCGGCCTCGACCCCGATCCGGCCCAGCTCCCGAGGTCGATCAAGCGCCTCCCGGCGAATCAGCAGCTCCGTCGGTTCCTCGACGGGATCGTCTCCGCGACGTACCCGAGTGCGGCGGCCTACAAGATGCAGCTCGGCTCGTACCTCCGCTACGGGGGGCGGGGGTTCGACGAGCTGGAGCGGATCTGCCGGAAGATCGGCCCGACCCGCCTGCGGATCTTCGACCTCAAGGCGAACGACATCCCGAACACGATGAGTCTGATCCGCGACGGCGCGTTCCGCACCTTCGGCTTCGACGCGATCACGGTGAGCCCGTGGATCGGCTGGGACTCGCTGATCCCGCTGCTGGACGACTCCTCCCGGGGGATCTTCGTCATCGCCCACTCCTCGAACCCCGGCGCCCCCGACTTCCAGGAGATCCCGACCCCGCGGGGCCCGCTCTGGCTCGCGGTCGTCGGCGAGGTCCGTCGACTCTCTCACGCCCACGGGAACGTCGGGACGGTGCTCGGAGCGACGTTCTCGGACGCCTTCCGAGCCGCCCGCGCGCTCCTCGGGAACTCGATCCCAATCCTCGTCCCCGGCGTCGGGGCGCAGGGCGGCTCGCTCGCGACCGCGGTCCGGGACGGGGTCGACGCGCACGGACGGGCGCTCCTCGTGAGCGCCTCTCGCAGCATCATCTACGCCTCGGCCGGTCCCGACTGGAAGCGCGCGGCGGGCGTGGAGGCGGCGCGGCTCAAGGTCCAGATAAACCAGCTTCGTGCAGGCTTGCGTACAGGCTGAGCAGCTGACCGGCGACCGTCGGGAGACCGTAGCGCTCCTCCGCCCGGCGCCGCCCCGCGGCCCCCATCTTTCGGCCAAGCTCGGGGTCGTCGAGGAGCACTTGGATCTTGCTCGCGAGGTCGGAGGCGAGGAGCGGCTCGACGAGCAGCCCCTCCTGGCCGGGCTCGATGACCTCCCGGACCCCGGGCATGTCCGCGATGACGACCGGTAGGCCGGCCGCCATCGCTTCGGCGACCGCGAGCCCGAAACCCTCGAGACGGTTCTGCGACGGGAAGACGAAGATGTCCGCGAGGCTGAGATAGCGAGGGAGGTCGTCGTCGTTCACGGAAGGACAGAACCGCACCCGCGAGCTCACGCCGAGACGGCGAGCGAGGCCGACGAGGCTGGGGAGGCGGGGGCCCGCCCCGATGACGAGGAGTACGACGTCCTCGGGGAGGAGCCGGAGCGCTTGCAGGATCACGTCCACGCCTTTGTGCGGCACGAGCCGACCGGTGAACGCGAGGATCCGCTTTCCCTCGAGACGGAGGTCGCCGCGGAGCGGCGACGCGTCGAGGCCGGGGCGGAACCAGTCGAGGTCGACGACCGACGGAATCACCGTGAGCTCTCGCCCGCGGAGCATCGCGGAGGTGACCCCGTAGCTGCGGGTGTGGACCACGATCCGGTCGACGCGGCGCAGGGTGGGGGGGAGGAAGACGGATTGATAGAGGCCGGCGAGCAGGCGGCCCGAGAGCCCCGCGAGGTAGAGGTCGCAGTGGTACGTGAGGCAGACCGGTACGTTCCGACGTCCGAGCCCGCGGGTCGCGAAGTACGAGGTGAAAGGCGGCGGGTAGTGCAGGTGGACCACGTCGGCGTCGAGCCGTCGCAGCGCTCGGCCCGTCCCGAGGTCGAACGGGGTGTTGAACGCGACCCCGAGGGTGCGGGTCCGCACCACCCGGTAGCCTTCGACCTGCTCCTCCCTCGGGAGACTGGAGCGGAACCGGGACGTGACGACCGTGACGTCGTGCCCCTCCCGCGCGAACTCGCGGACGAGGCCCCGGACGTGGGACTCCACTCCCCCCGCATGAGGGTGGAAGAACGGAGTGACCTGGACGATGCGCACAGGCGGACTACGTCGCTCCCGTCTTTACGGGCATCGGCCGACGCGCCCGGTCGGCCCGGGTCACTGCGCCGACGCCTCGGTGGGAGGGCGGCGCGCGAACGGCCCGGCCGACTCCCGCGCCTGGAGGAGCTCCTCCGGCGCGAGCGTTCCGATCTCGACGCCCTTCATCGGCTCGCCAAGACCCGTCGACACCCGCGCGACGACCTCGGGCCGGTCGTACTGCGTCGACGCCTCGACGATCGCGCGCGCGACCTTCATCGGATGCTCCGACTTGAAGATCCCACTGCCCACGAACAGGCCGTCCACCCCGAGCATCCGGCAGAGCGCCGCGTCGGACGGCGTGGCGATGCCGCCCGCCGCGAAGTTGACGACCGGCAGGCGCCCCAGTCGGCGCACCTCGCTCACGACGCCGACCGAGACGCGCTCCTTCTTCGCCCACGCCGCGGCGTCGCGCGCGGCGAGCTTTCCGATCTGAGTGACCGCGTCGTTGATCTGGTGGATGTGGCGAACCGCCTCGACGACGTTGCCGGTCCCGGCCTCGCCCTTCGAGCGGATCATCGCTGCCCCCTCATCGATACGTCGAAGCGCCTCGCCGAGGTTCCGCGCCCCGCAGACGAACGGTACCTGGAACGCCTTCTTGTCGACGTGGTGGAACGGGTCGGCGGGGGTCAGGACCTCGGACTCGTCGATCATGTCGACGGCGAGCGACTCGAGGACGCGCGCCTCGGCCGTGTGACCGATCCGACACTTCGCCATGACCGGGATCGACACCCGCTCCTTGATCTCTCGGATCTTGAGGGGGTCGGCCATGCGCGCGACCCCCCCGGCGGCACGGATGTCCGCGGGGACGCGCTCGAGCGCCATCACCGCGACCGCGCCCGCCTCTTCGGCGACCGCGGCCTGGTCGGCGGTCGTAACGTCCATGATGACCCCGCCCTGCTGCATGCGGGCGAAGCCGCGCTTCACCAGCTCCGTTCCGAAACGGAGCTTCTCGATCGGATCGGACATCGAAGGTTTCCCGACGTAGTGAGAACGGTGGAGCGCTTAAACGGTGCGGACGGCGCCCGCTCGCCCGCGAAGTCGCCGGACATCGTATCCTCCCTGACGGTAGAACTGGGAGAACACCCAGCCGATTCATGGACTCACTGGCAAGACGACGAGTTCTTCCGGGTGCCCGAGAGATGCCGGGGCCGCGAGCCGCGTTCGACGGAGAAGGCCCCGGCCGGAGTCGGCCACGGCCCGATCGCTCGGTCGAAACCGGGTCCGTCGGTGCGCTCCGCTCCGGCAAACCTTAACCCGCTCCGAGCCGTGCGCCGCGTGGGTAGGGGGAGCTGGGTACCGGCTGAGAGGACGAGGGAAACCTCGTCGACCCCACGAACCTGATCGGGGTAATGCCCGCGAAGGGAACGAAATGCGACAGGTAGGGCAACTCTCCGCCGACCCGCGGAGGACGTGACAGCAGCTCCCACTGCTACTCCGGTTCGCCGTCGACTCCGCCGTCCCGGTCGTGTCGGTCGCGCGCTCATCGCGGTCGCGATCGCGATCGTAGTCGCGGTCGCGGGTTTCGGTCTTTACGAGTACGAAGCCGGCCTCGCGCCGGCGGGGGAGCCGACGCTCGTGATCTACACCTACCCGAGCTTGCTCGGGGGAGTGGACTGCGGCCCGCCCCCGAACGTCACCGCGACGGTCTTCGGCGCGTTCGAGTCGGCGCACCATGTCCGAATCGAGCTCGAGTGCCCCACGTCGCTCTTGGGCACGCTCGTTCAGCAGGCCGGCTCCCCCGGTGCCGACCTCGTTGTCGGGCTGGACGAGGTCACCGCTCCCGTGGCGGAGGCGGACGGCCTCGTGGTCCCGTACGCGCCCCCGGCGCTCGTCAACGTCTCGCTCTCGGTCATTGCTCAGTTGAGCCCCGACTACGGGGTCGTCCCCTACGAGTACGGGTACCTCGCGATCGACTACAACTCGACGTTCGCCGAGAGCACGGGTGGGGCCGTCGGGCGCGCGACGTTCCCCGACTTCACCGCGAACACGACGTGGGCCCAGGGCCTCCTGACCGAGAACCCCGAGGAGGACATCACTGGCGAGGAGTTCCTCGTCTGGCAGATCGAGTACTACGAGACGGTGCTCCACGAGAACTGGGAGTCGTTCTGGCGGCAGGCCTTCGCCGAGGGGCTTCCGACGCCGGCCCTCAGCTGGACGGACGCCTACGACGCGTTCCTTACGCCGCCCGGGGCCCCGCCTATGGTCGTCAGCTACTCGACCGACCCTGCCTACGCGGCCGCGAACGGAGAATCCGGTCAGTTCAACTCCACGGTCTCGTGGTGGAACGGCACCGAGTACGGCTGGAGGACGATCTACGGGATGGCGATCGTCCACGGCTCGAAGCACCTCGCGCTCGACGAGGAGTTCGAGAACTGGTTCCTGAACGGCACGGTCCAGTCGGAGATCCCCGAGAATGAGTGGGAGTACCCGGCGAACACGACCGTCCCGCTCCCCTCCGTATTCGACGCCGCGGTCAACCCCTCCGGGATCGAGGCGCTCAATAGCCAGCTGACGCCGACCGAGCTCGCGAACGACCTCCCCGGCTGGCTCAGCACGTGGCAATCGCTCGTGCCGAGTTCGTCATGAGCCGTCGGAGTTCGGACGCCGGCTTCCTGGTGCCGGTCGTTGCCTTCGTCACGCTTTTCGCGCTGCTCCCCGTCGCGGTGCTGTTCGCCGAATCCGTGGCGGGCGCCGGCGGCGGCTCGGGCGTCGCGCACATCCTTTCGAACGCCGCGAACGTACGGGCAGTCGAGAACTCGCTCGTCCAGGGAGGCCTTTCCGCGGTCTTCGCGGTCGCGATCGGCTATCCCGCCGGCGTCTTCCTCGGACGGTTCGACTGGCCCGGCCGAAGCACGGTCCGTGCGTTCCTCCTCGTACCGTTCCTGCTGCCGAGCCTCGTGGTCGTCTTTGGCGTTCTCGACCTGTTCGGGCCCGCAGGCGTCCTCTCGAGTGCGGTGCCGGCGCTGTCGGTCCTCGGGAGCGGGCTCGCCGGGATCGTGGTCGCGAACCTCCTGTTCAACGTGCCGATCGTCGTGCTCTTCACGGCCGCCGGCTGTGAGGGGAGCTCGGCGGAGCTCGAGGAGTCGGTGGCGACCCTGGGCGGGACCCCCGCCCGAGCCTACCTCGACGTCTGGGGGCGGCCGACGTGGGTCGGGGCGCTCGCGGGGGGGCTCCTCACCTTCCTCTTCTCCGCGCTGTCGTTCGCTCCCCCGCTCCTTCTCTGCGGCCCGGGCTGCTACACGGTCGAGGCCCAGGTTTGGTTCCTGGACACGTTCGGGCTCAACCCGACCGCCGCCGGCGTACTGTCGGCGGCGATGGTGGCGGTGTTCCTGCTGCCGACCGCGGCGTACCTCCTGGTCGTCGGTCGCTTACGCTCCAAGGGGGGACAGCGTGCGCGGCGCCCGCATCACCCCCGACGGTTCACGCCGATCGGAGTCGCGCTGGCCGCCGAGACCGCGGTGGTGTTCGCGAGCGTGCTCCTCCTCCTCGGTTCCGTCCTCTACCGCGCGCTCGCCCCGGTCGGGGGGGGTGGCGCGGGGGCCGCCTGGGCGAGCCTCTTCTCGAGCACGACGACCGGGCGTCTCGGCATCTCCGCACTGGGGGCCGTCGGGAACACGCTTTTTTTTGCCACCGTCGCGGCCGGGACCGCGCTGGTCCTTGGCATCGTCACCGGCTACGCGGTCGCCCGACGACCCCGACGGGCGGGCACCCTCGGACTGCTGCTCTTCGTTCCGCTCCTGCTCTCCCCGGTGGTGCTTGCCTTCTCGCTCGCCGAGTTCTGGCGACCGCTCCTCGGGGGAGAGTCGACGGTCTGGGCGCTCGTGATCGTGAGCCAGGCGACCCTTGCCCTGCCCCTGGCGCTCCAGAGCCTCGAGATCCCGCTCGCCGGGCTCTCGGCCGGCGAGCGGGAGGCCGCTCGGACGCTGGGAGCGACGCCGTGGGGCGCCTTCTTGGATGCCGACCTCCCCCGCGTGCGGGACGGCCTCCTCACGGCGGGCCTCTTCGCCTTCGCCCTCGGCCTCGGCGAGTTCACGGCGACCTATTTCCTCGTGACCCCGTCGTACACGACGCTACCGGTCGCGCTCTACGACCTCGAGAACACGCGCTTCCTGCCCCTCGCCGATGCAGCGGCCGGGTTGCTGTTGTTGCTGAGCCTCGCGGTCTTCGGGGCGCTCGTCATCGGGGGTCGCCGTGTCGAGCTCTAGCCCCCTCCTCCGGGTCGAAGCGCTCTCCGCCTCGTGGGGCGCGACGCCGGTCCTGAGGTCCGTTTCGCTCGACGTGGCCGCGGAGGAGTACTTCGTCCTCCTCGGCCCCAACGGAAGCGGGAAGACGACGCTCCTCCGGTGCATCGCGGGCCTCGAGTCGCCGAGCGGCGGCCGAGTCTCCCTCGGGGGCCGGGACGTTACGGACGTGCCGGCCCACCGCCGAGGGATCGGCCTGATGTTCCAGGACCCGGCGCTCTTCTCCCATCGCACGGTCTTCGAGAACATCGCCTACGCCCCGCTCCTGCAACGTCGCCCGCGACCCGAGGTGGAGGAGGTGGTCGGTCGGATGATCGACCTGCTGCGCCTCGGCGGGTTCGAGGATCGTCGTCCGGCCGCCCTCTCCGGCGGCGAGCGGCAGCGGGTCGCCCTCGCGCGGACCCTCGCCGCGCGGCCTCGGCTCGTCCTGCTTGACGAGCCGTTCGCCTCGATCGACGTCGAGCTCAAGGCCGAGCTGCGGGCGGAGTTCCGCCGCGCGCTCGCGGCCCTCAAGACGGCGGCCATTCACGTCACGCACGACCGGGAGGAGGGGCTATTCCTCGGGGACCGGGCCGGTCTCCTCTTTCAGGGTCGGCTCGAGACGGTCGGCTCGCCCGCCGAGGTTTTCGGAGCCCCGCGCGACGAGCGGTCCGCCCGGTTCCTCGGCTACAACGTGCTCGCGGGCCCGCGCGGTCTCGAAGCCGTACACCCCCGCGACCTTCGACTCGGGCCCGCGGCGAGCGAGGGTCTCGCGCTCACGGTCCTCGCCTCCGGCACGGTGGGTCGCGAGCGGCTCGTGCTGCTCGAGACCGGCTCCGCGGAGCGGGTCGAGGCGCTCGTTCCGACCGAGGGAGAGACGTACCATCGGGGCGACCGCGTGACCATCTCGTGGGATCGGTCGGTCCCCGTCGCGGCGGCGACTCCCCCGTGACCAACGGGACACGCCGTCGGATGCGAGGGTCGGACGCATCGCGCCGCCCCAAAGAGCCCAAAAGCCCCCGCCCCCTGCCACTACCATGAGTCCCTCCGATCCTCTCGGCGCGGCCGTGTCGACCTCCCTCGGCGAAGAGACCGCGCTCGTCTACCATCCGGACCACGTCCGGGGCGTGGACCCCGCCCGGTACCACCGACGCCCCCGCACGGTCCGGGTCCTGCTCGAGAACGTCGTGCGTCACTACGACCCCGCCCGGGCCGACCGCACCGCGATCGTCGCGCTCGCGAACGGGGAGACGCTGTCGGACGAGGCCGAGATCCCGTTCTTCCCCGAGCGGATCCTCCTCCAGGACTTCACGGGGGTCCCCGTCATCGTCGACCTGTCGATCTTGCGCAACGCCGCGGTGGCGCGGGGGATCCCGAGCGAACGCGTGAACCCGGTGGTCCCGGTCGATCTCATCGTCGACCACTCCGTGCAGGTCGACAGTTTCGGCTCCCCGCGGTCGCTCACGATCAACCTCGACCGGGAGTACGAGCGCAATCACGAGCGCTACCGGTTTCTGCGGTGGGCGAAGGGTGCCTACCGCCACACTCGCGTCGTCCCCTCCGGGAACGGGATCTGCCATCAGGTCAACCTGGAGTACCTGGCGAGCGTGGTCGAGCTCCGCGACGGGGTCGCTTTTCCCGACACGCTCATCGGTACCGACTCGCACACGACGATGGTCAACGGAGTCTCGGTCCTCGGCTGGGGCGTCGGCGGGATCGAGGCGGAAGCGGTGATGCTGGGCGAGCCGTACTTCCTGCCGCGACCGCGCGTAGTCGGGGTCCAGCTCGTCGGCGTGCTCCCGCAGGGCGCCACCGCGACCGACCTCGTCCTCACCGTCACCCGCCGGTTGCGCGAGAAGGGCGTCGTCGACCGATTCGTCGAGTTCTTCGGCCCCGGGGTCACCCACCTCTCCGTCCCGGACCGCGCGACCGTCTCGAACATGTGCCCGGAGTACGGCGCGACCGCGGCGCTCTTCCCGATCGACGAGGCGACGATCGCCTACCTCCAGGGCACCGGTCGCGACCCGAAGTTAGTACGCCGCGTCGAGGCGTATGCCCGCGCCACGGGTCTCTGGGGCTCGCCCGAGCCCGGGTCGGTCGACTACGACGAGACGCTGACGATCGACCTCGGCCTGGTCGTGCCCTCGGTCGCAGGCCCCCGGAACCCCGAGGAG
This sequence comes from Thermoplasmata archaeon, assembly GCA_050749465.1. Taxonomy (GTDB): domain Archaea; phylum Thermoplasmatota; class Thermoplasmata; order Lutacidiplasmatales; family UBA184; genus Lutacidiplasma. Next base: position 74,459 of record JBOGRO010000014.1, on the reverse strand, counting down.
AGCGTCGCGCTCGGCGACGCACCGCTCTCCTTCCAGCACGCGCTCTCGGCCTACCGCAAGGACCATCCGGCGCGGGCGTCGGTCACCGCGGCCCCGTCAACGCCGGTCACCGATGGCTCGGTGGTGATCGCCGCGATCACGAGCTGCACGAACACTTCGAACCCGTCGGTGATGGTCGGTGCGGGCCTGATGGCCCGTCGCGCGCTCGAGCTCGGGCTCTCGGTCCCCCCCCACGTCAAGACGTCGCTCGCACCGGGGTCGAAGGTCGTGACGTCGTACCTCGAGAAGGCCGGCCTCCTCGCCCCGCTCGCCCAGCTCGGGTTCGCGGTCGTCGGCTTTGGCTGCACGACCTGCATCGGGAACTCGGGCCCGCTCATCCCCGCGGTCTCCCAGCAGGTCCGGGAGAACGACCTCTACGTCGCTGCCGTCCTGAGCGGGAACCGGAACTTCGATGCGCGGATCAACATCGACACCCGGGCCGCCTACCTCGCCTCGCCGATGCTGGTGGTCGCCTATGCGATCGCGGGCCGGATGGACCTCGACCTCTCGAGCCAGCCGCTCGGGAAGCGCCGCGACGGGAGCCCCATCTACCTCAAGGACGTCTGGCCCACCCCGAAGGAGGTCCGCGAGGTCGTCGAGGCGAGCCTCGACCCCGCCATGTTCCGGACCAAGTACCGCGACCTCGAGGTCGGGGACGCACACTGGGAAGCGCTCGACGTCCCGAGCGGTTCGGAGTACCCGTGGAGCGCCGATTCCACGTACCTCGCCGAGGCGCCGTACCTCGCGCTGCCGCTGCCCTGGTTGCCGCACGACGGTGGCCTCCTCGCGCGCGGAGCCCGAGTGCTCGTCGTCTGCGGGGACCGCGTTTCGACGGACCACATCTCGCCGGCAGGGGAGATCCCCGAGAGCACGCCCGCGGGCCAGTGGCTCCTCGCTCACGGAGTCGCGGTCGCCGACTTCAACACCTACGGCACGCGGCGGGGCCATCACGAGGTGATGATCCGCGGCACGTTCGCCAACGTGCGCCTCCGCAACGAGCTCGCTGGCGGAAAGGAGGGCGGCTTCACCGCCCATCTCCCCGACGGCGAGGTCACGACGATCTTCGCCGCGTCCGAGCGCTACCGCGCCGAGTCGACCCCGCTCCTCATCTTCGGGGGAAAGAGCTACGGACAGGGGAGTTCGCGCGACTGGGCCGCGAAGGGTCCGCGACTCCTGGGCGTCGGAGCCGTCCTCGTGGAGAGCTTCGAACGGATCCATCGGATCAATCTGATCGAGATGGGGGTCCTCCCGCTCACGTTCCCCACCGGGAAGGGTTGGAAAGCCCTCGGTCTCACCGGCCGGGAGACGTTCGAGCTCCGGCTACCCGCAGGGACCGCCCTCGGGCCTCGCTGCCCCGTCGACGTCGCCGCAACCCGCGAGGACGGGTCGTCGGTTGCGTTCCGCGCCCGCTGCGAGCTCCACTCGGCGACCGAGCTCGAGTACTACCGCGCCGGCGGCGTACTGCCGTACGTCATGGAGCACCGCTTCGCGAAGTAACGCGGTCGGTCCTCACGCCGTCGCGCCGGCAGGGGGTTCGCCCGGGATCCATTGGGCGAGCGCCTGGACGCGGTGGTAGGTCACGGTCCGGTCCCCGCACCGCGCCCGCGCGATCGCGACCGCGCGCTGCAGGGCCTCGGGCGGTATCGTCAGGAGGTGGCGCTGGCCCCGCTTCTCCATGCGGTCGATCCGGGCGCGGAGCGGCTCGGTGACGTCCCGCTCATTCACGATCGTGAGAGCGGAGGGCGGAAAGCGCGACAGGAAGTCCCGCTCCTTGGTGTGCGGGCTCGACCGCGGTGGAAGCGGGTAGCCCTGTTCGGCCAGGATCTCGCGGAGCATTCCCCGCGCCTCATCTTCCCCCCGCGTCGCGGGGACTCCCGCGGGGTCGCGGGGTCGAACCAGGGCGAAGGCCCCGACCCGGCTCACCCGCATCGCCTCGCGCACGGCGGCCTCCGGGTCATCGAGAACGTGGAGGACGTGGACGAAGAGCGTCGCGTCGAACGTCTGGTCGGCGAACGGGAGACGGTATCCGCTCCCGCGAACGAGCCGAGGGATCTGTTTCGAGCGCGCCCGCGCCAGCATCCCCCGGGATGCGTCGATTCCCGTTACGAGGACCCCGCGGTCGAGGAGAGGTCGGGCCACGCGCCCCGTGCCCACGCCGATCTCGAGCAGCGTGGACGCCCCGGCGGTGGTGAGCGCCTGGGACAATCGGTCGACCGTGGCCGGCTCGAGGGGGTCCCGGGTCTCATCGTAAACGGGCGAGATCTCGTCGAACTGGACAGCCACTTCTCTCGTCGGCATCTTCGTTCGGGCGGGGCCACTTTGCCGAAGTATTTCGCGTGGTCGACCCCGCGGTCGCGGTCAGCTCAACCAGTTGGAGATGAACTCGCGGGAGAACGCCGGGTCCCGCCACTCGGGGTCGGTCAGTATCGCCTTTGCCTGCGCGGCGTCCTCGGTCCAAGAACCGGGTTCCTGCGAGGCTGCGGGTCGGGCGGAGAGAACCAACATTCCCTTTCCTCGCCGGGTCTCGGACGGGAGAAGGTCCGACCAGGCGATCGTGACCGCCATGCCCTCCCGCTCGAAGGTGACCCCCTCGGGAGTGAGTCCGACTCGGTCGGCATCGGCCCGGTTGGGCACCCCGACGAGGCCCCCGAAGGACTCCCAGACGGTGGGGGCCGCGCGGGAGGGGGTCGTCGAGATCCAGTGCACCCGACTCGAGCGTGTCGCTCCGCCCATGCGCGGCCGTATCCGCGTACCGATAGATGAGTCATCCCTCGGCTCGCCCGAGCGCTCGACCGCTCCCGCGTCGGAGTTTCCGCGTTTCCTCCTTAGGGCGAACGGACCCGTCGACTTGACGAGGTCGGGCGGATAGGGGGTCGAGGGTCGATGGACCGCTTCGAGCATCAGTTGCGCGAGTCGGGCCCCCGATTCGCCGAGTTGATCCACCGGATCCCGCTTCAGACCCATCCGGTCGTCCGCCCGGACTGGCTTCGGTGCGAGATGCTGGAGCGCCACCAAGTGCTGCAGCACGCGGCGCTCGCACGCGGGTCCACGGTCTTGGAAATCGGGGCGGGCGGTCAGGCCATCTCGACGGTCCCGCTTGCTTTCGGGGTGGGAGATACGGGCCGAGTGGTCGCGGCGGAGCGGGCGAGGTGGGATCGGTTCATGGAGACCGTGGCGGCGGGCGGCCTGCAAGACCGCGTGCTCCCGGTCGCGTGCGATGCCCGCCGTCTCCCGTTCCGCGACCACTCCTTTGCCCAAGCGCTCTGCGTCCACGGCCTCCGCTCCCTCGGGACCGAGGAGAGCCGGGTCGACATCATTCGAGAGATGCTTCGAGTTGCGCCTCGGATCTTTCTCGCGGAGTCGCTGCCGATCGCCGAGAACGACGCCCAGCGCGCCCACTTGGCGATGTACGACCTGCGCGAGGAGGTGTTCGAAGCGACCACCGGACGGCGGGACGACACCCACTACCTGCCCTTGGACCAGCTCGCGCGCCTCGTAAAGCGCGCCGGGGGCGTCGTCGAGCGCTCGACCTCCATCGAGGTGGACCTTCCCCACGCACTCGCCTACTTCCCCCGGTCGCTCGTGGAGTCGATCGCGGTCGCGAGCGACCGTGAAGCGCTGCTGCGGCGGTGGGACAGCGCGAACGCGCGGCGCGAGCGAAATGGGGAGGACCACCCGCCCGTCGGAGCGATCACGGCCCGCCGTGCTTCGAACCCGAGTGCTACTCGCTGACGTTTCACGGACTCGTCGAGCGAGACACGCTCCCGGGGGACCACGACCTCTTCCGAGGATACTCTGAAATCGATCTGTCGTTTGCGGCCCGGTCTGAATCGTCGATGCGAGCGACTCTGGATGCGGTCATGCAACGAATGCGCGTCGACTCCGGCTGGCGAATCGCCGGATTGGGCGCGAAGGGCCCGGCCGGTCCGCTGGCCCCGAAGCTCCGGCTCTTCGGTCAGTTCGTCGGGGACTGGGAAATATTCGGGCGGCCGGCGGAGGGCGCTCCCTCCTCCGAGTCCCCGGGCGGAGAGGTCCACGTGGGCTGGGTCCTGGGGGGAACCGCGATCCAAGATGTTTGGGGTCCGCTCGACCCCGCTACGGGTCGGCTCGTTCCCCAGGGCACGACGCTTCGGTACTACGATGCCTCGATCGACGCCTGGCGCAGCACCGGGTTCTCCGCGTACCAGCGCGCGATGCGGCGATTCATCGGTCACCCGGTCGATGGGGAGATCGTCCTCAAGGAGCAGGGTCGGGGGTGGCGAGGAGAGCGCTGGATCTTCTCCGACGTCACCCGCGACCGCTTCCGGTGGAGGGCCGAGTCTCCACGGACTTCGCGAGGTCCCCGTCGCATCACCGAGGACTATTCGATCCGCCGGAAACGGCGCTAACCGCTCGGGACGGGAACCCCCCCTCGTTCGGACGGGGGCCCAGCGGCCTATCGGTAGATGGCCGTGGGGGGAGGGTGAATGCCCATCCGCGAAAGGAGCGCGTTCACCTCCCCGCGGGGTGGGAGTTCCTCCTCGATCCGGTGGAGGAGCATGCCGCGGACGCTCACCCGCAGCGGCTCCCCCGGGAACTGATGGGGCCGGTCGAGCGCCTTCGGGGTGAGACCCCGCAGGACACGGCTCAGTATTCTCTCGACCTTGGCTTCCCCCTGACGAGCCTCCGCCTGGGAGAGACGGACCCCCAGCGGGGACTCGGGGACGCGCTTCCCCACCGAACGACCGTACGAAACCAGAACTTGTGCGCGTCGAGCACGTCGAGGAAGATCTCGACGAGCGTGGGGAACGACGCGCCCCGATCCCGAGGGCACGCGTCCTCCGGCAGTTTCGAGATGGTTACCCGGTGCGCCCGCCGCTGTAGTGCGTTCGATCGGCGAAAGAACCGGAGGAGGTCGATCTCGGTGGGCACGACCGGCCGGTCCCGGGTCGGCTGTGGACCTGCAAGCGGTCCCGCTCGGAAGGATCCGAGGCGCCCGGACTGAGATCCGACCCCTTAACGGTTCGAACGTTCCCGAGCAGGGGTGTACCGATGTTGTCCGCGGTCAACTTATCTGTGACGGCCTCCGTGGAAGTTGAATCGACCGTGACCGGCGAATCCAACGGTGACCCCCGACCCACGGACACTGCCGAGGTTCGTCGCGTCTGGAACACCAACGCGGCGTACTGGGACGCTCGAATGGGGGAAGGCAACGAGTTCCCCTTGCGCCTCCTCCTGCCCGCTCTCGACCGACTCCTTGCGCTTCGCTCCGGGGAGCGAGTCCTCGAGATCGCCTGCGGGAACGGACAGCTGGCACGGTGGATGGCTGAACGGGGGGCTCACGTGGTGGCGACCGACCTGAGCGACCAGCTCATCGAGCTCGCCCAACGGAGGACGGTCGAGCAGCGAGCTCGTATCGACTTTCGGGTGGTCGACGCGGGCGACGACGCGGCACTCCGGGACCTGAGCTCCGCGAAATTTGACGCGGTCGTCTGCAACAGGGCGCGGATGGACATGCCCGACATCGACCCTCTCGCCCGCGCGCTGCCGGACCTTCTCGGGCCTCGCGGGCGATTCGTCTTCTCGACCACGCACCCGTGCCTCAACCGTGGGGACATGTCGCGGGTCGCGCGATGGTCCGACGAGGGGGGTGCCGTGCGAGAGACGATCGGGATGGAGATCCACCACTACCTGACTCCCCGAACGGTCGAAGGGCTCGCCCTGATCGGACAACCGCTCGCCCAGACCTACTTCGAGCGACCACGGAGCCTCCTCCTCGGAACGTTCTTGAACGCCGGATGGGTCGTGGAAGCGCTCGAGGAGCCGGCCTTTCCCGCCGATCCCGATACGTTCCGAGGCGGGCCTTCCCCTCCGACGGCTCAACCCTGGTACTCCTGGTCGAAGTCCCTCCGGGAGATTCCCCCGGCCCTCCTGGTTCGGATGGGTTGCCGAGGATCGGGCTGACCTGATCGGGCGCGGAACCGACGCGGCGGCCGGAGCGAATGGCCAGCGGTCGAGGGGCGGGTCTCGCGAAAGGTCGGTCCGACGGGGTCCCGCATGGGAAGCGCGGAGGGAGGGCTTGCTTCCCTCCGCCGAAGCGAGTACCGGCGGCCCCGCACGATCCGCACGGCGAGCCCTCGCTCGCCGGCTTGCTTCGAAGACGATGACGCCACCCGTTACGGTGACCCAACGCGATAGGTAGGGCGCTGATTTATAGCCGGTTGCAGACACTTCGGCCGGTGCCGTTCCCATGGCAAAACGCGCGGCGACCTCGCTGCTGCCGACCACCGTCCGGCGCTCCCTCAGTATGGGAAGGCTCTACATCGTCTTGGGAACGGTCATCTCGGTGTTCCTCGCGATCGTCCTCGTTCGAAGCCCGCACGCGGTCTTCGCGACGACCTATCCCCTCGAGGTCCCGCTGTTCGCCATCCTCGGTTCGACGGGCGGGATCTTGGTATTCTCGGGCGACCGAACGAAGGGCGTTTTCGAATATCTCATCGCCTACGGAGTGAAGCCGGTAACGCTGTTCGTGAACGGCCTCCTAGCGGCGATCACGGTTTCGACCATCATGCTCGGTGCCATCCTCGCGCTCGGCCTGGGCATCTTCTTCGGGCACGGCGGTGTCAACACGCTCGACCTCGACAAGTCGCTGGGGCTGTATTCCGTTCCCATGACGTACGCGGGGACGGTATTCTTCACGACGGTGGCGATGTACTGGGCGGCGCTCGCCACCCCGCGGATGGGCATGAACAGCCCCGTAGGCATCGCCCCGCTGCTCGGGGTCGGACCCACGATCCTGATTCTGCTGGTCGCGGAAACGTCGCCGGTCGCGGACTTCTACTACATCACGGCGGGGGGCGCCGGAGTCGTGGGGGCTGCCTCCGTGGTGCTGATCGTGCTGTCGGGGAAGCTCATGAGCCGGGAGCGATTTCTCTCGCCGATGTGACGGGGGGTAGGAAGGATCGATGGACAGCTCGTCGACGTTGCGCTCCAGCTCCTCCGAAGTCGGGAGCGTGCGCGGGATTTCGTGCTCGGGGGTCTCCTCGGGTTACTTGGGCCAGAAGGTGCTCGATGGAGTTTCGTTCGAGGTCGTGGAGCCGGCGATCTATGTGGTACTGGGTCCCAACGGAGCGGGGAAGACCACGCTCTTCCGGACCGTGGCCGGCATTCTCACGCCGTACGACGGGGCGGTGAAGATCGATGGGGAGTCGATCGATCGGCAGTCCGCCCGGGATCGGCTGCACTTCCTTTCCACGGTCGACGGGATCCCCGACGGGCTGACGGTCGCCGAGGCCCTCCGGTTCTACGCTCGAGTACAAGGAGCGGGCGAGCAGGACGTCGAGCGCGTGCTCGCACTGCTCGAGATCTCGAGCCTGCGCGACCGCGTCTACTCCCAGCTGAGCACCGGGCAGAAGAAGCGCGTGTCGATCGCGCGGATCTTCTTGCGCGAGCGGGAGATCTACCTGCTCGACGAACCGACCGCCAACCTGGACCCGACGGTGGCCGCCGAGATCCGAGGACTGATCCTCGGACTCAGTCGCGACAAGATCGTACTGTACTCCTCGCACAATCTCTACGAGGCCCGGGACATCGGACAGTACGTGCTCGCCCTCAAGCAAGGTCGGGTCGCGTTCTTTGGCGATATCAACAGCGTGACGTCGTCGAAGTACCTCGTAGGGGTCCGCGTCATCGGGTCGGAGGCTGCCCTCACCGGAGTCGCGAAGAAGGGCGAGTACTTCGTCTACGAGCTCACCGGACCGGAACACGTGGCCCCGCTCATTCGGGATCTCGAGGCCAAGGGAGTCCAGCTCCGCGAGGTGAAGGAGATGGGGAACCCGCTCGAGGAGCTCTTCACCCAGTAACGCGGACCCGCGACCGGCCGGAGGACCCGGCCGGCGGGAGGGTGGTTCCCTAGTAGGAACGCGCGGGTTCGGGACGGAGGCATCTCGAGGGCCATCCTGCGGCTCGCCGATTGGCTTTTTGTCGCCGCTCGATTGCGCTGATGGGGAACGGTAAGATGACGCATGAGATTCCTCCCTCTGTTCGGCTCCATCGATCCGCGCTCGTCATCGACACCCACGCCGATACCCCCCAGCGTTTCTCGGACGAGCGCTTCGATCTTGCCGACCCGCTGGGCGGCGGCAACCTTAACCTCGACTCCATCGGCAAGGGGCACCTCGCCGCAGAGTTCTTTTCCATTTGGGTCGAACCCGAGCTCTACACCGGGCATTACGCCCGTCGCACGCTCGAATTGATCGATTCCGTCAAGCAACAGGTGGCCAAACATCCGGACCGGATGGTCCTCGTAACCTCTCCCCACGGTATCGAACAAGCCCACCGGAAGCACAAATTCGCTGCCCTGATGGGCATCGAGGGCGGCCACTCGATCGAAAACTCACTGGCCCTGCTCCGTCAGTACTATGACCTCGGCGTGCGCTACATGACCCTCACCTGGTCGAACTCGAACGAGTGGGCCGACTCCTCCGGCGACATCGACGACGTGCGCGTACCTCACACGACGCGGGGGTTGTCGGCGTTCGGCAAGGACGTGGTCCGCGAGATGAACCGGCTGGGCATGATGGTGGACGTCTCGCACGTATCCGACCGTACTTTCTACTGCGCGCAGGAGACCAGCCGCGCGCCGCTCATTGCGTCGCACTCGGGGGCGCGCGCCCTGTGCAACCATCCCCGCAACCTCGCCGACGACATGCTCGCCCTCGTGGCCAAGTCCGGCAGCGCCGACTCCCAGGGCGGAGTGGTGCAGGTCAACTTCTTCTCCGGCTTCGTCTCCCAACCCTATTGGGACGCCCTGAAAGTGCTGAAGCCCGTGGTCGACGAGGCCGTCACCCAGGCCCAGGAAACTGCCCGGTCGGCGGGTCGCGAGCTCACCTACACCGATAAAACGACGACTCGGCGCCGCTACTTGGATCAGATACCTCGCCCGCCGCTGTCCCTGCTGATCGACCACATCGACCACATTGCCAAGGTGGCGGGCGTCGACCACGTGGGCTTAGGCTCCGACTTTGATGGCGTGAGCGGCCAGTTACCGCAGGGCCTCGACTCGGCCGCCGACCTACCCAAGATCACACGGGCCTTGCTCGACCGCGGCTACTCCGCGGCGGACTGCCGCAAGATTTTGGGCGGCAACCTGCTCCGGGTGTTCCGCGCGGTGGAGGCCATATCGGGCGAGCTACGACCAAGAACCCGACGCCGTCAGATCACGGCTCGCTCCCCGGGACCCCCCGAAGGGCGCGGTCGGAAAGCCGTCCCGTCGAGCGGCCCCTGAGTACGTGGAAGCGCGCAGGTCCGTGAGAGGGCTGTAGACGTCGACCGCCCCTCGTCCGTAGGTCGGGAGTCGAGTGATCGGGCGACTTCGGGTGTCCTGAACGGACGGCCGGGTGAAGGGACACGCCACCGTGGTCGAAGCGCCCGTGCTGGGATTCGAACCCAGGTCTGAGGCTCCGCAGGCCTCTAGGATAATCCAGTGCAGCGGGTCGGGGAGGGCCCCGACTCGTAGCTACCCCACACGGGCATTCGGGTGTGCGCGCGTTCCCGCCGCGCCGAGGAAGGTCGCGTATAAAAGCGCGGAGCCGGCGTCGCCGGTCTCGATGAACGACTTAATAGCCGGCGAGACTCCTCGGCCCGCCGGAGCTCTCGACGCGGTCCATGGCGAGCGGGAAGGACGGCGACCCCTGGGAGACCCTCCGCGACCTGCCGATGGGCCAACGCGTCGAGCTTACGGACGGAACCGGGCAGCGGTGGACCGGGACAATCGTTCCGCGCCACGAGAGTTCGGGCGAGCGGGTCGTCCAGATGAAGCTCGACTCTGGTTACAACGTCGGGATCCGCGTCTCCCCGGGGTACCGCTTCCGCATTCTCGACGCCGCGAAGAGTGACCTCTCGTCCAAGCGGGCCGACCGGGCCCCGACGGCGGCACGGCACGCTTCCGAGGTCCCGTGGGTGGCACTCCTGACGACCGGCGGCACGATCGCGTCGCGCGTCGACTACGAGACGGGCGGTGTTCGCCCGGTCCAGGAGGAGCGCGAGATTCTCGAATTCTACCCGGAGCTCGAGGCCGAGGGCCGCGTCCGGATCGTGCCGGTTTTCGACCGGCTCAGCGAGGACCTCGTGCCGGAGGACTGGGTCCACCTCGCGGAGAAGGTCGTCGCCGCGTTCCAGGCCGGGGCGCGTGGGGTCGTGATCGCCCACGGCACCGATACGCTCGCGTTCACGGCGGCCGCGCTGAGCTTCCTGCTGGTCGACCTCCCGGCCCCGGTGGTCCTGGTCGGGGCGCAGCGCTCTCCGGACCGCCCGTCGTCGGACGGACCGGGGAACCTGGCCGCCGCCGTGCGGGTCGCGCGGGAGGGCCGCTTCGGCGAGGTCGTCGTCGTCATGCACGCGGGACTCTCCGACGGGCGGTACGCGATCCACCGCGGCACCTGGGTACGCAAGATGCACTCGAGCCGGCGGGACGCGTTTCAGAGCCGGAACGGTCCCCCGCTCGGTCACGTGGACGATGCGGGCGTCCACCTCGCTCTCCCGCCTCGACCGTCCGCGGCCGGCCCACCGCGCGTCGACGGTCCGCTCGCGGCCAACGGGGGTCTCCTCTGGTTTTACCCCGGCCTCGCTCCGGAGCGGGCGGAGGCGTTCGCGCGGGGGCTCGGCGGGGTCGTGCTTGCGGGAACGGGCCTCGGCCATGTCGGTGCGGCCCACCTCGACTGGATTCGTCACGCGGTCGCCGACGGCCGGGTGGTTGCGATGACCACCCAGTGCCTCGAGGGGAACGTCGACCCGTTCGTCTACGCCACCGGCCGCGAGCTCCAGCGCGTCGGGGTCCTCTACCTCGGTGACCTTCTCCCGGAAGCCGCCTTCGTGAAGCTCCTCTGGGCGCTCGGCCACGCGCGTGACGCGAAGGCGGTCGAGGCGCTCCTCCTCTCGGACGTCGCCGGTGAGTTCCACTGGCGCCACGTCTCGGGAGGCGACCTGTGAAAGCCGGCCTCGAGGTGCATCAGCAGCTCGCCACGGGGAAGCTCTTCTGTGACTGCCCGACCGAACTGACCGAGGAGGTCCTCGGGTCGTTCGCCCGACGGCTCCGCTCGACTAGCGGAGAGAACCGGGCGGTCGACGCGGCGGCCGCGTTCCAGGCCGGGCGGGGACTCACCTATCGGTACGAGGTCGCCGCGCCGAGCTGCCTGGTCGAGTTCGACGAGGAGCCGCCGCATCCGCTCAACCCGGGCGCGCTCGACGTCGCCTTAACGCTCGCGCTCCTCTTGCACGCACGCCCGGTCGACGAGATCGTCGTCATGCGGAAGATCGTCGTCGACGGTTCGAACACCGCCGGTTTCCAGCGGACGGCGCTCATCGCGGTCGACGGCCACCTCGAGCTCAACGGGAAGCGGTACTCGATCCTATCGATCTGCCTCGAAGAGGATGCCGCGCGCAAGGTCCGGGAAGAGGGTCACGTCGTGACGTACCGGCTCGACCGGCTCGGGATCCCGCTCGTCGAGGTCGCGACCGGTCCCGACATCGAGAGCGGTCGCGAAGCGCGAGAGGTCGCGGAGGAGCTCGGCGCCCTCCTGCGGGCGACCCGCCGCGTGCGCCGGGGGATCGGGACGATCCGCGAGGACGTCAACGTCTCCGCCGACGGAGGTCGTCGCATCGAGATCAAGGGCGTGCAGGAACTGGGATCGATCCACGAGTACGTCGACCGCGAGGTCGCCCGCCAAACGACCCTCCTCGGGGTGCGCGACGCGCTCGTGGGCCGGGGGACGCCCGCCCCGAGCGCCGAGGTGGTGGACCTGAGCGACCTTCTCGCGACGGCCGGTCCCGGTCCCCTCTCCGCGACCTCGCGAAAGGGCGGGCCGATCCTCGCGGTTCGTCTTCGTGGCTTCGGCGGCCTCCTCCGCTCCCCCGCCGGCACGGAGGAGCGGCTAGGCCGGGAGCTCGCCGACCAGGCGCGGGCGGCGGGGTTGCGGGGTCTTCTGCATTCGGACGAGCTCCCCGGCTACGGGGTCGAGGCCGCGGACGTCGAGCGCGTCCGGACCAAGCTCGGACTCGGGCCGGAGGACGCCTTCGCGCTGGTCACGGACCCGGACCGCGCCCGCGCCGAGGCAGCGGTCCACCGGGTGGTTGCCCGTGCGGCGGCGGCGCTCGAAGGGATCCCGGGCGAGACCCGCGACCCGTTGCCAGAGGGGCGGACCCATTACTCCCGGCCGCTGCCCGGACGCGAGCGGATGTACCCCGAGACGGACATCGCGCCGATCCCCGTGCTCCCGGACCACCTCGCTCGCCTCGCCGCGAGGTTGCCGGAACGTCCGGCCGTGTTGCGGGAACGTCTCGGGCGGGAGACCGGCCTTTCCACGGAGCTCGTGGTCCAGCTGGTCGCGGTGGGGCAGGTCGACCTCTTCGAACAGCTCGTCCAGCGGGGCCACGCTCCGGCGCTCACCGCCCGCCTCCTGATCCAGGAGCTCCCGGCCGTCCCGGTCGCTCCCGGCCATCCGGAGCCCGAGTTCGCTCCGTCGGTCCTGGACGAGCTTCTCCGCGGCGCGGAGTCGGGGCGGTTCGCGAAGGAAGGGATCTCGGGCGTGCTCGCGGCGCTCGCGAACGGTGCCGCGACCGTGGCGGACGCCGCCGCGAGAGCGGGTCTCTCGGGCATGACGCCCGACGAGCTCCGCGCTCTCGTGGATCGCGTCGTCACGGCGAACGAGGAGCTCGTCCGCCGGCGCGGAGAGGAGGCGTTCTCCGCGCTGATGGGCGACGTCATGCGCGAGGTGCGCGGACGGCGCGACGGCCGCGAGGTCGCCGATGCGCTCCGGCGCGCGATCGCGCTCCGCGCGACCGACCCCGCGCCGTAGGTCCGAGAGGGTCGCATTCGTGTCCCCCTATCGCGCCGTCGTCACCGACGTGGACGGCACGCTCACCGGGCCCGATCGTCGGCTCGATGCACGGGCGCTCGCCTGGACCCGTCGGCTCGAGGCTCGGGGGATCCCCGTCCTGCTCGCGACGGGGAACGTCCTGCCCATCGCCCTGGCGCTCCATCGCTCCCTCGGTCTCTCGGGCCCGGTCGTCGCGGAGAACGGAGGAATCGTCTACCGGCACGTGGGCGATGCGGAGCGGATCGAGCGGCTCTCGGACCGGCGCGTCGCGCTGCGGGGGTACCGGGCGTTGCGCGCCGCGAGCCTGCCCGTTCGCCGGCTCTTCACCGACCGGTGGCGGGAGACGGAGGTCGCGCTCGACGCCTCGGTGACGGTCACCGCGGTCCGGCGCGTTCTACGAATTCGGGGAATCCCCCTTGAAGCGATCCCGACCGGCTTCGCCGTGCACCTGATGGAGAGGGGCGCGGGGAAGCTCCCGGGGCTGCGGCACGCCTTGGCGCCGCTCGGCCTCGACCCCTCGGACTGTGTCGTCCTGGGGGATGGCGACAACGACGTTCCGATGCTTCGGGCCGCGGGGTTCGGCGTCAGCTTCGCTTCCGCAAGCCCCCGCGCGCAACGGGCGGCCCGGTACGTGGCGCGCTCGAGCTACGCGGGCGGGTTCGTCGAAGGGCTTAAGGCATGCCAGATTCTCCCGAGTCATGGTTCCCACACGGGAGGGAACTGACCCGTGCTCGTAGGCCAGTGCGCGCGATGCGGCCTGCCCGCCTCGTTGGGGTGTACCGTTTGCGGCCGGACGTTCTGCCGAACGGACCTCGACGCCGACGAGCGGATCTGCGCGGACTGTGCGGCCGTGCAGAAGAACTCGAAGAGCCCGGTCGGCGCCCGATCGCCTCCGTCCCGCCGCCTCGCGGGGCGCCCGCCCCCGATGGGACGGGTTCAGTAATCGGTCCCCGGTAGGACGAGGCGTCCCTTGGGGGTCGCCTGGCCCACGAAGAGGAGCCCGATGCCGATCGCGCCCGTCATCAGTCCGAATCCGAACGCCGCCCACGCGTAGGTCCCGACCACGGGCCCGAACCAGATCCCGGCGACCCGCAGGCCTCCGGACGGCGCGAGGTAGTGGAGCGCGAGATTGACGAGGACCCCGAGGCCCCAGCCGAGGAAGATCATCGTCCCCCCGGCCAGGAAGTAGCCGGCGCGCTCGTCGCCGCCCGTGTCCATCGGAGCCACGGCTGGGGTCTCTTGCAGGTCGACCACGAAGGGTCGTAAATTCGGGGGACTATAGGAGTTTCGTTCGACGGCCGTGTCACCACGCCACACGGCCGAAGCGGGCTCCCCGTAGCTCCCTCGGCGTTCGCCGACGGACGAGGCGCCAACCGAGGAAGACGGCCCACACGCGGCCGCGCGGGTCCCGCTCGAATCGGATCGCCCCGGAGAACCCGGGGATCCGGATCACGAAGCGGTCGTCTCCCACCGGCTCGAAACGGAGCCCCCGCTCGGTCAGCTCGATCCCGTGGAAGTCGAGCCGGAGGCCCCCGCGGCTCGCGCGTACCTGGGCCGAGATCCCCTCTCCCGACGCGTAAGAGCCCTCGTAGTCGCCGAGGGGAACCGCCCCGGTCGTTCGGGGTGGCAGGGGGTCGAACGGGGCCCGAGGGGAGAGGCCGAGTCGAGGATGCAACGCCGCGAGGAGGAGCCCGCGAGTCCGGACCTGCTCCGCGTTCGCGAGGACCACTGCCCCGACCCCCTTACCGGGCACGAGGGCGAAGAAGGACGTGACCCCCGGCAGCGCGCCGTCGTGGAAAACGAGGGGCACGCCGTGATAATCGGGGCGGACCGCGACCCCGTAACCGTAGAAGAGGCCCGGAGAGACGGGGACGTGCGGCGCGAACATGCGACGGATCGAGGCCGCGCGGAAGAGACGCTCCCGGCCGAGCTTCCCTTCCCCGGAGAGCATCTCGAGGTACCGGGCGAAATCCTCGACGTTCGTGCGGAGGCCCCCACACGCCCGCAGGCACGCTTCCTCCCACCAGTCCGGGGACGGGACGAGCGGGTGCCGCGCACCGGTGCGCTTCCGGGAGTACGGGACCGTCACCTCGGGGGACCGGCGCATGATCCCCGTGTCGAAGGTCGTCGAACGCATTCCGAGCGGGCGGAGGACGCTCTCCTCGAGGTAACTCTCGTACGACCGACCGGTGACCTCCTCCACGACCGCGCCGAGGAGTCCGAACGCCTCGTTGGAGTAGCTGAACCGCGTCCCCGGCGGACCGAGCAGGCGGTACCGGGTGGTCCGCAGGTATTCCATCAGCTGCGCGTAGGTGTCGATCGGTGCATGGTCGGGGTCGACCCCGACCCG
Organism: Thermoplasmata archaeon; assembly: GCA_050749465.1. GTDB lineage: Archaea > Thermoplasmatota > Thermoplasmata > Lutacidiplasmatales > UBA184 > Lutacidiplasma. The sequence goes on along the minus strand of JBOGRO010000014.1, from coordinate 59,216 downwards.
GCGGGCGACTCGGGGGTCGTACGGCGGCTCGCGCGTGAAGCTGCGGATCGCCGTGTAGTAGACCGAGGGGAGCGGCGGGAGACCGGAGGTGTGGGTCAGGAAGTGCTGGAGCGTGATCCGACGGGTCCAACGGGGTTCCGGGGTCCCGAACGCCGGTAGGTGGCGGACGACCGGATCCCCGGTCGAGAGCCGCCCCTCCTCCTCGAGCCGCAGGATCGCGAGCGCCGTGAACGACTTCGTGACCGAGGCGAGCCCGTAGACGGTCCGCGGGGTCGCCGCAAGGTGGGCCGCGCGGTCCCGGTAACCGAACCCGCGCAGGAACGGCGCGCGTCCCCGCTCGACCACCGCGAGCGAGAGACCCGGGATCTTCCAACGGCGCAGCCACCGCTCCGCGAGCTGGTCGAACGCGGCGCCCGCACGGCTCATGGGCCGCCGCCACGACCCGTCGGCTCAAGAAGCCGCCGGCGGTCGAACGGGTCGGTGGGGGCCGCGCGCCTCCGCCAAATACTCCTTCCGACTCGAAGGAACGGCTGTGGGGTCAGCCACCGGGCGCGGGGTACGCGGCCGGGAACCGCAGTAGGCTGCCGACGGTCCCTGGGGAGGCAGCGAGCATGGCGGACACAGAAAAGGAGCGAAACCCGGCACCGAGCGGAGGCCGAACGCGAGGGGAGCTCGACATGCCCGAGGAGTTGCGTCGACGCCTCGCTCCGTGGGTCGACGTGGCGGAGGGGGGCCCCGCCGTGTTCTGGTCGTGGCTCGAGACCGTGCTGCCCGCCCTACCGGCTCCCGGGACGGCGGAGCCGGACCCTCCGGCCCGGACGAGCGCGCCCGAGCGACGCGTCCGCGAACTCGCGGGTCGGCTCATCGACTGCGGCGGGGAGCGCGCCCGGCTCACGATCGCGTGCGAACGATACTTCCGGGAGAACGCTCTGCTCGCTCGGCGGTTGAAGGCGCTCGAGGCCGCCCTCGCCACGGTCGAGCGGGCCGGGCGAACGGTCGCGCTCGAGTCGGACGCGGAAGGGAGCCGGGCGGCCGAGCGCTACCTTCCGCGCCGCTGACCCCGGGCCCGGGGGCGCGGGTCTAGCCGAAGCCGGCGATCGCCTTCGGGTCCTTCGTGCCCGACCGGAGCGGCGCCTTGCGGAGCTCCTTCGGGCACTCGACGAGCCGCACGAGCGGCGCCGACTGCACGACGTACGCCGGGAGGCCCGTGTTCGGGTCGTTGCCGGCCCGCAGGATGTTCATGATCTCGAGGCGGACCTCGACGATCGAGCCGTCCTTGAGCTTGAGGCGCAACTTGCCGTCCCCGCCGATCGTCTCGTAATCGACGATCTCCGCGTTCGCGAGGTCCGGCGGCGGCGAGCCGGGTCCCATCATCGGGCGCCTCGCGCCCCGATCCGCTCCGCGAGGACCTGACGCGGGTCCGCGCCGTCCACGGTGAGGCCGATCGAGACGCACGTTCCGAGGACCTGGTTGACCTTCTCCTCGATGGAGCGACCGTGCATGTCGTCCCCCTTCGCCTCGGCGATGCGGCGGACCGCCGCGAGGCTCACGTCGCCGACCACCTCGCCTTTCGCCTTCCCGGAGCCCTTCTCCTTCCCCGCCTCCTTGAGCAGGAGCGCGGTGACGGGGGGCCGCCCGACGACGAGAGTGAACGAGCGGTTCGAGGCGTTGACCTTCACGACCACCGGGACGCGCATCCCGGCGAACTGCTTCGTCTGCTCGTTGATCTGCGCGACGACCTGGCCGACGTTGACGCCGAGCGGGCCGAGCGCGGAGCCGAGCTGGGCGCCGGCCGTCGCCTTGCCGCCCTCGACGAGGACGCTCACCTCATCCGCCACTCTTGCCACCCCCCCCTTTCTCGAGCATGCGGACGTGGTCGCCGCGGACGGTGACCGGGATCGGTACGACGGCTTCGATGAGCTCCACCGTGATCTCCTCCTTCGCCTGGTCGATCTTCTTCACGCGCGCCTTCTCGCCCTTGAACGGTCCCGAGATCAGTTCCACGATGGCCCCCTCGACGAACCCTTCGACCGTGATCTTCGGGACGAGGAGGGGCTCGACCTCCTTCAAGGTCGTCTCCCCGTCCACGAGGCCCCGGGCCTTGCGGATCCCCTTCAGCATCTCGCGGACCCCCTCGAAGCTCATCCCCTCCGCGAAGACGTACCCCCGGAGGGACGACGGGACGAGGAGCGCGAAGACGACGTCGGCCTTCTCGTCCGTGCGCGCGTGCAGCGTGTCGGCGACCTCGCGCTCGTAGCCGCGCGACGTCTTGATCGCGAGGACCGCCTGGCGGGCGACCGAGGCGAGCGTGAGGCGGAGCGCCGGGCTCCCGTCCGGGTCCGAGACCGACAGCCGGATCTCGACACGGTCGCCGTAGCGCACCCCGACCGGCGCGGTGATCTCGAACGAGAGCGGAACCCCCGCACCGGGAGCGACCGTCACCGGATGGCGGACCTTCCGCGCGAACAGCTCCGCCGAAGTGCGCTTGCCGGGCGGCGTCCAGCGGACCGGCCACTCGGCGCCCTCGCCGGGGTACGTCGACGTGTAGGCGACCTCGATCCCGATCGGGATCGTCAGCGGCTCGCCGGCGCGGTTCGAGAGGACCGCGGAGAGCGTCGTGACCGTGCCGGCCGTGACCTCCCGGGCCCCGTCCTCCGCCGCCTTGAGGCTCAGGGCGGCCGAGACCTGCGGCTTCGGGGGAACGACCGGAGCCGCCGCCGCCGGTGCCACCCGCGCGGTCGCCGGGGTCTCGGGGGACGCCTTCTTCTCCGGGGTCGGAGGGGGCGTCCCCGAGAGGAGACCGATGCCTTCGCTGTCGTCGACGGTCACGTGCCTCGAACCCTCACCGAGCGGGGGTTACAGCCCCGCGAACAAGTTCACCCAGAGCCACGGGCCGACCTGCGTGAAGAAGATGTAGATCCCGAACCCGGTGAGGCCGATCAGGACCGCGCCGAGCGCCGTGACCTCGAGGACCTTGACGTATTCCTCGGAGGTCGGCCGACGGGCCATGCGCAGGATGCGCCCGTACTTCCCGTGACCAACGGTGCGCAGGCGGCCGTCGAATCCATCCTGTACCCGCCGCGCTCGGTCGAGGAAAGCCATGGGTTATCCCTAGTGTACGACGTCGATATCCGGCCCCGTCTTGCGGGCGGACGCCGGCCCGGACGCCGCCCCCCCGAAAATCTGGGGGGATTTAACTCCGGTTACCACCAGCATTACGCGGATCGTGCTCTGCATCGTCGGGTCGACGGCCGCGCCCCAGATGATCCGCGCGGTCGGGCTGATCGCCTTCTGAACGACCTCGGACGCCTTCTGCGCCTCGCTGACGGTCATGTCCGGCCCGCCGGTGACGTTGATGAGCGCGCCGGAGGCGCCGGCGATGTCGACCCGGAGGAGCGGCGAATTGATCGCCTCGAGGACGGCGTCCTCCGCACGGTTCTCGCTCTCGGACTCGCCGATCCCGATCAGCGCGACGCCGCCGCCCTTCATGATCGTGCGCAGGTCGTTGAAGTCGAGGTTGACGAGCCCGGGCCGCGTGATGATCTCGGTGATCCCCCGGATCGCGCGCGCGAGGACCGAGTCCGCGACCTTGAACGCGGTCTGGATCGGGAGCCTCGGAACGAGCTCCAGGAGGCGGTCGTTCGGGATCGTGATGACCGTGTCGATCGACGAGCGGAGGCGTTCGAGCCCCCACATCGCGTTCTCGGAGCGGACGAGCCCCTCTGAGGTGAACGGCAGGGTGCAGACCGCGATCGTGAGCGGGTTCCCGCCGTTCGCGTCCTTCGCGCACTGCGCGACGACGGGCGCCGAGCCGGTGCCGGTCCCGCCCCCGAGACCGAGCGTGATGAAGACCATGTCCGAGTTGCCGAGCGCCTTCTTCAGCTCGTCCTCGGCCTCCTTCGCGGCCTGCTCGCCGACCTGGGGGAGAGCGCCCGCCCCGAGACCCCGGGTCAAGCGCCGGCCGAGGAGGATCTTCTTCGTCGCGTGGATCGTGAGCAGCGCCTGCGCGTCCGTGTTGCAGGCGACCATGTCCGCGCCCCCGAGCCCCTCCTCGGTCAGCCGGTTGATCGTGTTGCATCCGCCCCCGCCGCACCCGACGACCTTGATGTTCGTCTTCAGCGACGCGAGGACCGCCTCGAGCTCGGCGTCGTCGTTCTGGGGAGGGGGCGGGGCCTCAACGCCACGCTTCGAATCTCCCGGCAGGTGGGACAAGATCTCCTGAGCTAGTGGTCGCATCACGGCGGTAACCCTATCGGCGGAAGAGTAGCGGCCCCATTATAAAGCGTCGGATGCGTCCGCGCCCGTCGGATGGAGTACGCGCGGTGGGCCCCCCGCTACGAGCGGATCGCCCGCGAGTTCGGGTACCCGTTCGACCGAGAGGTCCGCTCGGCCGACCGACTGGAGTCCCTCCTCCTTCCCGCGGCGCGCTCGGAGCCGCTCGCCCGACTGCGGTCCCGGCTCGCCGGTCGCACCGTGGTCGTGGTCGGCGCCGCGCCCCGCGCCGGCCCTCCGCCGATCTGGCGGCTCCCGTCGTCCGATCCCGCTCCGGCGGTCGTCGCGGCCGATGCGGCGACGAAGGAGTGCCTCGATGCGTCGCTCGTCCCGGCGGTCGTCGTGACCGACCTCGATGGTCCGGTGGCGAGCGAGGTCGCCGCGAACCGGCGCGGGAGCGTGGTCGTCGTCCACGCGCACGGCGACAACTTCCCCGCGCTCGAGGAGTGGGTGCCGCAGTTCCCGGGGGAACTCGCGGGCTCGTGGGCCGGTCCGCCGCGCCCCGGGCTCTTCGATGTCGGTGGGTTCACCGACGGGGACCGCGCCGTTTACCTCGCGGAGCACGCGGGCGCCCGCGAGATCCTCCTCTGGGGGTTCGACTTCGAGGTCACCGGCGAGGACGACCCGCAGGCCGCGAAACGGAAGCGGGCGAAGCTCGCCTGGGCCCGGTCCCTGATCGGCGAACTCGCCGCGGTCAGCGCGACGCCGCTCCGTCTCTGGGGGCGGGACGGGACGCTCCGGCCCTACCCGCCCGGCAAGAGCGAGGCGTCCACGAGGTAGACGACGTTCGGTCCGTTCTCGTAGAGCAGGACGAAGGGAAGGCCGCCGAACCAGGCGATCGCCGCCGCGGAGAGCGGCAGTGCCTCGGCCGACGGATTGAGCGCGACTCCGCCGTACATGACGGAGTCGACCACGACGAGGTCGATCGGCTCCGACGTGATCGGTGCGGGCGAACTCTGGAGCTCGCTCACGGCCGCGGTCCAATTCGTCCCGGTGAAGAGCGCGGGCGTGGAGTCCCACGTCGCGGGGTTCCCGTCGACTCCGAAGATCATCGAGCTGAGGCGATGGTCGCTCGCGACGACCGCCGTCCGCGGCTCGGTGAGGCCGACCCACATCCACAGCGCCGCGTCCCCGTGGGTCAGGCCCTCTTCGAATCCCCCGAGGTCGGACTGCGGCGGATAGACGATCGCCGCGTTCGCGGCGAGGAGAAGGACCACCCCGAGACAGGCGGCGAGGAACGCCCGGCGACCGGCGTGATCTCGGGCACGCACGACGAGGCGCGCGAGGCCGACCGCCGCGAGGAGCGAGAGCGGGATCATGAGGTATTCCGCGAACCGCGAGGCGGGGATCGCGGCCGAGTAATCGCCGAACGCGGTACCGGGCAGCCCGCCCGCCGCGAGCGTCACGACCGCCATGAGCGCGAGCGCGCCGAGCCACGCGACGCCGAACGGTCCCAGCCGGGCCGGCGAGAGCGCGCGGCGGCTCCCGCTCGCGAAGACCGCGATCCCGAGGACCGGCACGAACCAGAGGATCGCCGCGAGGCTCGTCGTCTGCGTCGTTCCCGGGAGCGCGACGCGCAGGAGGACCGCGATCCCGCCGAAGATCCCGACAAGGAGGACTACGTAGTCGCGGACGAGGCTGCGGTCGGTGGGGAGGCGGACCCACGGCCGGAGGACCGGGAAGCGGGCGCGCCGCAGGCGGAGGAGCAGGGCCGCGACGACGACCGCCCCGAGCCCGACCCCCTCGAGGACCACGAACGCCTCCCCCGGCGTCGCGGCGACCGACGCAGGGAACGCGGGGAGGACCACCTTCGAGACGAACGACGTCGTCCCGTAGAACCAGAAGAGGAACGTGGCGGTGAGGGACGCTCCGAGGAAGACGAACTCCCGCGTCGGGAAGCGTCGGCTCCAGAGACCGGGCCGCCAGAACTCGAGGAGGAGCAGCCCGCCGAGCGCCCCGACGAGGAAGAAGTACGTCGAAAGGTGATGCGTGATGATCAGCGCGCCGCTCGACAGGGCGAGGGGAAGGAACCAGCGCTGGTCGCGTCGGCTCTCGACGAACATCCAGAGGCCCGCGACGGCGAGGAGGTCGCCCAGCGCGAGCGGCGCGGGGTGGGCGATCGAGAAGAGCCGTGGCATCGCGGCCGAGGCCAGGCCGGCCGCGAGGAGCGCGACCATGTCGTGCGGGTAGAGCCGGCGGAAGAGCAGGAAGAGCGGGAAGACGGAGAGGACCGCGACGACCGGGATGATGACCGTGAGGGCGGTCAACGGGCTCAGGCCCAGCCCCGCGCCGCCCGCCCCGGCGAGCAGGAAGATCCCCGGGAAGTCCGGGTACGCGCTCCCCCAGCCACCGTACGCCGCCCCGATCGGGAGGTGGCCGGTCGAGAGCAGCGTCGCGGTGAGGCGGTAGTACTCGCCCGAGTCGGAACCGAAGACGGCATAGGAGAGGTACGGCTCGAGCGCGACGGCGACGAGGACGAGCGCGAGGGCTAGGAGGAAGAGGAGGGTCTCGGGCCGGACCGGGGGGCCGATCGCTCCCGGCCATCGGGGCCGGGTGGGGGCTGCCGGCTCGTCCGTGCTCATCGGCGACCTCCGGACCCGACGGGCGCCTAAAGTCCTTGGTGCGGACGGGACCGGCGCTCCCCCCGCGCGCTCTCGGGGACCATATCAATAAATACGGGGGCTCGGTGCGCCCGCTTCGAGGCACCGCGGAATGCCCTCCTCTCGCCGTCAGAAACCGAAGGCGAAGCCCGCACCCCGCAAGCCCGCACCCCGCAAGGCCGCGCCCGCCCGCCCTGCGCCGAAGAAGAGACCGTCCCGTCCCGCGCCCCGAAAGCCCGCGGGTAGCGCACCGGCCAAGACGGCCGGCCCGGCGACCCCGGCCTCCGCGGCGAAGGGAAAGGGAACCGCCCCAGCGGTGGTCCCGGTCGTTCGCCGCCCCGACGGTCGGGTCCACGTTCTCTCGCTCTCCTTCGTCCGCGACGGCGACGAGTTCCTCGCGCGGATGGAGACGGATGTCGGGCAGATCACCGAGCTCAAGAACCGCTCGCTCGACCAGCTCCTCACGCTGGTGGCGGGCGAACTCGAAGACCTGCTCGAGTGAGCTAGGGGCGCCTACGGAGTGAGCGGCCGAGTCTCGGGCCGGCGCTCGGAGATCAACCCCGCCTCCAGGTGGTAGGTCCGGCGGCCCCCGGCCGTCGTCCCGATCTCCACCGCCTCGACCGGTCGGCTCGAAAGGAGAACGCTCGGATACCGCTGGACGACCGAGACCTGGAGCGCGCCGAGCGGCGAGAAGGTCCGCCGGTGGCCCCACCACTCGACGACCACGAGCTCGTCCGCCCCTTGCTCGATCGCGCGGGGCGCCGGGCTCAGCGCGACCACCGCTCCCGCGACCCCTAGGGCCGCCGCGATCGCGGTGAAGTAGAGCATTCCCATCGCCACCGCCGGGCTCGTCCCGCCGGGCGCCGAGCGGTCCAGGAGGAGGAACCCGACGTACAGCACGGCGAGCGCGCCGAGGTAGATCGCGGCGACGCGGTGCGCGCGCTCGAGCCCGGCCTGGTTCCGCCGCCGCTCGACACGGCGGGGCGGCGGGGAACCGGGCTCCTCGGGCGGCGGCACGTCGGGCGCGGGTGCTCCGGGACGGACACGCGGGATGCGGATCGCTCGGGGACTCGCCACCCGTCGGCCTCGAGAAAGAAGGCGCTCTCCCCGAGTTTAAGCCTGCGCCCGAACGGGCGAGGCGGAGTCGGGGTTCACGCCGCGGCGCGTGGGTCGCCGCCGGCCGCGTCCGCGCGGGGGTGCGGCAGCGGTTTCGTGAGGTCGACCAGCGGGACCTTGCGCGCGATCTCGGCCGCCATCGCCGAGCACGTCGACGGCGGAACCGGCGCGCGCGTGTAGCCGGGGAGCGCGAGGTCGTAGGTGACGACCTTCTTTTCGGCGATCGTCTCCCAGACGGCGCGGAAGACGCGGTCGGCGGCCTCGGTCTCGCCGAGGTGCCGGAGCAGGAGCTCGACGCAGAGGATCTCGGCGACCGGGTCGGCCTTGTCCGAGCCCGCGTACTTCGGCGCGGAGCCGTGGACGGGCTCGAAGACCGCGAGCGAGTCGCCGAGGAGCGCCCCGGGGGCGACGCCGAGACCGCCCGCAAGGCCCGCGGCGAGGTCCGAGAGGATGTCGCCGAAGAGGTTCGTCGTGACGATCACGTCGTAGTCGGACGGCTTCTTCGCGAGCTGCATGCACATGTTGTCGATCAGCCGCTCGTCCGCGAGGAGGTCGGGATACTTCGGGGCCATCTCCCGGAACGCGGTCTGGAAGAGCACCCCGGTCGTCTTCATGATGTTCGCCTTGTGGACCGCCGTGACGTGGCGCCGCCGCTCGCGGCGTGCGAGCTCGAAGGCGAACCGGATGATCCGGTCGGACGCCTTCCGCGTGATCACGTTCACGGTCTCGGCCGCGGAGTGGTCCCGGTCGACCCAGTGCTCCACGCCCGAGTAGAGCCCCTCGGTCGCTTCCCGCACGACGATGAGGTCGGTGTCCGGGTAGCGCGTCCCCTCGCCCGCGATCGCGCGCGCGGGGCGAACGGAGGCGTAGAGGTCGAGCTGCTGGCGGAGCGCGACGTTGACGGAGCGGAACCCGGCCCCGATCGGGGTGGTGATCGGTCCTTTGAGCGCGATCCGGTTCTTGCGGATCGAGTCGAGGACGGCGTCGGGGAGCGGGTTCCCGGTCTGCTTGATCGCCTTTTCCCCCGCCTCGACGACCTCCCAGTCGATCGAGACCCCCGTCGCGTCCGCGACCTGGCGGGCGGCCCCGGTGACCTCGGGTCCGATGCCGTCCCCCGGGATGAGGGTCACGCGATAGCCCATGCTTCCTCGTCGGCGCCCGAGCGCCGGGCGGATTTAAAGGGCCCGCCGTGGGGCTACTTCGTCGCGAGCTTCGAGGGCGTCGCCAGCTGTTTCAGGACCGCGCGCATTACGCGGTCGCGTACGAGCCCCTCGTCGAGGACCGGGGACCAGAGGAGGACCACCCCGTCCCAGGTCGATGCGCCGAGGTCGGCGAGCTCGAGCCGGGGAGGCGCTCGTGCCGCGTCGTCGGGGAACTGGCCCGCCACTTCGGCGAGCGCCGCCTCGACGACCGGGACGATCACGGAGTTCGGGAACGTCATCCGCACTCGGTGGGCCCTCGGCGCGCTCGCCGTCGGCCGCAGGATCAGTGCCGAGAGGACCACGGAGTTGGGGACCTTCGCGATCCCCCCCGCGTCGAGCCGCAAGATCGTATAGAGCAGCTCGACGTCCTCGACCGTGCCGGCGTAGCCCGGGAACATCATCTCGTGGGGATAGCTCGGCGCGATCGCGCCGTAGCTGGACGAGATGAAGCTGACCCGGTCCCCGGGGTGGAACGGGTTCGCGACGACCAGTAGGAGCCCCGCGAAGACGTTCGAGAGGACCGTCTGGGCAGCGAGTCCCAGCACAATGCCCGCGAACGCGCTGCCGAGGAAGATCGACTGCGCCGAGACGCCCGCGAGCTCGAAGAGGGCCAGGATCGCCGCGACGGCGACGAGCAGGTTGAGGAAGATCCGGATCGCAGCCCCGTGTCGCACCTGGCCGCGGCGCCGGAGGACCTCGGACGCGGCGTGGGTGACCGCCTCGGCGGCGGCGAAGGCAACGAGCACGACCGCGCCGGCCTCGAGGAGGAGGACCTCCCCGGACGTGAACGGATGGAGGAGGACGTGGCCCTGCGTCGTGAAGACGACGTAGAGCGCGACGGCGAGGAGGGCGACGAGACACAGGTTGCGCACCAGCCGCCGGAGCGGCGGGCTGTCGGCGGGCGCGGCCATCGACGTTCCCGAGCGGGACCGAGGGATAGCGCTTTCCCGGGGCGAACGATGCGGTTATTAGAATTCTTATATTACTTGGTTGTACAATAAATCATGTTTGTCACACCACATCCGGAAGTGCTCGCCCGCGACTGGCTCCCCCCCGTCGTTCTCGGCCGCGAGGCCGAGGTCGCGGAGGTCGTCCGTCGACTGGATCCCCCGCGACCGCGTGCACCGCCCCCTTGGATCGTTGGCGTCGTCGGGACCTCGGGTTCGGGAACGTCGACCGTCGCGCGCCGCGCGGCCCGCGAAGTCGTCGACCGGCTGCGGACCTCGACCGCCGGCGTCGTCCCTCGATCGGTCGCGGTCCGAACCGCCGGCCAACGGGGGACGCACGGGGTCGCGTCGGCCCTCCTGGGGTCGCTTGACGACGGTTTCGACGGCCGGGGGTTCTCCGTGGTGGAGATCGTCGCCGGGTTTCTGCGTCGGCTCCGGCGGCAAGGACGACCGTGCGTACTGGTCCTCGACGACCTCGGGCCCGGAGGACCGGACCTCGGCCCGATACTGCGCGCGTTCGGCGACCCCGACCGGTTCCTTCCCGAGGGCGAGTGCGGGATCCCGAGCCTCTGGACCGTACTCGCGGGGACCCCGGAAGCAATCGGTCGCGTCGAGGTCGAGCTCCGGGGGCGCGGGAGGATCGGCCCGTTCGTCGCGCTCGGCCCGTACTCCGCGCACGCGTTGCGGGCGTTGATCGAGGACCGCGCGGAGCGGGTCCTCGGTCGACGCGCGCCGCCGCCGCTCATCGAGCGGATCCTGGCCCGGTCGATCGAGGAAGGCGGCGGGGCGTCCCGGGCGGTCGCGCTGCTCCGACGCGCCCTGGTCGGCCCCGCGCTCGGTGGAGCTCGACCGATCCTGCGCCCGCGGCCGGGGGAGCTCGCAATCCCGGTGGAGCCGTGGGTCGTCCGGGCGATCGAGGAGGTCGCCCAGGGGAACGGCGCCCTCCTCGCGGAAGTCCGCGCGAGCACGGAGCGGTACGCCCGCGCCGAAGGGGCAGCCCCGCTGCCCGCGACCACTCTCTGGCGCCGGATCGTCCGTCTCGAACGGGCGGGCTACGTTCGTCGCGAGGTTCGGGCTGGCGGAGTCGGGGGGACCCGGTCGCTGCTCCGGGTCACCGCGCCGGTAGAGGAGTGGGTCACTACCTCCCCTCCTCGGGAAACTCGTCCAACGTCCTCCGCGTGGGCCGTGCCGCGGGCGGAGGGGGTGCTGCCGGACGGGCCGGGGTCCGTCGAGACGCTTCGTCCGACGGGGGGCCTGCCGCCCCCGGACGTCGAACTTGTTTAGCGACCATCTCGGCAAGCTTCCTCGAGCGCAGCACCTGCTCGATCCGGACGATCGGCGCCTGTCGCAACGACTCTCGATCGGGATAGCCGGCCCGGCAGAGGAGACGGGCGCGGACGCGTCCGATCCCGCGGAGCCGGACGAGGTCGAGGAGGTCCTCGCCGGCGCCGTAGCGGACGCGCAGCGCGAGGTCGTCGATCGGCCGCGCGAGGCGGCGTTGATACCTCGATGCGAGTCGGCCCGCGGCGAAGAGCATCCACTCGGCGTCCTCGACCTTCGAGCGGAGGTCGCCGGCCCCGATCGCGAACCGGCGGGAGATCTCGACGATCGGGACCTCGTCGATCCACGCTTCGAGCACGGAGGCGGTCTTGAGCGTCGAGAGGAACCCGTCGAGGTCGAGCTCGAGCGGCGGCTCTTCCGGCTTCACGAGCAGCTCCTCCGCCTCATCCGTGTAGCGGGTCAGGAGGTCCGGCGCGTCGCCGCGGCGCAGGAAGAGCGGCGGCAGGTCCGGCGTCGCGGCGATAGCGGCAAGCAGAGGGAACACGGCGACCCCCAGCGGCGCCCGTGCGATCGCTTCCCGAAGCACAACGGCGCTGAGCGGGTCGAGGTAGAGCTCGCTCGTCATCGTGCCGAAAGCGGTCGCCCGGAGCCCGGAACCCGGCTCGAGGAACTCGTTCTCCACGAGGAAGCGCCGGACGGTCGCGACGACGTCGCGCAGCTCCGAGAGCGGGAGCGTCTGGCCGTAGAACGTCGCCGCGAAAAATGACTCGAGCTCCCCCTCGCTCGCAACCGCCCCGCTCGCCACGAGCGCGAGCACGTGCATCCGCAGCGCCGGCTCGGCGGCGAGCCGGCTGACCACGGGTTCGGGCGGAGCGGAGAGATAGCCGTCGAGCAGCCGATCCTCATCCTCGGGGGTCCGGGCGAGCAAGAGGGCCTCCCCCCACGGGTCGAAGCGCGGACGGCCCGCGCGGCCGAGCATCTGATGGATCTCGGTCGTCGGGATCGGCGCCTGCATACCGAGCCGGTCGTCGTAGCGGGTCGTATCCCGGACGATGACCCGGCGAGCGGGCAGGTTGATGCCCGCCGCGAGCGTCGGCGTCGCGACGAGCGCCTTCAGGACGCGGTCGCGGAACGCACGCTCGACGACCCGGCGCTCGGGGTTCGTCAGGGAGGCGTTGTGGAACGCCACGCCGTTCGGGATCAGCGACGCGAGACGCCGCAGGCCCTCGGTCTCCTCGTCCGAGCTCCCGCCGAGCTCCTCGACCGCGGCGCGCGCGCGCAGCCGCTCCTCCGCCGAGAGGAGGGCACGAACCGTGGGAACGAGCCCCTCGGCCACCTGCTCGCTCGCCTTCCTCGTGTTCACGAAGACGAGCGCTTGGCCCCCCTCCTGGACGACCGAGCGCACGAGACGCGGGACCGCCTCCCCGGGCGGCGCGATCTCCCGGGCCGAAAGGTCCGTGAAGGTGATCCGGCCATCGTGGTATACCCCGAGCTTGAGCGGGACGGGTCGGAAGCCGCTCGCGACGTGCCGGGCGCCGAGCCACGCGGCGACCGCTTCCGAGTTTCCCACGGTCGCCGAGAGGGCGACGATCTGGAGGTCCGGGTACGACCGCCGCAGTCGGGTCAGGCTCACCTCGAGGGTGGGACCGCGTTCGGGGTCGCGGAGGAGGTGGACCTCGTCCGCGACCACGACGCCGAGCCGGTCGAGCCAAGGGCTCCCTCGACGGAGAAGGCCATCCGCCTTCTCGCTGGTCGCGACCAGCACATCCAGCTTCTCGAGCTTCTCGGCGGTCAGGTCGAAGTCCCCGACCGAGATCCCGACCTTGACGCCGAGCGGGCCGAACCGCTCGAGCTCCTCCGCCTTCTCCTGAGCGAGGGCGCGCAGCGGCACGAGGTAGAGCCCGGTGCGACCGGCGCGAGCGGCCCGGAGGAGGGCGAGGTAGGCGATGAGCGACTTGCCGCTCGCCGTGGGGCAGGCGAGGAGAAGGCTCTCGCCGGCGAGGACCGGCCCGAGCGCTTCGGCCTGCGGGGGGTAGAGACTCGAGATCCCGTCGGCCTCGAGGACTCGTTTCAGCGGCTCGTCGAGCGCGGTCGAGTCCAGCGGGGTCGGCGCGGCGTCGACCGAGGTCACCGCCGATTCCCCGGAGCGGGCGCGCGTCGGCACGACCACCGTCGAGCTCGGGCCGTTAGTAAGTCTTCGGTGGGTCCGACGGGGCGACGAGGTCCCGGCCGAGGATGAGCTCTTGGATCTCGGTCGTTCCCTCGACGATCGGGAAGACCCGCGCGTCCCGGAGGAGCCGCTCGGATGGGTGGCCCGCGCGGGTCGCCGCGGTGCCCGCGACGTCGACGGCCGCGGACGCGATCGAGACCGCGGTCCGCGAGGCGACGAGCTTTGCGACCGACGCCTCGCGGACGAAGGGCTCCCCCGCGTCCTTGCGCGCGGCGGCGGTCTCGACCAGGGCCCGGGCCGACGCGAGGTCGGCGTAGGCCCGCGCGAGGCGGCTCCGCTTCCACTCGGCGTCGTCCGCTCGGACCGATCGCACCATCTCCTCGAACGCAGCGCGCGCGACACCGAGGGCGCAGCTTGCGATGCCGACCCTCCCGCCGGCGAGCGACGAAAGGGCGATCTTGAGCCCAGCCCCCTCCGGACCGAGCATCGAGTCGGGCGGCAACCGGACGTCCTCGAGGACGAGCTCGGTCGTCTCGCTCCCCCGGAGCCCCATCTTGTCGAGCCGTTGGGCGACGGAGAAGCCGCCGGTGCCCGGCGGGACGATGAACGCCGAGATGCCGTGACTTCCGAGCGCAGGGTCGTGGGTCGCGAAGACGAGCACCACACCGGCACTGACCGCGTTCGAGGTGAACATCTTCGTCCCACGGAGGACGAAGGCGTCGGCCTCGCGCCGATACCGGGTGGCGAGGCTCGCGGTGTCCGAGCCCGCGCCGGGTTCGGTGAGCGCGAAGGCGCCGACGCATTCGCCGCGGGCGAGCGGCCGGAGGAACCGCTCCTTCTGGGAGTCGGTCCCCCAGTCGAGGATCGGACGCGCACAGACCGAGAGGTGGACGGCGAGCGTGACCGCCACGGCCGCGCTCGCCGCGGAGAGGGTCTCGAGCACGGCGACCGTGCAGCGCGTGTCCCCGTCGCGGCCGCTCCACTCCGTGGGCAGCCCCAGACCGAGGAACCCTTCGGTGGCGAGCGCGCGGAGGATCTCGTCCGGGATCCGGTCGTCCCGGTCGATCTGGGCGGCCACGGGTCGCACGTAACGGTCTGCGAACGCGCTCGCCCGAGCCGTCCACTCGGCCGCCTCCGGGGTCGCCGCGGACATGGCACCGGAGGACCCCGACGAACCCTTAAGGTGTGACGCTCGGTCGCCGACCGAACCCGGAGGTACGACGGTGGCGAGCGCTCCAACCCCGAAGGACCGGTTCACCTCGCTCGATACCCTCGCGCTCGTCCGCGAGATCCGCGCGCTCTCGGGCGCGCGCGTCGACAAGGTCTACGATCTCCCGGGAGGTGGCTGGTCGCTCTCGTTCCGGGTCCCCGGGCAGGGCCGCCGAGAACTCGCCCTCGTCCCGGGCCGATACGCGGCGCTCACGACCGGCGGGGCCGAACACGGCGAGGAGCTGACGCCGCTCGCCAAGGAGCTGCGCCGCTTGCTGGCGGGCGCCGGCCTGCGCGGCGCTTCCGAGCCGCTCGGCGAGCGGTACCTCGAGCTCCACCTCGGGAGGGGGGACGATCCGGAGGAGATCCGGGTCGCGCTCGAAATGTTCGGGACCGGCAATCTCATCGTCGCGCACGGGGACAAGATCGTGGCCGTCGCCCAGGTCCGTCGCTTCGCCCACCGACAGGTCCGGATCGGGGCGGAGTATACTCGGCCCCCCGTTCGGGTCGACCCCTGGACCGTGAGCCGGGGCGGGCTCGAGGCGGAGCTCGCGCGCTCGCGGAACGACCTCGCGAGCACGCTCGCCGCGCGGCTCTCGTTTGGGGGCCCGGTCGCGGAGGAGCTCATCGTACGCGCGGGGCTCGAGGGGGCCGAGCCGGCGACCGCGCGACCCACCGTCGCGGCCGAGCGACTCCATGCGGCGGTCACCGAGCTCCTCCGCGAAGTGGGGGATCGCCCTCGGGGATTCCTCTACCTCCGCGAGGGTGTCGCGGTGGACGCGACTCCGTATCCGTCCCGTCGGTGGGACGCCCCGCCCGAGGTCGAGGTGGCCGAGCGACCGTCGTTCTCCGTGGCGGCGCAGGAGTACTTCGCGACGCTGGTCGTCGTCCCGCCTTCCGAGGAAGACGTCGAAGCGACGCGACGGGCGAAGGAGATCGAACGGCTCCGCGAGCAACAGACGGCCGCGATCGCCTCGCTGACCGAGGCGGTCCGTTCGCTGCAGGAGAGCGCCGAGGCGATCTTCGCGCATTACCCCGAAGCGGAGGCGGAGATCGAGAAGGCGCGCGCGACGGGACAGGACGACCCCAAGGTCGAGACGACGCTCGGCGAGCGAGCGGTCGTGCTCCGCGTCGACCGGACCCCCCGGGAATCGGCTCAGGAATTATTCGAGGACGCGAAGCGCCTGCAGTCGAAGCTCGCCGGCGCCCGTGTGGCGCTCGCGGAGACCGAGGCCCGCGCCCTCGCACCGGCAGCCCGAGCGGCCCGAGCCGTGCGGACCCCGTCGGAAGAGCCACGGCGCAAGAAACCGCACTGGTTCGAGCGGTTCCGCTGGTTCATCAGCTCCGAGGGAGCGGTCGTGATCGCAGGGAGGGACGCTTCGTCGAACGACCTGGTCGTGCGCAAGAACCTGAAGGCGGGAGATCGGTATGTCCACGCCGACCTCCACGGCGCGGCGAGCGTGATCGTCAAGCACCCGGCGCCCGGCGAAGCGGCGATCACCGAAGCGACGCTGCGGGAGGCCGGGCAATGGGCCGTCGTCTTCTCGAAGGCGTGGCGAGCGGGCCTCGCCTCGGCCTCCGCGTTCTGGGCCGAGCCCGAACAGGTGTCGAAGTCCGCGGCGAGCGGCGAGTTCGTTGCCCGCGGATCGTGGGCGATCCACGGGACGAAGCACGTGCTCCGCGACCTGCCGACGGAGCTCGGGATCGGCACGATCGACTATGACGGCGAGTCGCTCTGGACGGCCGCGCCGCCCTCCGCGATCCGCGCGCGGGGCGTCCTCCGGGTCGTCCTCGTACCGGGCGTCGAGCGCGATCGCGCGGCGACGGAGGTCACCCTGGTCGCCGAGCTCGGCCTCGCGCGGACCCGCCTCCAGGGGCTGCTGCCCGCCGGCGGCATCGAAGTCCGTCGACCGTAGACGCGGTCGACCTCGTCCGCCGGGAACTCGTCGCCGAGGCGACGCCAAGTATGGCCTCGCGCGCGGAGCCCGACGATCTCGACGCTCACCGTATCGAGCGACAACGGATCCCCGACTCGCAGGCGGGTCCCGTGCGGGAGCGGAAGACGGACCGACTGGGTGTGCCGGCCCTCGACGATCGACACGGCGACGATCGCGCCCCGGTCGCGGGTCGCCCAGATGGTGCCGACTTCTCCGGCGGTCGCGCTCGAGACCGCTCGTCCGGTCCCGTCGTCCAGACGGTGGATGACGAGCGGCTCGACGGAGCCCGGTAGTCCGGAACCGACCTGGAGCTTCCCCCGACGCGGGAGCGAGACGCGCCGCGCCTCGGAGACGGCGCCTTCGGAGACGATCAGGGGGAGGTCGACCCGCTCGGGGGGGGCCCACGCGAACGGGTGGGTCCACCGGCACTCCTGGCAGCGGGCGACCCCCGAGAGCGGTCCTCCGCGTCGCCCGGCGCGCGGATCCCAACGGAGGATGCGGTGGGGAGTGGACCGGCCGCAGTTCTCACACGGCAGGGTGGCGGACCGTAACCGGGCCGCCGCGGAGGGCGTCAACGGCTCCCTCGACGGCTCCGGGGGCTCTTCTTCCATCGCCGTCCACGACGCCGTCCGGAGGGCTTGAGGGTTCCGGACGGCGGTCCGGGAAGATATGTATGCTCCCAGCCCGCTGCCCGGGAGCGGATGCACCGACTCCGGACTCCCCTTCACTGTCGCACTTCCCCGACCCGGCGGGAGGTCGAGTCCCCGTGACCCGCCCCACTGCCTCGCACCCCTCCATCGGGATCCTCGGCGTCGGGTACATGGGGATCGCGACCGGGCTAGCGTTCGCCCGGCGCGGGCGGCGCGTCGTGGCCTACGACATCGCGCCCCGCGTGCGCGCTGCGCTGCGGCGGGGGCGATGTCCCTATCGGGAGGCCGGCCTCGCCGCCCTGCTGAGGACCGAGGTCCGACGGGGACGGTTCTCGGTCGTGAACTCGATGGCGGAACTGGCCGCCGAGGCCGACGTGATCTTTGTCTGCGTCCCCACCCCATCCCGTCGGACGGGGCAGGTCGACCTCCGCCCGCTGCGAGCCGCGGTCGGGGAACTCGGCCACGCCCTTCGCCCCGTCCCGAGACATCGCGTCGTCGTGGTGAAGAGCACCGTTGTCCCGGGAACGACCGAGGAGGTCGTCGAGCCGCTCCTACGTCGGGCCAGTAGGAAGGGTCCCGCCGCCCTCGGCGTCGCCGTGAATCCCGAGTTCTTGTCCGAAGGTCGGATGGTGCGTGACGCGCTCGAACCCGCGCGGATCGTGGTGGGGGTGACCGACCCCCGGAGCCGGAACGCGCTGCGAGGGGCGTACGCGGGATTCCCCGCGCCGATCCTGGCGCTCTCCCCCTCGGGAGCGGAGCTCGTGAAGCACGCGTCGAACGCGTTCCTCGCGCTCAAGGTCTCCTTTGCGAACGAGCTGTCTCGGTGGACCGAACAGATGGGCGGAAGTGTGGACGACGTGGCCGCGGCGGTGGGCGCGGACCCGAGGATCGGAGCGGCGTTCCTCCAGGCGGGGCCCGGATTCGGTGGGAGCTGCTTCGACAAGGACCTTCGAGCGTTCCTCCACCGGGCGGGAGAGCTCGGGGTACCGCTCCGATCCGCCGAGGCCGCCCTCGCGATCAACCGCGAGCAGACGGACCATGCCTTCGAGCTGGTCCGCGCGAGCATCGGCCCCCTCCGCGGCAAGCGGGTGGCCCTGCTCGGGGTCGCGTTCAAGGCCGGAACGGACGACGTGCGGGAGTCCCGCGCTTTCCCGATCGTCGAACGGCTCGCCGCCGCCGGCGCGCGAGTCCGTCTGCACGACCCGGCCGCGCTCCGGAACTTCGAGCGGGAGTGGCGGGGGAGGCCGGGCGCGGCGGGTGTCTCGGTCACGTTCTGCCCCTCGATCCCCGCCGCCCTGCGAGGGGCGGACCTCGCCGTCGTTCAGGTGGACTGGCCCGAGTATCGGACGTGGAACCGTCGATGGTCGCGTCTCATGCGGACCCCGCGACTCGTGGACCTTCGGCGCGTGGTGGAGCCGAGGGCCGCCGCGCGGGCCGGCGTGCGGATCGCCTCGCTCGGCGTCGGACCGGCCCACTCCTCGCGCCCGGTCCCGGTCGCCCGCCGTCGACGACGGAGGGAACGGTGAAGGTCGTCATCCCGGCGGCCGGCCTCGGGACCCGATTCCTCCCGGCCACGAAGAGCCAACCGAAGGAGATGCTGCCGGTCGTCGACCGACCGATCATCCAGTACGTAGTGGAGGAGGCGGTCAATTCGGGCGCCGACGACATCCTGATCATCACGGGTCGGGGCAAACGAGCGCTCGAGGACCACTTTGACCTCAGCCCCGAGTTCGAGACTTCCGGCAAGTACCCCGAGATGCAGCGCCTGGGGGACCTGGTCCGCCGCGCGCACATTCACTTTGTCCGCCAGCGCGAGCCCCGGGGCCTGGCCGATGCGATCGGTCTCGCCCGTCTGCACACCGGCAAGGAGCCGTTCGGGGTGCTCCTGGGGGACACGATCAACGTCTGCGAGCCTCCGCTCTTGCGGCAGCTCTGGAGCCGATACGACCAGCTCCACGCGACCGTGCTCGCGGTCGAGGAGGTCTCGGCGCAGAAGATGCGGGACTACGGGATCGTCGAGGGCGAGGAGACGTCGCCGGGTCTCTATCGATGCCGCCGGCTCATCGAGAAGCCCTCGCCCTCCGAGACCTCGAGTCGGGTCGGGATCACCGGAGCGTACGTCTTCACGCCCTCGATCTACGGCGCGATCGACCGCACCCCGCCCGACGCGCGGGGGGAACTCCAGATCACGGACGCCCTCCAGTTGCTCGCCGAGGAAGAGCCGGTCTACGGCGCGATGTTCCGGGGGACCCGCTACGACATCGGCGACCGCGCCCTTTGGCTGCGCGCGAACCTCGAGTTCGCCTACCGGGACCCGACCCACCGGGCCCATCTCCGTCCCCTCATGGAAAACCTGCTCCGCGGCGGGCCCACGGCGCCCGATCCGCCACGACCGACGCGCCCACGGGGTCGCACCCATCGACCGAGGAAGCGACATGCCCAGTAGCCACGACGACGCGCCGGTCGTCCTCGTCACCGGGGCGAGCCGCGGCCTGGGACGCGCGGTGGTGCTTCGACTCGCCGAGCTCGGCTGCCGCGTGGCCACGTGCTCGACCGGAGGGCAGGGGCCCGGCGTCGGCGAGGCCCTTCACCAGCGAACCGACGTCACGGACCCCCGGGCGGTCGACCAGCTCGTCGGGGCCGTCGTCGCCCGGTGGGGGCGGATCGACGCGCTCGTCAACAACGCCGGCTTCAGCCCGAGACCCGCCCCGATTCTCGAAGCGTCCGACGAGGACGCCCAACGCTCCCTCGCGACCAACCTCCTCGGGCCGTACTACCTACTCCACCGGGTCCTGCCGGGGATGGTCGCGTCACCCGGCGGTGGCGTCGTCGTCAACGTCGCGTCTCGGGCGGGCATCACGCCAGTACCGGGACTCGCGGCGTATTCGGCGAGCAAAGCCGCTCTCGTGGCTCTGACGCTCGCGATCGCGAAGGAGGTCACCGACCCCCGCCTGATCGCGGTCGCCGTTTGCCCCGGTGGAATGGACACCGAGATGCGCGCGGCGGTCTACGGCGCCGACGACGCCCACCGTCAGCAAGACCCCACGCGCGTGGCCGAGGTCATCGCGGAGATCGTCCTCCAGCGAACCGTCCGCGGCCACGCGGTGACGTCGGGCGCGGCGGTGCTGATCACCAAGGACTCGGGGGTCACCGTCCTCGACTGGCCGGCCGACGAGCGCGGGCACGCGAGCTTCTTCGCCGGCCGCGCGGCGAAGGGCTAAAACGGCTCGCGGGTGAAGGTCCGTCGATGCCGCCGGAAGATCGCTCGTCCGTCCTGCGGACGGGTTGCCGGGTCTGCGGGGAGAAGTCGGGGGTCCGCGCGTTCCTCTCCCTCGGCCGTCTTCCGCTCGGTAACGCGTTCATTCCGCCCTCCGAGATACCCGGCGAGCGGGAGTTCCCCCTGACGATGGGCGTCTGCCGGGCCTGCCATCTCATTCAGATCGTCGAGCCCGCGCCCGCGGACGCGATCGAGACCGTCTACCGGAACTACTCCTACGTCCCCACGGGCGCCACCCTCGCCCGGCACTACGGCGAGCTCGCGGAGGATATCGTCCGGGTCGTCGAACCCGGTCCGGGCGCGCTCTTCCTCGACATCGGGAGCAACGACGGACTCCTCCTCCGCTCGATCCGGGACCGGGCCCCCGCCGCCCAGATCGGCGGGGTCGAACCCTCGCCCCGGATCGCGGAGATCGCGCGAGGGCAGGGGGTCCCGACGATCAACGGGTTCTTCGACGCCGCGGCCGCGAAAGAGGCGAGGCAGCGCTTCGGTTCCCCCGACGTAGTGAGCGCGACGCAGGTCCTGCAGCACATCCGCGACCCGGTCGCGCTCGTGCGATCGGTGGCGGAGATCCTCCGCCCGGACGGAGTGCTGGTGCTCGAGGGCCGAGCCTACTTCCCCGACGTCGTCGAGAAGGTCTCGTTCGACACGTTCTACCACGAACTGCTGTACTGCTTCACGCTCCACTCGCTCGAGCCCCTGCTCGCGCAAGCGGGGTTCCGCGTCTTCCACGCGTCGCCGAGCGACGCGTACGGCGGCTCGCTGCGGGTCTACGCCCAATTGGCGAAGGGCGGGCGACGCTCGGTGAGTCCCGCGGTAGAGTCCGTCCGTGCCGCCGAGGTCGCCGCGGGCGTGCCCCGCTTCGACGCCTACGCGCGGTTCGCCGAGCGGGTCGAGGGGGTCCGGGCCCGCCTGGGGAAGACGGTGAGCGAGCTGAAATCGACGGGCGCGACGATCGCGGGCTACGGTGCCCCGTCGACCGGCACCACGCTCCTGAGCTACTGCGGACTCGGTCACGACGTGGTCGACTACATCGTCGACGACAACCCTCTGAAGCAGGGGCTCGTCACCCCCGGCACCCACGTGCCGATCACGCCGTCGTCCGCGCTCACCGAGCGGCCCCCCGACTACGTCCTCGTCATCGCCTGGCGGCTCCGAGAGGAGATCCTCGCGCGACTCGCGCCGGTCCGGGGGGACCGGATCCGTGGCGTTCTCCTCCCCCTACCGGAACCCGAGCTCCTGACCTGAGGGGGAGAAGGTCCCGTGGCGACGATTGCGATCACGGGTGCCGGGGGATTCATCGGCAGCCACCTCACGGACACGCTCCTCGCCCGGGGCGATTCCGTGCTCGCGCTCGACATCGGCCGGAAGGTCCCACCGAACCTCACCGACGCGGCCGGCCACCCGGGCTTCGCCTACCGCACGTGCGACGTCACGCGACCGAGCTCGGTGCGGAAGGCGTTCGCGAGCCGCCCCGACGCCGTCGTCCACGCCGCCGCGACCGTCGGGGTCGCCTCGTACGTCCGGACCCCGATGGAGACGGTCGAGTCGAGCGTGATCGGCACGCGGACGGTCCTGCGCGCGGCGATGCGACCGAAGGCCCGGTTCGTCTACCTGAGCTCGAGCGAGGTCTTCGGCCGGAACCCCGCGGTACCGTGGGCTGAGAACGCCGACCGCGTCCTCGGCGACCCATCGCTCGACCGGTGGAGCTACAGCGCGAGCAAAGGCCTTTGCGAGCACCTCGTGAACGCGGCGCACACCGAGTACGGCGCGCCGACCGCGATCGCCCGGCCGTTCAACATCTACGGGGCGCGTCAGCGACCCGCGTTCGTCGTCCCGGTGACGATCCACCGCGTGCTGAACGGCGAGGCCCCGGTGATCTACGGGGACGGTAGCCAGACGCGGTGTTTCACGTACATCGCGGACCTCGTCGACGCCCTCCTGCTCTGCCTCGACCGGGACGTGGCGGTCGGTCAGACGTTCAACTTCGGGAACCCTCGCGAGCGGACGATCCTCGAAGCGATCCGGCTCGTGCTCGCGGCGTGCGGCTCCTCGCTCTCTCCCACCCACGCCGACCCCCGCGTTGCGTTCGGCGGCGGGTTCGACGAGATCCCCCGGCGGGTCCCCGAGGTCAGCAAGGCGGCCCGGGTCCTCGGATGGTCCGCAAAGACCGAACTGCCCGACGGCCTCGCCGCGACCGTGGCGTGGGCGCGCGCGCATCCGGAGTGGGTGCGAGCGCGGGCCAAGTAGTTCTCGGACCGCCGCCGATCCCGACCACCGGTCCGCATGGCCTTTTGAGCGTGGGCCAATCTCCCCGGTCTATGGAGCCCGAGCTGCGGGTGGCCGGTGCCGCCCGGTCGCTCCCCGCCCGCCGCGCGCGCGGGTCGGGCGCGCGGAGGGGACCCGCGTGACGACCCGCGTCGCTGTCGTCCGCGGCGTGGAGCAGGTCAACGTCGGCGAGCTCGGAGTGTACGCCGAGCTCAAGAAGTTCGGCTACGACGTGGAGCTTGTCTGCGCGACCCGCAGCCGGATCACCGAGGCCGAGGCACGGATGCCGATCCGCCGAATGAGCACCCCGCCCCTGTCGGGCCGCCTCACGAAGACCGTGCCCGGTGGATTCCTGGTCGGGCTGGTCTCCCCGTACCGGTACTATCACCAGTACCTCACCGGCTTCTCGGCCGCGGTCCGGCCGTACGACGTGCTCTGCCCCGTCGACCTCGGCCACCCGACGAGCTACCAGTCGATCCTCGAACGGAAGCGCGGAAAGAAGGTCGTCGTCCAGTGTTGGGAGAACATTCCGTTCAACTGGCCGCGCGACCGGCCCTTGCGCGACCACTTCGAGGCCGTCCTCGACGGCGCGGACCACTTCCTCGCCTTCACGCGAGACGCCGAGCTCGCGCTCACGGCGATGGGCGTCCGCGCGGAGCGAGTGTCGCAGGTCAACATTGGCCTCGACCTGAGCTACTGGAGCCCCGGCCCGGAGCCTCGGGTGCCGGGTGAGCGACTGCGCGCGCTCTACGTCGGACGTCTCCACTGGAGCAAGGGGGTGCACACGCTGATCGAGGCGGTCGACCAGAGTCGGGTGCCGCTCGAGCTCACGATCGTCGGCGCGGGGCCCGAGGAGGCGCAGCTGAAGTGGCTGGTCGAACAACGACGGCGTCGCGGGAACGTCGCCGCGTCGACCGCGATACGGTTCGTCGGACCGAGGTACGGCGAGGAGCTGCGCGCGCTGCGTCGCGCGATCGACGTCCAGCTCGTCCCGTCGATCCCGACGCCGCAGTGGCGGGAGCAACTGAACCAATCGATGCTCGAAGGGATGGCCTGTGGGCTCCCGCCGATCGCCACGCGGAGCGGGGCGATCACCGAGGCGGTGACCGACGGCGAGAACGGCTGGCTCGTCGCCCCCGATCGCGCGGGCGACCTCGCGGAGCTCCTGGCGCGCGTCGCCGCCGACCCGGCGGAACGGTCCCGTCGGGGAAAGGCAGCGCGTGCCCGAATGGAAGCGAAGTACGAGCTCCTTCGGCAGGGCCAGGCCCTCGCCGAGGTCATGCGGACGAACGTCCGCGGGCCCTAAGCTCCCGGACCGGAGTGGGACTCGTTTCGGGGATCGGCTCGGAAGTTCAGGCGGCCGTCGGGGAGCCCCGGGCGGCCCCGTAGATCGCGAGCAGATGCTCGAGGTGTCGGTCCGTCGAATACTCCTCCCGGACCCAGGCGCGGCCTTCCCGCGCGAGCGCGCGCGCCGCGGGGTACTGCTCCGCCTGCCGGAGGATCGCGGCGGCGAGCCCCTCGGCACTCCCCGGCGGCACCGCGATGCCGAACTTCCCGACCGCCTCGGGCAAGCCCCCGGTGTCGCTCACGACCACCGGGACCCCGTGGCCCAGCGCTTCGACGGCGGAATTGCCGAGGTTCTCCCACGGGAGCGACGGTACCACCAGAAGGTGGATCCCGTCGAACCACCGGTGGACGTCGGTGACCCACCCGTCGACGGTGACGGCGTCCCGCGTCGGGATCGCCGCGGGTCCGGACCCGGCGAAGCGGAGCCGTGCGTCGGGTCGGCTCCGGCGGACGATCTCGAACGCGGCGAGCAGCACGTCGATGCCCTTCTGCCGTTCGAACCGTCCCAGGAAGCCGATGGTCAACGGGAAAGGGGGCTCGGTCGCGGGGCGCTCCGGTACCGGGATCATCGGGCGGAGGAGGTCGGTCGGTCGGTAGCCGAGGTTCTCGAAGATCCCCTGCGTCGCCCGGCTCGTGAAGATGAAGGAGCGGACGCGATCCCGGACGTACGTGTCGAAGTAGTGTCGCTTCGCAAGGTTGAGCGGCAGGCCGACTCCGACCTCGCAGCCGGTGAACTGGCAGCGGGGGAGGATCCCACCGGGGCACGACGTCCCGTCCGGGAGCGTCAGGGTCGCGACCGGGCAGACGAGTTCGGTATCGTGGGCGGTAAAGACGATCGGCTCGCGGCGACCCGCGAGCCAGGGACCCAAGGCGGGGAATCCGGCGTGGAAGCGGTGCAGGTGGATCAGGTCCGGTCGCACGTCCGTCGCGACCGCGTCCAGCCATCGGGTCAGCGCGGCGCTGTCGGAGAAACCCGCGACCGCCTGGCGCGCCGGGGACCGAGGGACAGTGAATGTCCGAAGGCGCTCCCCCGCTTCGGGGACCGGCTCGGTGACGATCGCCGCGGTGACGTTTCGGTGACCTCGGGCGTCCAGCGCGGCGGAGACGCGGCGGATGTACACCTGGGCCCCGCCGATCGTCGGTCCGTCCCAACCGTCGAGCCGGAGGATGTTCACCGCTCCGTACTCCCGGCGGCGGCACCCGTCGGCCGCTCTTTCCGATGCATCATTCCCGTCAAAGTGACCAAGCCGCCGGGGGGGTCTTAAGCGCTCGTCCGGGCCCGCCCAAACACTATAGCCTCGCGCCCCCGATGCCGTCCTCGGGCGAGCTCGTGCGCATCGTGCAACCCGTGTTCCGGTACCTGCCGGCGCTGGGGGGCGCGACTCGCCACGTCCAGCTCACCGTGGAGGGACTCGCGGCGCGGGGCCACTCCGTGACGGTCGTCACCCAGGCCGAGCCCGGCGCGCCCGCGGAGGAGACGATCGCCGGGGTGCGGGTGCTCCGCATCGGGATGCGCCACGTCGCGGGCTTCCGCGTGCCCAAGGGGTACGTCCGGTTGCTCCGTTCCCTCGACGCGGACGTCCTCCACCTGAACGGCAACCGGATCTGGTGCACGGATTTCTACCTCCCGTCGGCGCGTTCGTTCGAGTGGCCCCAAGTGATCATGCCGATGGGCTTCTATCACTACTGGATGCGCCGGGGTCTCGTCCGGTGGCTCTACTACGGACAGTATCTACCCCGCCGACTCCGCGCGTTCGATGGCTACATCGCGCTCACCGACGCCGAACGGGATCACGTAGCGGGCTGGGGCTACCCCCGCGACCGGGTCCGGGTCGTTCCGGTCGGGATCGACCTCGCGGAGTTCGCTCGGGCCCCCGACGGCCGGGAGGCCACGCGCGCGGCGTGGGGGCTCCCGACCCCTCGGGTCGCGGTCTATGCGGGCGGGCTCTATGACAACAAGCGCGTCGACCGGCTGATCCGCGCGGTCGCCGCGTCGCGGGGGGCCTGGGGACTCGTCGTCCTCGGCCCCGACGTGCCGGGCACGCCCTACGACCTCGCCCACTGCCGGGCGCTCGCCGCGAAGCTGTCCGCGCCCGTCCGTTTCTTGGGCGCGGTGCCGAGGTCGACCGTGATCGCGTCGCTCTCCGCCGCGGACGCCTACCTGCAAGGGAGCGCCTTCGAGGGGTTCGGGATCGGCCTCCTCGAGGCGATGGCCGCGGGGCGTCCGTTCATCGCCTTCGACTCGGGCGCGGCCCGCGAGCTCAGCGCCACCGGCGCCGGAGTGGTCGTCGAGTCGGAAGAGGAGATGGCCCGAGAACTCGCGGCCCCACCGTCTCGACTCGAGGAGATGGGCGGTGCGGGACGCGTCGCGGTGCGCGAGTACTCCCAGGACCACATGGTCGAGCGGACGCTCGAGCTCTACCGCGCGGTCGGCCGTGCGAATCCCGGGCCCGCGCCCCCGCCGGATGGGGCTGCCCGAATTTGAATCGGGGTCCCGGGCTCCCAAAGCCCGAAGGATGGACCAATAGAGCGGACCGAGGCGCCTGCCTCGTGACCGTAGCTACCCCACAGCCCCACGTTCCGACCTAGACCGCGTCCACTCGTTTGAGGGTTCGTCCGATCCGGCACTCCGCCGGCGCTGGGTCGACCGACTCGATCCGGAACCGTTGCTTCGGCGGCAGCCCCGGGCCGGCGCAGACCCACCAGTTCGGACAGTCGAGCCGCCGGCACGGGTACCGCCCGACCTCGACCGAGCTGCCGACCACGGCGCTGCGCGAGTCGACCACGAGCGAGCGTGGGACGGCCCGGACCTCGACCACGTGCGCTTCCGACTCCTGGAGCGCGCACGGGTGCGTGACGGGACGGACCTTGGTGACGGTGTACTGCCGGCCGACGTCGAGCGTCAGGCACGCGTGCCGGTACGGGCACGTCCGACAGACCGGCGCGCCGCCCTCGTAGACGAACTCGTACCCGGGCCGCGCCTCCCCCACCGCGAGGAGCGTGATGTCCGCCATCCTACCCGATCACCCCCGTGCGTTTGGCGAGCCGCTCGGCTGCCTCGCGCGTCAGGCCGTTGTCCCCGAGGATCGTGTACCGTTCGGGCCGCAGCGTGTGCGCGAGCACGAGCGCGTTCACGACCTCCTCCGCCGTCACGTCGAGCCCCGCAGCGGTCGTCGGGGCACCGATCGTCCGGAGCGCGCTCTGGACCCGCTGCCAGTCGCCGCCGTGGAGGTACATCATCATCACGGCCCCGACGCCGGCCTGCTCCCCGTGAAGACTCGGGTGCGCCGCGACCCGGTCGAGGGCGTGGCTGAAGAGATGCTCGCTGCCCGAGCACGGCCGGGAGGAACCGGCGACGCTCATCGCGATCCCCGCGACGATCATCGGTCGGATCGCGATCCAGACCGACTCCTCGAGCCCGGGTTTGATCGACGCCGCGTGGTCGATGATCTCGCGGGCCGCGTACTCGCTGAGCGTGGCCGCGGTGCTCGAGAACTCCTCGTTCTTCAGGCGCACCGCGAGGTGCCAGTCGAGGACCGCGGTGACGTTCGAGATCACGTCGGCACAGCCCGACGCGAGGAGCCGGAACGGCGCCTTGACGATCACCTCGGTGTCGGCGATGATCCCGACCGGGACGGCCGCCTCGATGCTGTTCGTCCGCTCGTTGCCGTGCAGGGAAGCGCGGGGCGAGGAGATGCCGTCGTGCGCCGCCGACGTCGGAACGCTGACGAACGGGATCCGGAGTCGGTGGGCCACGACCTTCGTGATGTCGATCTTGCTGCCGCCGCCGGCCCCGATCAGGAATCGGGCGTGCAGCTCGCGGACCTCCTTCTCGACCCGGGTGACCTCGGCCTCGGTCGCCTCGTTCGCGATCAGCACCGGCGCCCGGAACCCCGCCTCGCCGAGTATCGCGGAGGCGCGGTCGCCGGCGAGCTCGGCCGTCTTCGGCCCGGTGACGACCGCCCCGGCGTCCGGAAATCCGAATTGACGGCACGTGGAGCCGAGCTCGTTGAGCACGCGGTGACCGGCGAGGACGACCCGCGGGAAGACCATCCCCCGGGACTTGCCGAACGGCGTATCGGAGCCCGCCGGCGACTCTCGCGACGACGGCTCGGGGGCGCCCATAGTTCGGAAGGGCCGACGGGTCGAGCGGCCTCTTTACTCTATGCGTGCGAAAGGTCCGGAACGGGTTCCGTTTCTACCGGCCGGGAACGTCGCCCCAGAGCACCTTGTGCTCCTGGAGCATCACCCGAACGTCGAGCCGGTCCGCGAGCACCCAGTCGGCGAGGGTCCCGGCGCTCGACCCCCAGACCGGCTGAAAGACGACGGCCGCCGGACCGCGGTAGACCCGCAGGACCCGTTTCGCGTAGAGGTAGTCCTTCCGGTCCCCGATCACGAACTTGAGCACGTCGCCCGCTCGCAGCAGCGGAAGATTCGCCCAGCGGTTCTTCCCCTCCATCTTGGAGGAGGGGCACTTCACGTCGACGCTGAGGACGACGCGGGGGACCGTGAGGTACGGGCTCACGTCCAGTGACCCGCCCGTCTCGATGACGGTCGTGAGACCCCGCCGCGAGAACGCCCGCACCAGCCGGACCGAGTCCGACTGGAGCAGCGGCTCGCCGCCGGTGAGGCAGACGTGGTGCGTCCGGTGCCGCGCGACCTCGCGGAGCAGCGACGGAATCGAGCGCTCCTGCCCGGGGCCGAAGGAGTACGCGGTGTCGCACCAGCTGCAGCGCAGGTTGCAACGGGCGGTCCGCACGAACGACGTACGCACTCCGGTGAGCGGCCCCTCGCCCTGGACGGAGTGAAAGACCTCGATGATCCGCATGGCTCGCGCACCGGTACCGGGGCGTATAGCCGCTTCCGCCGGAACTCGCCCCGTCGCGGGTCGGTGCTGCCGCCGGACGCAATCGTTCAATAACCCGGGTCGCTCGATGGCCCGCGATGGACCCCGCGGCAGCGACGCGTTGGCAAGAGGCGTGGGCGCGCGCGGGGATCGCTTCGGGCCGCCGAGACGCGGGGCGAAGAAAGTTCTACGCCCTCGTTGCCTACCCCGGCGCGAGCGGCTTCCTCCACGTCGGCCACCTCCGCGCGCTCGCGTACGCGGATGCGCTCCACCGCTTCCATCGGGCCCTGGGAGAGTCCGTCCTCTTCCCGTTCGGCCTCCACGCCTCGGGCCTCCCCGCGGTGACCTGGGCGCAGCGGGTCCGGGAACGCGAGCCCGCGGTCGTCGCCCTGCTCGAGGCCGCCGGGGTCCCGCCGGCCGTGTGGGCCGCGCTCGAGGAGCCCGAGGGCGCCGCGCGGTTCCTCGGCGACGAGTATCGCCGCGCCCTCCGTCGGATCGGCGCGCTCGTCGACGAAGGCACCTATCTCACGACCGAGGACGATGACTACCACCGGTTCGTCCAGTGGCAACTGCGCCGCCTCCACGACGTCGGGCTTGTGGTCCAGGGGACGTACTTCGCCTCCGTCTGTCCGGTCTGCGGACCGGTCGCGGTCGACCCTTCCGAGACCGACCTCTCGAGCGGGGGCGCGGCCGAGATCGTTCGCTACGCGACGGTGCCGTTCCACCTGGAAGACGGCCGGATCCTCCTCGCCGCGACGCTGCGGCCCGAGACCGTCTACGGCGTCTCCAACCTGTGGCTGGCTCCGCAGGAGGAGCTCGTGGTCTGGCACCACGGGCCCCAGGAGTTCCTCGTGGCCCGATCGGGCGCCGAGCGCCTGGTCGAGCAGCACGGGGGCCACGTCGGACACGCGGTGCGCGCGGGCGACCTCCTCGGAAAGACCGTCCGGGTACCCCTCGTCGGCGCGTCGGTGCCGATCGTCGGGAGCGGGTTGGTGGACCCCGAGATCGGCACGGGGGTCGTGATGAGCGTTCCGGCACACTCGCCGGCGGACGCGGCCGCGCTCGCGGACCTCGGTGAGGCGGGCCGGACGTCGATCGGCCCTCCTCGCGTCCTGATCGAGATCGGGCGGGAGAGCGCGCTCTCCGCAACGGAGGAGGCGCTGATCGACGGAGCCGGGACACCGGCCGAACGCGCGCTCCGGGCGACCGGGGCGAAGGGCCTCGCCGACCGGTCCTCGGTCGAGTCGGCGACCGAGCGGCTCTATCGACTCGAGTTCGCGCGGGGCCGGATGACGGTCGACGGTCTCGAAGGCGTCCCGGTTCGGGACGCGCGGGAGCGGGTCGTGAAAGAGCTGGCCCCGACCGGAGAGTCGTTCGAGCTCCAGGAGTTCTCGATCCCCGTCGTCTGCCGCAACGGGCACCGAGTAACGATCCGGCGCGTCAGCGATCAGTGGTTCCTCCGCTACAGCGATGCCAAATGGAAAGCGCGTACCCTCGACCTCGCCCACGGGCTCTCCACGTGGCCCGCGCAGTATGGGCGGGAGCTTCCCGGGATCCTGGAGTGGTTCGGCGACCGGCCGTGCGCGCGGAAAGGTCGCTGGCTCGGCACCCGCCTCCCGTTCGACCCGACCTGGATCATCGAACCGATCGCCGACTCGACGTTCTACATGGCCTACTACGTCGTCCGGCGGTTCGTCAGCTCGGGGCGGCTCGGCGTGGAGCACCTGACGGATGCATTCTTCGACTACGTATTCCTGGGACGCGGGGGTGGAGAACCCACGGTCGAACCGGGGCTGCTCCGAGAGGTACGGGAGGAGTTCCTCTACTGGTACCCGCTCGACATCAACATGGGCGGCCACGAGCACAAGAGCGTCCACTTCCCGGTCTTCCTCTACGCCCATGCGATCCTCCTCCCGCCCGAACTCCAGCCGAGGGGGATCTACGTCAACGGCTGGATCACCGGGCCGTCCGGCACGAAGCTGTCGAAGAAGGAGGTCTCGCTGACCGGCGGGCGGTTCCCACCGATCGACCGGGCGCTGGAACGCTGGGGACCGGACCCGTTGCGCCTCTACTACGCGAGCGCGGCAGAACCCACGGCCGACGTGGAGTGGAGCTCGGAGGCCGTCGACGCGGCCCGCCAGCGGCTCGACGACATCGAGCGGCTGGTGCGCGAGCGTCGCGGGGAAGGGCGGGGGCCGCCCGAGCTCGACGCGTGGCTTCTGTCGAGGATGCACCGGCTGGTGACGGCAGTTCGGACCGGCTTCGCCGCGGCCGAGATCCGCCCGGTGGCCGAGGCCGTGTACGTCCAGCTGCCGGCGCTCCTGCGACGGTACTACGCCCGGGGGGGCAGCGCCGACGCGACGACCGACCGCGTCGGGGCGGCGTGGATCGCGCTGATGGCGCCGATCACGCCGCACCTGGCCGAGGAGCTCGGCGAGGGACGGAAGGCCGAGCTGGTCGCGACGTGGCCGTTCCCCTCGCCGGAGGAGTTTCCGTTGTCCGAGGAGGCCGAGGCCCGGGAAGAGTACCTCGCGGGGGTCGAGGACGACCTGCGCGCGGTGCTGCGGCCTGCCCGGGAACACGCCGAGGCGGCCCCGGACGAGGTCGTCTTCTTCCTTGCCGCCCCGTGGAAGGCGACGGTAGAGGGTTGGATGCGCGAAGCGGTCTCCCGGGGAGAGACCCCGAGCGTGCGGGCGATCATGGAACGGGTCTCGGTCCACGCCGAGCTCGCGGCCGAGCGTGCGGAGGTCCCGAGGTACGTCCAGCGGGTCGGCCCGCTTCTCCGCTCCGAGGCGCCCCCGGTCGGACCCACGGTCGACGAGGCCGCGACCCTGCG
The DNA here is from genome assembly GCA_050749465.1 of Thermoplasmata archaeon. Lineage (GTDB taxonomy): Archaea > Thermoplasmatota > Thermoplasmata > Lutacidiplasmatales > UBA184 > Lutacidiplasma. The sequence goes on along the minus strand of JBOGRO010000014.1, from coordinate 27,258 downwards.
CGCGGCGGAAGGTTACCTGACCCGGCGCTTCGGATTCGGCGCGGTCCGAGTCGTCCCCGAGTCGGAGGGCGAGCCGCTCGACCCGATGCGCCGACGCGATCGTTCCCGTCCGGGAAAGCCGGCGTTCTACCTCATCCGGCCCGGCGGGGGCGCCTTCCGCGTACCGCCCGCGGGCTAGCGGCGCCGGCGCGGTCGAGCGAGCGGGAAGTTAAGGTGCATCCGGGACGGCGTCGGGTGGGCGGAGACCTTCCGGTACTTCGCGCTCCGCTTGGCCGAGTAGCTGCGCGCGACGCGCCCCGAGATCTCGAAGTAGATCAGCTGGCCGACCGGCATGCCGGCGTAGATCCGAACCGGCAGTTTGACGCTCATCTCGAGGGTCCAGTAGTTGCAGAACCCTTCGTCGCCCTTCCCCGCGGTCGAGTGGATGTCGATCCCGAGCCGCCCGACGCTCGATTTGCCCTCGAGGAACGGGACGAACCCGTGGGTCTCGGTGTACTCCTCGGTCACCCCGAGGTAGAGTTGCCCCGGGACGAGCACGAACCCCGACCGGGGGATGCGGAACTCCCGGACCGGGTTCACGGTCCTCGCGTCGAGCGCGCCGGTCGAGTAGACGGAGAGGTACGGCCCGAGGTGCACGTCGTACGAGTTCGTGCCGAGGCAGTCGGCCCGGTACGGTCGGATGACGATGTGGCCCCGCCGCATCTCGGTGCGGATCTTTTCGTCCGAGAGGATCATGCCGGGCCGGCGGCGCGGAGTCGGCCACGCTATTTAACGGCGGGCGCGGCCCCGGGGACTGCCTCGAGCAGGAGCGACGCGTACCCGACCACGTCGCGCATCGCGCGGGCCTCGCCCGAGTGACCCCAGCGAAGGAATCGAGCGGCGAGCGGCTCCTCGGCGAGGGCGGCGAGCAACACGGTCGTCGGCGCGATCCCGCACATCGAGATCTCGTTCCCGACGACCGTCTCGTACAAGCCGCGCGCGTCCCGGGCGAGGATGGGCTCGATCGCCAATCGGTCGAGCCGTTGCGCGGTGGTCGCGCTAACGTAGTGCGAGAAGTCGGTGGACGCGAGCAGGAGGACGTCCCGGTCCGCGACCGCGGCCCGCACGACGCGCGCCACCTCGACGAGGTGCTCGAACCGGTCGAACCGAACTTGAAGAGCGACGAACTTCGGGCGAGGCAGGACGTACTCGAGGAACGGCAGCTGCACCTCGATCGAGTGCTCCTCCGCCTGGGCCGCTTCGTCGACCCGGATCGGGGAACGGGCGAGCGCCCGGACGAGCTCGTGGTCGACCGGGGTGGGACCGAGCGGAGTGAGCCACGCGCGGTCGGAGAGCGCGGGGCCAGCCCCGCGTCCGTGGTGGTCGACGCCGAGGACGAGCACGCTCTCGGGCGGACGCTGCCCGGCGATCGCCCAGTAGGCGTGGGCCGCGATCGGCCCGGAGAACTCGTATCCCGCGTGCGGGACGACCGCGGCTCGGATCGACCGGGTAGCGCTCCGACGCCGAAGCGGAAGCGCTCCCGGACCCCGAGCATCGAGAAAGCACGTCTCGACCTGGTGAGCGAGCGCGGCCCCGTCCCTCTCGTAGAACTGGCCCGCGACGGCGGGGGGACGCGGGGGATCGGTCATCCGACCCTCAGGGCAACGACAGTTCCGCGACCAAGCTCGCTGCCTCGGCGTCGGTCAGACGGACCCGCTCGCGCTGCTGGAACGGGTTCGCTTCGCCGTAGCGTGGGATGAGGTGGAAGTGCAGGTGGAAGACGATCTGCCCGGCACGCGTGCCGGCGTTCAGCGCGACGTTGTAGTCGGGAGTGAGCCGTTCGGCGCGCCGACTCATGACCGCGAGCGCGTGGATGACCCCTTCGCGGTCCTCCGGCGCGAGGTCGGTCAGGCGCGCGCCGTGCCGCTTCGGGATGACGAGGAGGTGGCCGCGCGTGAACGGGAAGAGGTCGAGGAATGCGACCGCGCGTTCGTCCTCGTAGACCCGGTACGCCGGCGCCCGTCCGTCCGCGATCTCGCAGAAGATGCACCTCTCGGCCCCGTCGGCGGGAGTGGACATCGACAGCCGGACTTCGCCGCGGGTTAAAGGGTTGCGCGCGCCGGGACCACCGGTCGGCCTCATTAGGAGTGTGCGACCTCGGGTAGTCGATGCGTCACACTACGCGGCTCGGGACCGTCTTCCTGGTCGGCCTGGTGGTCGTCGTCCTGCTCGCGACGGGTCACGCGACACCCGTGGCGACCCCCCCTATCGCGCCCGAGTCGGCCCTGGTTACGGACCGCGTCGCGGTGCCGAGGGGGATGACGACGGCCCCGCTCGACCCCTCGGTGGAGATCGAGGTCTCCTTCACGCTCGCCTTCCCCCACGCCGCCGCCCTGGACTCGTTCCTGTCCGCGGTGGAAACTCCTTCTTCTCCCCAGTATCGGGACTATGTGACCTACGCTCAGTTCGAGAACCTCTATGCTCCGACCCCCGCGGCTGAGAACGCGGTGGTGACGACCCTCGCCGGCGCCGGTGCCCAGGGGATCACGGTCTCTTCGGGGCGTCTCTCGGTCTCGGCCGAGGTGACGGTGGGTGCCGTCGAGGCGCTCCTCGGTGTCGACATGGTCGCGCCGCCGGGCGGCTCCGCCGGCGGTTTCTACACCACACTGGGGACCCCCACGCTCCCGACGTCCTGGGCGGGTCTCGTCTCTGGGATCGACGGTCTCAGCCACAACCCGGACCAGGCCGTTACGCTGAATCTCGAGCCGAGCCGGGTGGCCCCCGTCTCCGAGGTCCCGGGCGACGGTCAGTTCGCGATCGATAACGCGACCGGGGAGACCTGGTTCGTCGGCTCCGACTTCACCCAGATGTTCCAGGCTCCGGCACTGTTCCCCGGTAACCACAGCATCGCGAACGCGACGTACCCGAGCGACGTCGCGATCGCCACGCTGCTCGCGAGCGGCTACAACACGACGCTCGGCGGCAACCTTCCGCCGTGGGACCCCGCGGTCATCAGCGCGTATTACAACAACACGCTCGCGCCGGGCTGGCCCCACTCGGTCCCGAAGGGAGTACCGGTGACGATCGCCGGTATCACGCCGCCGCTCCCGGGCTCGTTCGGGTCCGTCAACGATTCGAGCCTCGACGAGTTCGAGAACTCGCTCGACCTCGAGATGGCGGGGAGCCTCGCGCCCGGTGCGCCCCTCTACAACTTCTACTTCGCCGGGAGCCTCCTCAACGCCGCGGGCGTCAGCGGGAGCGATGTCGCCTCCTACTTCGACCAGGACCTCGCGGCCGCGCTCTCGTACAACTACTCGCCAGCCCAACTCGGGGTCGTGACGTGCTCGTTCGGGGTCTCCGACCTCAACGACTCGACGTGGGACGAGGAGTTGGAGGAGGCCGCGGCGATGGGCGTGACCGTAGTCGCGGCGAGCGGCGATCAGGGGAACGCGCCGAACGGCCTCACCGGCCGGGACGACGGCCAGTGGCCGATCTGGCCCGCGACCGCGGCGTTCAATACGTCCGGGGTCGTCTCGGTCGGAGGCGTCTCGCTCGCGGTCTCGGGTGCCGCGGAAGGTTGGTTCAACGGAACCGACCTCGAGGTCGGCTACGACTCGAACTTCACCGGCCCGACCGCGCTTTCCACATGGTGGGACACGACGGGCGGCCCGGGCTACTACGCCGGTTCCGAGGGCGGCATCAGCGCGGTCTACTCCGAGCCGGGCTGGCAGCTCCACTCCGCGGCGCAGCCCAACATCGTCAACGCGACCGTCCGCCAGGGCGCAGGGGTCTTGGGTAGTGCCGTGCCCGACGTCGCCTTCCCGGCGAACTCCACGATCGCGTTCGTGGAGGCGGACGCGCAGGGGAACGTCTACTTCACTGTCCTGGAGGGCACGAGCATCGCCGCCCCCGCGTTCGCCGGGTTCCTGGCGGACGAGATCGCGGTCGCGCACCACGATTTCGGCTTCCTCGACCCCGAGATCTACCGCATCGAGAGCTACTACAGCGCGTTCCCGGGCGGGGCGAATCCGTTCCTCGACGTCACGAACGGATCGAACTACGTCTTCGCCGCATCCTCGGGCTGGGACCCGACGACCGGATGGGGGACCCCGGTCGCGCCGCTCCTCTTCGCCGCGGACGCGAACGCGCAGGTGAGCAATTACACGTACGCGGGTCCGACCCCGGGCCTCCCGCCGACCGTGCCGCCGCCGCCAGTCCCGTGGACCGAGATCTTCCTCATCTTCGGCGTCGGCGCGGCGGTCGCGGTCGCCCTCATCCTCGTGATGGCGCGGCCGACCCCGCACCCGAACGCCCCGCCGCCCGGCGCGTTCGCCTCCGCGCCCCCGCCGCCCCCTCCGACGGGTTTTGCTCCCCTGGGTCCGTACGCCGGCCCGACGTTCCTGTGTCCGTTCTGCGGCGCATTACGACCGGCCGAACCGGTCCGGTGCCCACGCTGCGGTGCGTTCTAGAGCGCCGTCGGCGGCTCCGGCGTGGCGACGACCGGGGGCGGCGCCTCGGGCCCGGGCTCGACGGGGGCCGGTGCATCGGCCGGGCTGGCGCCCTCCGAAGACGGAGCGGGCGCCGCCGCGGGGGAGATCCCCAGCTTTGCCTCGAGGAACTGCCGGATCTCCTCGGGCCGCGTCGACGCGATCCCGAAGTACTCGGCGAACCGGCGCGTGGTCGTGAGCTCGAGGGTCGAGCCCTTCGGCTCGGTGCGGACGAGGCCGAGTCCGCGAAGGTGCTGGACCTCCTCGTAGGCGACGTCCCCGATCATCCGCACGAGGACGCTCTGGAGGATCGGCTGGTGGTAGGCGACGAGGGTGAGCGTCTTCAGCGTCCGCGGGGCCATCTCGACCGGCGTGACCGAATGGACGACCGGGACGTACCGTTCCTCGAGCTGGAGGGCGTAGCGGTCGCCGACCTTGCGGACCTCGAGCGCCGACTGGCGGTGCTCGTACGTCTGCTCGAGGGTGCGTACGGCCTTCAGGACGGGCCGGTAGTCGTCGAGCCCGAGGGAGTCCGTGAGCTCCTTCACGCTGAGCGGCTTTCCCGCCGCGAAGAGGACCGCCTCGACCTGGAAGACGAGGTCGTCGAGCTTGGAGGGCATCGTTCAGGCCTCCTTCTCGACGATCACGTTCCGCTCCTCGGCGGTCCGGACGAGGAGGACGGGGCTCTCCCCCAACCGCTCCTGGCGGAGATCGATCGACCGCTCGCGGGCGAGGAAGAGGGCCGCGAGGAAGATCGCGACCAGTCGGTCGCGACCGGTGAGCGGGTTCCACAGTCCCAGCAGGGGGAACTCCTCGCCCATCGGATGCTCGACGGCGGAGGCCCACGTGTCGGCGAGGTCCCGCTCGGGGAGGTCGCCGTGCACGAGCACTTCGGGGGGCGAGCGCTGCTCGTCGCGGAGTCGCTCCCGCAGCTCCTGGATATGTACCGAGCGGCGGGCCGCTGCCTCGGCCTCTCCGAACGCGCGGACGAGTTCGAGGAGCGAGACCGGTCGCGTCTCGGGGTGACGGACCATCTCGAGGAGGGGCGGGGCGTCGGCCGATCCCAGCACGGTCGACGTGACGTCGACCGCCTCCGGGGTCTCCAGGAGCGGCAGGTAGCCGTCGTCGATCGGGGACGCGTCGAGTCCCTCTGTCCCCGGCGCGCCGGGGGCCGGTGTGTCGCGGACCTTGAGGACCTCCTCCGACTGGAGGTAGAGGATGCTCCACGCCATGTAGACGAGGCGGCCGGCGATCGCGAAGTTGACCTCGCCCTCCGACCGGACGCGCTCGAGGTACGACTGGGTGAACTTGACGAGGTCGATCTCCCACGGGTCGAACTCCTCCTCCATCACGAGCTCGAAGAGGAGCGCCATCGCCTTCTGCGACGGGTCGGAGATCACGAGGTGGACGCCGTCCTTCAGGTTCTCCACGAGCGAGAGGTACCGCTCGAGCAGGACCGAAGTGTCCTCGGCCTCGCCGAGGAGCGAGCGATGGAAGACGAGGTAGCGGAGGACCTTCTCCGCGGCGTCACGGGGGACCGCCGTGGGGTTGGCGAGGTCGACCGCCTCCGTTTCCGAGATCGTCATCGAGCCTCCAGGACCGGCGGCGACGGGGCCGCGTCGGCCGTGCGGGCGCCCTCGCGGCTCTCGACGTCGTGGATGTCGTCGAGATGGATCCCGACGACGCGGGAGCAGCCGTCGCCGTGCATCGTGACGCCGTACAGGTGGTTCGCGAACTTGAGGGTCACCTTCCGCAGCGAGATGACGACGAACTGCGCGCGCTCGGAGTTGTGGCGCAGCATCCGACCGACGTACTCGGCGTTCAGACCGTCCAGGGACATGTCGACCTCGTCGAAGACGTAGAGCGGGCTCGGGTCGTACCGCTGCAGGGAGAAGATGAAGGCGAGGCTGGCGAGCGACTTTTCGCCGCCCGAGAGCTGCTCGAGACGAGCGACGGTCTTCCCCGGTGGCCGGGCCTTGATGAGGAGGCCGCCCGCCAGCGGGTCGGCCGGGTTCTCGAGGGAGATCTCGCCCTCGCCGCCGGCGGAAAGCTCCCCGTAGATCGTCCGGAAGTTCTCGTCGACGCGGACGACGACCTCGAGGATCTTCTCCCGCTTCTTCTTCTCGATCTCGCCGACCAGCCCCACGAGTTCGGCCTTCTCGGTCGTGAGGCGCTGGACCTCGGTGCCGAACTCGTCGAGCCGACCTTTCTCGGAGTCGTACTCCTCGACCGCCCGCAGGTTCACGTCGCCGAGCGCGGCGAGTTGCTGGTCGAGCGTCGCGATCTTGCGCTTCAGCTCCTCGACCGACATCGGCTTCTCGTCCGGCTCCGGCTCGGGGTACTGCTTCAGCGCCTCCTCGAGCTCGTGGAACTTCGTCTCCGCGACCGCGAGGCGGGTCTCCTCCTGGGTGAGCATCGAGCGACGCGTCTCGAGGTTCGCTTGGGCCTCCCCGAGTTTACCCGTGACGCCGAGCCGCTCCGCCTCGAGTTGGTGCTTTTGTTCGCCCTGGACCTTCTGGGCCTCGGTCTGCTTCGACTCGACCGCCTTCAGCGCGTCCAGCGCTTCTTTCGCGGTCCGGAGCGACTTCTCGGTCTGGGCGCTCTCTTTCTTCTTCGCAGCGAGGGCGGACTGGGCGGTGGCGAGCTCTGCCTTCCGGCCGTCCAGGTTGGTCACGAGCGCCGCGAGCGACGCCCGGATGCTCTCGAGCTCCCCGTTGACCCGCACCCGTTCCTCGGAGGTCAACTGGGCGGCCTCCTGGAGGGCGCGGAGCTTGGCGCCGAGCGCCTCGGGCAGCTGCCCGAGGTACTGCTCCTGCGCCGTCGCGATCGACGCCTTGAGCGCGGCGATCTCCTCGCCGAGCCGACGGACGGTCTCCTCGGCGCGGGCAGAGGCGGTCTCGGCCTCCTTCTGCTCGTCCGCGGCCGCCCGGATCCGCTCGCGCGCGGCCTGGAGCCGGGTCCGAGCCGCCGCGATGTCCTTCTCGAGGATCTGGCGGGACGACTGGTGCGACTGGTCCTGGATCGAGCGCGTCGCGAGCTCCTCGCTCACGACCCGAATACGCGAGGTAGCCTGCGACAGCGCCCCGCGTGCCGCGGTCTCGGCGGCGCTCTTCTCGCGGAGCTCTTCCCCGAGGCGCTTCAACTCGACAGCGCTGTCGGCCCCCCGCCCTTGGGCGGACGGGTCGAGGTAGCCGCCCGAGATCGCCCCGGTCGCTTCGATGAGGTCCCCCGAGAGCGTGACGAGGCGGACCCCGCCCATCTGGGAGCGAGCGTGGGCGAGGTCGTCCATGACGACCGTCTCCCCGAAGACGTACCAGAACGCCGGGCGGAGCGTCTCCTCAAACTTCACGAGGTCGATCGCGAACCCAGAAGCTCCGGCGGTCTTCGCGACGACCATCGACTTGCCGTGCGGTCGTCCGGGGAGCATCTTGTTGAGCGGCAGGAACGTCGCGCGCCCGCGCTTCTCGTCCCGGAGGAGGCGGATGCACTCCTCGGCGACCTGGTCCGTCTCGACGACGAGCGCCTGGAACCGGCCGCCCCCGGCGACCTGGAGCGCCGTCTTGACCTTGGGGTCGAAATCGGCCAGCTCCTCGACCGTGCCGCGGATCCCCGAGACCTTCCCGAGGTTCCGCTGCGAGAGGAGGAAGTCGACGGCAGCGAGTTGGTTCGGCCGGGAGCCGGATTCGGTCCGCGCCTTCAGGCGAGCGTCGAGCGCGAGGTACCGGCGGTTGACCTCCCCGACCTCGCGAGCGAGCCGTTCCGCCTCCGCGGCGACGTTCTTCTCCTGGTTCTTGAGTCCGAAGAGCTCCTTCTGGAGGTCGCCGGTGGAACCACCCCCCGAACCCTTGGACGGCTGGGTCTCCTTGATCCGGAGCTCAAGGTCCTTGACCTCGACCTCGCGCTCCCGCAGGTCGTCCTCGGCCTGGGCCTGGGTCCGCTCCGCCGCCTCCCGGGCGGCGTGGGCGGCCTCCCGCTCCTGGACGGCGCCCTGCCAGGCCTTCTGCTTCGCGTCGTGCTGCCGCTCGATCTCGAGCTGCTGCTTCCGCGCGTTCGCGATCTTCTCCCCGGGCTTCCCCGGGCTGCCCGTGGCCGTCTGGATCCCTCGCGAGTCGTCCTCGGCCTGCTTCGCGAGGGCGGCGAGGCGTTCGGCGAGCGTGGCCTCCTGCTTCCCGAGCGAGAGACGCTGGGTCTCGTCCTCTCGGACCCGGGTCGCCAGCTCCTCCGCCTGGGTCGACAGGGTCTCGAGCGCCTCGCGCAGGTGGCCCAGGCTCGAGTCGAGCCGGGCGTACCCCATGCGCTTCTCGTCGAGCTCCTGCTTGAACTTCAGCGCGGCCGCGCCGCCAGCTTCCGCGATCGCCCGGTCGACCTGGTCGATCGCGCGCGCGAGCTCTTCCTGACGGGCCGCGAGCTCGGTCCGGGCGGTCTCGAGGCGGGCGATCTCCGTCCGTGCCGCTTCGGCTTGGTGCCGGCACGTCGCGAGCTCCTGCTCGGCCATGCGGTGTCCCGCGCGGGCGAGCCGGGCCTGGGTGCGGCGCTGGTCATCCTGGAGTTGCTTGTACTGGATCGCCTGGAGCCGCTGCCCCTCGAGAGAGGAGAGCCGTCCCTTGATCTCGCTCAGGAGCGTCTTGATCCGCTCGAGGTTCTGGTCGAGGTCGGTGCGCTTCGCTTCCGCGCGCTGGAGCTCGTCGTCGTACTGGCTGATCCCCGCGAGCCGTTCGATCAGCGCCCGCCGGGGTACCGGCCCCATCGTGACGACCTTGTTCACGTCGCCCTGCTGAACGAGGTTGTAGCCGTCTCCCGAGAGTCGGCCGTGCGAGAGGATCGCGTCGATCTCGGTCTGGGTGGTCCGCTTGCCGTTGACGTAGAAGTACGAGTAGTACCCGTCCGGGTCGCTCGGTGCGAGCTTGACGTACCGCGTGATCTCGACCTCGGCGGAGTCGCAGGGAAGGAGCTTGTCGGCGTTGTCGAAGACGAGCGACACCTCGCACTCGGTCGCCGGCTTCTTCGAGGAGCCGCCGTTGAAGAAGAGGTGGGTGAGGCGCTCCGCCCGCAGCGCCTTCGAGCTCGTGGGGCCGAGCACGAAGAGGATGGCGTCCGAGATGTTCGACTTGCCCATCCCGTTCGGGCCGGCCACGCCCGTGAACCCGGGCTGGAATGGGATCTCGGTCGCTCCGGAGAAGGACTTGAAGTTCCGGACCTTGAGCCGTTTGAGATACATCGAGCGCCTCCCCTCCCTGGGTTTCCGATTCGCGACGTCCGTCGCCGACAGCCGCCTGTTTGTCAGACAGTCGTCAGCAGCGCTTCCCGAGCCCTGTCCGCCGTATATAACCGTTCGGTTCGTTTGGAACGCTGAAGGGATCGACCTGCTCCCCGACCACCTCTCGGGCTCGATCTTGGCGCGGGCGAGCCGGAAGAACGGGTCGAGTCGCAAAAGGCTCGGTACCCGGAACACTCCCACGGTCGGCCGAAGCCTCCGCGCGAGGGGGTAGGGTCGAGCCCGCCTCGTCCGCGGGTCCATGTCGGAGAAGTCGGCGGCACTCGCCCATTACCCTTCGACCCGGGAACCGAACGCGCTTGCCCGGAGCCGGGGGCGGCCTTGCCGCGAAGCGAACCCGCCGGGGCGCCCGCATATTGACGCACCCTCTGAGCGCGAAGTCACCGAACCGCCCCGGCTACCGGGGGGCTTCTCGGTGGGTCGGGTCTACGGTCTGGAGTTCGAGCCGGCCCGGACCCTCGCAGTGGAGCGCTTCGAAACTCATGGCATGCCCCATCATGCCCCCACCGAGTGGCTGGTTAAACGCCTTCAGCGTCACCGTCGGATCGGATCGGAGCAACCCGCCGTGGTCGATTTCCATCGCCTCCCCGGACTTGAGGTCGAAACCGAGGATGTTCCCGTGGCCGTGGTAGACGATCGTCCCGGGGCCCGTAAGTCGGTCCATCCAGAACCCGACCATCCGTCCGATCCGGCCGGTCCCGGCCACGTAGGACGTGGAGTACTGGACCGTGTTCGACGCGAGGAGCAGCGAGTGCTCCGCGATGTCGACGGTCTGCCCCGGAGCGAGCTCGAGGATCCGGACCTCCCCCGGTGAGAATCGGCTGAACGCGGCGTAACCGGGTCCCTGGTAGACGTGCAGGAAGAACGGCAGTCCCCCCACCATCGTCCGTCGCATCACCTGACCGAACCCCCCCTGGGTGAACGCCCGGACCCCGAAGCGCACGCTCGGGTCGGAGTAGACCATCAGGCCGGCCTCGCAGTAGATCTCCTCGTTGGGGGCGAGCTGGACGAGCGCGACCGGAACGAAATCGCCTTGGATCTTGACCTCCATGACCTCACACCCCGCTATGGACCAGGATCGCGCCCGGGCCCCGGATGTCGAGCACCGGGAGGGAGACGTTCCCGGTCATGGTCGACCCGGCCTGCCAGTCGACCTGGACCGTGTTCGTCGGCGCCGACGCGAGCAGCCCGTCGACACTGGTCCGGATCGCCTCCGCCGGACCGAGCGTGAAGGAGAGAATGTTCCCGTGCGACTGAAACACGATCGTCCCCGGACCGGTCAGCTCGTCCACGAAGAGGTACCGGTTCTCCCGCTCGTTCCCGCGCTGGACCACCCAGCGCGCGAGGACCAACGGGTAGTAGCGGACCGACTCGTCAAAACAGATCAGGTGGCCGGATCGCACGCGGAGGACCTGGTTCGGCGAGAGATCGACGACGCGGACCTCCCCGGCTTTGTCGCGGGAGAACGTGACGTTCCCCGGGCCCTCGAACTCCGCGAAGAAGTACTCCTCCTCGGAGCCCCCCCGCCCTTCGATGCCCATCAGGTGGGCCCGGCTCACCCCGAGCTGTTTCATCGTCTTTCGGGCGATCTTCACCGGCCCGTCCATGTGGAGCATGATTTCGTGCGCAGCGAGGATCTTCTCCCCCGGTCGGAGCTGAACGAGCACCGCGGGCGTGATCGATCCGACCGTGTCGGCCTTCACTTCACCACTTCCTTCTCGGACGCAGCGACATCGAGGGCGTAGCTCGCCCCGCAGTACTCGCACTTCACGAGACCCCCCGAAATGTTCCGTGCCTCGACCCTCGCCCCGCAGCGGCGGCAGTTGAGGTCCTGGAGGCTCGCGCGGCTGATCGTGACCTCCGTGCGCTTCTTCACGAACTCGTCGGGGATCGGCATCGATTACCCTCCTAGGTGTGCTCCTTCTTCGGGTCGACGCTTTCGAGCGCGACCTTGCCGGGACCGATGAGCTCGAGCACCTCGTACGCCTCCAACTTGCCGAGGAGACCGCCACCGAACGGCAGGTTGAGCGACCGGGCTTGAACGCTTCCGCTCTTATAGAGCAGGGCACCGTAGTCACTCGTCACCTTCTCGTTCGGGCCGAGCGTCATCGAGATCACGTTGCCGTAGCCGTGGAGCGCGATCTTCCCCGGGCCCGTCAGCCGGTCCATCCAGAACCCGATCATCCGGCCGAGCCGGTGCGTCCCCTGGACGTAGAGCATCTCGTAGGGGATCCGGTTCTCGGCGAGCAGCAGGCTCCCTTCGGCCACGTCGAGCACTTCGCCCGGGGCGAGCTCGATGTCCCGGATCTCGCCGACGCCGTCGCGCGAGAACGCGACGCTCCCGGGACCGGTGAACTCGGAGAGGAAGAACGGGATCCCCCCGATAGTAGAACGCTGTACAGATCCGAAGGCGCCCCCGGACTGGATCGTCTTGCGCCCGACCGTTACGCTCGGGTCCTTGTAGAGCATGATCCCGTGCTCGCAGTAGATCGACTCCTGCGGAGCGAGCGTCGCGAGCACGGCGGGAACGATGCCCTTCAGGGTCTCGAGTTGCACGGGTACGCGCTCGTCTTTCCCGAGGCATCCGGGCGGATATTACGCCACCGCGGGTCCGCGGGGGCCTGATCTCGGGCCGTTTCTCGTCGATGGGTCGGCGGGGAACCTCGTGGGTCCAAGCTCTCTCGCGGTCGTGCGGGTGCATCCCCTCGGGGTGACCACCCAGCCCCGGTCGGCGCCGGGGGGCACGGGGCCTCCCGGCCGTAAAGTCGAGATCGAAGGTTTCCGTCCAGCCGACCGTTGAGAGAGTACGTAGGGAGTTCCCAGGGGGGCACCGCTCGATACGGGTCTTGGAGGGAGTGTGTTCTCACGGGCACATCACGCGGGAGCACGGCCAGGGTCGAGCGCCGTAACGGGCGGCGCGGGCCGGCCCGTTCCACCGTGATCCGCTTCACCTTCGGGCTCGTAGGGGTCCCTTTCGCAACTCGGGCCGCCCCCATCGCGGGGGAAAGCCGTCCTCCTCGCTCGGAGTCACCCGGCGGCGCTCCGCACAGGCCGACACCGAGGGGCGGTCCGGTTCGTGTCGGCTAGGCCTGGTCGGCTCCCGGGGTCACCGCCATCTCGACGACGACCTCTCCCGGCGTGTGATCCAAAGACGAGGTGGCTCCGGTACGCTGGAAGCCGCGAGACTCGTACAGCCGGACCGCGGCGACCTGACGAGGGTTTACGTCGAGTAGAACGGGAAGTCCGGGGTGCACGCGGTGGAGCCACGTCAGCGCGGCGTCGAGGATCCGCCCTCCGACCCCCTGCCCGCGCGACCCCGGTTCGACCCACATCGCGAAGAGGCGGAGGGTCCCCTCGAGGTCGGCCGCGAAGGCCGCCGTCCCCACGAAGCGTCCGTCGAGGTCCACGGCGACCCAGGTCCGGCCCGCCGAGGTGTTCTGCCCGCGGGAGATCCGCTCCTTCCACCGCTCCGAGGAGAACGCTTGCTCCCGGGCCCGGGTCGAACCGAACGCGAGCGGGTCGGTCTCCAGGGCCCGCAGTCGAACCTCCCGATACGCCGACCACTCGACCGGGCTCACTTCCCGAACGACGACCTCGAGCGCGTCGCGGGCCCGATCGGTCACGAGCATTCCGAGATGCCCCACGAAAGATAAACCCGGGAGAGGGAGGGGGGCCGCGGGACGCCGGTCCCCGCCGGCGGGGCCGACCGTGACGTCCCCCTACGCGAGCGGTGCTAGGTCGTGTCGCGCAAACCCTTTTATTGGGGACGACCCTCGCACGTTCGAATGCGTCGGCTCTTGAGAGAGGGGTAGGCCCACCGGGCTCCCCGTATCTGACTTTTTCGCTTGGTCGGTCGCCATGGACGTCCTCGACGCTATTCGCTCCTACCGCCCGTGCATCCAGTACCAGTCCCGTCCCCTCCCGCCAGAGAAACTCAAGAACATCCTCGCCGCAGCGCGCCTCGCACCGAGCCAGAGGAACCTGCAGCCGTGGCGGTTCGTCGTCGTGCAGGACGACGAGCGGAAGCGGCTCCTCGCCCAGGCCTCCAACCGCGGGCGCCTCATCGCCGAGGCGCCGGCCGTGATCGTCGCGTTCGCGGTCGAGGAGGATATCCCGGTCACGATCGGGAGCTACATCTCGGCGTACCCGCTCGATGTCGCGGTCGCGGTCGACCATCTTCAGCTCGCCGCGACCGCCGAGGGGCTCGGGAGCATCTGGATCATCGAGTTCAACGAGGAGAAGGTCCGCTCCGTGCTGCACGTCCCTGAGGGCGTGCACCCGATCGGGATCGTGCCGATCGGTTTCCCGGCCGACGCGAACGGCTCGACCAAAGAGCCCGACGTCGGTCGCAAGAGCCCCGACGAGATCATCGCATACAACGAGTACCCCTGGTAGCGGGGGGCGCGTGCGGGGGCTCACCTTCGTCAGCACTAACCCCGGCAAGTTCCGGGAGGTGCGTGCGATCCTCCGCCCCTACGGGATCCGGGTCCGGTGGACGCGGCGCGAGCTCTCGGAGCCGCAGGCGGACGACCTCGCGGCGGTGGTCGCCGCGAAGCTCGATGGCGTCGAGGACGTGCGCGGGGACGTGCTGGTCGAGGACTCGGGGCTCTTCATCCCGTCGCTGAGTGGATTCCCCGGGGTCTACTCCGCCCACTTCCTGAAGGTCTGGAAGTTCGCGCCGATCCTCGAGCTCCTGCGTCACCGGTCGAGGGCCGCCTCGTTCCGGTCGGTCGTGGGCGTCCGCCACGGTCGGAGACGCTGGACGTTCGTCGGCGAGGTGACGGGGTCGATCGCCCGACGGCCGGCGGGCCGCGGGGGGTTCGGCTACGACCCGATTTTCATCCCGGAGGGCTGGCGCCGGACGTTCGCGGAGGGCACGGCCGACGAGAAGAACGCCCTCTCGCACCGCGCTCGTGCGGTCCGCCAGGTCGGCGAGCGCTTCGGGTCCCTCCCACCGGGGACTCGCCCGGCCCGGCGCCGTGAGCGTCGAGGTTAACCCGCCTTCGCACCTCGGGGCCACCGTGCCGATCGAAGAGGTCACGGACTCCCCGATCCTCTCGCTGATCGACGACATCTTCCGTCTGCGGCAGTCCGGCGAGGAGGTCCTCGGGCTCCACATCGGGGAGCCGGACTTCGACACCCCCGCGGGGATCCGGGACGCCGCCTGCCGCGCGATGAACGCCGGCGCGACGCACTACGTCTCCGCGCAGGGGATGCCCGAACTGCGGACTGCGATCGCGGAACGGCTGGTCGCGCGGCACGGGATGAGCGTCCGCGCGGAGGACGTCGTCATCCTGCCCGCGAAGTTCGCGATCTACGCGAGCCTGCTCGCGACCGTGCGCCCCGGCGACGAGGTGCTGCTGCCGGACCCCACCTACCTCTTCGAGCAACCAACGCAGCTCGTGGGAGCGCGGCCGGTCTACGTGCCGCTACGACCGGACTTTTCGCTCGACCCGGAGGCGCTCCGCGCGGCGGTGACTCCCCGCTCGAAGCTCCTCATCCTCGTCTCGCCCGGCAACCCGACGGGCCGCGTCCTCCGCGAGACGGACGTACGAGCGGCGATCGAGATCGCGCGGGACCACCACCTGACGGTCGTCAGCGACGAGACGTACGAGTCGCTGATCTATGAGGGCTCGCACGTGAGCCTCGCGAAGGTCGCCGCGGGCCGGGTACCGGTCGTGACGGTCCGCAGCTTCTCGAAGCTCTACGCGATGACGGGCTGGCGGGCCGGGTTCGCGGTCGCGCCGCCCGAGCTCCGTGCCCGGCTCGTGAAGGTCGTGGAGCACACGCTCAGCTGTATCCCCCCGTTCATCCAGGAGGCGTGCCGCTGGGCCCTCGAGCACGCGGGGCCGGACGAGGAGCGCTTCCGCGCCGCGTTCCGCGCGCGAAGGGACCACCTCCTCGCGCGCCTCACGAAGGTCGACGGGCTCACGGCCTCGAAGCCGGACGGCGCGTTCTACGTCTTTCCGCGCTACGACCTCGCGATGCCCTCGATCCGGTTCTGCTCGGAGCTGCTCCGGGAAGAACGGCTCGCGCTGGTCCCCGGCGTGGCATTCGGACCTCACGGAGAGCAGCACGTGCGGATCTCGTACTCCTCTCCGGTCGAGGCGCTCGACGAGGGGGTCGACCGGATCGCCCGCTTCCTCGAGCGCCACCGATAGACCCTCGCCGACACGCCCGCCTCTTCACCACCGTTTTAGTATCTCTTCCCCTTCGCCGACGCATGGCCAGTGAACGACGGGTCCACGACCTGACGGCGCTCCTCCAGACGTACATGCCGGTGTGGCCCGGCACCCCCCTGCCGACGTTCGAGCCAATGGGCATCCTCGCGCGGGATGGATACACGATCGAACGGATCAGCTGCATGACGCACACCGGTACCCACATGGACGCTCCGTACCACTTCCTCGAGGACGGGCTCCCGATCGACCGGATCCCTCCGGCGCATCTGGTCGGGCCGGCGGTCGTGCTCGACGTCCGGGACGAGCTCGATGGCACGCTCATCCCGGCCGCCGCACTCGAAAAGAAGTGGCCGAAGCGAAAGCGACCGGCGTTCGCGCTCCTGCGCACGGACTGGAGTCACCACCGGGCTCCGACGCAGCGGTACCTCTACGACTTCCCCGGCCTCGACCCCGAGGGGGCCGAGTGGCTCGTCCGCCGCGGGGTGAGGGGGGTCGGCACCGACACCCTCGGCATCGACCCGTACGCGAACACGAAGTTCGAGGCCCACAAGGTCCTCCTCCGGAAGGGGATCTGGATCCTCGAGGCGCTCGACCATCTCGACGAGCTGCGCGAAGGCGTCGAGTACACCCTCGTCGCGGCCCCGCTCAAGATCGCGGGGGCGAGCGGCGCGATGGCGCGCGTCTTTGCCCTCGAAGGGTAGGGCACCGTGACGCCGATCGCCTCGGGGCTCCGCGGGGCCCGCGTCCTCGTCACCGCGGCGAGCCAAGGCATCGGCTACGCGGCCGCGGAGGCGTTCGTGGGCGAGGGAGCGCGCGTCGTGATCAACTCCTCGAACGCGGAGCGGCTGGAACGGGCCGTCCGTCGCCTGGCGGAGCACGGGGAGGCGCACGGGGTCGTGGCCGACTTGACCCAACGCGCGGACCTCGACCGTCTCCTCGAGGAGACGGTCGGCCACCTGGGCGGCCTCGAGGTGCTCGTCTACGTCACGGGTTCGCCGCACCCAGGACTCTTCATGGAGCAGGAGTTCGACGACTGGGATCGCGCGGCGGCGATGTTGGTCGTCAGCCCCGCGTACCTCGCGCGCAGGGCGGCCGAGCGGATGGTCGCCGGGTCGGCGGCCGGACGCATGGTCTTCCTCACCTCCGTCGCGATCCGCGAGCCGATTCCCAACCTTGCGACCTCGAGCGTCTGCCGGATCGCCGTCGCCGGCCTCGTGCGGACCCTCGCGCGGGAGCTGGGGGCGAAAGGGATCCGGGTCAACGGCATCCTCCCGGGGTACATCCAGACGGACCGGGTCGAGGAGGTGACCCGGGATACGGCCCGACGCCGGGGCATGACCCCGGAGGAGGTCCTCCGGGGCCTCGAGCGGGAGATCCCCCTGGGGCGCATCGGGCGGCCCGAGGAGCTCGCTCGGGCGATCGTCTTCCTCGCGAGCGATATGTCGAGCTACGTCACCGGCGCGCTCGTCCCGGTCGACGGCGGTTTGCTGCGCTCGACCGGATGACCCCGACTACGGGAGGTCCGGCCGCACCGCCTCGTGGAGGAACTCCTCCCGGCGAGGCGTGAAGACGTCGAGGACCACGGTCGGTCCCGCCATGTCCGCGACGAGCTCGTGCGGGACGTTGCTGGGGACGCAGTAGGAGGAGCCGACCTGGAGCGTCCACTTGTCATCGCCGACGCGGAATACACCTCCTCCTTGGAGGACCGTTCCCGATTGAACGTGCGGGTGGGTGTGGAGCGCGAACCGGCAGCCCGCCGCGATGCGGTAGAGCACCAACATCACGCCTTCGCTATGGGCCAGGATCCGGCGCTGCACTCCCGGTTGGACTTCGTGCCAGGCCTCGGGTTTGTCTTCCCACAACGGCATGGCGCGACCACCGCGCCTCGGTATTTCTCGCTGTCGCGTCCCGACCCGTCAGTCGAGCGCCCGCTTCAGGTCGGCGAGGAGGTCGACCGCGTCCTCGATGCCGACGCTGAACCGCAGGAGGCCCTCCCGGATACCCAGGCGTTCGCGCAGCTCCTTCGGGACCGAACGGTGCGTCATCCGGGCGGGCACGTTCACGAGCGACTCGACGCCCCCGAGGCTCTCGGCGAGCGTGAAGACCTTGAGGCGGCGCACGACGCGCTTCGCCGCCGGGAGACCCCCCTTGACCTCGGCCGATACCATGCCCCCGTAGTCGTCCATTTGGCGGCGGGCGACCGAGTAGCCGGGGTGGGACCGGAGCCCGGGGTAGTAGGTCCGCGCGATGCGAGGATGGTCGGCCAGGAACGCCGCCACCTTGCGCGCGTTCGCGCAGTGGGCCCGCACGCGAAGGCCCATCGTGCGGATCCCCCGCAAGACGAGGTAGCAGTCGAGCGGTCCGGGGATGCCGCCCTGGGTGTTCTGGTACCAGCGATACCGCTCGAGGAGCGCTCGGGAGCGGAAGACCAAGGCTCCCCCGATGAGGTCGCTGTGCCCGCCGAGGTACTTCGTCGTGGAGTGGACGACCACGTCCGCGCCGAACTCGAGCGGACGCTGCAGGACCGGCGACGCGAAGGTGTTGTCGACGGCCACCCTCGTGCGGCGCGAGCGGGCGAGGGCGATCGCGCCCCGGAGGTCGGTCACCTTGAGCAGGGGGTTCGTCGGGCTTTCGAGGTACAGGAGGTCCGCCCTCGGCCCCGAACCAAGCGCGCGCCGGACGTTCGCAAGGTCGCTCGTGTCGATGAAGTCGACCCGGACGCCGTGGCGGCGCGCGACCTGAAGGAGGCGCCAGGTGCCTGCATAGAGGTCATCTCCCGCGACGATGCGGCTGCCGCTCGGGAAGGCCATCAGCAACGCCGAGGTCGCCGCGAGCCCCGAGCCGAACGCAAGCCCCCCGATGCCGCTCTCGAGCCGTCCGAGCACCCGCTCGAGCGCCGCCCGCGTCGGGTTGCCGGTCCGGGAGTAGACGAACCCCTTCGCCACTCCGGGAGCCGTCTCGGCGTACGTGGAGGTGAGGTAGACCGGTACTGTCACAGCCCCGGTCAGAGGGTCCGGGTCCTGCCCGTCGTGGATCAGTCGCGTGTCCCAGTTCATGCCGGCTCCCCCGCGATATCCGTCGGCGGACTTCAAGGATTCGATGAGGAAGGGCGCGCAACCCCCGCAATCGGGGTCGAGTCTCTCCGCGCTCGCGGGTATCGGTTGATTTTAATACCTCGACGAAATCCTTCGACCCGGCGGGGCTGCTTACGTGGCTCGGCCGGAACCGGGGGAAGCGGGAGTGTCGACGGGGACGACGAGCGAGATCGGCGGGACGGTAGTGAACACACCGGCAGCGAGGAGCGTCGCGCAGGAGGTTGGGGGGAAGGACCTCTACGTGCGACAGTCGTCGGGACTCGTCCGCACGGTCGGCGCGCGCACGGCCCTCTTCGCGAACCTGGTCGCGATGGGCGTCATCGTGAACTATTTCTGGATCGTCTACGCCTCCGCCGGCTACCCGAACGCGAACCTGATCACGACGGTCGCGATCGGGGTGCTGATCAATGTCGGCGTCGGCTACGTCTACTGGATGCTCTCGAGCGCGATGCCCCGCTCGGGCGGCGACTACGTCTTCATGGGGCGGATCTTCCACCCCAGCATCGGTCTCGGGACGAACCTCCTCTTCTCGGTCGTGTTCATCTCGTGGGCGGGATTGTTCTCGTGGTACGTCGCCGACGTAGGCCTCCCGATGATGCTCGCGAGCTACTCGGTCGCGGGCGGCGGGTCCCAGGCGCTGACTTGGGCCGCGACGCTGGTTTCCTCCCGCAACGAGATCTACCTCGTCGGCGCCATCGTCCTCGTGATCGTGATCCTCGTGAGCCTCCTGCCCACGAAGTGGGTCTTCCGAACGACGGTCGGGATCTTCGTCGTCACCGCGGTGATCTACGTGATCATGATCGGGGTCCTCCTCTCCACCAACCAGGCGGCGTTCGCGAGCCACTGGAATGCGGCGAACCCCCCGTCCCAGAGCTACCAGGTGATCGCGAGCAGCGTCGGGAGCGCGGACGCGATCACGTTCAGCGGCACCTTCCTCGGGATCGTCTACACGATGCTGAGTTTCATCGGGTACGCGAACAGCTCGTACTTTGCGGGCGAGATCCGTGGGAACCCAACTCGAACGCAGGGACTCGCGATCTTCGGCGCGCCGATCATCTTCGCGGGGCTGATCGGGGCCCTCTATGCCGCCACGTACTACACCTTCGGTCGCAATTTTATCGTCGGCGTGAGCACCGGCTATCTCTATCCCGGGACCTACGGCAACGTCGCCGTGAACCTCCCGGCGGTACCCTCCCCGCTCTTCCTCGCGGCGTACATCGTCAACAACCCTGTCCTGGCCGCGTTCCTGTCGTTCGGGATCGTGCTGACGTTCTTCGGATTCGCGTTCATCTACTTCATCATCCCGACGCGGAACCTGTTCTCGTGGTCGTTCGACCGGATCCTCCCGTCGTTCTTCACCCGGGTGTCCGGCGGCGGGGTCCCGTGGGTCGCCGTCCTCACCCTGGGGGCGGCGTCGTACATCTCCCTGTACGCGGCGACGTACACGACGCTGTTCACGTATCTGACCTACTCGAACTTCGGGTTCTGGTTCGCGGTCGGGATCGTCTGCCTCGGGGGCGCCCTGTTCCCGTTCCTTCGGCCGAAGCTCTTCCAGCAAGCCCCCCGGATCGTGCGCGCGCGCGTGGGTCCGGTTCCGATCATCACGATCGTCGGCATCGCTTCTTGGATCGGGGCCTGGTTCGTGAGCTACGCGGCGTCGACGATCCAGTACCTCGAGATCACGGGGCCGTACCCGTACTCCTACCTGCTATTCCTGCCGATCGTGTTCGTCCTCGGGGTCGTCCTGTACTTCGTCTCCTACGCGATCCAGAAGGCGCGCGGGGTCCCGGTCGAGCTGATCAGCAAGGAGCTCCCCCCCGACTGACGGGGGCACTCCCCCTCCCGTTTTGGGCCGGAGCGCCTCGGGTCGGACCGTGGGGGAGCGGGTCGAGCTCGTCGTCGACCCGCGCCGGGGCGAGCGGGTCACGGTCGACCTCCCGATCTCGTTCCGGGTCCCGCCGGACGCGGCGCGCCGGTCCATGGGGCTCCCCGGGTCGGTCGACCTCGGAGATCCGATCGTCGCGAAGGCGGTCGCTCTCCTGGACGCGGCGCGCCGAGCAACGCCGACCGTGCCGCTCGCGGTTCTCGGGGGGGTCGCGTACCGGCTCTCGTGTCCCTCGAGCAACCGGACCGACTTCGGCCTGCGCCGTCCGCTGCACGATCTCGACATCGCCTGTCTGCACCGCGAGATCCGCCGGGTCCGCGAGATGTTGGTGACCCTGCACGAGCTCGAAGGCAGTGGCCTCCAGTTCTTCGAGACCGCGGGGGACCGCATCTTCAACTCGCTCGGGGAGGGCCAGCGCTTCCGCTACCACATGTTGCTCGGCGCCGAGGACCGCCGCGTGAGCCTGGGGACCGTCGACCTTCTCGCCGACGAGTTCCGTTTCTGCCACCGGCTCGACCTCCGGTCGGACGTCGTGGAGGCGACCTCGCGGGGCGGAACGCTCTCGCCGGCGCTCCTCCTCCTGACGAAGCTGCAATACATCCGGCAGATCCCGGAGGAGGACCGGGAGAAGGTCCCCGACCGCGTGCTCGCCCCGTTCGGCCGCCACGACGCCGTGATCGGACCCGAGACGAAGGACGTGCAGGACGTCGTCGCCCTCCTCCTCGACCACCCTTTCGAGGAGAGCCCGAGCGGCCTGTCGCTCCGGCGGATCGCGGGGGTCGTCGCCGGGGACTGGGGGCTTTGGCGAACGGTGACGCTCAACGTCGAGATGGTGCGCCACTCGCCGACGCTGGCCGCCCTCCCGCCGGGGGTCCGCGAGGAGGTCGCGGCCCGCCTCGGGACGTTGGGCGAGTTCCTCGCCGCCCTCACCCCCAAGCGCCGGCTGGGCTTCCTGGGGGGACCGTGGTGGGATGAGGTGGACGCGCAGCCGTCGGTCGACGGGACGGTCGAGGTCGGCTAGCCCGAGGTGAGGACCGCCGAGCGGACGGAGTCCCCCGCGACGTCCACCACCGCCCCGAGCAGGGCCCCCTCGGTGTACGCGCTGCCGCAGTTGACGGAAAGCGTCCGCCCGAAGGTCGTCGTCCCCCGGGACTCGTGGATGTGGCCATGGAGGCCCAGCAGGGGGTGGTGGCGCTCGAGCGCCGCCCGGACCGCCGTGCTGCCGACGTGGACCATTTCGGCCTCGCCGCCCGGGCGCATTATCTTCGTGAGCTCGGCGTCGAGCCGCGGCGCGAGGTCGAGGGGGGTCCCGTGCGGGGGGACGTGGAGGTTGAAGATCGCCGACGCGGGCCGCTCGAGCGTCGCCGCGGTGCGGTCGATCTCCCGCGCGATCGCTTCCTCGGAGAGCTCCCGGCGAGTCTGCCAGGGGGTCGGATTGCTGTAGGCGAGCGTCAGGAGCTCGTGCCGGTCGTCGAGGTGGAGGACCTCCCGGTCGGTGAGCTCGGCGAGATCGTCCCGCTCGATCACTGCCTCCATCGAAGTGAGGTCGTCGTTGCCGAGCCCGAGGCAGAGGCGGGGAGGGCTCGCCCCGAGGCGTTCCCGTGCCCAGTCCAGCCAGCGGCGGAGCTCCTCGAGCGCCCGGCGCTCGAAGGCGTCGTCCATTCGCGCCGGGGCCGCCCGCAGCTCCTCCCACTCCGTCCGGTTGGTCCGGAACGGGACCGTCGCCGCATCGCGGAGCGAGGCCTCGAGCCGCTCGAGCTCCGCGAGCGAGGTCGCCGAGCGGCGCTGGCCCTCGACGGAGGCCGACCACGAGCCCCTCTCCTCCACGATCGGGGTCAACGTCTTCGCGGCGATGTCGCCCCCGACGAGGAGGACGTCCGCCCGGTAGACCCGCGCGGCGTTGATGAACTTCCGCCAGCAGATCGCCGATCCGTGCAGGTCCGCGACAAAGAAGATCCGGGTCGGCTTCGCCACCGCTGAATCCCTAGGCGACGCACCAGTCGCGCGCGGGCCAAAAAGCTGTCGAACGCAGCGAGACCCTCGCGGGGGCGACTGCCGGGGTCGGGGAAAGGGTTGGATCCGGCCGAGCGGGGGGCGCCTAGTCCTCGCCGAAGTCGCCGCCGCCCATTCCGCCCATGCCGCCCATCCCGCCGGGGCCACCGGGACCGCCCGGTCCGCCGCCGGGAGCGCCGCCCGACTTGGAGGCGATGACGTCGTCGATCCGCAGGATCATGACCGCGGCATCGGTCGCGCTCTCGATCGCCTGGCGACCGACGCGGATCGGCTCGATCACGTGCTGGTGGGCCATGTCGTCGACCTTGCCGGCCGTGACGTTGACGCCCGCGCTCTTTTGACCGTTCTTGTGGGCCTTGCGGAGGTCGATGAGGATGTCGATCGGGTCCATGCCCGCGTTCTCCGCGAGGGTCCGCGGGATCGTCTCGAGCGCCTCGGAGAAGCTCTCGAACGCGATCTGCTCGCGTCCGCCGATCTTTGCCGCCTCGTCGCGCAGCTGGAGGGCGAGCTCGGCCGCGGTCGCACCGCCGCCGTAGACGAACTTCCCGTCCTCGACCGCGACCGCGACCACGTTGAGCGCGTCGTCGACCGACCGCTCGATCTCGTCCAGGACGTGCTCGGTGCCGCCGCGCATCAGGATCGAGACCGCGCGGGCCTTCTTCGCGCCGGTGACGAACGTGAGGGCGTCGTCGCCGATCTTGCGCTCCTCGACGAGTCCCGCGGTGCCGACGTCCTGTGGTGTGAGCTCGCTGACCTTCGAGACGATGTTCGCCCCGGTCGCCTTCGCGAGCTTCTCCATGTCGGACTTCTTCACGCGGCGGACGGCGTAGACGCCCTCTTTCGCGAGGTAGTGCTGGGCGAGGTCGTCGATCCCCTTCTGGCAGAGGACGACGTTCGCGCCGGACTTCTTGACCTGGTCGACCATCCGGCGCAGCATGTTCTCCTCCTCCTGCAGGAAGGCGTTCAGCTGCGACGGGTCGTTGATCTCGATCTTCGCGTCGATCTCGGTCTTCTTGATCTCGAGCGCGGCATCGAGGAGTGCGATCTTCGGGTTCTCGACGCGCGACGGCATCCCCGAGTGGACCTTCTCTTTGTCGACGATGACCCCCTCGATGAGCTTCGTGTCGGAGATCTGGCCGCCCGGCTTCTTGATCAGCTGGATGTTGTCGAGGTCGACGTAGTACCCCTCGCCCTTCTTCTCGGCGACGGCGCTCACGGCCTTGACCGCGATCTCGCCCAGCGCGTCCCGGTTGAACGAGACCGACTTCGATGCCATCGACGTGATCGCGATCTGGAGGAGGTTGTCGTGGTCGGAGATCGTGACCGGGTGGCTGATCTGGTCCAGGATCTGGAGCGCCTTCGTCGACGCCATGCGGTAGCCTTGCGAGATGATCGTGGGGTGGATGTTCTGCTCGATGAGCGACTCGGCGCGCTTGAGGAGCTCGCCGGCGAGGACCACCGCGGTCGTCGTCCCGTCGCCCGCTTCCTGGTCCTGGGTCTTCGCGACCTCGACCAGCATCTTCGCGGCCGGGTGCTCGACGTCCATCTCCTTGAGGATCGTGACCCCGTCGTTCGTGACCACGACATCGCCCATCGAGTCGACGAGCATCTTGTCGAGCCCGCGAGGCCCGAGGGTCGACCGCACCGCGTCCGCGATCGCCTTCGCGGCTTGGATGTTGTTGTTGAGGGCGCCCCGTCCCTTCTCTCGCTTCGTCCCTTCGCGCAGCACCAGAATCGGCGTGTTCCCTGCCATCATGTTTCGAACCTCTCGAGATTACTCTCGACTGTCGGTTTGAGTGAGCCAGCCCTTCTATTTAATGCCATCTTAACTGCTCCGCGGAGAGGAAGCGGGGGTGGGCGCCCGAGGTCCGAGGGCGCCGAGACCGAGCGATGGTCGCGGCCAGCCCGGTCCGAATCGGTAGCGTGTTCCCGTGGTGGGTCGCCTCCTTAAGCCGTGGCCCGCTGCGACGTACCCGGGGGCGGGGCCGCGGCGGAATCGACGTACCGGGAGCTCCTCCGGAACCGGAACTACTTTCGCGTTTTCTCCGCGGGCCTCGGGTCGGTCGCGGGGTCGACGATCGCGACCGTCTGCCTCGTCTGGATCGTCGCGGTCGACACCGGCTCCGCGCTCGACGTCGCCCTCCTGGGCACCGCCAGCCTCGTCGCGGCGATCGCGTTCAGCACCCTCGGCGGGACCCTGGTCGACCGGTACGACCGACGTCGCCTGATGATCCTCTCGGACGTCACGCGCGCGCTCGCTCTCGCCGCCGTCGTCGTGGTGTTCGTTCTCCGCGGCTTCAACCTCCCGGTCCTCCTCGTCGCGGAGGGGGTGATCGGGGCGTTCACCGTCCTGTTCAATCCGGCCGAACAGGCGATCGTGCCCGCGCTGGTCCCCGAGCATCAGGTCGCCGACGCGAACGGGCTCGTCCGGTCGAGCCGCTCCTCCCTGCAGTTCGTCGGCGCGTCCGTCGGCGGTGTTCTGATCGTCACGCTCGGGCCTTTGTGGGGGGTCGGGGTCAACGCCGCGACGTTCGCGCTCTCCGCCGCGCTCCTCACCGGGCTCGTGATCGCCCCGCGGGCCGGAGCCACGATCGGTTGGCCGGGGGCGACGTCCTACCTCGCCGAGCTCCGGGCGGGTTTCCGATGGCTCTGGCGCGCGCGGGCGTTCTTCCAGCTCACGATGTCCGCGATGTTCTTCAACTTCTGTTCGACCGTTATCGGGACGTTCCTCGTCTTCTACGCGACGGACGTCCTCCACGGCTCTGCGCTCGTCTACGCGGCGCTCCTCGCGGCCGAGGTGGCCGGGACTGCGATCGGCTCGCTCCTGGTCGGTCGTCTCGGCGCCGCCCGGTACGCGGGGAAAGCGTGGGTCGTCCCCTACGGCGTCGTTTCGGGACTGGTCGCGCTCGCCCTGGCGCTCGCCCCGTCGGTGCCCACGGCCATCGCCGTTCTCTTCGCGCTCGGGACCCTTGGCGGATTCGCCGGCACCGCGTGGCTCACCGCGGCGCAGCTCCTCGTACCGACCGAGATGCAGGGCCGCTACTTCGGGATCGATGGACTCGGCAGCTACGCGATCCTGCCGGCCGCCCAGATCGGGGGTGCGTTCCTGATCGGCGCCTTCGCCACGCGAACGACGTACCTCCTCGCGGCGGTGGTGTGGGTGGTCGCGGGCGTCGCCTTCCTGGCGCCGCGGGCGCTCTGGCGGCTCGGCGTGCGGCCCGGGGAGGCCGTTACGTTCCGTAGCGGCGGCGGCGGAGCTGGAACGTCCGAATCGCCCGGAGGAACTCGACTCGAGTGAGCCCCGGCCAGAGGACGTCCGAGAAGTACAGTTCGCTGTAGGCGGACTGCCAGAGCAGGAAGTTCGAGATCCGCTCCTCGCCGCTCGTCCGGAAGATGAGGTCGGGGTCGGGCAGGTCCCGCGTGTAGAGGTGTCGCGCGACGGCGTCGGAGTCGATCGCCTCCGGCTCGAGCTGGCCGTCCCGCACCTCGCGCGCGAGCGCGCGGATCGCCTGGACGATCTCGTCCCGACCCCCGTAGGCGAGCGCGACGTTGTATTGGTACTCCGAGTACCCGCGCGTCGCGGTCTCGGCGATCTCGATCGCTTCCTGCACGCGCGCGGGGAGCGCGTGCCGGTTCCCGATGACCCGGACCCGGATCTGGTGTCGGCGCACCCGTTCGTCGGTCGCGATGTCCCGCAGCGACTTGTCGAACAGCTCCATGAGGCCGTTCACCTCCTCGGCCGGGCGTGAGAAGTTCTCGGTCGAGAGCGCGTAGACGGTCAGGATCCGGATCTGGAGGTCGAGGCACCAGTTCAGGAGCTCCTCGAGGGTGTCGCGGCCGGCCTGGTGCCCGTCCTGGACCCCGATGCCCCGCTCGCCGGCGAAGCGCCGGTTCCCGTCCATGATGATCGCGAGGTGGCGGGGGACCGGCTCCGCGCGGATGAGTTCCGCGAGGCGCTTCTCGGTCAGGTCGCGGAGGGTGTCGCCGACGATGTGCGACAGGTACGGGGATTTGCTCTCCGAGCCGTCCTTCTTCGCGTCGGCCACGACGCCGGGAAGGCGAGGTCGGGATAAGTCGTGAGGGGGGCCGCCGCGGTAAGCGGCCCCGCCGGGGCGGGAGGCGCCCTGGTCGGGAGTTCCGGGCGGGGGGCAGGGCCCCTCCGCACCTTCGAACCCGAGTCGCAGGCTCGACAGACCTACATCCTAGACCGCTAGACTACCAGGGCAACCTCGCTGGCCTAACCGTTGTCCGCTATGAAACTTCCGGGCGTTTCCCGCGCGCCGGCGCGTCCGCGCCCGCGGCCGCGCGCGGCGCGGGCGCGCGCGCGTTCGAGCCGCGACGC
>JBOGRO010000013.1:0-16917 GCA_050749465.1 Thermoplasmata archaeon | reverse complement strand
GAGGAGCGGAAGGCCCGGGGGAAACAGTTCCGCGACACCGTGAGGAAAGACCACCGGAAAAGGGCGAAGATGCCGATCTGGCTCAGACCCCGCTAAGACCGACCTTCTTTCGTGGCCGGGTCACTAGGCGCACCTGGTCAGTTCCCGACCATTGTTGTGGGGTTGATCACAAACGGCAATCTCGTCGACGGCGCCGGGACCTATCCGAGCGTCGGGGTCACGGTCGCTCTCACGGTGGTTGCCGCCGTCCTCTGGATCCTCGTGCCGTTCTTAGTCACTTACTGGCGGGTTCGGACGAGCGATTGAAGTTCGGTCAATCCGGCTCGATTTCGGGAGAGACTCGGGCGGACCGGTAGGACCGATCCGTAACAGTAGGAGATACGGGCGGACCGGTCGCCCTAGGCCGACGGCGCGAGCTGGTCGATGCGGATCTGGTGCCGCTTCACGTGGTGGCGGCTGCCGATGTCGGAGAATGCCCACTCCCGCGCCGCGGCATCCGTCGCCGCATCGCACTCCTTGCGGAACCTCTGCCAGTAGCCGCGTCGGGCGTAGAACGCCCCTTCGATTGTCCACTTCGGCACCGGCGTCCGACCCTCGGCGCGGCCCACTCGGGTCGACCACTTAACCGTACCGGAGGCGCGGCAGCGCCCGCCGGTTCACGTTCCTTTCGTCGGTGCGTCGGCGGAGGTTCGCGACTCCTTGGCGGCTTCGAACCGGGCGCGCTCCTCGCGCCAGGCGCGCTGGCGTTTCCGCAGCTCGACATCCGACGGCTCCTGGTAGCGGGGGACCGCGACGGAGGCCGGGGGCGCCGGGATGTCGGGGAGCTCGGCCGGCGTCTCGCGTTCGGGCTCGCCGCCCGACCCCTCCGATTCCGGAGGGTCGGGCGTCTCCTCGGGGTCGCCGAGACGGCGCTGCGTCAGTCGATGAGGGAGACCGCGTTCTTCCATCGCGTCGCCACCTCCGTGTCGGTAAGCCCGACCGTCGGAGAGAACAGGACCCGCTCTCCCCATTGCTCTCGGGCCGCCGGGTACTCGTCCACGCCGAGCGGCAGCACGACCCCTTCCGCGTGCGACTCCTCGCTCAGCGACGCCATCGTTCGCGCCCACTCCGCCGGGTCCGACGGGGCCGTGGTGATCCGAGCGGCAGGGTCGAACCGACCCAGCACGCCCCGCGCGAGCTCCTCGCCGGCCGGCACCGCCACGATCGCCACCCGGCATCCGCGCTTCATCATGAGGTAAGCGCCCAGCGCCCCGCGCGGGCCCTCGACCAGGGCGACCAGCTTTCCGGCGACCCCCAGCGGGAGTCCCCCCGGTCCCCGGACCCGGTCGAAGGAGAGGTAGGTTCGCGGGCCCCGTACCTCGACGAACAGCTCCACGGCCGGGTGCTCGAGGTCGACGCGGAGGTGGCGATCGGCCCATCGCTCGAGTACGTCCCCCCCGAGGTCGCGCGCGAGTTCCTGGCTCGTGAACGGATGGGTACCGCCGGTCCGGCGGGCACGCACCGCGAACGAGGATCCCTCCGGGAGTCGCGGGTCCGCCAATTCGAGCAACCGAACGCGGATCGCCCCCCGCTCGCTGGGAACCTCGTAGACGAGGCTCACCGACGTGATCCCGAAAACTCGGCGAAGCACCTTCAACGCCCGGTCTCCGTCGTCGACCTCGACGTAAAGGTGGCCGTGGTCGGCGCGAAGGCGTCCGGTGAGCCCCTCGCGCACGAACTGGTCGAGGATGTTACGTCGGAGCAGGCTCTCGAACTCCCGTCGAACCGGGGGCGACTTGAGGGCGAGTTCGCCGTACCGGACGAGGATCTGGGACGGCATGGGAGAACGGTTAAGACGAGCACTTTGCTAAAGCGCTTCCCGGACGCGGAGGGTCGTGAGCGGCGACATCGACCCGACGCCCGCGAACACCGACCCGACCGCTGTCTTCGTGGACGAGGCGCTGTCCGCGCTGGAGAAGGCGCTCGCGGGCCTCGGGGCGCCGCTTCCCCGAGAGGCGATCGCTGCTCAACTGAACCTCGACGGCGGCCCCGAGGGTGACCTGGCGTTCCCCGTGCATCGCGCGGCGTCCGCCGCGACGCTTCGACCGGACGAGCTCGCGACGCGACTGGTCTCGGCGCTTCCCGCGTCCTCGCGGTTCCGGTCGACGAAAGCGAAGGGGGCCTACGTGAACTTCACGATCGACCCGACGCAGCTGACGGCCGCGACGCTCGGTCTCGTCCTCGATCGCGGACCCTTGTACGGCCATCGGCCGATCACCGGCCCGCCCGCGTGCATCGAACACACGAGCGCGAACCCGACGGGGCCGTTCCACATCGGTCGGGTGCGCAACGCGATCATCGGCGACACCCTCGTGCGCGTGGTCCGCGCCGCGGGAACGCCCGTGACGACGCAGTACTACGTCGACGACATGGGTCGCCAGGCGGCGATCATCACCTGGATCTGGTCGAAACCTCGGCAGTCGTGGCCGGAGCCGATCCGCGCGGCGGTGGACGGCGCGGAGGTCGAGGGAGAGAAACCGGACGCCCGATGGGGCCGCCCCTACCCGGCCGCGAGTGCTTACCTCAAGGAACACCCGGAAGCCCGCGAGGAGGTCGCGGAACTGGTCCGCGAAGTCGAGAGCGGGAGTCCTCCCCCCCGACACCACGAACTCTCCCAGGCGATCCTCGACGGGATGCTCGCCTCCCTCGCGCGGCTCGGGATCCGTTTCGACGAGTTCGTTTGGGAGTCGTCGCTCCTTCGGGACGGCTCCGTGGAGCGGGTCCTCGAAGGGTTGCACCACGCGCCTCACGCCGTCCGCGAGGAGAACGGGGCCTGGGCGATCGATGCGGCGACGTACGGCCTGCCGAAGGAGTCGACGCACGTCGTCTTCCAGCGGGCGGACGGCACGAGCCTCTACGCGCTTCGGGATGTCGCCTACCACCTCGCGAAGTTCGCGCGGTTCGACCGGGCGGTCGACGTGCTCGGGCAGGACCACCAGCTCCACGCCCGGACGCTGGACGCGCTGCTCGCCGAGGCGGGGTCGACGCGGCGCCCGAGCTACCTCATCTACCAGGACATCACGGTCCCCGAGGGGGGCCGGATGTCGACCCGCGGCGGCTCGGCGGTCTGGCTCGACCTGCTGCTCGCGGAGGCGGTCGACCGGGCACGTAGGGAGGTCCTCGCCCGCCGAGAGGACCTCTCGGAAAGCGACACCGAGCGGATCGCCGAGGCGGTCGCGACCGGAGCGCTCCGGTACCACATCGTGCGCGTCGCCCCCGAGAAGCCGGTCGTCTTCCGGTGGGAGGACGCGCTCTCGTTCGAGGGGCGGAGCGGCCCGTTCGTGCAGTACTCGTACGCGCGGGCTTCGAGCGTGCTGCGGAAGGCCAACGCGCCCGAGCGGCCCTATCCGTTCGACGCGTCCCTCCTCGCCGACCCCGAGGAGATCGCGCTCGTTCGGGTCCTCGCCCGGTTCCCTCGCACGGTCGACTACGTCGCGCGGACGATGCACGTCCAGGCGCTCGCGGGTTATGCCCACGACCTCGCCGACCAGTTCAACCGGTTCTACCACGCGGTCCCGGTGATCCGCTCGGGGCCGGAGCGCGCGAGCCGCGTCGCGCTCGTCGCGGCCGCGCGCCAGACCCTCGGCAACGCGCTCGACCTCCTCGGCGTCCCCCGGCTCGAAACGATGTGACCGGCCCCGCCGGCACGCCCTTATAATCCGACCCCTTTACCCCTCGCGAAACGGAAGGACGATGGCGTCGGTCGGGCAGGATTTCCTCACGTTCATCAGCAAGGGCAACCTCATCCAGCTCGCGATCGCGTTCGTGTTGGGGGTGGCGTTCTCCGCGTTGATCACGGCGCTCGTCGGGGACATCTTCACGCCGCTCATCGGGATGGCGGGCCACTTCAACTTCTCGTCCTGGCAGTTCACCTACAACCACAGCACGATCATGCAGGGGGCGTTCCTCAACTCGTTGATCGGCTTCATCGTGATCGCGGTGGTCGTCTTCTTCGCGATCGCCCTCCCGTACCAGCGATTCATGGACCGCCAAGCGGCAAAGAAGCCCGCCGCCACGGCGACGACCCGCCCGTGCCCGGAGTGTCTCTCTCAGATCCCGATCGCGGCGCACCGCTGCTCGTTCTGCACCTCGGTCGTGCCCCCCGTGGCGCCGGCCCCGGTGGCTCCCGCGCCGTCCTAGGCCGACCGAACCAGCGGGTCCCGCACGCCCGCCTCCCGGAACCCGCGGGCGCGGAGCCGGCACGAGTCGCACCGACCGCACGGGGCGCGGCCCCCGGCGTAGCAGCTCCACGTCATGCCCCACGGGACGCCAAGTCGCTCCCCCCAGCGGACGATCTCCGCCTTCGACTTCGCGATCAGCGGCGCGCGAACGCGCAACCGGAGCCTCCCCTCGACCCCGTCCCGGGTCGCGACGCGCGCGAGCCGTTCGAAGGCGCGCAAGAACGCGGGGCGGCAGTCCGGGTAGCCGGAGTAGTCGACCGCGTTCGCCCCAAGGACGATCGAGTCGAGCCCGTGGGTCTCCGCGTAGCCGAGCGCGACCGCCAAGAGGATCGTGTTCCGTGCGGGGACGTAGGTGGACGGGATCCGACCCCCTCGGGACGGGCCAGTAGGGAGCGCGCGCTCCGCATCGGTCAACGATGAGGCGAGCAGCGGCCCGAGCGGGAGGTGGGCCACCTGGTGCCGTTCGACCCGGAACCTCCGCGCGAGCGCCCGTGCTGACCGGAGCTCGCGCGCGTGCCGCTGGCCGTACTCGACCGTGAGCGCGTGGACCCGCCCGCCGGCCCGGGTTGCGATCGCGAGGCAGGTCGCCGAGTCCATCCCGCCCGAGAGCAGGACTACGCTCCCGTGCGGCCGGGGCCGCCGCCTCAAAACCGTACCCCCAGCGCGGCGAGGAGGCCGGCCGCGATCCCGATCGCGGAGAGCATGCCGAGGAAGTTCGTCGACCCTTTCGTGAGGTAGCCTCGGTTCTCGAGCACTTCGCCGAGGATCGAGTCGACCTGGCACCCCAGGAACCCGGCCGCGGTCACGGCGCCGAGGAAGATCGCGATCGACGGGAGCGCTGCCGAGAACGCCCGGAAGAGACCGAGGCCGACGAGCGCCGTGATCCCCGCCCCGACGAAGGCCCACGCTTCGCCGACGCCCGAGACACCGCCGTTGGTCCCCGGCGGAACCGGCCGGAGCGTGAGGATGCTGCGAGCTCGACCCGCCAGGACGCCGATCTCGCTCGCGAAGGTGTCCGCCGCGCCGAACGCGAGCGCGCTCGCGTAGAGGACGGCGAGCACGGGCATCGGTACGACCGCGGGCGGCCACCCTCCGAGCAGCGCCAGCGCGGTCGGCAGCACGATGTGGGCGACGACGTTCGAGACGCCCCGCTCCCCCGCCGTCCCCTCCTGGATGTTCTTCCGCTGCTTGTCCTGGATGTGGAACCGTGTCGCGAGCACGCTCGCGACGACGAAGAGGACGAGCAGCGCGAGGAACGGGAACCCGACGAGGACGACGATGACGATCCCGAAGGCCGCGGCGACCGCGCCGGCGGGGGGGGTCAGAGCGTGCGCGACCACGGCCCCGACCGCGAGCGCGACCGTCACCGCGACGCCGACGAGTGCCGGAACGATCCCGAGGACCACGAATCCCCCCGGCTCGCCAGAGGGCTAAGGGATTAACGCCTTCCGAGAGCGCGGGCGGGGACTGCGCTCACCCGCGAGCGAGGATGCGAAGGACCGCGCTCTCGAACGTGCCGGCCTCGAGGTCCGGCCGCGGGTCGCCGGCCGCGAAACCGCGCGCGGCGGACCCGGGCGGGGCCGGACTCGGTACGTAGGCCGTCAGGAGCCCGAGCCGCCGACCCGCCGCGATGTCGAGGGGGGAGTCGCCGACGACCGCGCTCGACGCGAAGTCGACGTTCCAGTCGCGACGCGCCTCCTCGAAGAGGAGGGTCCCGGGCTTGCGGCACGCGCAGCCGTGTTCGGGCGCGTGGGGGCAGTAGTAGAAGCCGTCGACCTGCGTCCCGAACGCACGGAGCCGCTCGTTCACCCGTCGGTGGATCCGCACGACGTCCTCGTCGGTGTAGAATCCCCGCTCGATGCCCGACTGGTTCGTGACGCAGAGCACGATGTAGCCGTGGGCGTGGGCCAGCGAGAGCGCGCTCCCGACTCCCCGGAAGAGTTCGAGCCGCTCGGCGTCTTTGAGATAGTGAAGGTCCGGGTTCAGGGTCCCGTCCCGGTCGGTGAAAAGGGCGCGACGGATCGGCGGCTCCCCGGCGACCTCGCTCGAGCGGCGAGCCATGCGGCGGAGTACCCTCGAGAAGGATAAGCGTTCACGCGCTCCTTCGCCTCCATCGTGACCGGGAGGGCGGTGGAGCCAGGGGATCGCGCCGAGTGGTTCCACCGGCTCGATGGGGCCATCACTACGGCGCTCGCTCCCTGGGCACGCCCGGACGGTCCGCTCGTTCTCCTCTTCTCCGGTGGGGTCGACTCCGGCCTCCTCGCTTGGGAGTTGCGGGGGCGCCCAAAGTTCACGCTCTTCACGATCGGCTCCGCCTCGGGCGCCGACCTACCGGTCTCGACCGGGGCCGCCCCGCTGGTGGGCGTTCCGGGGCGATCGGCGACGGTCGGTACGTCCGAGGTTCGCGCGGTGACGGAACGTCTGGCCGACCAGCTCGACGGTCTCGGACGGACGGCCCGCAGCGTCCTCATCGCGTTCGCGCTCGCCGTACAGCTCGCCCCGGAGGGAACCGTCCTCTGTGGGCAAGGGGCCGACGAGCTCTTCCTCGGATACGCCCACTTCCGCGGTCTCGGGACCGATGCGGCCGCCGCGCGGGCCGACGAGGATCTCCGGCGTTTGATCGACGTGGACTGGCCGCGATCGGTCCGGGCGACCGTGCGACTCGGACGGGTCGTGGTCGCTCCGTACCTCGACCCCGCATTCGTGGAGGCGGCGCGTTCGATCCCGATCGGTCACCGAGTACCGATCCCCCACCCCAAGGCGTTGTTCCGAGATTGGGCCCGGCACCGGGGACTCCCGGCGGCGATCGCGGACCGACCGAAACGGGCGCTGCAGTTCGGCAGTGGGGTCGACCGGCTCCTCGTGGGGGGGCGTAGGGTGGGGTCTCGCGAGTAGCGGCCGCCGCCCCGCCGCATCACGGCTATATATCCGGGTCCGGGTCCCGGCCTGTGGCGGGCAGTTCGTCGGAGCTCCTATGCCCGTTGGACTTCCGCTACGGCCGGGCGACCGTCAAGGCGATCTTCGCCCGCGGCGCGCGTCTCGCCCGAGCGCTGCGCGTGGAAGCGGCGCTGGCCGCGACCGAGGCCGAGCTCGGGATGATCCCGCGGGACGCGGCGGTAGCGATCGCTGGCGCCGCGGACCTTCACCATGTGACGGTCGAGCGGGTGGACGAGTTCGAGAGCACGCTGCGGCACGACGTGATGGCGATCACGCGCGCGCTCGCGGAAGCCGCGGGTCCGGGCGGGCGATGGGTCCACTTCGGCGCGACGAGCGCGGACATCACCGAGACCGCGCTCGCCCTCGAGCTCCAGGAGTGCGCGGCGGTCCTGCGCGTCGACCTCACCGACCTCGCTCGAGCCCTCCTCGACCTCGCGAAGCGCCACCGCGCGACGCCCGAGATCGGGCGAACCCACGGCCAGCACGCGATCCCGCTCAGCTTCGGCTACAAGGTCGCGGCCGCCGCGGCCGAGGTGATGCGGCACCGCCGCCGGCTGGACCAGCTCCTACCGCGTGTGGCGGTCGGAAAGATGGCCGGCGCGATCGGGACCGGCGCAGGCTTCGGCGCGCGCGCCGTCGCGGTCGAGGCCGGCGTCATGGGGCGACTCGGTCTCGCCGCCGACGAGGCGCCGACGCAGATCGTCGGGCGGGACCGACTCGCCGAGTTCGCCCAGTGGCTCGCGCTCGTCGCGACCACCGCGGAGCGGCTCGCGACCGAGGTCCGGAACCTGCAGCGCAGCGAGATCTCCGAGATCGCCGAGCCGTTCGATGAGGCGCACCAGGTCGGTAGCTCGACCCTCGCCCAGAAGCGGAACCCGATCGTCACGGAGAACGTCAGCAGCCTCGCGCGCCTCGTGCGGGCATTCGCCCAGCCACCGCTCGACAACATGATACAGTGGCACGAGCGGGACCTCGCGAACTCGGCGAACGAGCGGTTCGTCGTCCCGCACGCGGTCGTCCTCGAGGACGAGCTTCTGACGAGGCTGACCGAGGTCTTCCGCGGCCTGCGCGTCGATCCCGAACGGATGGCGGAGGAACTCCGGCGCAACGGCGGGGGCGCCATGGCGGAGCACCTGATGCTTGCGCTCACGACGCAGGGCCTCGCGCGCTCGGAGGCCCACGAGAGCCTCCGGACCCTCACGCGCGCGCCGGCCGAGGGACCCTCCCTCGCCGAGCGAGCGAAGGCCGACCCGACGGTGCGGAAGTTCCTGACCGCCGCCCAGATCGACGAGCTCCTCGATCCCGCGAGCTACGTACGGGCGGCGACCGAGAAGACCGACCGGGTCGTCGCGCTCCTCGAGCGCGAGCTCGACGGATGACGGAAAACGGCCCGCCTTGGACCGCCACGGTCGTGGTGCGAACCCGCACCGATCGGCTCGCCGAGATGCTCGAGCGATCGCTCCGGCCCGAAGCCGAGCGCGAGGTCCCCCGCGCCCGGGCCACCCTGACGCGGACGGCGTCGGACTCGGTCCAGCTCGCGATCCATGCCCGGGACACGGGCGCGATGCGGGCCGCGCTGAACACGTACCTGGGCTGGGTCGCGCTCTCGCTGGCGGCCGCGCGCGCGGCCGCCGAGCACTCCGCGTCGAGCGCGTGAGCCCGGCGAAGCGCTTATCTTCCGCTCCGGGTCAGGCCGCCGTGGCCCTCCCCGCGAAGCTCCAGAACGACCTGAAGCAGTTCCAGCGGCTCCAACAGGAGCTCGGGAACACCCAGCAGCAGCGCCTCCAG
Source organism: Thermoplasmata archaeon (assembly GCA_050749465.1). Taxonomy (GTDB): domain Archaea; phylum Thermoplasmatota; class Thermoplasmata; order Lutacidiplasmatales; family UBA184; genus Lutacidiplasma. Next base: position 7,972 of record JBOGRO010000013.1, on the reverse strand, counting down.
ATCGACCTCAAGCTGCGCGAGACGACCCACACGCTCGACGAGCTCAAGTCGATCGCCGACGACTCGGTCCTCTACCGGCCGATCGGCGGCCTCCTCGTCCGCGCGAAGAACAAGAAGGAGGTCGAGGACCTCCTCTCCGAGGAGAAGGAGACGCTCGAGGTGCGGGTCAAGGCGATCGAGCGGCAAGAGAACCACCTCAAGGAACGGTACACGACCATGCAGCAGGAACTGACCCAGGCGCTGCAGGCGGCCGGCGTGCAACCGACCGGACCGGCCGAGGAATAGCTCCCTACGACTTCCGGCGCACGAGCCGGTCCGCGATCTCTCGGATCAGCGGGCGCGCCGCGCGACCGAGGCTCCGACTGCGCTCGAGCCGAGCGAGCGCTCGCGCGGTGAGCGCGGCGATGCGTCGCTCCGAGTAGTCGAGGCTCCCGGTCGCCCGGATGACCTCGCGCGCACGCTCGACGTCCTCCGGGGTCGCCTCGGCGTTCCCGAGGACCCGGGCGAGCCGCGCGCGGTCGGCGTCGCTCGCCGCGGTCCACGCTCGGACGACGAGGAGCGTTCGCTTCCCCTCGGGCAGGTCGTTCGGGCTCTTGCCCGACTCGTCGGCGTCGAACCCCGCGCCGAGCACGTCGTCGCGGAGCTGGAACGCGATCCCGAGGTCGGTTCCGATCGAGTCGAGGTCGGCGAGGCCCGCCCTGGACATCCCTCCGAGCGTCGCGCCGATGCGCAGCGGGCACGCGACCGTATACATCGCCGACTTCAGCCGGTGGACGTTCAGGACGTCTTCCTCGGTCACCGAACCGGCGTCGAGGGTCCCGTTGCGGATGTCGAGCAGCTGACCGTACGCCGTCAGGCGGGTCATCCGAACGTATTCGCCGAGCGCGGCGAGGCGCGCGGCGGGAGCGCCGCGGGTCGCGAGGATCGCTTCGACGGTGAACGGCTCTTCGAGGTCGCCGAGCGTGATACCGATGCCGGTCCCGTACTCCTCGCTCGAGCCCTCCCGCTTCTCCCGGCGGTGGAGCGCGGCGAGCGCGCGATGGACGGTCGGACCCCCCCGCCGCACGTCGGCGTGGTCGATGATGTCGTCGTGGATCAGCATCCAGCTTTGGAAGTGCTCGAGCCCTGCGGCCGCCCGAAGCGCCGGCCGGGGCGCGCGTCGCGTCGCGAGGTGGTAACCGGCGAGGACGAGTACGGCCCGGAATCGCTTGCCGCCCCGGAGCGTGAACTCGCGGTTGATCTCGAGATACGGCCGGGCGGTCGTGGGGGCGTTCTTTCGCTCCCGGGCGTAAGAGTTCCGAAGCTCGGCCTCGAGGGAGGGGAGGTAGGCGTAGAGATCGGACAGGTTCACGGCGGTTTCGCGTGGACTCCCACGTATTTAATGGACCCGGGCTTGCGAACGTACATGGCGTCGCCGTCGTTCGTGCAGCTGTCGAGCGGGCTCGTCGAAGCGATGGGCCAGCGCATGGACGCCGCGAAGGCGATCCCGGAGGGCCTCGTCCTCCGGACCGACGACGGATTCCTCTACGCGTTCCTCGAGGACCCCGACCAGGTCTCGCTCGACACCATCCGGCGCGTGCTCGAGGAGAGCGGAGCAGCTCCCGTGCACCTCGTCGCGCTCACCCCGGGTCGCCTGCCGCTCGCGATCTCCGCCGAGGTCCTCCGACGCTCCGGTACCCTCGTCGAAGGAGCCCGCTTCGAGGAACTCGCTCGCCAGCTGGGCCTGGACGCGCTCCTCGGCAAGGAGCCCCGACCGGCCGCGGCATCCCGTCCTCGACAGCTCCCCAGCACCCAGCTTCTGGACGCCACCATGGGTCGGGCCCGGACGTGGCTCGAGTGGGGCGTCCCCGCGCTCGCCCTTCGATTCTACCGTCAGGCCGCGCAGCTCAAACCCGGACTCGTCCCCGCGAAGATCGGCGTCGGCCGCTCCCTTCTCGGCCTCGGACTCACGGACGACGCGGACCGGGCGTTCATGGAGGTCCTCGCGGCCCGACCGAACGACCTCGACGCCTGGCTCGGAAAGGCGGCCGTCCTGGGCGCACGGGCCAAGCCGAAGGAGGAGATCGAGGTGTATCGCGCGCTTCTTGCGGAGGACGACGCCCGGGTGGAAGTTCGGGCCCACTTGGTGGCGGCGCTCGTTGAGCTCGGGGACTGGGCCGCGGCCCGCGTCGAGCTCGACGCGATGCTTGCCGCAACCCCCGAAGATCCGCAGTTGCGGTTCTTGCATTCGGTCGCACTCCTGCGCACCGGGGAGGGTACCGCCGCGGAGAGTGAGCGGAGCGAGGCGCGGGCCCTCGGCCTCACCTTCGAACGCGAGTCAACGCTGTGCCAACACCTTGGCCTCCCGCCGCCCGCGGCTCCGGGGGCGCCGACCGCGACCCGGCCTCATCTCCACCGTGCACCCACCGCGGCACGTCCGAAGCCTCGCCGTCGCGCCGTCGTCCGCACGTCGTCCCCGCGGCGCCGTCCCGTCGCGAAAGTTCCCCAGGGGAAGCGGACCGCCACGCACCGCAAAACTAAGTAAGGTCCCTTCGGCTCGAAGTTCCGCCCCGAGGGGACGATGCGCGTCGTGTCCGTTCTTCCGAGCGCAACCGAGATCGTTTTCGCGCTCGGGCGCGGTTCGGAGTTGGTCGGCCGGAGCGCCGAATGCGACTTTCCCCCGGAGGTCGCGGCGTTGCCGGTGGTCATGCGCCCGAGGACGTGGGACTCCGAACGACCATCGCGCGACATCGATGAGCGCGTGCAGCGAGTGCGCGGAGCCCGAGAGAGCCTCTACGAGCTCGACATTCCGCTCCTCCGCGAACTCTCCCCGGACGTGCTGCTCACCCAGGACCTTTGCGGGGTCTGCTCGGTGACCGATGCCGAGGTCGCGGCGGCCTGCGCGAAAGCGGACGTCGCTCCCCTCATCGTCTCGCTGACCCCCCGAACGCTCGGAGACGTCTGGGAGAGCGTGGAGATCGTCGCGCGGGCGCTCGATGACCCCGAGCGCGGTCGCGACCTCGCGCGCGGGTATCGCGACCGCTGCTCGGTCCTGCGAACAGCCTCCGCACGTCCCCGAGTCGCCGTCGTCGAGTGGCTCGACCCGCCGATCCTCGCCGGCCTCTGGGCACCCGACATGGTGCGGGCCGCGGGGGGAACGATCGTGGGCACCCACCGGGGGAAGCCCGGGGTCCGCACGACCTGGAACGCGATCGCGGAGGCGCAGCCCGACCTCGCGATCCTGAGCCCGTGCAGCTTCTCGGTCCCGCGCAGCCGGCGCGAGCTCGAGGACCGGCGGCTCGCGGAGGGGATCGCGTCCGTCCGCGCTCCTCGTGGGGTCTTCCTCGCCGACGAGGCGTTCTTCTCCCGGCCGGGTCCCCGGCTCGCGGACGGGGTCGAGCTCGTGCGCCACCTTCTCGGCGGCACGCCGTGGGAAGCACCGATGCCGGTGGAAACGTTCCTCCCTCCCGTTCCGGGGACGCTCGCATGAGCCCCGGGACCCCACTGCCCTACGGCTACTCGTGGACCCAGGCACCGCGGCCGGCCGGGCGGGTCAGCACGTCACGGCGGGAACTGTACCAGATCGGGGGCGCGTTCGCGATCCTGACCCTCGATATTGTCCTCCTGCTCGCGGGTACCGGGTTCTTCGTCGGCACGAACTCGACGTCGGTCGACTACAACGTGTCGCTCACGGTCGTGGTCGTGGCAGCCGCGGCGGCGTTCACCGGGTTCGTCGCCCACGAGCTCGCGCACAAGATCGTCGCGCAGCGCCGAGGGTACTGGGCGGAGTTCCGCTGGTCGATCGTCGGGCTCGCGGTCTCGGTGTTCACGGCGATCATCGGCTTCCTGTGGGCCGCGCCCGGCGCGACGGTCGTCAGTGGGATGTCCGACTCGAAGGAGTGGGGGCATACCGCCCTTGCGGGACCGTCGATCAATCTCGTTTTCGGCGGAATGTTCTACGCCGCGTCGCTCGCGACCTGGTACGCGGGGAACCCGCTCTTCGGCTGGCTCCTCATCCTCGCGTTCCTGAACTGCTGGTTCGCGGCGTTCAACCTCGTTCCATGGGGGATCCTCGACGGCGCGAAGGTCTTCCACTGGAACCGCGGGGCCTGGGCCGGTTCGATGGCGCTGGCCGCCGGGCTCGCCGGGATCAGCTGGCTCGCGGTCTTCATCTACGGCTCGCCGCTGCTCCACTTCTGAGGTCGACGAACGATGGCTCGACCCCGTGTCCGCGACCTGGGCCAGGGCCGCCAGCTGCTCGACCTCGACTTCCGCGACACGGAGGGACTGGTCGCGGCGTACCTCCTTCCCCAGGAGGAGGGCTGGACGCTCATCGAGACCGGGCCCTCGACGTGTCGGGACGCGCTCCTCGCCGGTCTTCGCGGCGCGGGGGTCGCGCCGGAGGAAGTCCGCCGCGTCTTCGTCACGCACATCCACCTGGACCACGCGGGCGGCGTGGGGGCGTTGATCGAGACGCTGCCGCGGGCGACGTTCTACGCGCACGAGCTCGGGGTCCCGCATCTGGTCGACCCGACGAAGCTCGTCGCGAGCGCCCGCCGCGCTTGGGGAGCAGCCGCGGACCCGCTCTGGGGCCCGATCCTGCCGGTGCCGTCGCCGCGGATCGTCCCGCTTCGCGGCGGGGAGCGGTTCCCGGTCCGCGGCGGGGAGCTCTCCGTCCTCGCCACTCCGGGTCACGCGAAGCACCACCTCGCGTTCTTCGACTCGGCCACGAGGGGGATCTTCTCGGGCGACGGAGCCGGGGTCCGTCTCGAGGGGAGTGACCGGATCCGCCCCGCGGTACCTCCGCCCGACCTCGACCTCGAGCTCCTCTTCTCCAGCTTGGAGACGATGCGGCAGGTCCAGCCCGCGGTCGTGCTGTACAGCCACTTCGGACCCAGTCCCGACGGCGACCGTGACCTCGAGCGCTATCGCGCGATCGTCGAAGCGTGGAGGGACGTCGCCCTCGCGGCCGCGCGGGAACGGCCGGACCCCGAGCGCGTCGCCGCGCGACTCCGCGAGCACGACCTCGGTACCCGGGCGAAACCCGGCGGGGCGGAGGCGGCCGACCGGCCGTCCCTCGTCTCGGGCTACGACCTGGCCGCGCGGGGTTTCCTGCGCTACTTTGAGACCCACGGTCTCCTCGCCGGGCAGGGGTTGGGCTAACGGAGCTCACGGGTCGCACGCGACGCAACGCGGCCCTGACCCTGTTCATCGCGCGGGCGGTCTACGCGTTCAGCTGGTACAACATCGGCGCGGTCCTCCCGCTCATCGGGACCGGCCTGCGCATCAACACGAGCGAGCTCGGGATCGTCATCGGTTCTTTCCTGGTCGGCGCGGCGATCTTCCAGGTCCCCGCCGGACTCGCCTCCCTGCGGTGGGGGAACCGCGCGGTGTCGCTCGCGGCCCTCGCGGTCATGGGCGCCTTCGCGCTCGCGTCGGGGTTCGCACCCAACGAGTATTGGCTCGCGGCCCTACGGTTCGGGGTCGGGGCGGGCGCGGCGTTCTTCTTCGCGCCGGCGTTGGGGCTCGTGGCCGCCTACTACCCTCCCGGCTCGAGGGGGCCGATCATCGGGCTCTACAATTCCGGGTTCAGCGTCGGCGCCGCTGGGGGCCTCTTCGCCGGCGCCCTGATCGGTGTCGCGTTCGGCTGGACGTGGACGCTCGCCGTCGGCGGGATCGGGCTGCTCCTGATCGGGGCGTTCGCGGCCGCGGTACTCCCCCGGACCTCCCCGGACCCGATCGCCCGGACTTGGCGGGAGCTCTTCGCCGCCGCGGCTCCTGTCCTGAGCTCCCGCCCCCTCTGGGCCCTCGCACTCGCCGGCACCGGGTTCTGGGGCGCGCTCTACATCGTCGCGCAGTACTTCGTGGACTTCGCGGCCCACGTTCATCCGGTCTGGAGCATCGCCCTCGCGGCGAGCCTTCCGACGGTCCTGATCTTGGTCGAGATCGTCGGGGGACCGATCGGCGGCTGGATCGCGGAGCGGCGCCGGGATATGCGCATCGTGCTCCTCGCGTTCGCGATCCCCGCCGTGGCCCTCGTCATGGCGATCCCCTTCTTAGGCCTTAGCGAACTGTTCGGCGTCTTTGCCTTCCTCGGGTTCGCGGACGGGGTCGTCTTCACGGTTCTCTACCTGCTGCCGACCCTCCGGCCCGAAGCGAGCGGAGAGGGATTCGCCCTCGCTCTCGGGCTCCTCAACGGCGTGCAGATCATCGCGGGGAGTGCCCTCACGATCGCGTTCGGTTTCATCGCGGTCGACGTCAGCTACACGGCCGCGTGGGTGTTCACCGGACTGGTGGGCCTCGCAACGCTGCCGCTCCTCGTCTGGGTTCGCGGTTCGAAGGAGGGGGTCCCCGCGCTCGCGCCGGAGAGGTCGACGACCACCGTCCCCGACCCGCCCTGAGGCTTTGCCGACGTGCGGGGTGCTCGCCGCGACGAACGTCCTCGCCCTGCACGGTCCCCGAACCGGCCCGGTTCGACGCTCCGTCGGGCTCCCCCGCACGATAGCGGCGGTGGATTCTTTAGTAGCTCCGGCCCGTGACGACGGGCAGCCCCGTGGTGTAGCGGCCAAGCATGCTGGCCTTTGGAGCCGGCGACAGCGGTTCGAATCCGCTCGGGGCTACTCGACCGAGAATTGTACCTTTTCGACGATTTCGGCCCGGCCACCCCGCTGCCCAATCGACCACAGGGACTTGGACGTACTCAACCGCGCGTTCGCCTCCAAGCTGCTCGCGCTACGGCTGCCACCGCCCCAAGCTGAGCCAACCCGGTCGGCCGGGCTGGCGAACGCCGGCCCGGCGCTTGCTTTCTGCCTCTCCCTCCGGTTCCACGCACGAGACCCGCGGGCAGTCGCGTTAGGCCGGCTCGGAGGGGAGGAGGAAAACCCGGCGGGAGCACCGTCCGGGCCGGCACCCGTCCTCGTCGTCTGCTCCACCTGTCGACAACCGATCCGCCTCAACGAGGTCCTCCGGATTTCCTACTGCCCCATCCACGGTCTGTCTCAGCCGTTCACCTTCATCCCGTTCGGCCGGAGACGACGCCTGGGGGCCTGAACTTGCACGACGCGCGCGGTGCCTCCCCGGGTCTCTCGCAGCCTGCCCCAGGGACACCCTCTCCGTCAGTGACTGCTTTCCCCGGGGCCCCCAACCCCAACCCCAGACCCCTCGTACTCCCCCCGGTTTCCCCCCGGAAACCACCCAGTTTCCCCCCGGAAACCCCGACCAGCGCTCGCGTCCAAGTTTACCCGAGCGACCTTTCGCGCCTTCGCGTGCTGGTCCAGAGGCTTGCCAAGAATGGACTGATCGCCTCTACCGGCTACGATAGAGAAACAGGTCGGAGGGTGGGAGGCAGGCCACCCATCGCAGCGGAGACCTTCCGGGCGCTCTTGGACAATGCCGAGGCTCTTCTCCCCCGCCCGCGCGCGTCGAAACAGTCGGAGGGAGCCCGTCGGGGCGACGAGGCAGCCCGGGTGGGGTTCGCGCGACTGTTCGGTCCTCGGCCGACGCGCCTCCTGCCCTACCATCCGTTCGTTGAAGGGGTCGCTGGGCGAGCCGCCCATGCCGATCGACCCCAGCGGCGAATCGACGCCGTAGCCCGATTCTGCGAGCGGCGGATCATCGCCGGTTATGCCGTTGGTGAGAGCAGACCTCGGCGAATGGAGCTCGTTCTCCCGACGATGGTCCCGGACCTCTACTACGGTTGGGGGCCGGTCGCGTACCAAACGACACTCGACGGCGACAGGAGCGTTGCTGCTTGACCCGTGCCCTCCTCAACCCCGGCATTCTTCGGGGGCACGTCCTGGACGTCCTGCGAACGTTACCGGAAGAATCGGTCCACTGTGTTGTCACGTCGCCCCCTTACTGGGGACTTCGAACATACGGCACCGAGCCGCAGGTATGGGGAGGTTCGCCCGAGTGTGCCCACGTCTGGGAGCCGGTCACGGTCCCCTCGGGGAACGGCCAGACCACGCATCCGATGGTCGCCGAGACGTTGAAC
>JBOGRO010000012.1:0-40356 GCA_050749465.1 Thermoplasmata archaeon | reverse complement strand
GAAGGACGACGGGCGATGCTGGCGTATCTCTGCCAGATGTTCGACCTGCCTATCGAAGTACAAGCCGGCGACTATCGAGGCTTGACGATGGCCGAGCTCCCGAGGTGGCTCGGCGTCAGGTCATAAGAGCGGGAGTAGTGCTAGGACGACCCCGGAAGGGGGTTCGCCGGGCCCGCTCAGGGACGTCCAGAACGAACGCGAAGGACTTGAACCGGCCCGGAGTCCTCGGTCCGATGCCCGAGCCGACTCCCCCGGTCCCCCTGAGCTTCATCATCGTAACCTTCGGCGCGGCGACCGTCGTCGCGGTCGCGATCTTCTACTTCGGGGTCCGCGGCATGATCGGGGGTCCGATCCCGTAAGCACGGCTCCCGTCCGTGCTTAGGTAAGATAAACCGACGCGCGCGTCCCGGGACCCGTGGGCGAGAACCCGGACGTCTGGCCCGAGGGGTCCAGCCGTAACGCGAACGCGGGGTGGATCGCCGGGCTGATCATCGTCATCGCCGTGTTCGTCATCGGCGGGGCTTTCTGGTTCAGCTACCACCCGTAGACCCGATGGAGTCGGGTCCGGGGGCGCCGGGCCTTCGGTAGAGGTACACGTCCGTCTCGGGGTCGTAGACGTCGGGGGTCCAGCCCCGGATCTCGTGGCAGTGGCTCACGACCCGCGCCCCCGGCGCGAGCTCCGCCTCGAGCTTCGGGCGGAGCCGCTCCATCGCTCCCGGCCACAGGAAGGCGGAGACGACGGTCGCGTCGTGAAAGTCGAGGCCGAAGAGGTTCCCCCAACGGATCGCGATCCGGTCGGCGAACGGGCCGGTCGCGCGACGTAACCGGAGGATCCCCACGCGGATCGGCTCGACCTCCACCCCGACGACGCGCGCGCGGTAGATCCGCGCCGCCCGGAAGACGATCGCCCCCGTGCCGGCCCCGAGGTCATAGACCGTGTCCCGCGGGCCGACCTCGGCGAGTCGGAGCATCGCCTCGACGGAGCGGCGGGGGGTCGGCTGGTAGCCGGCTCCGAACGCGAAGGAGGCGAAAGCGAAGTAGGCGATCGCCGCGACGGCGACGAACACGAGGACGAGGAAGAGGGCGACCGGTGCGAGCATCCGTGCCTACCGGCTCGACCGAGCGGCGCCGCGCGCGAGACGTTCGGCCGCCGTTCGCGGGTCGATCGACCGCCCGACCACCGCGTCCAGAAGCTTCCGCAGCTCCGGGTCACGCTCGAGGCGTTCGGAGAGCTCGCGACCCACCCGCTCCTGCGCGAGCTCGACGATCTCTGCCGAGAGCCGGCGTCGCTCGGCGGTCGCGCGCTCGCCCGCCCGGTCGAGAAACTGCTCGTGGGCCTCGACCGCGGCCCACAACTCCTCGATCCCGGACGGAGGACTTGTCGACGTTCCCACGACGAGGGGCGTCCACCCCGAGCGCCCCGCGGCGAGCCCGACGAGCTCGGAGAGGTCTCGGCGGGCGTGGTCGGCGCCGGGAAGGTCGGACTTGTTGACGCAGAAGATGTCCGCGATCTCGAAGAGACCGGCCTTGAGCGTCTGGACCTCATCGCCAAGGTGCGGGACAGTGACCACGACGCTCGTCGTGGCGATATTTCGGATCGCCACGTCGACCTGGCCGCTGCCGACGGTCTCGAGGAGTACGACGTCGAACCCCGCCGCGGCCATCAGCCGTGCTGCCTCCCGCGTCGCGGCCGCGAGGCCCCCGACCTGTCCGCGGCTCGCCATCGAGCGGAAGAAGACCCCGCGATCGTCGGCGCGCCGCTCGAACCGGATCCGGTCCCCGAGGACCGAGCCGCCCGTGTACGGGCTCGATGGGTCGACCGCGACGACCGCGACCGTGCGTTCGAGCTCGCGTAGCCGCGCGACGACCAGGTTGATCAGACTGGACTTGCCCACCCCGAGAGGACCCGTGATCCCGACGATCGCACCCGGTCGGCTCTCCGCGTAGAGCGCCCGCACGACCGGCTCCACGGCAGGGTCCCGGTTCTCGATCTGGCTGATCGCGCGGGCGAGCGCCCGACGGTCGCCCGTGCGGATCGCCCGCGCCGCGGGCGGCGTCCGGTTCGCGGGCGTCATGCCCTCGGCCGCGCGAGCCGCTGGGCGGTGGTGACGATCTCCTCGAGGGTCGTACCGGGTCCGAAGATCGCCCGAATGCCGGCCTTCCGAAGACGACGGGCGTCCTCGTCAGGAATGATCCCGCCCGCGAAGACGGGGATCCGGTCCGCCTTCTCCTTCTTCAGGAGGGCGAGGACCTTCGGAAAGAGCGCCATGTGGGCGCCCGAGAGGATCGAGAGGCCGATCAGGTCGACGTCCTCCTCGAGCGCGGCGCGCACGATCTCCTCCGGCGTCTGCCGCAGCCCGGCGTAGATCACCTCGAAGCCCGCATCACGGAGCGCCCGCGCGACGACCTTCGCCCCCCGGTCGTGGCCGTCGAGGCCGGGCTTCGCGATGAGGACGCGGATCGGCGACCTCTTCGGCGCTCGCGCCATCGACTCCCCTCGCCGGAGCGACGGGTCCCGCGGAAAAAAGCTTTCGCGTCGCGGTGTCGAGGAGAGCGGGGTCGCCGGTCGGCCTTCTCAGAGCCGAGCGAAGAGGTCGAGGAGGAGGTTCCCCGCGAGCAGCGCGGCGAGCGCTCCGAGCGCCATCAGGACCAGGAACGGGATCTGCGGCGTCACCCAGACCCGTTCGACGCCCTGCTCTTCGAGTTCGCGCGCGAGCCGTACCCGCTCCAAGCGGTCGTCCTCGGAGGTCCTCGCCGTGTCTCGGCTACGCGCTCCGGCCGCGAGGGGGTCCTTGAGCCAGACGAAGTGCTCGGGCAGCTCCCGGACCGGGATCTGGTAGCCGGCGAACCCCCGCGGGAACGAGAATTCGCCTCGGGCGGCGTTCCGGAGCGCGAGGCCGATCGGGATCGCGACCGAGAAGAGCGCGGCGTTGACCAGGAGGGTGACCGGGAACGGAAGGACTCGGAGTAGGAGCGTGGTCGAAGCGGTCTGGGCGAGGAGGGGGACCGCGAGCAACGGCACGAGGGTGCCGGCGATCATGAGCGCCTTCGCGTCGGCACCGCCGTAGAGCACGCCGAGCTCGAAGAGCCCCCGCGCGAACAGGACGGTCACGAGGAGAGCGACCACCGGCAGCGAGACCCCGGACGGCCCGACTCCGGCCACCACGGCTCCAGCGACGACGAGGAGGACCACCGCGACGTACGCGACCCCCTCGATCAGGTCAGCAAATCGCTCGTAGTTCGGACCGAGCGCGTCGTCCCACGCGAACAGGTGTTGGAGCACGAGGGCGCCCACGACCAACCACATACCGAGAGGGAGGAGACCATTCGGCGCGAGATCGACCGCCCCGAGCGCGACCCCGAGGAGACCGAGCGCCTGCCAGAGGTGGTCCGTGACCTCCCGTGTCCGAAGGTCGGAGATGGCGGCGAAGCCGAAACCTCCGAGCAGGAGGACCACCTGCGTGATGAGGAGCGCCTCCCCCACGCCGGTCAGTGCCTTCGACCTCCCGTTCGCTCGCGCGACGGTGGGCCCCCCTCTTAAGGCCGAGGCCCGGCGAGCAGCCGGGCCTCGCTCGCACTCCTTTTCTGCGCTCGCCCGCTAGCACGAGCGGGTAGCGATGTCGGTCGACGAAAGTTCCCCCGCGCCGGGGACGGGTGACGTCGCTCCGCCGCGTCGCCGGCGGTGGATCCTTCCGGTCGTAGCGGTGGCGGTCGTGGTCGCCGTGCTGTTCGCGACCCTCTTCGCGACGGGACTCCTCGCACTCGGAAAGGCCCACGGTCCGAACCCGGTGGACGAGACGTTCTCCCAGGCGGAGGCGACCGCCCAATCCGGCGCGACCTCCGTCCCCGGCGGGCCATGGTACGCGGTGTTCGGTGCCGCGGTCGCCGTGACCGCCCCGGTCCTCGAGCCCGCCACGAACCTCTCATCACTCGCGGCCCTCGCGAACTGCACGATCATCTGGCCGGGAGGCTCCCCCGGAAACATCGGGCTACCGGCGACCGGGCCCGGTGCGGGCGCGGGGGCGGCGGCGTTCTGGACGTTCGGCCTGAAGAACGCGTCGAACGGGCTCCTGGTCGAGTCGGTATCCGGCGGCGTCGCGGCGGCGCTCCTCACGGCGGGGGGTGCGGCCTGCACCCAGGCGGTCGCGCTCCTAGCGAGCTTCCCGTCGGGCATCGTCAACTCGCCCTCGATCGTCGCAACGGCGGATGGCGCGGGCGGCGCCGCCTTCCTGAGCACCTACCCGAATGCGACCCGTACGTGGACCGCCCTCGGCGGTCTCTCGTACGATGGCCTCGTGACGAGTCCGACCTGGTATCTGGAATACACCATCTGCACGCTGCCGTTATCGGTCAGCGAGGTCGGCGCGGTCTTCAACGCCACCCTCGGGGGAACCTCGGGGGCGCTGATCTCCGACGAGAACGGGAGTGCGGATTGCGCCCTCACCGCTCCCGTCGGCCTCGGCGCGCTCGCGCACGCCCTCCTCCCGCCGACGGTCGCCCGAAAAGCTATTTAAATAGCCTCCAACTGCGCGCCCGCACCTTACGGGGCATCATGGTCGAGTACAAGCTCGTCATCTCCGAGCGAGAGAAATCGATCGCTCGCACCGTCGGGGACCCGCAGGCCGCGGGTTTCCTCGGCAAGCGGATCGGCGAGACGATCGGTGGCGAACTCATCGGCGCGACGGGCTACACGTTCCGGATCACGGGGGGGACCGACAAGAGCGGCTTCCCGCTCCGCCCCGACGTCCCGGGCGCCCGCCAGACCCGGCTCTACGTCGGCGACGGATTCGGATTCCACGCCCCTCGACTCGGCATGCGACGGCGCCGAACGTTCCGCGGCAACACGGTCAGCGAGGACACGGTCCAGATCAACCTGATCGTCGAGCAAAAGGGCGGGAAACCGCTCGCGGAGCTTCTCGCCGCGTCATGAAGGTTCCCCGGCAGCCCGAGGTCAATATCGGTCTCGTGGGCCACGTCGACCACGGCAAGACGACCCTCACCCAAGCGCTCACGGGCGAGTGGACCGACCGCCACTCCGAGGAGTTGAAGCGCGGGATCTCGATCAAGCTCGGCTACGCCGACGCGGCGTTCTACCAGTGTCCGAAATGCCCGCTGCCGTTGGGGTACTCGACCGAGCCGACGTGCGCCAACTGCGGTGGGGAGGCGAAGTTCCTCCGCGCGGTCTCCTTCGTGGACGCCCCCGGCCACGAGACGCTGATGGAGACGATGCTGTCGGGGGCGGCGATCATGGACGGGGCGCTCCTCCTCGTCGCCGCGAACGAGAAGGTTCCCCAGCCGCAGACCCGCGAACACCTCTACGCGCTCGACATCATTGGGGTTCGGAAGGTCGTCGTCGTCCAGAACAAGATCGATCTCGTCCCGGCCGAGGCTGCCGAGGAGAACCACCGGGAGATCGTTGAGTTCCTGAAGACGTCGCCGGTCGCCGACGCGCCGGTCGTGCCGGTCAGCGCCAATCACCGGGTCAACATCGACGCGCTGATCGGCGCGATCCAGACGACGATCCCGACGCCGGCCCGCGACACGACCAAGCCGCCGTTGATGTACGTCGCCCGGTCGTTCGATATCAACCGGCCCGGGACCCGGCCGAAGGACCTGCAGGGGGGCGTGCTTGGCGGCTCGTTGCTCCAGGGGAAGATCACGCTCGGCGAGGAGATCGAGATCCGGCCCGGCCCGAGCGGCGCGGCGAACGCCCACGCCGAGTCGCTCACGACGAAGGTCACGTCGATCGTCGCCGGCGGCCGGGAATGGAAAGAGCTGCGCCCGGGCGGACTCGCGGCGATCGGCACCGCGCTCGACCCGTCGCTCGCCAAGGGCGATGGGCTCACGGGACGGCTCGTCGGGGTCTCCGGGACCCTTCCGCCGGTCAGCCAGAAGATTCGCCTCAAGGCGACGCTGCTCGACCGCGTGCTCGGCGCCCAGCGCGAGATCAAGGTGGAGAAGGTCCGTACGAGCGAGATGCTCGCGGTCACGGTCGGCACGACCGTCGCGAGCGGGAAGGTGACAAGCGCCCGCGGCGACGAGGTCGAGTTGTCGCTCAACCGGGCGGTCACGGTCTTTCCGGGGAGCCGGGTCGCGATCTCGCGCAAGCTTAACGCATGGCGATTGATCGGTTACGGGATCGTGGAGGGTGGGTCGAAGTGAAGCCGGACCTGCTCGAGATCCTGCGTTGCCCCGTCTGCCGCGGCGAGCTCGCGCTCGTCACGCACCGGACCGACGGGACGGAGATCGTCGAAGGGACCCTGACCTGCGCGAAGTGTCACGTGGACTACCCGATCTCCGACGGGATCCCGGACCTCCTGCCCGCCGACGAGCGGGACTAGCGCCCGCGCCGGGCCCGCCGCACCCGCCCTTGGACATCGGCGCGCATCGCGTGGGACCCGCCGGCGGCGCGGCGGGGGTTCCGTTCGAGCCGAAGGGTTAAGCGGGGCCTCGCGGAACGGCGAGCGATGTCCCCCCGTCATGACGCGGACGACCCGGACGAGGAGGCGGAGGAGGAGCGCCCACGCTCCCGCCGACCCCGCCCCCGACCCCCGCGCCACCGCGATTCTGTACGGCGGTGGCGGGACTCGGACGCGGAGGACGACGACGAGGAGCTGGAGGCCCCGTCCCGGCGCGGCCGGCTCTTCAACCGCGAGAAGCACCCCGTCTACTGGAGGGCCCGCGACTCCCTCTACTTCGAGCCGTTGGTCGCGGTCGCGATCATCGTCTTGGTGCTCGTTTCGCTCTACGCCTACACGCAGAACTGGCCGCCCGTGTACGTCGTCGAGTCGGACAGCATGCAGCACGGCTCCTCCGACGTCCTCGGGGTGATCAACACGGGGGACCTCGTCCTCGCCCAGCGCCTCCCGGCCGGCCAGATCACGCCCTACGTGGTCGGACTTCAGACCGATTACTCCACCTACGGCGAGTACGGCGACGTCATCCTCTACGCCGCGAACGGAGTCGGCGCGACCCCGATCATCCATCGGGCGCTGCTCTACCTCGAATGGGACCCTGCGAACGGCGGCTCGTACAACGCGACGGACCTCTCCGGCCTGCGCTGCGGAACCGCCCCGGGGGCGGTCTTCGCGACGCCCGGGACCAAGCTGGGCTGCGGGGTCACGAACCTCACCGGCACGATCGACCTCTACGACATCGGGTGGCGCTCCGTGAACGTCACGCTCTCGCTCTCTCCCGGGCTCCTCGGTCGCCACTCGGGGTTCGTGACGATGGGCGACAACAACCTCGCCCCCGAGGGGTGCACGTCTAGCTGCCAGAGTGGCGTCCCGGACCAGGTCGACGGCACGTCGCAGTTGGTCGAGACCGGCTGGATCGTCGGGGTCGCGCGCGGGATGCTGCCCTGGTTCGGCTCGATCAAGCTCCTGCTCGGAGGCAACGCGGGCGAGGTCCCCCCGCAGTCGTGGCAGTTCATGGGTCTCACGGTCGCCGGGATCATCCTGCTCGCGTTCGGGATCCACTACGCGCTCCGGGTCGAGGGGATCGAGGACGAACGCCGGAAGGAAGAGGAGGCGGCCGCCGACGAGGAGGAGGAACCGCCGCCTACGGGCCGCGGACGCCGATTCCTGAGCGCGATCCACCCGTGGGGTCGTTCGGAGGACGAGGAGGAGGACATTGACGATCCGCCTCGGCCCCGTCCCGCCCGATCGAAGCCGCCGACCGTTCTCTCCCGGCGCCGAGGTCGCCCGAGCCCGAAGGTCCGTCGGGCGGAGAGGGCGAAGCATCCCGCCTCGAAGAACAAGGACAACGACCTGTAGCCACCGTGCGTGAGCGCTCCGCTTCGCCCGCGTGGCTTCGGTAAGCCTTTTGGTCCAAGGCTCGGTCCCTCCGGCGGAGTCGGGACCGGATGCATGTAATCGGAGGCTCGGCGTCGACCGCCCTCGCCGAACGGATCTCGCGGGAGCTCGGCAACGCGCCGTTCGCGATCCCGTTCACGAAGCGCTTCCCGGACGGCGAGATGTACCTGCGGGTGGGGGGGCGGCTCGAGGGCGAGGACGTCGTCGTCGTCCAGTCGACGCGCACGGACCAGGACCTCGTCGAGCTCCTGCTCCTCGAGGACGCGGTCCGGGAGGCGGGCGCCCGGCGCGTCTTCGTCGTCGTGCCCTATTTCGCCTATGCCCGGCAGGACCGCCGGTTCTTCCCCGGCGAGCCGGTGAGCGCGCGCAGCTTATGCCGGCACATCGAGCTCGACGCGGACGTAGTCGTGACGGTCGACCTGCACTCCAAGGAGACGCTGAGCCACTTCACCAAGCCCGCATTCGAGGCGAGCGGCATCCCGGCGGTCGCGCGGCTCCTGCGGGAGCGGCCGATCGACCTGCTCGTCTCGCCCGACCAGGGGGGCGTCGACCGCGTGCGACGAATGGCGCAGCTGCTCGACAAGCCGTGGTTCGCGCTCCAGAAGAAGCGGATCGACAGCGAGCACGTCGAGCTGACGCTCCCGACGGCGGTACCGGGCCCGATCGCAGGGAAACAGGTCGTCATCGTCGACGACGTCATCTCGACCGGGGGCACGATCGTCGAGGCCGCGAAGCTCCTCAAGCGCGGCGAGGTCGCGGGGATCGGCGCGGCGTGCACCCACGGGCTCTTCCTCCGTGACGGCTTCGAGCGGATCAAGGCGGTCGCGGACGACGTCTTCTCGACCGACACGCTGGGGAATCCGGCCGAGAAAGCATCGGTCGCCCCCGACATCGCCCAGATCCTCATGCGGGAGTCGGCGCGCTAGGGCGGTTCCCGGCCGATGGAGCTTCCCTCCTCGACGCGCGGCGCTCCCGCCGACGAGCTGCTCGAGCTCGCGCAGCTCATGCAGCGGGAGCTCCTCCTCCGGGAGGAGGCGCCCTCGCGGAGCTGGGTCGAAGGGACGGCGACCGAGCTAAGGGCGGGGGAGAAGATGGGGTGGTACTATCCGCTCGCCGCCGGGGGCGGTCTCGCGTTCCGGTCGGACCGGGGAGCCACGTCGTACGCCCACGTACACGTGGGCCCCGGTCCGGACGCACTTCCGCGCGCGATCGCGCTCGCCGAGACCCTGCTCGACTCCGTGCCCGCGTCGGTCACCTCGGTGAGCGCCGGCTTCACCGGCCTCCCGACCGATGTCGAGGAGGTGCTCCTCGCCCGGCTCTCGAGGCGCGTCGGATCGACGGTCATACGACGGCACGCGATGGAGCGCGCGCTCACGGCCCGGGACGGGGAGCCGCTCGCCCCACCACCGGATGCCCTCCGGCTCGTGCCGGTCCGCGAAGTGACGCCCGAGGCTCTCGCGGCGCTCGACCAGCGATCGTTCTCCGGGACGGTCGACGAGCTCCTCATCGGCACCGACCTCACGGACTACCGCCGTGCCCTCGACGCGCTGCTCGATAGCGAACTCGGCCAGTTCCTGGACGCTGCGTCGACCACGCTCTACCGAGCCGACCCGCCGACGCTCGTGGGGGCGATCCTGTCCTGCGAGAAGTCGGCGCGGCGCGCGGTCGTACTGGACTTCATGGTCGACCCGGCGCTGCGCGGGCGCGGCTACGGGAAGTACCTCTTCCGCTGGACGCTGCGATCTCTCTGCGCCCTGGGCTACGAACGCGTGCGGCTCTGGGTCAGTGCGTCGAACCGCCCCGCGCGGCAATTGTACGACCAGATCGGTTTCTCGGTCACCCACACCGCGGCGATCTACCGTTGGGACCGCGTGCCCCCGACATCGCAGCGACAGTCGGCACGGTAGGGGCAGTCCGGGTACATCCACGCGGGGCACGCGGGGAGCGTCTCGGGGGCCTGTTGGACCAACGCGGCGAGGAGTCGTCGCCGCCGCTCGCGCCAGAGGCGCGAGAAGACGCTCGCCGGGTCGAACCGGAGCTCGAACGCCTGCAGCGGCATCGCCCCGGCTTCGGCTCTCTCCCGGCCGAGGAAGAGGTAGGCGGAGGCGGCTCCGGTCGCCACGCACCGGAAGCCGAGCTCGAGCGCGTACTGCGGCTGATGGTCGAGAAGCGTGGACGCCGACGCGGGGGCGTGGGCCCGCGAGACCCGGAGGAGGTGCGGCAGCCCGCGGAACCCCCCGACCTCCTCCTCGGGCTCTTCCGCGAGCGGCGGAACTCGGCAGACCTCGCCGATCGGCCCGCTCTCGACGGCCTCGGTCAGGCGCCCGTAGAGGTCGACCGGATCGCGCGGGTCGCGGCGGGGGAGCTCGGGGCGTGGCCGGGGGGAGACGCGCTCGAAGTACGTCCGACGCAGGTAGAGAAGCTCCCGGAACCGTTCGACCGCCGACGGCTCGGTCGGGACCGGGAGGCTCCGGAAGCCGACGCGCACCCTCTCGGCGACGTCCGGGCGGTCCGCGGCGTCCCGGACTCCCTCGAGGATCGTGCGGTCCGGGGGCGGGTCGGCCGACGAGCAGTCGCACACCCCGGCGACCTGGAACTCGCAGCCCCGTCCGAACCAACGGCACGCCGGAAGGTCGGCAGCGCGACCGTCGGTCCACGCCCGTCGGAGCGCCTCGACGCGATGTCGGACCTCCCCACGGACGGCCGACAGGTCCGCGATGCCGAGGTCGACCGCCTGCACGCGCTCGCCCTCGCCCTCCGCCACGACCAGCGTGACGAGCCGGCCCCGTGGCCGGTCCGCGAGCGCACAGTAGATCGCGAGCTGCTCCGCCTGCTCGGGTCGCGCGTCACGGAGCTGGTCGGGACGGACCGTGCTCGCGCTGGTCTTGACCTCGACCGGCACGTCGCTGAGGACGTCGATCCGCCCGACGACTCCCTCCCGGCGGACCCGCACCTCGAGCGCCCCCTCGGCGCGGAGCGCGGCGCCCAGGCGACGGTGGACCGAGCGACCCGCGTCCATTCGCTCTTGCCGCGCGGCGCCCACGGGAACGGGGTGGAGGACCTGCCAAAACGCGCGCCGGGGTCCGATAAGATCGGTGACGCTGACCGAGCGCGACGCGGAAGGGGGCGGGAGACGCTCCGCGAGGAGTCGGGCGAGTTCGACGTTCTCGCGTACCGTGACCGCGGCGCGCCAATCCGGCTCGACGGGGGCCGACGCGCCGTCCATGCCGAGCGAAGGCCGAGACCGTATAGGACGGCTCGGTCCCCGGGGAGCGGATGACCTTTAGCGTCTGGCCGGATTCGTCCGGGCGTGACCGACGCTGCCCGTCGTCCGCTGATCATCGGGAGCGGGATCGCTGGGCTTTACGTCGCGCTGCGGGCCCGGGAGCACGGGCTCCGCCCAACGGTCGTGACCAAGGCTCGACTCGAGGAATCCAACACGCGGTACGCCCAGGGCGGCATTGCGGCCGCGATCGGGCCGGACGACTCCCCCCGCCAGCACTTTGAGGACACGCTCAAGGCCGGGGACGAGCTCGTCAACGCCGCGGCGGCCCGAATCCTGACCTCGGAAGCTCCGACCCGGATCGCCGACCTCGTTCGGTACGGCGTCCCGTTCGATACGGTCGACGGCCGCATCGCCCTCGGGCGCGAAGCGGCGCACGCTCACTTCCGGACCCTGCACGCCGGGGGAGACGCGACCGGCCTCTCGATCGAGGAGGCGCTGAAGCACCGGGTCCTGCAAGGGGGCATCGACGTCCGGGAGCGGACCGTGCTCCGTGCGCTGCGACCCGGCTCACGGGAGGGTCCGGTCGCGGTACTGTCGGACGCCGATGGTCGCGACGTGGAGATCTCGACCCCCACGCCGGTCGTCCTCGCGACCGGCGGTGCCGGGAGTCTCTACCGACAGAGCTCGAACCCGTCGATCGCCACCGGGGAGGGCGTGGCGATCGCCTTTCGGGCTGGGGCGCTCCTCACCGACATGGAGTTCATCCAGTTCCACCCCACTGCGTTCTCGCGCGAAGGGGCCCCCCGGTTCCTCATCACCGAGGCGCTCCGCGGCGAGGGTGCGGTCTTGCGCAACGAGGCCGGGGAGCGGTTCATGGTCCCCCTCCACCGGGATGCGGAGCTCGCACCGCGGGACGTCGTCGCGCGGGCGATCGACCGGGAGATCGTCCGCTCGGGTCACCCGTCGGTCTACCTCGACGCGACCGCCCTCCCCCGCGACCTCCTGTTCGCGCGCTTTCCCTCGGTCTCCCACTTCCTCGCCACCTACGGCCTCGACCCCTCGAGGGACCAGATCCCCGTCGCCCCGGTCGCCCACTACATGATCGGCGGGGTCGCGACCGACCTCGAAGGGCGGGCGTCGCTCCCCGGTCTCTACGCCGCCGGGGAGGTCGCGTCGACCGGAGTGCACGGCGCGAACCGACTCGCCGGGAACTCGCTGCTCGAGGGGCTCGTCTTCGGAGAGCGCGTGGCGCGACAGCTGCTCCGTCCCGCGGCCGGGGGCCCCACGGCCCCGAGGACGACCGCCGAGATCCCCCTGCCGGCCGGCACCGGACGCCCGGGTGAGCCAGAGGAGTTCGAGGAGGTGCGCGGGGCGCTCTGGGACGACGTCGGGATCGTCCGTTCCGCGGACGGGCTCGCCTCCGCCGAGGAGCGGTTCGAGCGCCTCCTGAGGACGACCCAGCCAACCCGGCCCGACGCGTTGCCCGGGCCGGTCGCGAACGCCGCCCTCACGGCACTCCTGATCGCGCGCGCGTCCTCGATCCGAATCGAGAGCCGGGGCGCGCACTATCGCTCGGACTGGCCAAAGCGGCGAGCGGCGTGGCGTCACCACATCGGGCTGCGGAGGCGAGCGCCCCCGGCCCGGCCTCACTGAGCTGCCCGACAACCGTTATGCTCGGGCGACCGTCGTCCGGGGCATGGAGCCGGGCCTCTCGGACGAGGAGCGCGACATCCGGGACGCCGCGCGTCGCTTCGCTCGCGCGGAGGTCGCCCCGGTAGCCGACCGCATGGACCGGGAAGATTACTTTCCGCGCGACGTCTTTCGTCACCTCGGCGAGCAGGGGTTTCTCGGGGTCACGGTTCCGACGGAGTACGGGGGTCTCGGCCTCTCCTATCGCAGCCAGTCCCTGATCTTGGAGGAGATCGCCCGCGTGAGCCCGGCGCTCGCGTTGAGCGTCGGGGCGCACTCGAACCTCTTCACGGACAACCTCGCCCGGAACGGCACGGACGCCCAGCGGCGCGCGTTCCTCCCGGCGTGTGCACGCGGGGAGTCGATCGGGGCCCTCGCGCTGACCGAGCCGGGGGCCGGATCGGACGCGGTCGGACTGCGCACGCGCGCGGAACGCCACGGTGACCACTACGTCCTGAACGGCGCGAAGCAGTTCATCACCAACGGGCCGGTCGCGGACTGCCTGCTCGTCTACGCGAAGACCGCACCCGAGCGCGGCCCCCACGGGATCAGCGCGTTCCTTCTCCGACGGGAGACGCCGGGGTTCTCGGTCGCGCGCAGTCTCGATAAGATGGGCATGCGTGGCTCGCCGACCGGAGAGCTCGCGTTCCAAGACTGCCGGGTACCGGCCGACCAACTCGTCGGGGCAGAGAACGAGGGCGTGGGCGTCATGATGAGCGGGCTGAACGTCGAGCGCGCGGTCCTGGCGTCGATCCCGCTCGGCATCCTCGCCGAATGTCTCGAGCGGTCGGTCGAGTACGCCCGTCAGCGCGAGCAGTTCGGGCAGAAGATCGGGCGGTTCGAACTGATCCAGGAGAAGCTCGCGAACATGTACACCGAGCTCGCGGCGTCCCGCGGGCTCGTCGAGGCCGCCCTCGCGCAGGTCACGGACGACCCGCGCCGGATGGCGCCGGCCGCGGCGGCGCTCACCTACGCCTCCGAGGCGTCGACCCGAGCCGCGCTCGATGCGATCCAAGTGCACGGTGGCTACGGCTACATGCGAGACCTCCCCCTCGAACGGCTCGCCCGCGACGCGAAGCTCCTCGAGATCGGAGCCGGGACGAGCGAGATCCGGCGGCTCCTCGTCGCCCGCGAGCTCCTCGGGCCGGGGTTCGGCGACTAGCCGCCGGGCCCGGTCCCCGGACCTCGGCGGGAGCCGGGGCGGGTCGACCCCCGCGATCCACGCTCACCAATGTATATAGGGCTCGGTCTCCCTTCGAACCGCAATGGCCGGCCGGCCAACCTCCTCCCCCTCTTCGTCCTCGTCGCTCCGCGTCGAGGTCCTGAAAGAGCTGCAGAGCCTGATCGACGACCGCGACGTCCGGGACCGGATCGACCGCGGACCGATCGGCGAGGTCAAGGGAAAGGAGCACTGGGTGCTCCACCTCCTGCTTCGGGCCCACGAGTCGAACCAGAGCCACGTCGACGTCCTCATCGGCTCCGCCTACTCGAACCTCCTCGCGCGGCTCCAGTCGATCGAGGACCGCGTCGAGCGCGTGGAGGCTCAGGGACGCACCCTCGGCGACGAGGTGAAGACCCGGATGGACGGGCTCGAGGGGTCGGTCGTCGAGCGGGTGTCGAAGGAGATCGGCAGCGGGGTCGCGGCCGGCACGAACCGCATCGCCACCGAGATCGGGACCAACCTCGACCAGAAGTGGAAGCCGATCGGGAACTCGGTCGAGGTCTTCGCCCACTCGGCGGGCCAGTTGACCAAGGACCTCTCGGACACCTACCGCGTCGCGACGCAGAGCCGCCTCCTGCTCAACGAGAACGCCCGCCGGATCATCGACCTCGGCCGGGATCTCGTCTCGCTGGAGGAGAGCCTGAAGCTCGCGCTCGCGAAGACGCTCGAGGAAGGACTCCAACCGCTCGAGGAGCGGATCTCCGCCCTCGAGGCCCGCCTCGGTGGGGCACCGGACGAGGCGGGGGCGTCGAACGGACGCACGGACGCGCCCGGGGGCGCGTAGGGCCGCCGGAACGGCCGATGCGCGTCTCGCCTCGCCACCCGCGGTACCGGAGCCTAGTCGTCCGCGCCGGGCTCGCCGAGCACGCTCGTACGGGCCTCGTCGCTCCCGAGGGGCTCATCGCCCACGGCCGGGGAGAGGCGTTCGACTACCTGCTGGGCGAGCGAACGATCCCGAGCGCGCGGCGGGCTACTCGCGTCGCCGCGGCGTGGCTGCGTGCGGCGCGCCGACCGGTCCTCAGCGTGAACGGCAACGTCGCGGCGCTCGCGGCGGCCGAGGTCGCCCGCCTCCAGCGGGCACTGCCGACGCTCGGGGTCGAGGTCAACCTCTTCCACCGGAACCCGCGGCGCGTGGCGCTCCTCGCGCGTCGCCTCGAGGCGGCGGGGGTCCGCGACGTGCTCGGACGTCACCCGACCGCTCGGATCCCCCGCCTTCCGTCCGATCGGGCGCGCGTCGACCGGCGCGGGATCTTCGGGGCGGACGTCTGCATCGTCCCGCTCGAGGACGGGGACCGCACCGAGGCGCTTCGAGCGTTCGGGAAGCGCGTGATCTCCGTCGACCTGAACCCGCTCTCGCGGACGAGCCGCAGCGCGGACCTGCCGATCGTCGATGAGCTCGTCCGGACGCTCGACCACCTCGCCCACGATGTCCGCACGGTGCGGGGACCCTCGGCCTCGGGACGCTTCCGGCCGTTCGACGCGGCGGCCGCGCTCCGGGCCGCCGAACGGACGATCCGTCGGGGGGTCAGGCGGAGGGCGCCGGCTCGGCGGCGACCGCGGCGGTGAGCTTCGTCGCGACCGCTTCCAGGAACGTCGCGTCCGACTGGTCGAACGCGCCGACCGCGTTGCCGTCGATGTCGATCTCGCCGATGACACGCGCGCCGTCCCGGATCGGGACGACGACCTCCGCGCGGGTCTCGAGGAAGCAGGCGAGGTACTCGGGCGCGGCGCGTACGTCGGCGACCACGACCGTCCGGTTCTCGCGGGCCGCCTGCCCGCAGACCCCGCGATCGACGGGGATCCGCACGTGCTCGGTCGCCGCGGGACCATCCCACGCGTCCAGGACGAGCGTCGCGCCGTCGAGACGATAGACCCCGACCCAGCGGTAGGCGGGGAACGACTCGCGCAGGAACCGGCAGACCTCTTGGAGGGCCGCCCGGCCCTTCAGGCGCGAGACGACCGCGTCGATCTGGAGGAGCGCCGGAGTCTGAGCGCGCGCGGGGACGGTCACGCCCGAGCCGTCCCCGCCGCCGTCGTGAGGGCAGCGCCGAGGGGGAGAGTTTCCCCCGGGACGGGTCGGCCGTTCCCGGCGTTTGAACTCCCGAGGCGTATTCCGCCACGAGCTTTCCAGACTCGCGCCGTACCGGACTGAGCCACCTCGGCACGCCCTCCGGTCGAGGACGGGACTCGACCGATAAGCTTAGCGGCCGACCTATCGGCCGAGCGGGTACCAACCGCAGCTCGCGCATCCGACGGCGCGGTCCTCGCCGGGAATCTCGGCCCGGCACTGGGGGCACGGGACCGCCGGCGGGGTCGAGAGCGCGAGACAATCGAAGCAGCGGCCCTGGCGCCGGTCGTCGGGGAGGACGACCAGGTCCTTGCCGCAGAACAGACAGTGGGTGAGACCTTCCTCGGACGATTCGAACGCTCGAACATCGGCGAACGAAAGCATCGGTCGGCTCCACCATCCGTCCGGTACATAAGCGCTCGCTGGCGCGCGACGGCGCGAGGGCCACGGACGCGCTCCCGAGCCCGTTTCAGGGATCCTTCCAGCGGGCTTTCAGCGCGGCAATGACGAAGAGCGCGACCGTGAACGCGACGAGGACGACCCAGTCGAGGCTCGCGGTCAGGAACGAGAGCGGCTGAAGGCCGACCGCACCCTGGACAAGCTCCGCCGCATAGGTCGTCGGCGAGAACCGGGCCGCGATCTGGGCCCAGGCGGGCAGGTAGGTGATCGGATAGTAGACCGGTGGGAGGACCGTCAGTACGAGCGAGAAGATCGGGCTGAACATCCACGTCTCGCGCACATCCTGGAAGTAGGTCGCGAGCGTGAAGGCGAACGCCGTGGCGAACGACCAGACGAGGAGCAGCGCACCGACGAGCACGATCACGCTGGTCGTCGTCGCATACCCGTAGTAGACGAACAGGATGACGAAGACCGCGAGCGCCGGCAAGGAGTAGACGAGCTCGGAGAGCGCCATCCCCGCGACGTAGACCGGCGCCTCGACCGGGGAGGCGACGACGACGTCCTGGAACTTCATGTCGTGCCGATAGTGGGTGAGGTCGGACTGGAGCCCGGTGCCGACCGAGAGCATCGTCAGCACCATCCCGCCCATCACGCCGTAGGCGAGGTCCGTGCCCCTCGAGACGATCCAGATGAAGAAGAGGAACGAGAGCGGGCTCGCGATGAGGTTCAGGAGGTAGAGCGGCTGCGTCCGGATCGGGATCAGCCCGTTGATCTGGACGAGCGTGAGCAGCGAGCGGAACCGATTGCGTTCGCTCACGCCTCGACCTCCTTCGGCGGGCCTTCGTCTTCGATCGAACGCCCGACGACGTCGAGGAAGATGTCCTCGAGGCTGACCGGCCCCATTCCGACCCGGTGACCCCGCTCGAGCGCCGTGCGTGCGAGCTCGCGTGCCTCGGCCTCCCGAGCGAAGACGAGGTACCCCCCCTCGATGACCGAGACACGGCCGTACCCGTCGAGCTCCTCGCGGGGATACGTACCCTGGACCGTCACTCGGTAGGGGAATCGGACCCGCGCCCGCAGATCCTCGGGGGTACCTTCGAGGACGAGCCGCCCGCGCTCGAAGAGGGCCAGCCGGGCGCTCAGCGCCTCGGCCTCATCGAGGTAGTGGGTCGTGAGGAGGATCGTCCGCTGCTCCCGCGTCGCTCGGCGTACCGCGTCCCAGACCTGGCGACGGGCGATCGGGTCCAGTCCGGTGGTCGGCTCGTCGAGGAAGAGCAGCTCGGCGTCCGAGGCGAGGACCATCGCGCAGAGGACCCGGCGACGGAGGCCCCCCGAGAGCCGGGAGACCATTCGTCGGCGGAACTCCATCAGCGACAGCTGCTCGAGCGCGTCCCGGGTCCGTCGCCGTGCCTCGACCGGGTCGAGGCCGCGGAGCTTGAGGTAGAGGTAGACGACCTCCTCCACGTTGAGGAAGTAGAGGGGCCGCGCCTCCTGGGGGACGCAGGCGATCGCGAGACGGATCGCTCGCTCCTCGGTCGCGACGTCGTGGCCGAGGACGCTCGCGCTCCCCGACGTCAGCTCGAGCTGCGTCGACACGATCCGGACGAACGTCGTCTTGCCGGCACCGTTCCGCCCGATGACCCCGTAGACCCGACCGGACGGGACCTCGAGCGTGAGGTCCTCGAGCGCCGCGGCCGACCCGCCGGACCCCGGGTAAACCTTGCGCAAATGGTCGGTGCGGATCGCGAGAACCATGGAGCGCGAACGAGACCGGGCGAGCCTCTTAACGGTAGGCCGCGTCGCGGCGCGTCGACCCGTCGCCACCGCGTCCGATGCGCTAGCTGAGGACCTCGGCGAGGCGACCGGTCGCGCCCGCCTGCCGGACCTCGCGGGCGATGCGCCGGCCGGTCGAAAGCCCCGGCTCGATGAGATCGGAATACGGGCTCCCCGAGATGAAGAGGCTCGTCCCCGCGACGATCCGCGTCGAGATCTCGAAGACCTTGTACTCGAGGTCCTCGGTCATGATCCCCTCGACGCAGAATGGGCCGACCATGCCGCCGAAGAGGTCGATCGACCGCTCGACGATCCGCCCGGCGATATCGAACGCGTGCGGCAGCAACGACTCGCGCAGGATCACCGGGACGTTCCCGGTCACGACGAACGTCGGGCGAAGGCCGGCCTTCAAAAGTTCTTCCTGCGCGCCGAGCTTGTACAGTTCGTCGATGTTCGCCTCGTCCCTACGGTCCATGCCGAGGAGCTGGAGCGAGCCGTGTCGGAGGCGGTAACCGCCCTCGGCGATCGGCGAGTAGAAGAAGTGCATGTAGTATCGCGTGCCGAGGACGTACTCCTGGATGACGTGCGGCCCGGTCGGACGGAACTCCTTTAGGGCCTCCCGGTTCTTGGCGAGGAAGAAGCCCTTCCCGCCCTTCGCCCCGTAGTACTTCACGATCACCGGCCCGTCGACCTCGTCGGGACTCTCGTACCGCTTCGGCATCGTCACGCCCGCCGACTCGAGCCACTCGCGCTCCTTGCGGCGGTCGGATTCCCACGCGAGGACCGCGCGGTTGCCGAAGACCGGGACGTCCATCGCCGCGAACGCTTCGGGGCCGAGGTACTCCACGAACGAGCCGTGCGGGATCAGGATCGCTCCGCGCTCGCGTAGCTGCCCGGCGACCGCCGGGAGTTCCTTCACGTTGGAGACAGAGAGGAACTCGTCCGGGCGGGCGAGCGGGAACGCGTCGTAGAACCTCGGCGGTGGCCCGACGCACAATCCGAGCGTCCCCAATCCCTCGGCGCGTGCCCCGTGGAAGATCTGGAGCGACGAGTGCGAGCAGAGCGTCGCGATCGTCGGAGTTCGGCCCTTCAGCGAGGCGAGCCGTGCCTCCGAAGCGAGGGTAATCCCCATACGGGGGAGTATCGAGGGACCGACTTAGCCCTTACGGGCGGCGCGGGGTAAAAAGCCGGCGTCAGTCGGTGCGCGAGGGGCGCTCGAGTTCCCAGAACCACTTGACGCGACGGGACCCGGTCTCCGCGATCCGGCGCCGCAACTCCGGGTCGATCGTCGTGTCCCGGACCAGCTTGCGGACTTCCTCGGGGCGGCCCGTCGGGAGGCGGTTTGTGAGCCCGAGCCGCTCGAGGTCGGCGAGGACCCCCTCGAGCGAGTATTGCCAGGCTTCCTCGCGGTGGCGCACCGCGACCGCGGTCGACCCGGGCAGCCGATGGACGCCGAGCTCCTCCGCGACGCGGTGAAGCTCTTCGGCCGCGTCGCGAAGCTCGGTGCCGATCCGATGCTCCTCGCCGCGCAACCGGTCGAAGCGGTCCACGAGCCCTCGGAGCCGGTCGGCATCCGCGGGCGGGACGGCGCGAAACTCGGGGCAGATCGAACGGAAGTCGCAGCGGCTGCAATGGCGACCCGGCGTCGGTTCGTAGGCCTCTGCGCGGATGCCATCGCTCACGACCCCGAGCCGCTCGTAGAGCCGGGAGAGCGCCTTCGGCTCGCGCGGTGGGACCCGGATGGGTGTCAGCGATCGGAGGTGGTATAGCGTCAAGCCCTCGACCGGCTCGGAGTAGTTCCGCTCGACCAGCACCTGATAGAGCGAGAGCTGGTCGGAGTCCTTCGCATCGCCGGCCGATAGCTCCCGCGACGTCTTGTAGTCCAGGATCTCGAGCCCGCCGAGCGGACCGCGATCGATCCGGTCGATGTAGCCGTGGATCGGGATCCCGTCCCATCGAGCCTCGAGGTGCTCTTCGACCGAGACCGGCTTCGGGCGGTCCCGGGTGAGCCGGTCGTAGTATCGCCCGAGGAGATCCCGCCCGAGGGTTCGATATCGCGCTTCCTCCTCGGGGCTCGTGTAGCCGTCTCCGGACCAGGACCGGTCGTAGAAAGCCAGCATCTCCTCCCGACTCATCCACGCGGGTCCCGCGTCCGTCGTCCCTGACGAGCGCCAGTCGTCCAGCGTGCGCTGGGAGTCCGAGGCGCCCGCCCGCCGGGCGGTCGGGACGACCAGCGGCCGGACGAGTTCTTCGAGAACCGAGTGGACCACGCGACCGAACGTGAAGTATCCGCGTGGGGTCTCGGGGATGCGGTCGATGTAGAGAAACTTCCAGCGCAGCGGGCACTCAAGGTACGTGTGGTACGATGAGTAGCTCAGCACCGGCGCGGAGGTCACGGGGACCGAGCCCCCGGGGAGTTCAAGTGGTTTCCGGGGGACCGCGCCGCCGGAGGCGACGCTAGTGCCCCGCCGCCGCCGCGTCCGCTTCGACCTTTTGGTCGGCGTCCGCGGGTAGGCTGCCTCGTGCCTGAGGGTTCGTGAGGTTCTTCGGCAGCCCGAGGAGGTCGAGGAGCTCCTTGTAGTGGTTGCGGATCGTCACCGGGGTGACGTTCGCGACCGCCGCGATCCGGTCCTGGCTGCGCGGTTCCCCCATCAGGTTCGACGCGATGTAGATGATCGTCGCGAGGATCCCGTTCGGGAGCACACCGCTCGTCGAGTAAACCTGCTCGACCTGCTCGAGGAGCGAGAGGACCTTCTGGCGGACTTCCTTCGAGAGATTCAAGTCCTGCGTGAATCGCACGAGGTAGTCCCGCGGTTCGACCGGCTTGAGTCCGAGTTTGAGCTCCCGCGCGAGGAGCGTGTAGGCTCGCCCCACTTCGATCTTGGTCGCCTTCGAGTGGGCGATGATCTCCTTCATCGTCCGCGGGACGTGGCACTGCCGGCACGCCGCGTAGACGCTTGCGGCGACGAGCGCAACGATCTTCTTGCCGCGGGTCGCCTTGTGTTCGAGCGCGCGGCGGTAGATGTACGTCGCCGACTCCTTGACCTCCCGCGAGAGACCGAGGACGCCCGCGAGCCGGTTCAGCTCGCCGAGCGCGACGACGAGGTTGCGCTGGTGCGTCCGGGCCGCCCGCAGTCGGTGGTTGAGCTTGCGCAAGTGGTAGAACTTGAGCGAGGTGTTCCGGGAGAGCGAGTTGCCCTGGAAGTCTCGGGTCGGGACGCCGATCTCGCTGAACAGGCCCTTGTCGGGCATGAGCGGTGAGATGACGGGGCCCCAACCGCGTGCCTCGCGCCCGGTGTCCTCCTTGGACCCGCGCTGGCCGCGGTCGCTGACGAGCGCGCTCGCGTCGACCACGAGCCCGCAGTCGGCGCAGACGATCTCTCCCCGGATCTCGTCTCGGATGAGATGCGACGAACCGCAGTTCGGGCAGACGTCGGAATCGGGGGGCGCGGGGGAAGCAACGGCAGATGCGTTCGATGCGGGAGCGCGATGGTTGGCCCTAAGGCCCGCGGAGCGGCTACTCGTTGAGGTCGATGTGGACGGCGTCATAGTTTCTGGGGGGGGCTAACGGGTGGCCCGTATATATAAGTTAGGCCCACCGCTGTATCGTTTGTCAGTTACATATGCTACACCGTGCACGAATGTAGCACGGCTCCGGCTTGCATCTTCCGCGGCATCTACGAAATTCAACTTGTTCTATGAAATACGTCTCCCACTATTCTACGACAGGATGGACGTCCTATTTCTCGGAGCGCCGGAGCTAGAAGGCCTCCTCCCCATCGCCGACTGCGTCGCGCCGGTTCGTGAAGCGCTCGCCGATCTCGCGTCGGGTTCAGCCACGGCCCCGCTCCGCGGCCGCTTGGCTCCCGCGCGCGCGGCGGGGACCCTGCTCACGATGCCGGCCTTCCTTGAGCGAGGCGGAGTTCTTGGGGTCAAGGTCCTCGCTGTCGTCCCGGCCCCTTCGGGGGGAAGCGGGACGTACAACGGGGGTCTTCTGCTGCGCTTCGATGGGGCTACCGGACACATGCAGTGCATCATGGACGCCGGGGCGATCACCAAGATCCGCACGGCTGCCACCAGTGTAGCGGCGACCGAGGCACTGGCCCGGGCCGACTCGCGCGTAGCGACCGTTCTGGGCGGAGGCCAACAAGCGGAGGCTCACGCGGTCGGGATGGCCACACTGAATGGAGTATCGGAAATCCGGCTCTGGGACCGATCTTCGGAGCGAGCGCGTCAACTCGAGTCGCACCTCTCCGCACGCCTGCCGTCTCGCCTTCGCCTGAGTGTCTGGCCCTCCGTGGTCGACGCACTCGATGGATGCGACATCTTGTGCACCACGACCCGCGCTCAGACGCCGATCGTCCGTGGACACGATCTGCCTACCGGAATCCACGGGAATGCGGTCGGCGCCGCTTCGCCGGGCGCGCGCGAGCTGGACGCGGAGGCATTCGCAGTGAGCCAGCTGTTCGCCGACCGGAGGGAGTCGCTCGAGCAGGAAGCCGACGAGTTCCGACTCGCAATCCAAGAGGGCGCGATCACACCCGACCATGTCCTGGGAGAGATTGGGGAGGTCTTCGCGGGTCGCGTGCCGGGGCGACTCGGGCCTACCGATCGAACCCGGTTCAAATCGGTAGGGGTTGCGGTGGAGGATCTTGCGGCCGCCCGCACGGCCTTCCTTCGCGCCCAGGAGCAGGGGCTCGGGACGCTCCTCCGATCCGACGCGATGGAGTGAACCGCTTGGTCTCGGCTCCGTGCGGGGGACCCGGCGGACACGGATGGTTACCGGTCGTCGGTGTGGACCGCCGGAGTCCCCCGCTCGGCCGCCCTCTCGGTGGCAGTAGTTTCTGCTTCGCCCCCGACGAAGCTACATATCCTGCAACGTTCTGTTACGGACCACCGTCCATGGTGTCTGACGCGCCGGATCCCGTAGCCTCTTTCGTCAACGCCAACCAAGCCTAGGCGAGGCGCTTCGCTAACGGCGACCTTGCGACGCGGTCCAGGACCGGCGTGACGATTCTCACGTGTTTCGACCCCCGCGTCGACCCCGCTCACTTCTTGTCCTTGCCGGAGGGCGAAGCGTACATCTGCAGGAATACCGGCGGGCGCGTGACTGATGACGTTCTTCGAGTGTTGTACATCACTCAGATGGTCGGCTCCCGCCGCGTGATGGTCATTCATCACACGGACTGCGGCCTGGGCCAGTTCACGAACGAGGAGCTTCGAGAGCGGATTCGTAAGGAGGGCGAGCTCGATGCCACGAGCGTGGACTTCCAGCCCTACACGGACCTTGATCAGAGCGTTCGCGACGACGTGGCACAACTCCGAAAATCACCGAGGATGCGCCGCGACGTGGCCATCTCGGGCCACATCTAAGACGTCAAGACCGGGCGCATGAGCGAAGTCCTGACTCCCTGAAACGTGGCCGACCGGAATTACGACTGCCCCACGCGGCCGGTCGGCAATCGTTCGGGTGATCGGGTAGGAAGCGCCCCTCCCCCCGCGAGCCGGTGGGCCAGGAGTGGCCCAACGAGACGGTGAGGGCGGGGACTCGCGGAGGTCAGTCCCGTCGAGATCAACGCACGAAGTACCGATCTTCGATGGTGGACCGGCGCTCCCGAGCCATGGGTCGTGGAGTGTTTCGCGCAGTTCTCGGGGCAGGACCGCGATGGTCAAGGGTAGTCCCCGTCTCCTGCTCCAGCGCTCCGAGAGCTCCCGACCGAAGCGGGGTACTGGGAGCTACCTGGGGGTGGAGTGGAGTCTGAGGAAGGCCTGCGGAAAGCGCTTCGCCGGTCGGTCGCCGAGGAGACCGGGTGGGCGGTTCGAGCCGTCCGACTGGGGGAGTCCACTCGTTTCGAATTCTGGCAAGGTCCATCGGTCGGTCTCAGGGTACGACCCCCGGGGTCTCTGTCTTGTCTGAGTGGAGCGTGCTCGGCCGCCGGGCCATTCGACTTGACCCCACGGAGCGCTCGGCCTCAAGCGGGGCGCGCCGCTCTCGACTGCATAGGTTCCGACGGGGTTCGACCCGGACCCAGGTGGCTCTCACCGCTTTCGAGTGGCATTCGCGCGAAGAACGATCGGCGACGGACAAGTTCGGGATACGGGGTGAGCAGGACGCACACGATCCGAACCCGGAACGCAGCAAGGTCGTGCTCGGGCCCCGCGGCACAAGCCTAAAAGGCGGCGCCGTCAGGGGTTCTGGAACGGCGGCACGGTAGTGTTGCCCGTGAACTCTACGTTCGCGCCACCGGTTCCGGCGGCTGCGATCCGCTCGGACGAGCCGGTCAGGTCCCTGACCGTTACGAGGACGAACTCATCGCCCGGCATCACGTTCACGACGCTCGAGTTCGAGGTGCTCCACCCGGCCGTACCGCCGGCAGCGACTGAAGCGGGGTACGTAGCGACAGGGCCGGCGGCCCCCCGAGTCAGCATGCCGTACCACCCCGGTGGCAGCGGTGCGCTGCAGGGGAGGTCCGGCGAAGGCGGGGGGGCGATGTCGCCGGGCGCGACGGCCACCCCCTGAACGGTGACGAGCGACAGCGAGAACTGCGCCGTCGACACCGGAGCGGATACCGCCTCGACGAGGAAGTAGATCTCTCGGGCAACTCCGCCGTTCCCGGTGAGGCAGACGAGGCTGCTGTAGCGAGGCGTTTCGAGGCGGATCGCGGCGGGATTGGTCTTCGCCGCGAATCCCCCGGTAGCGGCGACCCACCCCAGGACCCCAGCCAGCACGACGACCCCGACGGTCGCTACGACCAGCACCCATCGGGCCCAGCCGGGAGAGGTCGGCGCCGGAGCTGGTGCCGGCGAAGTCGCGGTCACCGCACCCTCGAGCGCCGGACGGAGGTCCTGCCCCGTGAGGGACTCACGAAGCCCCTAGGCCCGGGGGCCCTATTTATGGTCGGGAACCCGGGCGCTGTAGCTCGTCAGGCCGGGGTGGCCGTGAAGATGCAGCCCCGGCTCGCGTGCTTGGTCGGGTCCGGCTTCGAAACCTCCCAGCGCTGGCCCAGGCGGGCCTCGAGGACCGTCCGCAGGAGCTGCGGGCACATGACGCGCCCGATCTCGGGGGAGTCGGACGTGCAGGCGAAGCAACCGCGGACCTGGAGGGTCAGCGGACGCTCCCGGACGACCGCGAGATGGCCCATCGTGTGGGTCTCGTAATAAGCACTGAGCGCGCGTCCGACCTTCTCCGGGGTGTCCCCTTCGACCTGGCCGGCGATCTCCCGGCCGAGCTGCCGCGCGATCATTTCGATCAGCTCCGGCACTTGGAAGTGGAACTCGCGGACCCCACTCGCGCGCATCCCAAGGCTGGCGATCTCCTTCAGACGTTGGAACGGCACGGTCTCCTTGCCCTGCACGACGGGGAGGACCGCGGACGACGGGTTCTCAAGCTCGACGAACCGGGATTCGGCCCGTTCCGCCGGAACCCAGAGTCGCCGGTAGTAGTCCCGCGCGAGTTGAACGAACATCGGGGCCGAAGACCAGAGCGCGACCTGCTCCTCGCCGGTCCGCCCGAAGCCCTCTTCGCCGGAGACGTAGACGAGGGCTCCGGCGCGGTCGATGACGACCGATCGGGTGACGATCGGGCCGCCCGAGTGACGGAGCTCCGCGAACGCGGAGAGATGCTTCGCGTCGACGAGGTTCTGCGGATAGACCTCGGTCACGATCCGCACGCGAACGCCCCGGGAGTGGGCCTCACGCAGCGCGCGGTTGGTCCCCGCGTCGATCACGCGCTGGAGCGACGAGCCGCTCGCGCTCAGGAGGACCGAGCGCTCCGCGGTCCCGAGCCGCTTCTCGAGGAAGCGGTGGATCGTCTCGCGCCCCTCGAGCACGGCGAACTTGCGGAGGTCCCGGTCGTCGAACTCGGTCCGCGCCTTCTCCCAGTCGGTCAGGACCTTCCCCCGGTCCTGCTCGAGCCGGTGAAGTCGGTCGGAGGCCCGGCGGATCCACAGGTCGAGGAGCTCGTCCGGGGGCAAGGCCGCGAACCGCATCGGCCGGCCCCCCGTCGCCCGCAGGAGGCCGTCGGCGGTGAGCTGCTTGATGAATCGGTAGGCCTCGACGCGGTTCACGGCCGACAGCCGCGCGAGCTCGCTCGCGGTCTGCGGGCCCGAGCGGCAGGCCGCCACGTAGACCCGGACGCCCTTCTCGGGGACCCCATGCTGCGCGAGAAGTTCCAGGAGACCGGAGCCGGGCCGTCCCACGGTCCGATGAGCCGCCGATGGGTTAAAACGGTGGTGCGAAGGTACCCGCCACCGTCAGAGCGCGGCCTGAAAGTCCTCGATCGTGAGGGAGTACGGAGCCTCGGCGCCGCCGCGCGCTTTCACGATCTCGCGGGCGAGCAGCCAGTAGACCGTGGCGAGCGCCACCCGTCCCTTGTTGTTCGCGGGAATCACGAGATCGACGTCCCGGGTCTCGTTGTTCACGTCGCACAGTCCGACGACCGGGATCCCGATCGAGACCGCTTCGCTGAGCGCCTGCTGGTCGGTCGCCGGGTCGGTCACGAGCAGGACCTTCGGCTCGAAGTATTCGGCGAGGTTCGGGTTCGTGAGGCAACCGGGGACGAACCGCTCGGCGAACGAGGTCGCGCCGGTCGTCTTCGCGAAGACGCGGACCGGCTTCTGCCCGTACTGCCGTTGGGAGACGACCAGAACCCGGTCGGCCGGGAACCGCGCGAGGAACTGCGCCGCGAACCGGATCCGCCGGTCGGTCTCGCGCACGTCGAGAACGTGGAGGCCGTCGAAGCGTACCTTGTAGACGAACCGGCGCATGCTCGCCGACTTCTGCTGGGTCCCGATGTGCACGCCCGCCGTCAGGTACGTCTCTTCGGGGACCAGGAGTTCGCCCGGGCGGATGTCCTGCCCGTCGGTATCGGCGACCCGTTCCTCGACCGCGACCTCTTCGTCCGCCATGCGACTACCTTTCCGTGGCGGCGCGGAGCCGCAGGAGTTCATTTAGCTTTGCCACACGCTCGCCGCCGACGACCCCGCACTTGAGGCCACGGGCCGCCGACCCGAGGGCGACGTGCGCGAGCCAGCCCTCGGGAACCTCCCCCGAGCGGTGCGAGCTGACGGTGGTGAGCCCGTGAGCGCGGGAAAGGTCGACCGCGGCGAGCGCGTCCGTGAGCGTCCCGATCTGGTTGACCTTGATCAGCACCGAGTTCGAACAGCGCCCGTCGATCCCGCGTTGGATGCGGCGCACATCGGTCGCGTAGATGTCGTCCCCGACGAGCACGGTCTTGTCGCCGACGGCCTTCGTCATCAGCGCGAAGCCGTCGAACGCGTCCTCGTCGAGCGGGTCCTCGAGGAACTGGAGGCCGTAGCGATCGACCAGCTCGGCGACGAAGGCGACCTGGTCCTCCGTGTCCCGCTGCCGGTCGCGGTAGCGGTAGCGTCCGTCGCGATAGAACTCGCTCGCGGCGAGGTCGATCCCGGGGTGGACCGGCACGCCCAACTCCTCCCGCGCGCGGGCGCACGCCTCGACCAGCACCTCGAGCGCCTCGACGTTGCCAAGGGGGGCGACCCATCCGCCCTCGTCCCCCCGGCCCAGCGCGATCCCCGGGAGGCGTTTCTGGAGGGCTTGGCCGACCAACGCGTGCACCCGGACGGCCGCCGCGACCGACAGCCGCGGGTCCGGCGCGTCGGCGAACGCAATGAACTCTTGGAAGTCGGGCCCTCCGATCGCGTGGCGGCCCCCGTTCATGCAGTTCCCGACGATCGCCGGGAACGCTCGGCCGTCCACCCCGGGACGTGCCAGGACCTGCCAGAGCGGACGGTGCGTCTCCGCGCCGAACGCCATCGCGGCCGCGACGGAGATCGCGGTCGACGTGTTCCCGCCGATCCGGGAGAAGTTCGGCGTTCCGTCGACCTCGTGGAGCGCGCGGTCGACCGCGGCCTGGTCGCCGGCGTCCATGCCGACCAGCGCCGGGACGACCCGCTCCCGAGCGGTCTTCAGCGCCTCGGGGACGCCTCCGTCCGGGAACGCGTGGACCTCGTGCACCGACGTGCTCTCCCCGCTGGGTGCCCCGGCGCGAGCGTGCGCGCCGGAGTCGAGGGTCACGGTCGATTCGATCGTCGGGCGCCCTCGGCTGTCGTAGAGCGACGCGAGCTCGACGGCGACGATGCGGCTCACGGTCCCTCCACGAACTCGACCAGCGCGCCACCGAACGCCGACGGATGCGCGAACCCGACCTGACGGCCGCGCGCGCCGGGGCGCGCGCGCTCGTCGACGACCCGGCCGCCCCGACGGCGGAGGTCAGCGAGAGCGGCGTCTACGCTCGGAACCGCGAACGCGAGGTGATGGACCCCGGGTCCCCGCTTTTCGAGGAACCCCGCGACGGGCGATGTGGCGTCCAACGGTTCGAGGAACTCGAGGTGGGTCTTCCCGACGGCCACGAATGCGACGCGCACCCGGTTCGACGGAACGACCTCGGGAGGGGCCTCGGGCTCGCCGACCAGTGGCTGCCACTGCGCGAGGGCTGCCGAGAGGTCCGGCACCGCGATCCCGATATGGTCGACCTGCGGCATCTCCCTCCGCTCAGAACGCGCGCGAGGGGACGTGTTCCCCGAAGAGCGCTCGCCACACGTCCGCGACCTCGCCGAGCGTCGCCCCCGCGACGACGCACTCGAGCACGGCGGGGAGGACGTTCTCGCCTTGCCGCGTCGTCCGCTCGAGGCGCTCCAGCGCGGTTCGCGCCCTCGCCGTGTCGCGGCGGGCGCGCCACGCGCGCACCCCGTCCGCCTGGCGACGCTCCTCGACCGGCGTGATCCGTTGCACCATGACCCCGTGCGCCCCCTCCTCGGGGAACAACGTGAAGCCGGGGTTCGCGTCGGTGTGCTCGTTCACGCCGACGACGACCTCCTGCTTCGCCTCCCGGGCGCGGGCGACGCGGTACGCCTCGCGCGCGATCTCGCCGGCGACGAACCCCCGCTCGATGGCGGCGAGCGCGCCGCCCATCTCCTCGATCCGGTCGAGGTACTCCCGAGCGCCGGTTTCGATCCGGTCCGTCAACCACTCGATCTCGTACGCGCCACCGAGCGGGTCGACGGTGTTCGCGACGCCGGACTCCTCGGCGAGGATCTGCTGCGTGCGCAGCGCGAGCCGCGCCGACGATTCGGTCGGGAGGCCGAGTGCCTCGTCGAGCGCGTTCGTGTGGAGCGACTGGGTGCCGCCGAGGACCGCGGCGAGCGCCTCGAGCGTCGTGCGCACGACGTTCAGCTCGGGCTGCTGGGCCGTCAGGCTCGAGCCCGCGGTCTGCGTGTGGAACCGCAGCTGCTTCGACCGCGCCGAATGGGCGCCGAACGTCTCCTCGACGATGCGGGCCCAGAGCCGGCGCGCGGCCCGGAACTTTGCGATCTCCTCGAGGAAGTTCCGGTCGGAGGAGAAGAAGAAGGAGAGCCGGGGGAGGAACTCGTCGAGGTCGAGGCCCCGGGCCCGGACCGCCCGGACGTAGGCGATCGCGTTCGCGAGCGTGAAGGCGACCTCCTGGACCGCGGTCGCCCCCGCCTCGCGCATGTGATACCCCGAGACCGAGATGTAGTTCCACTGCGGCATTTCGCGGGTCGCGAACTCGATCAGATCGACCGCGAGCCGCAGGGACGCCGCTGGCGGGTAGATGTACGTCCCCCGGGCGACGTACTCCTTCAGGATGTCGTTCTGGACCGTCCCGCCGAGACGGGCACGCGGGACGCCGCCCTCCTCGGCGACCGCGATCAGGAGCGCGGTAAGGATCGGCGCGGTCGCGTTGATCGTCATCGAGACGGTCGCTCGGTCGAGCGGCAAGCCCCGGAAGAGCGTCCGCATGTCCCCGAGCGAGGAGATCGGCACGCCACAGCGTCCGACCTCGCCGACCGCGCGCAAGTGGTCGGGGTCGTAACCGTTCTGCGTCGGGAGGTCGAAGGCGACCGAGAGCCCGGTCTGGCCCCCTCTGAGGAGGAAGTGGAACCGCCGATTGGTCGCCTCCGCGCTGCCGAAACCGGAGTACTGGCGCAGGGTCCACAACCGCCCGCGGTACATCGTGGGCTGGATGCCCCGCGTGTACGGCACGGCTCCCGGGAAACCGACCTTCTCGAGGAACTCGACGTCGGGGTCTTCGGGGGGATCGACGAGCAGCGGCAGGTGCCCTCCCTCCGTGCGGGCGCCGATCGCCGCCTGCGCATCGGCGTCCCATCGCGCACGGCCGCGCGAGGTCTTCGACGGGCTCCGAGCGCGGGCCATCGGCGTAGGACCGGGAGGCGCTATTAATCCGTATCGCGGCGCCCGGTGAGGGGGAAGAGACCGGTGAGGTCGAGCTCCGCCCACGCCACCGGGACCGGCACGCCGATCTCGGTGAGGATCGAGGGGTGGACCTCGCCGACCTCGGCGACGACCTCGCCCGCGACCCGGACCCGGGCCGCGCGCCCCGGGATCGTTCCCACGATCTCGGCCGGCTCCCGGACGGGCAGGATGTCGACCGTCCGCAACAGGTAGTCGACGAGCGCGGCCGCGTCGGCGAAACCGGCCCGGTCGCTCGCGATGAGCGCCCCGGCATGGTAGCGGGTCCGAGCGCCGGTCTCCGCGTCGGCGGCCGGTTCGATCACCGGTCCGACCTCCCCGAACGACTGGGGGTAGCCGTGGCGCGTGTTCCGGGCCAGCACTTCGAGGTGGGAAAGAAGGAGTCGGTCCCGGACGTAGGCGAACTCGGCCGAGGGAGGATTGCTCAACCGGACCGGACGCGCGCCGAGAACTCGGCGGACCGCCGCTTCCGAGACGAGGAGCGAGGTGTACGGCGGGGCGTAGCCGAGCCCCAGCAACGCCGCCGCGAACTGGCGGCGGAAGAGCGACTCCGCGCGCCGTCGCCCGCGCGAAAGGCTCGGGGGGACGAGCCCGTCCTCCGGTCGGAGCGCTTGGGCGAGGATCACCTCCTCCGCGAGGTCGACCGCGGTCAAGAGGTCCGGTCGCCACGGGGGCACGTCGACGCGCCATCCGCCGGAGTGGGGGTGGGCGGTGAGTCGCGCGCGGGAAAGACGGCCCTCGACCTCCCCCGACGGCAAGGCGGTTCCAGCGAGGGACGCCAGGACGGCGGACGGAAGGTCGACCGGGCGCGGGGTGAAGACTTCGCGGCCGCCCGAGGCGGATATCCCTTCGCCCGAGACCGACACCGGGGCGACCGACCAGCCCCGGCTCGCGAAGACGACGTAGAGGAGGCTCAATGTCTCCCGGACCGTCCGCTCGCGGTGTCCGGTCGCCTCGAGGAGGAGGAGCCGGTCGCCGACGCGCGCCTCGCCGCCGGCGCGGCCGTTCAGGATGGGCGGCAGGCTGAGGATCGTCCCCCGAGCGTCCCGGATCGTGAGGCAGAGGTCCTGGACGCGCCCGAGCGAGCCGTACCGGGTCGCCATCGGGTGGTCTCGGAAGAACTCCTCGCCCGAAACCTCCTCCGAGGCCTCGAGGGGGATGAAACGCACTCCGCTCATCGGCTCGAGGGCGTACCGGAACGGGGGGGTCAGCCGCTCGAACGGGTAGATCCCGAGACTCGCGGCGCGCCGGTCGCGGCCGATCGTCGCGTGGAGGAGCTCCTGGTACCGGACCGCCTCGGCCAGGGTCCCCTCGTCGAGGCCCGCGGACGTCGGCGCCCCCACGAGCAATCCCGCGATCGACGGCCGGATCTCCCGGACCGAGCGGTCGACCTCGAACACCGGCGCGGCGGCCGGCCCCTCCACGACCCTCTCGCGAGGGATCCCGGTCGCCGCTGCGGTCGCCCCCTCGACGTAGAGCGAGAGCCCACCCTCCGAAAGGAGGTCGAGCCGGTCGGGCGTGACCGAGACCGTCAGTGTCTCGGCGTCCTGCGCCTCGAGCTCGGCCTTGGATGTGAACAGGATGTCTTCGAGCGCGGCGTGCGAGAGCGGTTGCGGGAGTCGGTCGAGCACCCGGTCCCTGCGCAGGACGGCTTGCGGCATCCCTACGGGCCCCCTCCGCGCAGGCGGCTCAGGTCGTCCTCGAACAGCTCGCGAAGGTCGTTTCTGCCCAGGGCGACCAGGGCGAGTCGGCCGATCCCGATCCCCCACGCGGCCACGGGCACCTCGACGCCGAGTGGTCGGAGCACCTCCGGGCGGAGCATCCCGCCCGGGAAGATCTCCATCCAACCGAGCCGGGGGTGGCGGACATACCCCTCGATCGAGGGCTCGGTGAACGGGAAGTAACTCGGGCGGATCTTGAGCTCGTGGATCCCGAGAGCCTCCGCGAACTCACGGAACATCCCGACGAGGTGGCGGACCGATATCCCCTCGTCGCCGAGGACCCCCTCGCACTGGGTAAACTCGATGCCGTGGCGAGCGTCAACCTCCTCGCGGCGGAAATTTCGGTCGATCGAGAACATCCGGAACGGCGGCCGCGGGGCGCGCGCCAAGAACCGCGCCGAGACCGCGGTCGTCTGAGAGCGGAGGACCGGCCGGGCCGCGATCGCGGGGTCGTACTCCCCGCCCCAACCCGGGCCGATCGGCGTCGTCTCGCCCGGGAGCGGCCGACCTTCGTGGACCGCCGCGACGCGCCCGAGGAGGTCGGCGGCCGGCGGGTGTCCGCGAATCCCCTCGAGGGAGAGCGCGTCGTGGATCGACCGCGCCGGATGGTCTTGCGGCATGAACAGCACGTCGTTGTTCCAGAACTCGGTCTCGAGGAGCGGCCCTTCCGCCTGCACGAAGCCGAGCCCGACGAGGATCTCCTCGACCTCCTCGAGCCATGCCGCGTACGGGTTCGGCCGCGCGCCGGTCAGGAACGGCACGGGCGCTCGGACGTCGTAGGGCCGGAACGGTCGCTCCCGCCACGCTCCCGAGGCGATCCCGGACGCGGAGAGCGCGCCCAGCATCTCCGCCCCTTCGGCGGCCAACGGAAGGCGTCGCCCCTCCTCGGAAGGGCTCCACCGCTTGATCGATCGACGGTCGGTCCGCACGAGGCCCCGGCGTTCGAGGGCCGAGGCGATCGCTTCGTCGACGTCCTCCTCGTCGTTCGCGACCTGCTTGAGCACGACCTCCTCGGGGAGGAGGGCCGGGGGCGGTTCGGCACCGGCGCGGAGTCGGAACGGGACCCCATCGACGAGGTATCCGCGGCGCCGCAGGATCCCGATCGCGGCGGAGCGCTCCTCTTCGTTCAGCCCCTCCGCGTTGGCCGCCTCGGGGGTCAGCGTCCCCCCGTGCCGCACCAGGGCCGCGAGGAGGCGCCGCTCGGGAAGTCCCCGGGCGATCGCAAGCTCCCCCCGCGGGGTCGGGCGCCGGGTCGACTCGTGCTCTTCCTCGACGTTCACGAAGTGCTTCGCGCGCAGTCGTTGGAGGCTCCCGCGCACCGCGTCGGCGCCGAGGCCGAGGCGAGCAGCGAGCTCTTCCTCCTCGACCGGGAGTTCCGTCGTCTCCCTCAGCGCGGCCAGCACCGAACGCTCGGGCCCCGAGAGGGAGACCGGGGCCGCCCCGTCCGGTGCATCCTCGGAGGCACCGGGCACGGCGGCGCATGCGGGGAGTCGGTTAAGTCGTTTATTGTGGCGCGGGGGGCGACGGCTCCGGCGAGGGCGCAGGGGTCGGTGCCTCGACCGGCGGCGGGACCGGGGGTGGGGCGGTCACGGCCGCGCTCGGCGAGCCCCCGCGTCGTCGCCCGAGGACCGCGCCGATCGTGATCGCGACCGCCATCATCACGACGAACAGGACGACGTTGTCCGGGTAGTGCGAGAGCGGCACGAGCGACGGAGCGAGGCCCAGCAGGTTCACGATCACCGTGGTCGACGACGTCCCGAAGTGGCCGCTTCCCTCTACGGTCGCCGCCGCGACCGCCCGCGAGCCGAGATAGCAGACGGGAACCGAGATCGTGCCGACGACGCGGCCGTTCGTGTCCGTGATCGGTTGGACCGAACCGAACGTCCCCGAGCACGGTCCCCCGAGCCCCGACGAAGAGAGGGTGATCTGGACCGACATCCCCGCGATCGCCCCGCCGCTCGTGGAGTTCGTCACCGTCACAGAAATCGTGACCGTGCCGCCCGGCGCGACCGGGGATGGGCTCGCCGTGAGCGTCACGTTCACGAAGCTCGACACGAGATGGACGAACAGGTTCATGCCGTCCGGGGAGCCCCAGCCGGTCGCGGTGTCCCAGCCCGACCCCGCGTTGCCGAGGCAGTTCCCCCCGGTCGTCACGTCGTGGAACACGCGATGCGTCCCCGACTCGTTCGCCGCGATCGAGTAGAGGGCCGGGGCGAGGAAGCCGAACGTGGGGCCACCGACCGTGGCGGCGCGGAGCGCGTCCATCTCGGTGATCATGCCGGCCCAGAGCGGCGTCGCAAAGCTGGTGCCGCCGCCGGCGGCCGGCTGGCCGTCAAAATAGAGGTAGTTGTAACCGGCCGTCGCGGCGACGTCCGGCATCCCGCGGTGGCCGTTCGCCTCGATCGGCGCCGCGGCGCTCCCCACTTCCTGCCAACCCGGCGCCGCGAAGTCGGTCGCGAATCCCCCCCCGCTCTGGCTCCACGCACTCTCGCTGAACCCGGCGATCGACCCGAGGAGGGTCCGGTTGAGCGTGACCGACGTTCCGCCGACCGCGACCACCTGCGGCGAGGCGGCGGGATAGTCGGGCTGGACGCCCCCGGTGCATCCGGCCGCCGCGTCGCCCCCGAAGTCGCCGGTCGCGGCGAAGAGGGTGATCCCTTCCTTGGCGGCGACCGCGAAGTCGCTCTCGAAGCTGTTCTCGAGCGATGCGTCGGCTCCGTCCGCCGAGCCGAACGACATCGAGATCGCCGAGACACCGGCGACGTTGTTGACCGCGGTATTCAGCGCGTCGACGAGCGAGGCGTCGGTCGGGGAGTAGTCCTGGCTCGCCGGCCCCGCGGGCGCGTAGACCGCGTCGAGCGTCGCCCCCGGGGCCATCGACCCGGACCACTCGAGGTCGAGGGTCAGCTCGCGCGAGCCGTTACTCGGGTCCTTGACCGCGGAGGCCGACGGGGCCGGGGCCCCATCGACCGGGTACGGCGCGACCTTCGGCTCGGGGAAGGCGCCGGGGTAATCCTGGGAGAAGAACGTCTGGATGTCCGAGGGAGCGTAACCGGCGCCCCACAGGAGCAGGACGATCCCCTCACTGGTCGCGTACGTGGGGGCGCTCGTGACGTTGTAGAGGCCCGAAATATCGTAGATGTCCCGAGCGATCCCCGGAGTGATCAGGTCGTCCGGATTCTGCGCGGGATCGGACGAGCCGTTCGCGGCGGACGGCATCGGGAGCGTCGGCAACGTGAACGCATCCATGCCGGTCGTGAGCCCGACCACCGACGAGACCTCCGACTCGAGCGCCGCCGGGAGCGAGGGGGCGCTCTCGGGATATGTCATCGGCCGCCCGTTGAGCACGCCCGCACCCAGGGTGGTCCCGAACGCGCGGTCGATGGCCGTGGTCGAGCCGACCAAGCTGAGCGACAACCGGTCGGCCCACGCATGGGAGACCGTAAGGCCCGAGCCTTCGAAGTACGACTCCGCCGCGTCGTACGCGGACGGGGAGAGCCCGTACTCGTTCGCGACCGCGGTCGGGCTCAGCGGCCCCGTGCCGGCGCCGGGCGGGTCGAAGAGCCCGGACTGGGTCGGCTCGAAGGTGACGACGACGCGCTGCGCCCCGGAGGCCGGCCCCGAGTACGTGACGCCCAGCACCGAGGGCGCAGAGAAGCCCGCTCGCTCTGCAAACGAGACGGTCGGAGCTTCGGTCGCGCTGCCGAGGGAGCGGGTCGCCGGGATCGGCGACCCCGCGACCAGCCCGACGGGGATCGCGAGCGCGAAGCAGGCAAGGAGCGCGACGATCGTCGCGCGGAAGGGGCGGTGAGTGCGGCCGGGGGCTCCGCGGGGACGCCGCATCACTCTATCAGGGCGAGCGATGGGGGAAATAGATTGCCGTACCCACCGTTCGGGGGTCCGCGCTAGCTCCGGATGGGCGTCGTGTAGCCCACCGGCCGGTGGAACGTCCCCGCACCGCCGAACGGGTCGGGACGAGGCTGAGCGAGCTCCCCGCGCTTCGCCGCGAGGTACGCGTCGATCGCCTCCGCGGCCTGCGTCGCCGAGCCCATCGCGTAGACGACCGAGCGCCCGCCGGCCGAGAAGATCCCCGGCACCGCGGTCTGGAATCCCGGGCCCTTCCCCTCGGGCCACCCCTGGTTCGTGATCTTGAGCTCGAGCTCGGGACCGAACCCCTCGAGGTCGGCCTTCTGTCCGACCGCGACCACGACGGTGTCGCACGCGATCGTCTCTTCCGACCCCGGCACCGGGACCGCCGAGCGGCGTCCGCCGGCGTCCGGGGGCCCGAGCTCCATCGACTGAACGACGAGCCCGGTGACGTGGCCGTCGCCGACGATCCGCACGGGCGACTTCTGGAAGAGGAAGCGGATCCCCTCCTGGTCCGCCCCGTGCACCTCCTCCGGGTCCGCGGGCATCTCCGCCCTTCCCCGGCGGTAAACGAGCGTCACGTGGCCCCCGTTCGACTTGCGGAGCGCGCTGCGGACCGAGTCCATCGCGACGTCCCCGCCCCCGACGACCGCGATCTCGCGGCCGACCGTCACGGGCACATCGTGGTTGATCTCCTTCAGGAACTCGAGCGCGGGGATCACGCCGTCCAACTCTTCGCCCGGCACGTCGAGCGTGCGGTGGGTCGAGGTCCCGATCGAGAGGAAGACCGCCAAGTAGCCGTCCTTGAGGAGCTGCTCGACGGGAATCTCTCGGCCGATCTTGGTTTCCTTCACGAAGGTCACGTCGAGGTCTCGGAACCGCGCCTTGTCGGTCTCGACATCGGCATCGGTCATCCG
Organism: Thermoplasmata archaeon; assembly: GCA_050749465.1. Lineage (GTDB taxonomy): Archaea > Thermoplasmatota > Thermoplasmata > Lutacidiplasmatales > UBA184 > Lutacidiplasma. The sequence continues at coordinate 3,393 of JBOGRO010000012.1, read as the reverse complement.
GTACGCGGGGATCGTCTGCATCAGGCCCCCGAGACGATCCTCCTGCTCGTAGACGGTGACCGAGTAGCCCCGAACTCCGAGCTCCCACGCGGCCATGAGCCCCGCCGGACCGCCCCCGACGACCGCGACGCGCTGGTTCTTCGGCCGGGACGGCACGTAGGCGAGGTCGCTCTTCCCGTAATCCAGGGCGACGCGCTTCAGGTGCCGGATCGCGATCGGGATCCCCTTCTTCTTGACGACACACGCGTCCTCGCAGTAGTGGTAGCAGACCTTGCAGAGGGAGGTCGAGAGCGGGTCCTCCCGGAGGGTCACGCGGGCCGCGCCGTCGAAATCCTCGATTGCGATGAGTCGGATGTACTCGCGCGCATCCTGGTCGATCGGGCACGCCTCGACGCACCAGGGCCGGTGGCACTGGATGCAGCGCTTGGCCTCGAGGACCGCGTCCTCCTTGGAGTACGCATGAAGGACTTCGCGGAAGTCGCTCGTCCGCGCTGCGACCGGCTCCTCGGGGATCGGGACGCGCACCGGGTTCAGCTTCGGTGGAGGGGCCTGGGGAGGGACCGGAGCCGCTGCGCTCATAGAACCGACGGAAGAAGCGGCGCTGTTTGTTAAGAGCCTTGCTCGAATGGCTTTTGACGGCCGGCCCACCGACGCGACGGGGGCGCCCCACCGTAAGCTATAGAGGGGGGGCTCCTCCCTCCCGGAACCTCGGACGGACGGTGGAACGATGGTGCTCGACGCGCTCGGGAAGTCGCTCCGCGGCGTGCTCCAGAAGATCGCGCGGGGTTCGACCGTCGACGCCGCGCTCCTCGCCGAGGTCGTCCGCGACATCCAGCGGGCGCTGCTTCAGGCGGACGTGAACGTCCAGCTCGCGCTGGACCTCACCCAACGAGTGCGGAAGCGCGCGACCGACGAGAAGCCCCCCGCCGGGGCGAGCCTGCGCGACTTCCTGATCCGGATCATCTACGAGGAGGTCCGGCGGATCCTCGGGGCGGAACGAGCCTTCGAGCTGAAGCCGAAGAAGATCCTCCTTGCGGGCCTCTTCGGGCAGGGGAAGACGACCACCGCGGCGAAGCTCGCGCGCTACTTCCAGAAGAAGGGAGTGCGGGTCGGACTCGTCGCCGCGGACGTCCACCGTCCGGCGGCGATCGACCAGCTCGAGCAACTCGCGAAGAAGGTCGGCGCCGAGTTCTACGCCAACCGCGCCGAGCCGAAGGCGGAGGAGATCGTGCGGGAGGCGCTCGCGCGGTTCCCGCCCCACCTTGCGGTGATCGTCGACACGGCCGGCCGCAGCGGCATCGACCACGCGCTCATCGAGGAGCTGAAGCGGGTCCGCACCGCCCTCGCGCCGGACGAGACGCTCCTCGTCCTGGACGCGGCGATGGGGCAGAGCGCGGGCCGCAGCGCCGAGGCGTTCCACCAGGCGGTGGGCCTTACTGGCGTTATCCTGACGAAGCTAGACGGGTCCGCGAAGGGGGGCGGCGCGCTCTCCGCGGTCGCCGCGAGCGGCGCTCCGATCCTCTTCATTGGCACGGGGGAGCACCTCGATGAGCTCGAACGATTCGAGCCGACCCGCTTCGTCTCGCGGCTCCTCGGGATGGGGGATATCCAGACCCTCCTCGAGCGCTTCGAGGAGCTGACGAACAAGGAGGCCGCCGAGGCGGCGGCGAAGAACCTCATGGGCGGCCGGTTCTCCCTGCGCGATATGCGGACCCAGCTCGCGTCGCTCGGGGAGATGGGCCCGTTCTCAAAGCTGATGTCGATGGTCCCCGGCCTCTCCGCCGCCAAGGTCGACGAGAAGCAGCTCGACGCCACCCAGGTCCGGATGCAGCGGTTCCGCACGATCCTCGACTCGATGACCGGCGAGGAGCTCGACAATTCCGCGCTGATCAAGGGCGACCGGATCCACCGGATCGCCCGCGGGAGCGGCCAGCGGACGCAGGAGGTCCGCGCGCTGCTGAAGCATTACGAGACAACGCGCAAGGCGGCCCACGGCCTCGTCTCGAATCGGCGCTTGCGCCGACAGCTCGAAAAGCAGTTCGCTCAGGGCGACGTGCCGCCGGAGTGAGGCGGCACGCGGGTCGATGGTCGGGCTGAACTATCCGGAGTCGGCCGCGGCGTTCCTCTTGATCTTCTTCGTCCCCGGGTACGCCGTCACCCGGGCGACGTTCCCGGAGTGGCGAATTCGGGGACCGAGCGCGACGCTCCGCCTGCTCGAGACCGCGACGCTCTCCTTCGTGCTGAGCGTGGTCCTGACGGTGCTCGTGGGGTACGGGCTGCTCGTCGGGGCGCCGAGCGGGTTCCAGGCGTATTGGACCGACCCGGTCCTCGAAGCCGTACTCGCCGGGGTCACCGTGGTGGCCCTGGTCGCGGCGTGGGCCCGGGGGGCGTTCCGGAGCGAACCGCCCGCGGCTCCGGGCGAGTCTCCCGCCACCGGCGAAGAGGGAGCGTGGGAGCTCACCCGGGAGCTCGAGGAGCTCGGCCGGGAGGAGCGCCGTATCCTCCACGCGCTCGGAACTCGGGCGGCTCCTGAGGAGGAGCAAGCTCGGCTGAAAGACGAGCTCGAGCGGTTGCGGGCCCGACGGGACGAGATCCGGCAACACCGGGAGGCCGAGTATGCCACGTAGCGGAGCGGAGCGGGGCACCTACAAGATGGTCCTCGTCCTCCGCGGCGAACTCCGATTGACTCCGGGGAAGGCGGCCGTCCAGATCGCGCACGCCGCCGTCCTGCTCACCCGGCTCGCCGAGCGCCACGGCCGGGCCGCTCTGGACACCTGGCTCGCCGAGGGACAACGCAAGATCGCCCTCGAGGTCCCGACACTCGCCGACCTCGAGGGGCTCGAGCGGACGGCACGGGGCCACCGCATCCCGACGGTCTGGGTCGAAGACGCCGGATTGACCGAGGTTCCGCCCGGAACCCGGACCTGCCTCGGACTGGGACCCGCGCCCGCGTCGGAGATCGACGCCGTCACCGGCGCGCTGCCGCTCCTCTGAGGGCCCTCCCGGAGCCACACGTGTGTCCGAGCGGGCGCGCCAGCCCGCGTAGGGTTGTTCCTCGACCTGAGAGAAAGAAAAGGGAAGAAAGGGTTGGACCTCGAAGCTACCTACCCGCACTAGGACGGTGGAGGGGTCGTCGACGGCTCGGTCGACTCCCCAGTGGTCGTGGTGCTAGTCCCGGTCCCGGACCCCTGCCAGCTCTGCGGGGGGGCCGTCGTCGGCGGCTTGCGGCGCGCGAAGTAGAGCGACGTGATCAGGAAGATCACGGTGAGCGCCACGAACAGCCCGATCAGCTCGTACGCCAGGGTCGACAGCCCGTTGCTCGACTTCGTGGGCGACACCGTGATCGACACCGACCTCGCCGCGCCCGTCACCGTCAGCACCCCGCCCGAGGGC
>JBOGRO010000011.1:0-27695 GCA_050749465.1 Thermoplasmata archaeon | reverse complement strand
AGATATAACGACGACGCTCGAGTTGGCCCGGACCCAGGGAGAGATCTTCGAGGAGAAGCGAGCTCAGCTCACGAGGAAGCAGACCACCCGCTCCCCCGTAGCCCGTAGGAACCGGCGCTGTTCAGGTCACAAGAGTACGAATCCCGGCGGGCCCGGTCCTAGGACAGCCAGCCACGGCTCCGGAAGACCGGCTCGGCCAGGGACAGGCCGACGAGGGTGCTTCCTCCCCGCAACCGTCCTCGGTGCACTCGACGATAGACGTCCGCGAGCGCGATCAGCCGGGGTCGGACCGACTCGCCCGGGTCGGGCTTCGCCGCCCCGGGGGTCAACCGCTCCCCGAGGAAGAAGTGGCCCTCGTACGTCCCCCAGTGCGGGTTCGGAAAGTACCGGCCCAACGGACGTAGGGTCCGGGCGGTCCAGCCGGTCTCTTCCTGGAGTTCCCGTCGGGCCGCGGCCAGCGGTGTCTCTCCCGGCTCGATCCGGCCCCCGGGGATCTCCAGCAGGTGCAAGCCAGGAACGGGGTGGAGGTTCTCGACCAGGACTGCCCGGCGGTCCTCCGTGACGGCCACCACGCACGAGAAGGACGGCGAACGGAGGAGAGGGAACCGGAGGGTCCGTTCGCCGGGGCGGTGCCAGCGGAGCTCGCGAACCTCAAATCGGCCCTGTCGGTAAACGGTCCTTCCGGTGACCCGGTCCGCCCGTCCCGCCACATCGAGGTCAGTCGGCACCGCTGCTTAAGGCCCTACGAGCGGAAGCCTGCTGCGGAATTCTGGGTGGCCGGGACCGATTCGAATCCGGCCGGCCCGTCCCGATCCGGCGCGTGACGGCGACCCCCCTGGCATCGCTCCCCGGGATCCTCGTTAGGAGGGGGCGGGCTGTCGCCCCCTCCGTCGGACGAGGAGCGCGGTGCACCTCCCCATGCGCTCCTGCAAGACCTTCCAAGCTTCCGGCGTGCCGGAGGCGTGCCATTCGACCGTGGCGAAGACGAACCAGGGCTCCCAGGCGTTGGCGACCTCGGCGAGAGAAGGACGGTGGGGGGGTCCGAGCGCCGTTCGCACCTCCCGGGGAATCCACGTCAGGAGGAAACGCGCGTCGGGACGAAGTACGCGCGCGAGTTCCCTGGCGTACGGCTCGCGGAGCCGCAGGGGGATCGAGTGGAAGCATCCCGTGTCCAGGGCCGCCCCGAAGCTCGCGCGACCGAACGGAAGTTGGTCCGCGCTCGCGACGCGAAGGTCCACCTCCACGCCCGCGCGCCTCGCCCGCGCTGCGGCGACCTCGATCGCGGTGGGCGAAACATCCACCCCCGCCGCTCGGAATCCGCGTCGGCTCAGCCAGATGACGTTCGTGCCGGTCCCGCAGCCGACGTCGAGTAACCGGACGTGGCGAGGGAGTTGCTGTTCCCGGACTGCGCGCACGAGCCAAGGCGAGGGCCTCGGAGAGTACCACGGCATACCCTGGTAATCCTGACGACGGTACCAGTCCTCCCACGCTTCGAACTCGGGCGAGGTGGCCCGGTGGGATCGATCTGCGCCGGTCCCCTTTCCGGCCATGGGTGGACCTCGGCCGTCGAGTGCCGGCCTGCTAATCAGAGTGTCGAGCCTTGGGACGATCCGTTCCGTGTTGTTCGGCGGACTCGATTCACTAGTTCTTCGAATCCCCGCGAGCCTGTCCCGATCTGGATGGGGGACTACTCCGAGGTCCGGTGCGGGGGGGGCGCCGGCTCGCCGCGCGTCCGGCCCGTGCCCGCCGGCGCCGAGAGGCCGGTCGTCGTCGAGCCGGCGCGCGACCCTTGGGTTGGGTCGGTCGGGGCAACGCGGGGAGGCGGGGGACCGGAAGGGAGACCGTGCGCGCTCCGATCCGTGCCTTCCGGCCGTGGTGCCAGATCGAGATCGGGGGGCCGTCCAAGAGCCGGTACCGCACGTGTCCGCCGCGGAGCGTCGTCTCGAGGGCGCTCCCTTGGAACGTGAGCCGGAAGGTGAGTCGGGTGATCCCCCTCGGCAACCGAGGGGCGAAGCGGATCTCCCCGCCGAACACCCGCATCCCTCCCAGCCCGGCGACGGCCGCGAGCCAGCCGCCGGCGAGCGCCGCAATGTGCACGCCGTCCCGGACGTTGTGCTCCACATCGTCCAGATCGATCAGTGCCGATTCGGCGAGATAGTCGTAGGCGAGGTCGGGCTGGCCGACCTCGGCGGCGATGATCGCCTGCGTGCACGCCGAGAGAGAAGAGTCGCGTACCGTCAGGGCCTCGTAGTACTCGAAGTCGCGCCGCTTCTCCGCGGCCGTGAACGACTCACCCCGCAGGTGCAGGGCCAGCACGAGGTCCGCCTGCTTGACGACCTGCTTGCGATAGAGATGGAAGTAGGGAAAGTGCAGCAGGAGCGGGTACTGATCCGCTGCGGTCCGATCGAAGTCCCATCGTTGGTGGAGGGTGAACCGCTCGGACTGCGGGTGGACGCCGAGGGTCGGATCGTACGGGACGGTCATCGCGCCCGCCGCCCGGAGCCAGCCCGCGGTCTCCGCCGGCCCGACCCGGAGCGTCCGTGCGCGCGTGGGATGGCGTTGCGCCGCCGCCGCAGCGGCCCGCAAGTTGTGCTGCGCCATCAGGTTCGTGTAGACGTTGTTGTCCGAGAGCGCGCTGTACTCGTTGGGGCCCGTGACGCCGTCGATGCGGAATCGGCCCTCGACATCGTAAGCCCCGAGGGACGCCCAGAGCCGTGCCGTCTCCACCAGGAGTTCGAGCCCGTGGTCCCGCTCGAAGTCGGGATCGACGGTCGCGTCGCAGTACCGCACGACCGCGTCGGCGATGTCGGCGTTGATGTGGAACGCCGCGGTCCCGGCGGGCCAGTAGCCGGAGCACTCGTGGCCCCGGATCGTGCGCCACGGGAACGCGGCGCCCTCTAGGCCGAGCAATTCCGCTCGTTCCCGGGCGAGACCCAGGGTCGCCTGCCGCCAGCGGAGCGCTGACGGCACGAGGGACGGCTGCGTGTACGTGAGCGCGTGCAGGACGAACGTCTCCATGTCCCAGAACGTGTGGCCTTCGTACCCGGGGCCGGTCAGGCCCTTCGCGGGGATCGGACGGTCCTCGGCCCGGGCGGCGGCCTGGTACGTGTGGAAGAGCCCGAAGCGGAGCGCCTGCTGGACCTCGTCGTCCCCGTCGAGCTCGACGTCGGCCTGGTCCCAGAAGCGATCGAGACCGGCGCGTTGCTGGGCGACGAGTCCGTGCCATCCGGTGCGGAGCGCCTCGGCCAGCGCCCCTTCGACCTGGTCCCGGACTGCGGGCACCGATCGCTGGCTCGACCAACCGTACGCAAGGAACTTGACGAGCTCGAGCGTCTGGTCCGGCGCCAGCTCGGCCGTGACGATGACCCGTCCGAGGTCCGGGTCGGACTCGCTCGAGGTGGCCATGTTGCGCGGACCCTTCAGCTCGTGGTCCATCGCCGCGGCCATGCGGAGCCCGCTGCGCTGCGTGGAGTGGACCATCACGACCTTGTTCCCGTCTCGTCGCACGAGCTCCGAACGCAGCGGCAATGGGACGGTCGGCGTGCTACGAGGGTCGGCGTCGGGCGCCGGCAACGCCTCGTTCGTCACCAGCTCGGACTGCAGCACCACCCGGACGGTCGAATCGACCGGCTGCACGCGGTAGCGGATCGCGGCGACGGCCCGCTGCTGCAGCGAGACGAGTCGGGTCGAGCGGACGCGAACGGCCGTACCCGCGGGGGAGACCCACACGGCCTCCCGCTCGAGCACGCCCGCGCGTAGGTCGAGGGTCCGCCGGTGCGTCCGAAGCTCTCCGTAGCGGACGTCGAACGGCTCATCGTTGACGAGCAGCCGGATGACCTTTCCGTTGGTCACGTTGACGAGGGTGTCGGCCGTCTCGGGATAGCCGAAGCCGCTCTCGGCCTGCGGCAGCGGGCGCAGATCGTAGAAACCGTTCAGGTAAGTTCCGGGGATCCCGTGGGGCTCTCCCTCGTCGAGGTTCGCCCGAAGTCCGATGTGTCCGTTGGAGAGGGCAAAGATCGACTCGCTCTGAGGCAGCACCGAGAGATCGAGCCCGCTCTCGCGCACCTTCCAGGGGTCGATCTCCCGGTAGAACGGGTGGCCGATCATGGCGGGGTCAAGAGCTCCGCGAGATCGGTGACGACCACATCGGCCCCGTGGAGCCGGAGCGCCGCGGCCTGGCCGACCCGATCGACCCCGACCACGAACGCGAAGTGGCCCGCTCGGCCGGCTTCCACGCCCGCGAGGGCGTCCTCGTACACTACGGCCGCGTCGGGCCCCACGCGCAGCTCGCGAGCCGCCGCAAGGTAGGTGTCGGGGGCCGGCTTTCCCTTCAGGAGTTCCCGTCGGGCGACGACCCCGTCGATCGTGACGTCGAAAAGGCTTTGGATGCCGGCCGAACGGAGCACCTCTCGGCAGTTCGTGCTGGAGGAGACCACCGCGCACGGGAGCCCCCGGGCCCGCGCGGCTCTCACGTAACGGACCGATCCCTCGTAGGTCCGTACCCCGGTCTGGCGGATCAGTTGGAGGACGAGCTGATTCTTTCGGTTACCAAGGCCGGCGACGGTCTCGGCCGTGGGCGGGTCGTCGGGGGTTCCGTCGGGGAGAACGATCCGGCGCGCGGTGAGGAACGAGCGCACCCCGTCGGAGCGGGGCTTGCCGTCGAGATAGTTGTCGTAGTCAGTCTTGAGGTCGAACGGCACGAACAGCGTCCCCGCCTGCGCCGCTCGACCTCGCAGGAAGTCGTCGAACATCTGCTTCCACGCCGCCGCGTGCAGCTCGGCCGTGCGTGTCAGCACCCCGTCGAGGTCGAAGAGGCAGGCACGCACGGACCCGGGAAGGCCGAGGGGCGTTACGACCCCAGCCAGCGGGTGCAGGGGGGGCTCGGGGGTCGGCACTCGGTCTTCTACTCCGGTCCGGCGTGTCCGGCTCGTCCCGGCGATCCCGTCATCTGCGCCCCGTCCCGACACAGCCGTCGCGGAGATAGGATTGGCGGACCGAAGTCGGCCCACTTCCCGGGCACGGGTCCATCGGACCCGCACGTTCCGCCGACGAGCATCGCGATGAACCTCCGACGTGGCTCCGTTCGATCGGCCTGGGCCGCGCTCGCGACATCGTCGCAGCCCACCCGCCGCGCGCGACGCGGTCTCGAAGGCCATTCGCCCGGCCCTTTCGCGGGCCGTCGCGATCCGGTGCCCGTGCGAGGGAACGGTCCCGAGGCGGCCCGCGCGACCAGGAAACCGTCGAGCGCCGAGCAGAGCAAATGCTTTCAGCCGCACCCGGATGGTCGGCCACGCGGCGCTGGACTCCTCGGCTTGGATGTTTCGTGTGCCGGCGTGACTGAACGATGGTCTCCCGTCCGGCAGCCCCACGCATCGCCGTGGAGGAGGTCTCGCCGTGCGTGGACGAGGGGCGGGTACCGATTCGCCGCGTGGCGGGCGAGTCGGTCGAAGTGCTCGCGACCGTCTTTGCCGAGGGGATCGCCGGGGTCCGGGCAAGCGTGCGTTGGCGACGCACCGGCGCTCGGAGCTGGGAGCGACACCCGATGGAGCCGATCGGGAATGACCGCTGGCGCGGGGAGTTCCTCGTGCCCGAGGCGGGCGAGTACCGATACGAAGTCGAGGGATGGGTCGACCCGTATCTCACCTGGCGGACGCTGCTCGAGCGCCGGGTCGGGGCCGGCTCCGTCACCGCCCTGGACCTCGAAGAAGGATCGCACATCCTCCGTTCGATCGGGCGGTATGTACGCGGGGCGGCGGGAGCGTCGCTCCGCAGCCGGGCCGACGCCCTCCACCAGACCGCGGGCACAGAGCTCGCCCAGGCGATCCAGCTCGCCCGCGACTCCGGTCCCGAGGCGATCCTGAGGGACCATCCTGACCCAAGCGGCGTGGGTCGGTCCGCGGCGCCGCTGCGCGTGCTCGTCGATCCGTTGCCGGCCCAGCACAGTGCGTGGTACGAGCTCTTCCCCCGGTCGACCAGCGCGGTACCGGGGCGACACGGCACGTTCCGGGACCTCCGGGCCCGTCTCCCGTACATCGCCGACCTCGGGTTCGATGTCGTGTACCTGCCACCGATCCACCCGATCGGGCGAACCCACCGGCGCGGGCCGAACAATACGGTCCCCGCCCCCCCGGGGGCGCCGGGCAGCCCGTGGGCGATCGGATCCACCGACGGCGGTCACACGGCCGTGCACCCGGAGCTCGGAGACCTCGCCGAGTTTCGTCAGACCGTCGCGGAGGCGAACCGTCTCGGCCTCGCGGTCGCGCTCGACCTCGCCTTCCAATGCTCGCCGGACCACCCGTGGGTCCACGAGCACCCCGAGTGGTTCCGGCATCTGCCGGACGGCTCGATCCGGCCGGCGGAGAATCCCCCGAAGCGGTACGACGATGTCTATCCGATCGACTTCACGAGCCGGGACGCCCCTTCGCTGTGGGCCGCGCTGAAGGAGGTCGTCGAATTCTGGGTCGCGGAGGGCGTGCGCTGGTTCCGGGTCGACAACCCGCACACGAAGCCGTTCGAGTTCTGGCGATGGCTGATTGGGGAGGTCCGCCGGGAACATCCGGACGTTCTGTTTCTCGCCGAGGCGTTCACACGGCCGAGCGTGATGTATCACCTCGCGAAGGTCGGGTTCACGCACTCCTACACCTACTTCGCCTGGCGCACGGGGAAGTTCGAGCTCGAGCAGTACTTTCGCGAGCTCTCGAGCGGCAGCGTCGGTGAGATCTTCCGGCCGCATCTCTGGCCGAACACCCCGGACATCCTCACTCCGCAATTCCATGCCGGCCAGCGCTCGGTGTTCCTCCATCGGCTCGTCCTCGCTGCGACGCTCGCATCGCACTACGGGATCTACGGACCCGCGTACGAGCTCCGCGAGCACGTTCCGCTCTCCCCCGGTCTCGAGGAGTACCGGAACTCGGAGAAGTTCGAGGTGCGACATTGGCCGATCGACGCCCCCGCGAGCATCGCGCCCGAGGTCCGTCGGGTCAACCGGATCCGACGGGCGCACCCCGCACTCCGTGGCGGCCGGCCGCCCGTCTTTCACGGGGTCGACAACGACGCGCTCCTCGCCTTCAGCCGGCGCACATCCGATCGGTCCGACGTGATCCTGGTCGTCACGAACCTCGACCCCAGCGAGACCCAATCGGGATGGACGTCGCTCGATCTCGGGGAGCTCGGTGTCGCCCCGGGGGAACTGTTCGAGGTGCACGATCTCCTCAGCGACGAGGTCTACCGTTGGCGCGGACCGCACAATTTCATCCGGCTCGACCCGACCCGATGGCCGGCGCATGTCCTGCACGTCGTCCGCACCTCGGCCACAGCTCCGGCTCTCCCGAGGACGACCTAGCATGCCGAACGCGGGTGTCGGCGGGCGGAACGGAGGGAGCGACCTCCCGGTCGACCTGACCTGGTACAAGGACGCCATCTTCTACGAGCTGCACGTGCGCGCCTTCGCGGACAGCACGGTCGACGGGACGGGCGATTTTCCGGGGCTCACGGGCAAGCTCGACTACCTGCGGGACCTCGGAGTGACGACCCTCTGGCTCCTCCCGTTCTACCCGTCGCCGCTCCGTGACGACGGCTACGACATCAGCGACTACACCGACATCCATCCGAGCTACGGCTCGCTCGCGAACTTCCGCACGTTCCTTCGCGCGGCGCATGCCCGCGGCTTGCGGGTCGTGACCGAGCTCGTCGTCAACCACACGTCCGACCAGCACCCCTGGTTCCAGCGCGCCCGGCGAGCACCGGTCGGATCAACCGAGCGCGACTTCTATGTCTGGAGCGACACCCCGGACAAGTTCCCAGGAGCCCGAGTCATCTTCAAGGACTTCGAGCCGTCCAACTGGACCTGGGACCCGGTCGCGAAGGCGTACTACTGGCACCGTTTCTACAACCACCAGCCCGATCTCAACTACGACAACCCCGCGGTCGGTCGGGCGATCCACCGTGCGATCGATTTCTGGCTCGAGCTCGGCGTCGACGGACTCCGGCTCGACGCCGTGCCGTACCTTTACGAACGGGAGGGGACGAGCTGCGAGAATCTACCCGAGACGCACGCCTTCCTGAAGGCGCTCCGAGCGCACGTCGACGAGCGCTTTCCCGGTCGCATGATCCTCGCCGAGGCGAACCAGTGGCCCGAGGACGCCGCGGCGTACTTTGGGAGCGGCCGGGGCGACGAGTGCCACACGGCGTTCCACTTCCCCCTGATGCCGCGGCTGTTCATGGCCGTGCGGATGGGCAGTCGGTTCCCGATCGTGGACGTACTGAACCAGACCCCCAAGATCCCACAGGATTGCCAGTGGCTCTTGTTCCTGCGCAATCACGACGAGCTCACGCTCGAGATGGTCTCCGACGAGGAGCGCGATTACATGTACCGGATGTACGCGCACGACTCGCGGATGCGCGTCAACCTCGGGATCCGCCGTCGCCTCGCGCCGCTCCTCAACAACGATCGTCGGCTCATCGAGCTGATGAACGGCCTCCTGTTCTCGCTGCCCGGCACGCCGGTGCTCTACTACGGGGACGAGATCGGCATGGGCGACAACATCTACCTCGGCGACCGGAACGGGGTGCGCACACCGATGCAGTGGAGTCCCGACCGCAACGCGGGATTCTCCCGGGCGAACCCCCAGCGCCTCTTCCTGCCCGTCGTGATCGATCCCGAGTACCACTACGAGGCCCTGAACGTCGAAGCGCAGCAAGCGAACCCCACCTCTCTCCTCTGGCACATGAAGCGGCTGATCGCTCTCCGGCGCCAGACCCGGGTCCTGGGCCGCGGCGACATCACCTTCCTGTATCCGGAGAACTCACGCATCCTCGCGTACATCCGAAGCTACGAGGGCCAACAGATTCTCGTCGTCGCGAACCTCTCCCACCTGACGCAACTGGTCGACCTCGACCTGAAAGCGTTCCGGGAGGCGTCGCCGGTCGAGATGTTCGGGTACACGCGGTTCCCGGCGATCTCCGACGCGCCGTATCGGCTCTCCCTCGGCCCGTACGCGTTCCTGTGGTTTCGGCTCGAGCCGCCGATCGTCGCGGGGGCGACGCAACCGACCGCCTCGCCCGAGTCGCTCGTCCTCGCCGAGGAGGGGGATTGGAGCGCGATCGAACGCCCGCGGGTGCGGGAGCGGATCGAGCAGTTTCTCCCGACCTACCTGGGAGCGTGTCGCTGGTTCCGCGGGAAGGGGCTCGCGATCGAGTCGGTGCGCTGGACCGCGACCCTCCCGCTTGGGAGCGACGGCTCGAGCGCCCGGCTGTTGCTCGTCGAGGTCCGCTTCGCGGACGCGGAGCCGCAGACCTATCTACTGCCGGTCGCGTTCGCCGCCGCCGAGCCGCCGGCGACGCTCGGCCAGGGAACCCCGGCCCACGTCCTCGCCGCGTTCCGACCGGGGCACGGCGCCGCCGAACACCTCCTCCACGACGTGGCGCAGGATACTGAGTTCGTCCGTCGCTTGGTCGGGCGGATCGCCCGGAGCCGCAGGAAGCACGGCCGAGGGGAGGAGATCGTGGCCGTCCGAACCTCGGCGTTCCGCGGGGATGACGAGGCGTTGGTCGAGAAGTTGCCCGTGCTCCCGGTCGGCGGAGAGCAGTCCAACTCGTCGGCTAGGATCGGGGACCGGTACGTGCTGAAGCTCTTCCGTGTCGTGGAGGCGGGGCCGAACCCCGAGACGGAGCTGGGCGAGTTCCTGCTCCGCCACGGTCCGTCGCCGGTCGCCCCTCTCGCCGGGTTCGTCGAACTGCGGACCGCCCGAGGCGAGCGTTGCACACTCGCCACTCTCCACCGGTTCGAGCCCAACGAGGGGGACGCGTGGGGACTCACGCTCGACCACCTGAGGTCCTACTTCGACCGGGCCCGCGCGCAGTTCTCCGGCGGGGTCCGCCCGCCGGAGGAGGCGAGCCGTCTCCGTCTCCTCGCCGCGGCCCCGTTGCCGATTGCGGCCGAGCTGATCGGAGGGCACCTGGAGGTGGTCCGCCGACTCGGCCAACGGACCGCCGAGTTCCATCGGGCGCTCGCGAGCGACGCGCTCGACCCGGGGTTCGCCCCCGAGCCGTTCGACCAGATGTACGCCCGTTCGATCTACCAGACGATGCAGACCCAGCGGCAGCAAGTGCTCGGCCGGATGCGCGAGACGCGCGGGCGACTGCCCGCGGCGACCCGCCCCCTCGTCGACGACATCCTCGGGCAGGAAGAGGCGATCGACCGGCGGTTCCGTCGGCTTCTCGAGCGGCGCCTGTCGGGCGAGAGGATCCGCATCCACGGGGACTACCACTTGGGCCAGGTGCTGTGGACCGGGAAGGACTTTGTGATCATCGACCTCGAAGGCGAGCCACTCCGACCCGTGACCGAGCGACGGCTCAAGCGGTCGGCGCTGCGTGACGTGGCCGGCATGCTGCGATCGTTCGACTACGCGGCGCGGATCGCGGTACGGGACATCCCGCTCCCGAACGACTCCGCCCCGACCGCGGCGGACGAGGTGCAGGCGATCGCGGACCTCTGGGTGGCGGGATGCTCGGCCGAGTTCCTGCGGGGGTACCGAGAATCCGCGGACTCGAGCCGGTTCCTACCTAAGGACCCGGACGAGTTCCGATGCCTGCTCGGGGCCTACATGCTCGAGAAGGCGATTTACGAGGTCGGCTACGAGCTCTCGAACCGCCCCGCGTGGCTCCCGGTCCCGCTGCGCGGGCTCGCGCACCTGTTGATCTCGGACGGATAGCCGCGATGGCGGTCGGGAGCTCGGGACCGCCCCTCGCGCTCGCGCGACGGTACGGGATCCTGACGTCGTACCGGGACGCACTCGGTCGGACCCGAACGCCCCTCATGCCCACGCTGCGACGAATCCTGCGTGCACGGGGGGTCCCGATGCGGCGCGGCTCGGCGGCCGCGAAGGGCTCGCCGGGCGACCGGCGCCGACGGGACCGCGCGGCTGGCTCTACCCTGATCCTCCGCTCCGGACCGTCCCCCTGTCGCGGAGTCGCCCTCGGTCGGTGGTCGGGGAGGACCCTCACGGGAGCCGCAGTGCGTCGCGAGGGCCACCCCACCTGGCGGGCAATACCGGTGCGGCGCGCGGGCGCGATCACGTTCCGGCCCCCCCTCGCGGCCGGCGTACACGAACTGCGGCTCCGCTATGGGCAGCGAGAGCGGGACGCCTGTCTTATCGTGGGACCTCGCCGGCTTGCGCCTCCGCCGGGCGGACGACGTTGGGGAATCTTCGCACCGATCTACGCGCTCCGAGACCGCGGGACGTGGGGCTGCGGGGACCTGCGCTCGCTCGAGGCGCTCGGGGTGTGGGCGGCGAGGTACGGGGCGACCCTCGTGGTCACGCTGCCGTTGTTGCCCGCCTTCCTCGATCGCCCCTACGAGCCGAGCCCCTACCGCCCAGTGAGCCACCGGTTCTGGAACGAGGTCTACCTCGACCCAACGCGAACCCCGGAGTTCCGCCGGTCGAAGAGCCTTCGACATCGGGTTCAGGGCCGTCGGTTCCGCGAGCGGGTCGCCCGCCTCGAGCGTCGGGAGTCGGTCGACTTTCGGTCGGTGGCCCGGCTCAAGCGCGGGGTCGTCGAGCAGATGCTCGACGAGTTCGTCCGGGCGCCGCTCAGCCGCCGGAGGGCGTTCCGCCGGTTTTTGGAGACTACGCCGGGGGTGGACGATTACGCACGGTTCCGGGCATCGGGGGAGTCGGATCCGGCCCGGGGCGCGGCGTACCACCGTTTCGCCCAGTGGCTCGTCGACGAGCAGCTGAGGCAGGTCGAGCGCCGTCTGAGGCGGCGGGGGGTCATCCTCGGTCTCGACCTGCCGCTCGGTACCCACCCGCGTGGCTTCGACGTGCAGAGGGAGGCTCGGTCGTATGCGAGCGGGATCCGGATCGGGTCGCCGCCGGATCCCGGCGTGCCGCGAGGGCAGGACTGGAACATTCCGTCGTTCGACCCGGATCGACTGCGGAACTCGGGCTACCGCCCGTTCGCCGACGCCCTCCGCCACCAGTTCGAGGTCGCGGGACTCCTTCGGATCGATCACGTGTTGGGCTTCCACCGACTGTTCTGGATCCCGGCGGGGGCAGCACCCCGTGCGGGTGCCTACGTCCGGTTTCCGGCGCGAGACCTCTACGCGGTGCTGCTTGCGGAAGCCGCGCGGGCGAACGCCATCGTCGTGGGCGAGGACCTCGGGACGGTTCCTCCGGGTTTGCGGAGCGAGCTCCGCCGAAGGGGACTGCTCGCCCTCTACGTCGCCGAGCTTGAGTGGGATGGACCGGGCCGTCCCCGCGCGATCCCGCGCGAGTGCACAGCCAGCCTCAACACCCACGACCATCTTCCGTTCGCGGGCTACTGGGTAGAACGTGTCCGCGCGGGCCGGCCACCCGCGCTCGGCGACGGGTTTCCCCCGACGAACGTCCCGGCGTCGGAGGCGTTTCGACTCGCGACCGA
This sequence comes from Thermoplasmata archaeon, assembly GCA_050749465.1. Classification (GTDB taxonomy): domain Archaea; phylum Thermoplasmatota; class Thermoplasmata; order Lutacidiplasmatales; family UBA184; genus Lutacidiplasma. The sequence goes on along the minus strand of JBOGRO010000011.1, from coordinate 15,275 downwards.
GCGACTGGCCCGCAGCCCCGCGCGCTTCGTCGTCGTGAACACGGAGGACCTCTGGGGCGAGACCCGCCCGCAGAACGTGCCCGGCGAACGCGGCGCGAACTTCACCCGGCGCTTCCGGATCGATCTCGCGACGCTGCGGCGGAACCCCCGAGTGGCTGAACTGCTTAGTACCCTGGATGCTCTGCGCCGTCGAAGGTATGTCGGATGAACGGAGCGCCGCGTCCCCCCATTCGTCGCCGAAGGTTCGCTCCCCGGGTTGATCGGACCCTCGCCTCGTCCTTCACCGACCTCGACGTCTACCTCTTCAACGAGGGGACCCACTTTCGGCTCTACGACAAGCTGGGAGCCCACCCGGCCGGGGCGACGTCGCCCGACGGTACGCGATTTGCCGTCTGGGCGCCCAACGCCGAAGCGGTCAGCGTGATCGGGGAGTGCAATGACTGGACCGCCGGGGTCGACGGGCTCGAGTCGCGCGGCTCGTCTGGGGTTTTCGAAGGGGTCGTGCCGGCCGCTCGCTCCGGGCAGAAGTACAAGTACCGGATCCGCTCGCGACTCGGCGACTACGAGGTCGACAAGGCCGACCCGTTCGCCTTCCGGACGGAGGTCCCGCCCGCGACCTCCTCGTACATCTGGGAGCCGTCCCACCCGTGGCAGGACGCGGAGTGGATGGCTCAACGCGAGTCGCGCTCGGACCGGGCCGCTCCGATCTCGATCTACGAAGTGCATCTCGGGTCGTGGCGGCGGGTCCCCGAGGAAGAGAACCGCTCACTGACGTACCGCGAGATTGCCGGTCCGCTGATCGACCACGTGACCGACCTGGGGTTCACCCACGTCGAGTTCCTCCCGCTGGCCGAGCACGCGTTCTACGGCTCGTGGGGATACGAGCCGACCGCGTTCTTCGCTCCGACCGCGCGCTACGGGGAGCCCGGGGGACTGATGGAGCTCATCGATGCGCTCCACCGCGCCGGGATCGGGGTGATCCTCGACTGGGTCCCGTCGCACTTTCCTTCGGACGGCCACTCGTTGAGCTACTTCGACGGGACCCACCTCTACGAGCACGACGACCCGAGAAAGGGCTGGCATCCGGAGTGGCACACGATGCTCTTCAACTACGGGCGCAACGAGGTCCGCGCGTTCCTCGGTAGCAGTGCGGTCTTCTGGCTCGACCGCTACCACGCGGACGGGCTCCGGGTCGACGGGGTGGCATCGATGCTCTATCTCGACTACTCGCGCCGGCCCGGCGAGTGGCTGCCGAACGAGCACGGCGGCCGGGAGAACCTGGAGGCCCTCCGGTTCCTGCGCTGGCTCAACGAAGTGGTCTATGGCTCTACGCCGGGGACCCAGACGTTCGCGGAGGAGTCGACCGCGTGGCCGAACGTGTCGCGCCCGACCTCGATGCAGGGCCTCGGCTTCGGCTATAAGTGGGACATGGGCTGGATGCACGACACCCTCGAGTACTTCCGCCGCGACCCGATCCACCGGCCGTACCACCAGGACGAGCTCACGTTCCGGATGGTCTACGCCTACACCGAGAATTTCGTCCTCGCGCTCTCGCACGATGAGGTAGTCTACGGGAAGGGCTCGCTCCTGGCGCGCATGCCCGGCGATCCCTGGCAGCGGCTCGCGAACCTCCGGCTCCTCTACGCCTACCAGGCCGCCCAGCCCGGGAAGAAGCTCGTCTTCATGGGCGGTGAGTTCGCCCAGGAGCGCGAGTGGAACCACGACGCGAGCCTCGACTGGCACCTCGCCCACGAGCCCTCGCACGCGGGGATCTGCGCGTGGGTGCGGGCGCTCAATCGGATGTACCGGGCGACCCCCGCGCTGTACGAGGGGGACACCGAGCCCTTCGGGTTCGAATGGGTGGACCACGCCGACCACCAGCAGTCCGTCCTCTCCTTCCTGCGCCGTCCGGCCGACGGGCGACGCTCGGTGCTCGCCGTGTTCAACTTCACGCCGGTCCCCCGGGACGCCTACCGACTCGGGGTGCCGGTCGAGGGCAGCTGGTCCCTGCTCGAGAACAGCGACCGGTTGGAGTACGGCGGGAGCGGTGCCGGCACGATCACCGCAGTCGTCACCGAGACGACGGGGGCGCACGGCCGGCCGTACTCCCTGTCGCTCTCGCTCCCGCCCCTCGGGGCGCTCTTCCTCCAGGCCCCGAGGTGATGCGCCACGGACGCGACGGCTCCTCTCGGCGTTACGTTCGACCCTTCGGGGGCCGCGCGCTGCGTCCTCTGGGCCCCCGGGGCCGGGTCGGCGCAGATCACGCTCACCCGGCCGGTGGCCGTGACGCTCGCGATGGAGCCGCTCGGTCGCGGGTACTTCGGCCTGGAGACGACCCGGATACGGCCGGGGGTTCGGTACGGCTTCCGTCTGGACGGCGGCCCGCCCTTACCCGACCCCGCCTCCCGCGCGCAGCCGGACGGCGTGGGCGGGCTCTCGACCGCGGTCGATACCGGGTCGTTCGCGTGGACGGACCGCGGCTGGCGCGGCCTCCCCCTCGAGCGGCTCGCGGTCTACGAGCTCCATGTCGGAACGTTCTCCCGCGAGGGCACGTTCGACGGGGTTGCGGCCCGGCTTGCCGCGCTCTCCCGGCTCGGCGTCACGGCGATCGAGCTCCTCCCCGTCTCCGAGTTCCCCGGTCGGAGGAACTGGGGATACGACGGGGTCTACCCGTTCGCGGTCCATCATCTCTACGGGGGGATCGCGGGGCTCCAGCGGCTCAGCGACGCCTGCCACGGGCACGGCCTGGCCCTCCTGCTCGACGTCGTCTATAACCACGTGGGGCCGGAAGGGAACCACCTCGGACGGTTCGGACCGTACTTCACCGACCGGTACCGGACGCCGTGGGGGCCGGCGCTCAACTTCGACGGGGCCGGGAGCGATGAGGTCCGTCGCTTCTTTCGGGAGAGCGCGACGTGGCTCGCCGACGTCGCGCACCTGGACGGATTCCGGGTTGACGCGGTCCACGCGGTCATCGACCCGACCGCGGAGCCGTTCTTCGCCGAGCTCACCCGAGCCGTGCACGCGGTCGGCGCCCGGACGGGGCGGCCCCGATGGCTGATCGCCGAGAGCGCCCTCAACGACCCGCGCGTCGTGTGGCCCGAGGAGAAGGGCGGTCTCGGGTTCGATGCGATGTGGAACGACGACTTCCACCACGCGCTCCACGTCGCGCTCACGGGCGAGCGCTCCGGCTACTTCCGCGATTTCGACGGCGTCGGGGACCTGCGGCGAGTGCTCGTCGACGGCTTCGCGCTGGCGGGTCGGTACTCCGCGTTTCGGGGACGCCGCCACGGGCGACCGGCCGGCCACATTCCGGCGACGCGGTTCGTCGTCTACGCGCAGAACCACGACCAGGTCGGGAACCGGCCGTTCGGCGATCGGCTTACGGGTCGCGTACCGTTCGAGGCGGAGAAGCTCGCCGCGGGCGTGGTGGTGCTCGCCCCGTTCCTTCCGCTCCTGTTCATGGGGAGCGAGTACGGCGAGGTCGCTCCGTTCCAGTACTTTACCGATCACCAGGGCGCGCGACTCGCCCGCGCGGTCCGCCACGGGCGACGCGCCGACCTCGCCCTCTCGCCCGGGGAGCGGGAACCTCCGGACCCACAGGCGCGCGCGACGTTCCTGCGGTCCCGGCTCACGTGGCGCTGCCGCGAGGCCGGCAAGCCGCGCCGCCTCCTCGAGTTCCACCGCGCCCTCTTCGCCGCGCGGCGCGCGTGCGTGCCGAGCGAGCGGCTCCGCCCCCGCGAGGTCGGGCAGGACCGTCGCGATCCCCGGGTCCTCTGGATCGAGCGCCGCCGCCGAGGCGGACGGCCGGCGTCGCTCGCCATCTTCCGGTTCGCGGAGGGCGCTTCGGAAGCCCGGGGTCCGGTGACCGCCACGCGCCTTGTCCGCCGTATCGCCTCGAGCGCCCGGCGATGGGGGGGGCCCGGCGCCCCGGCGCCGCGGGAGATCCGTCCCGGGCACGTGCCGGTCGTCCCCCTCATGCCGTGGTCGTTCGTCTGGTACGTCGAGCCGGGAGGGCGCTGAACCGATGGAACGGTACGTCTGCGTCCATGGGCACTTCTACCAGCCCCCCCGCGAGAACCCGTGGCTGGAGGAGGTCGAGATCCAAGACTCCGCACGGCCGTACCACGACTGGAACGAGCGGATCACCGCCGAGTGCTACCGACCGAACGGCTGGTCGCGAGTGCTCGACTCGGACCAGTTCATCATCGGGATACTGAACAACTATGCGCGGATCAGCTTCAACGTCGGACCGACGCTCCTCAGCTGGCTCGAGCGGCGCGCGCCGGACGTCTACTTCGCCATCCTCGCGGCGGACCGGGAGAGCCGGGAGCGGTTCTCGGGTCACGGTTCCGCGTTGGCGCAGCCGTACCATCACACGATCCTTCCGCTCGCGAGCCGTCGGGATAAAGAGACGCAGGTCGTCTGGGGGATCCGGGACTTCGCACGCCGTTTCGGTCGGCCGCCCGAGGGACTCTGGCTGCCCGAGACGGCCGCGGACCTGGAAACGCTCGAGGTGGTCGCGGACGCCGGGATCCGCTTCACCGTCCTCTCGCCACACCAGGCGATCCGCTTCCGCCCGATGTCGGGCAGCGAGTGGACCGCCACGGAGTCCGGCGACATCCCGACGACGCGCCCGTACGAGGTCGCTCTCCCGAGCGGCCGCCGCCTGGCTCTGTTCTTCTACAACGGCTCTCTCTCCGCCGATATCGCGTTCCACGGGCTCCTCCACGACGGGAGCGCGCTCGCCGCGAAGCTCGCGGGGGCGTTCGACGACCGGCTCGGCGACGAGGCTCAGCTCTCCCACGTCGCGACGGACGGAGAGACCTACGGCCACCACCACCCGCACGGGGACATGGCCCTCGCGTTCGCGCTGCGAGCGATCGAGGGTCGAACCGACGTCGCGCTCACGAACTACGGCGAGTTCCTCGAGCGGCACCCGCCCGCGTTCGAGGTCGAGCTGCGCGTGCCGAGCGCCTGGAGCTGCGCGCACGGTGTCGAGCGGTGGCGCGCGGATTGCGGCTGCAACAGCGGGCTGCATCCGGGATGGAACCAGAAGTGGCGGACCCCGCTCCGCGCGGCGCTCGACCGCCTGCTCGACCGCGTCCGCCCCGTCGCGGACGGGGAGGTCGCCCGGCTCTTTCCCGACCCCGGGGCCACCCGCCGCGAGTACGTCGATCTCTTCGGCGCCTCGTCCGAACCCGAGGCGATCGCCTTCCTCGACCGGCATGCGGGCCGCGCCCTCCGCCCCGAGGAAAGGACCCGCGCGCTCCGCTTGCTCGAGATCGAACGGAATCTCGGAGAGATGTTCACGAGCTGCGGGTGGTTCTTCGACGACCTCGGGGGGATCGAGACCGTGCAGGTACTCCAGTTCGCGAGCCGGGCGATCCAGCTTGCCGAGGAGACCCTCGGGGGCTCGTACGAGCCCGAGTTCCTCGCCGACCTCGCCCGGGCGTCGAGCAATCGCTCCGAGACCGGCGACGGAGCCGCGGTCTACGCCCGGAGCGTCGCCCCGGTCCGTATCGGGCTGCGCAACGTCTGCGCCCACTACGCGCTGAGTTCGCTCTTCGAGGAGTATCCGGAAACCGCGCGTCTCTTCTGCTATACGGTCCGCGGCGGCGAACGGAAGAGCTCCTCCGCGGGGACGGCGAGACTCGTGGTCGGGCAGGCGGACGTGCGCTCGGAGGTCACCCTCGACACTGCGCGGTTCACGTACGGGGCCCTCTACCTCGCTGGCCACAATCTCTTCGGAGGGGTGCGACCGTACCAGGGGGAGGAGCCGTTCCGGGCGACGTCCCTCGAGCTCCTCGACGCCTTCGACCGGGGGGACCTCCCCGAGACGATCCGGCGGGTCGACCAGCACTTCGGCGAGGGGACCTACACCCTCCGGCTCCTGTTCCGGGACGAGCAGCGGAAGATCGTCGAGCTCCTCTTCGACTCGCTGCGCGACAGCGTCGAGACGTCGTTCCGCCGGATCTACGAGAGTACCGCGCCCATCCTCCGGAACCTTGCCGCGTCGCAGACCCCCGCGCCCCCCGCGCTGCGCATCGCCGCGGAGTCGTATCTCAACGAGCGGATCCGCGCTGCGCTCGAGCGTTCGCCGCCGGACGTGGACGAGGTAAGCGGCCGGTTGCGGGAGCTCGCCCGCGCGAACCTCTCGGTGGACGTCGCGTCGGTCGGGTATGCCTGGGCGCGCGCGGCCGACCGGCTGATGGACGCGTACGTGGACGGGTCGGAGGACGGCCGGACGCTCGCGGGCCTCCGTCACCTCGTGGAGCTCGCGCAGGGCCCGGGGATCGAGGTCGACTTCTCGCGGGTCCAGAACCGGTACTACGAGCTCCTGCACCCCGCTCGGGCCCCGGCCGGCGCGGTCCCCTCGCTGCGGGCCGAGGAGGAGTCGGAGTTCCGCGCCTTGGGCGAACAGCTCCGGGTCCGCGGGATCTAGATGGACGCCGCAGCGCCCGGCGCGACCTACCGGGTCCAGCTCTCCGCGCGATTCGGTTTCGATCGGCTCCGTCGGTGGGTCCCTTACCTAGCGCGCCTCGGGATCGATACCGTCTACCTCTCGCCGATCACCGCGGCCCGGCGGGGAAGCCCACACGGCTACGACGGCGTCGACCCCGGACGTCTCGACCCTTCCCGAGGCGGGGCCGCGGGGTTCCGTCGGTTGGGCCGTGCGCTCGACCGCCACGGGATGCGGCTCCTGCTCGACGTCGTGCCGAACCACGTCGCCGGCGTTCCGGAGAACCGGGCCTGGTGGGACGTCCTCCGGCGCGGGCCCGGCTCCCCCTACGCCGCGATCTTCGACATCGATTGGGACCGGACCCCGGACGGAAGAGCCGCCGTGGTGCTTCCCTGGCTCGACCGGGAGCTGCCCGACGCGTTCCGGGACGGAGCGTTGGCGTTCGAGCGGACGCGCGCCGGGCTCCGGCTCCGCTGGAGGACGACCCGCCTGCCCGGCTCGGCCCGGCTCGAGCGACGCTGGCGCACGTGGAACCGCCCGGGCGCGCGCCGGACCCCGAAGAACCGGCCCGGCGCCCTGGTCCCGAGCGCGCGGGCGCTCCTGGAGCGGGTGAATCGGGGGTCGACCCCCCCGGATCGGACGCGGCGGGACGCGCTGCTCGCCGACCTGTGGTACCGGCTCGTCCCGTCGTGGGACGTCGGGGCGATCAACTACCGGCACTTCGCCGACGTCGCGGAGCTCGTCGGCGTGCGCGCGGACGAGCCGGCGGGGTTCGCCTACGCGCACCGGTGGCTCCTGCGCGCCGCCCGGGCCGGTCGGGTCGCGGCCGTGCGCGTGGATCACGTCGACGGTCTCGCCGACCCGCTCGCGTACCTGCGGCGCCTGAGGGCGGCGTTGCGGGACGCGGGGGGCGGTCGGCGCCCTCCGTACGTCGTGGTCGAGAAGATCCTCGCGCGCGACGAGTCCCTCCCCACCGAGTGGCCGGTCGCAGGGACCACCGGGTACGACGCGCTCGCGCGGATCACGGGCGTGCTGAGCCAACCGGTCAGGGCGGGAGCGCTCGACGCCGCGTATCGCCGCGCGTGCCCGGACGCGCGGGGGAACTTCGCCGACGGCGCCTACCGCGCCCGCGCCGAGGTGGCAGAGCGGATGTTCCCGGGCGACCGCGCCGAGCTGCTTCGACGCCTGGCGGGGGGGACGGCGGGCCGCGTCGGGCGTCCCGACCCGGCCGGGCTGGACCGAGCCCTCGTACGGCTCACCGCCGCACTGTCGATCTACCGGACCTACGCGCGGGTGGAAGGCGAGCGAGCCGAGGACCGTCGGCAGGTCCGGGCCGCGTTCGCGGAGGCGCGTCGCCGGGCGGCCGGGCCCCGGGCCCAGCGGGAGCTCGACGCGCTCGAGCGCCGGTGGCGCGCGCGGGGGGTCGGGCCCCCCGGGCGGACGTCCCGCTCCTTCCGGGTCCGATGGCAGCAGTGGTGCCCCGCGGTCGCTGCGAAGGGGGTCGAGGACACCGCCTTCTACCGGTACCCTCGGTTCCTCGCGGCCAACGAAGTGGGCGCCGACCCGGGGCACCCCGACTGCCCACTCGAAGAGTTCCATGCCTTCATGCAGGCTCGGGCCCGCCACTGGCCCGGCGCGCTCACCGCCACCTCGACCCATGACTCGAAGTGGGGGGAGGACGCACGGGCGCGCCTCGCTGCGCTCTCCGAGTGGGGAGAACCCTGGGGCGAGAGCGCGCGGCGGTGGGCGCGCGGCGCGCCACGGGCTGGCGGCAAACCGGTCCCCGCCCCCGACGCCGGCGACGCCTACCGACTCTTCCAGACGCTGGTCGCGAGCGCGCCGGCGCGCCATCGGTTCTCCCCCGTGGCCCTGCGGCGCCTGACCGCCCACACCGTGAAGGCTGCACGCGAGGCCAAGCGCCGAACGTCGTGGACACGGCCGAACCGGCGATATGAGTCGCGGATCGCCCGGTACCTCGAGTTCCTCTTCGAGGACCCGAGGGCCTCCGAACTCCGGGCGGAGCTCTCCGACTGGATCGACCGGCTCGCGTTCTTCGGAAGTTATTATTCGCTCGCGCAGGTCGTGCTGCGCACGACCGTCCCGGGAGTTCCCGACCTCTACCAAGGGTCCGAGGGATGGAATCTCTCCCTGGTCGACCCGGACAATCGACGTCCCGTACCGTTCCCCCGGCTCGAGCGGACGCTCGCTCGGTCCGATGCGGCCGACCCGTCCGGAACCGGAGGGTTCCTTCCCGCACGCCGCCGCGCTCCCGCCCCGCGCCCCTCGGACAAGCTCGCCCTCACGGTCGGGCTCCTGCGGTTCCGGGCGGCCCGCCGGACCCTGTTCGAACGGGGACGCTACGTGCCGTGGGCCGAATCGGGGCGCGGCGGCCCGAGCGCGGTCCTCGCGTTCGAGCGGCGACTCGGTCGAGAGTCGGTCGTGGTCGTGGTCGGGCGTCGGCTCGCGGGCGTCAGTGGTGGTCGCTGCGTTCCCCCGACGGCCGAACGATGGCGCGGGCGTGGCCTGCAGATTCCCTACCGCTCGGCCCACCGCTGGCGAGAGCTCCTGACCGAACGCGTCCTGCGGGTCCCGGCCGCGGCGACCGGCGCGCGGCTGCCGCTCCCGGAGGTCTTCGCCGACTGGCCGTTGGCGCTCCTGTATGACGACGGACGGGGGCACGGCGACGGGGCGGGATAGCGGCCGGGGGCGCCGGGAGCCCGCCACGGGGGGCCGAGGTCGGGGGGTCCGCCGCAGGCGCTTCGGCACCATCGGCGACGGGGGCCCGAGGGAACGGCGACCGATGGCAGCGCGGGCCGTGACGATGCTCTCGTTCGGTTCCGCGATGGGGTCCGGAGACCCTCCGTACACGCGAGGAGGCAGTGACGGACGAACGACGGCGGCTCCCCGGCTCGAGCGTCGCCGGTGGGGGGAACGGCCCGACCCCTTGCGGGCCTGACGGAAAGAACAAGGCCCCGCGGACCTACGGGGAGGAGTCGGCTCGGCACGGCGAGGGCGGATGATCAACACCGACGTCGCGCTCCTGCTCCTCGCGGCGATCGCCTTCACCGGCTTCGTGCTCGACGCCCTGTTCGAGCGGATCCGCGTCGCGAGCGTGCTGCCCCTGATGCTGGTCGGCGTGGTGATCGTCCGAGTCGGTCTCCTCCCCTCGGACACCCGGGGGTCGCTGGACGCGATCATTCCGTTCGTCTCGGCCCTCACGATCGCGGTCATCCTGTTCTCGGTGGGGCTCGAGATTCGGCTCTCCGACCTCTTCCGAGTGGTCGGACGGGCGAGCGTCTTCACCCTCGCGGTCCAGACGGCGAGCGGCGTCGCGCTCGCCGGACTCGCCTACCTCGCCTTCCACTGGGAGCCGTCGATCTGCTTCGTCTTCGGGTTTGGGATCTCGGGGCCGAGCAGCGTGGCGGTCCCGGTCCTCGTCCGCGCCGCGCGCATCTCCCCCGATCTCAAGACGACGCTCCTGTTCGAGTCGGTCCTCTCGGACGTGCTCCAGCTGATCGTCCCGCTCACCCTCCTCGCGTTGCTCGCATCGGGAAACTTCGCCCCGGCGTCGATCGGGGAGGAGCTCGCGCTCCAGATCCTCGGGTCGGCGGCGGCGGGCGTCGCCCTCGGGCTCGGCTGGTTGTTCGTGCTCGACCGCCTCCGAGAGGTCACGAAGGGGTACAACTGGACGCTCACGATCACGATGGTGCTCGCGACGTACGCGATCGCGGACCTGGCCGGTCTCTCGGCCGCGATCACGATCTTCATCTTCGGGCTCACGGTCGGCAACGCCCTCCTGTTCGACGCCGCGAAGCGCCACCTCGCGCCCAGCGGGCTGGGCCTCGAGCCGGGGCTCCTCTCGCGCTCGCTGGAGCGCGTGCGCGAGACGCTCGGCCTCACGACCGCGAACCTGGACGTCGAGCAGATCCAGCAGGTCCACCGGGAGATCACCTTCTTCGCCGGCGCGTTCTTCTTCGTCTACCTCGGGGTACTCTTCGAGGTCTCTGCGCTGACGTTCGTCCTCGTCGCCGCGACGATCGGTGCGGCGGTGCTCATGCTCGGAGTCCGCTTTTTGTTCCTGCCGATCCTGAGCGGGTACCTGTCGACCGAGCCGACCCGCCGGCGCTCGGAGCGCGCCCTCATATCGTTCAATATCTCGCGGGGGCTCGCGGCGGCCGTCATCGCGACCGTCCCGCTCTCGATGCACCTCGTCATCCCTGGATTCCTCGACGCGATGTTCCTCGCGATCCTCTTCTCGACCGTCGTCTCGACGATCGGGATCTTCGCGCTGTACAACCGGACTCCGGCCCCGGACACGCTGGACGTGTACGGCCCTCTGGGCTAGGGGGGCGCCCGTCGGGTCGCTTCCGCCCTTCCCCCGGGAGAGAGGTCGAACTTTCCGCGGGCCGGGTCGGCGGGCTCCGGTCTCGTCCTTCGTCCGGCGGGCGCTCCGGCCCCGAGGAGCGACCCCCGGGGGACCGGCCGCGCCCCTCGGCGGACTCGACGATCAGCCGCTGCGTCGGATAGGCGACCTGGACTCCCTCCGCGGCGAAGCGCTGCCGGATCGAGTAGAGAAGGTCTTTCTCGACCTGGAACGCCGTCGGCTGGTCGCGCGCCGCGCTGAGGAGCCGCAGGTCGACCCCGCCGTACATGCCACTACCCCGGTTCCCTCCGCCCGGGTAATCCATCACGTGCGTCACCGGGAGGTTGCCGAGCGGGAGGAAGTCCGGGTGCCGCTTCGCCTCGTCGACCATGATCTCGCGCGCCCGGTCCACGTCCGACTCGAACGTGATGACGAGGTACACGATCACGAGCATCGTCGGGTCGACCGCGGTGTAGCTGACGATCACCCCGGACTGGAACATCGAGTTCGGGACCATGAGACGGCGCAAATCTCAGGTGCGGAGCACGGTGAACGTGAGGCGGATGTCCTCGACGAAGCACCAGTCGCTGTTGGGATACGGGAAGACGACCGCGTCGCCGATCTTGAACGGCGGGGCGAGCGAGACCATCGCGCCCGCGATCACGTTCGCGAGCGTCGACTGCGCCGCGAGGCCGACGACGATCGAGAGGAAGCCCGCGGCGAGGAGGAGCGAGGTGACGGATGTCGCCGCGGCGGGGAAGTTCACGTACGTCGAGACCGCGTCCCCGACCAGAACGATCGCGAGGCTCAGCGCCCGGGGGAGGAACCGGTAGACGGTCTCGAGGCGCGGCTGCTTCCGTGCGAGGGCGTAGAGGTAGCGGTCCGCGACGACGTCGACGATGTGGACGACCAGGTACGTCGCGAGGAGACCGGCGCCGAAACCGATGACCTCCCAGATGCTCGCGGCGAGGTGGGCGACCTCGGGTGAACTGAGGACGACAAGGACCACGCCGAGGAGCCCGGCCGCGTAGATCCCGTACTGGAGGTACCGACCGGATCGCGCCTGGGTGGAGAGAAGATGGCGCCGGACCGCCAGGGACGCGGCCCCCACGATCGCCCAGACCACCGCGAGCGAGGCGAGGATCGTGACGGTCGCCGGGGCGAGGGCAACGGGGAGGCCGCCGGGGTTCGCGTTCCAGAAGGCGACGTCAATCTCGAGGGCGCCGGCGGCGGGACGGCGATCAGGACCGGTCCGTGGAAGACCGAGACGTACGACGCACGGACGGGCGTGGTCCACTGGGTCCCGAGCACGAGGAGGGTCGGCACGATCCACAGTAGTACTCCGACGACCGCGATCACGACCATCAGGAGGAGGAACGGGCCGAACGGAGGGCTGACGATCATGGGGCGCGCCGCCCCCGCCGGGAAATGCGGTCGAGCGAAGAGAGGCCGCGACGCGCCTTCGGTACGGGGCGCCGTCCCGCTAGGCCCGTATCGACGGTCTTCAAGGGGCCGAAGGGGGGACCGCTCATCGTAACATCCGGCTCCCGTCCCACCGAGGAGCTCCGGGGCTGCCGCCCGGCCCCTCAGGCTTCGACGGCAACAGAGCGACTCCGGGTCGTGAAGGGAGTGCTCAAAACGCACGCCCGATGGGTCAAAACGGTTCGGGTCCCGCGCTCGGACCTCGTGCGGCCGCGCCCGCGAGCCGGTCCCCCGAGGTCGCGGAGAGTCCCACCCCTTCGAGGGCGGGCGACCGAGGGAGGAAGGGTCCGCCCGCGACGGGCCCGGTGGGGCGGCGCTCGCGTTCGTCCTCCGAGCCGGAGAGGAGGTCCGGCTCGCGAGCGCGGGCGGACCGGACGAACCGACCCGACGCGCTGCTCCGGTTCCCACTTCCGGAAGTAGGATCGGCCCTCCACGAGGACCTCGCTCCGGTACGGTGGAGGGTGGGGGCTGGGACGGGTCCGGTACCGAGTAAGGAGTCCGGGTCGGCTCGCGTCGACGGTCAGATCCCGAAGCTTCGGCGGGCCGACCAGATAGCGGGCTGGTCGTACCCCATGACGTCCGGGTTCCGGCCCTCGCGGACGGCCGTCCAGTAGGTCACCAACTGGAGCGGGATCACGTGAACCGCCGGGGAAAAGGCGGGCGGTACCGGGGGAAGAGGGTACTCCTCCGGCCGATGGCTCATGTCGACGGGGCCGAAGAGCGCGACCTTCGCTCCGGCGATCGCGGCGGCCCGGACGGCGTGGCGGGCTCGCGCGAGCTCGAGCGCGGTCTCGGCTACCGCGAGCACGGCCACGTCGTCCCCGATCGACGGGAGGGTCCCGTGCAGGAATTCCTCCACTCCGACGGTCGCGGTGAACCGACCCGCGCCCTCGCGCAGCTTGAGCGCCGCCTCTCGGACCGTGACCTCGGCCGGCCCGGAGCCGACCAAGAGGATCCGACGCCGCCCGTGGAGATGCTCGGCCAGCGCCTTCCACTCCCCCTCGTCCCGCACGACCGTCGACGCGGCTCGAGATAGGTCGCGGAGGCTCGCCGGGTTCTTCCCGGTCCACGTTACCAGGAGCGCGTAGGACGCGGCGAGCGCGGTGGTGAAGCTGACCGTGTGGGTCCACGCGCGCTCGTCGGCGTCCTCCGTGAAGAGCCGGTGCGGAGCGAGCTGCGCCGAGGCGGAGTCCGGGGTCGCGGTCACGAGGACCTGGGGCACGCGCGCGCGGGCCAGGGCTTCCTGCGCCCGGATCGTCAACGCGGTCTCGCCCGAGGCGCTGTAAATCACGGCGACGCCGGCCGCCTCGACCGTCTCGGGGTCGAGGAGGAGGTCGAACGAGGCGACCGCCCGGACGGCGAGCCGGGGTCCGAGCAGGGCGCGCGCGGCGAACGCCCCGCCGAGGGCCGCGTGGAACGACGTCCCCTGCCCGACGAACAAGAGCGGACGGTCGAGCGGCGGCCGCGGGATCCCCTCGGCGGCCCGGAGCGCGGCGTCGACCGTTCGCTCGATCGCGGACGGCTGGGAGAGGATCATGTCGTGCATGAAGAACGGATGGCCGGTCCGGCCGTACGGCGGCCGCGGGTCGTCGATCTCGGGGAGAACGCCGGTCGGAGGTTCTTCCATGGAGCTCCGTACGATCCGGCGAAGATAGGCACGCTGCCCGTCCTACGCAGCTCCCTTGCCGGTCGACGGGCCACGGTTGACGAGGTGCGCGCGGAAGAAGTCGAGGACGCGGGGCCACGCGTCCTTCGCGGCGGCGGCGTCGTAGTTCGGGCGGGTGTCGTTGAAGAACGCGTGCTTCGCCCCGGGGTAGATGTGAGAGGTGAAGGACCGTCCCGCACGCTGCATCGCTTCCGCGAACGCCGGAACGGCGTCCGAGATTCCCCGGTCCTCCCCACCATAGAGGCCGAGCACCGCTGCCCGGATCGCCGGCACGTCCTCGAGCGGGGGATTCTGGCCATAGAAGATCACCGCCGCCCGAAGATCGGAGTCCACGGTCGCGAGACGGGCCGACATCGCGCCGCCGAAGCAGAAGCCGACGGAGCCGACGCGGTGTGGGTCGACCTCGGGCAGCGTGCGCACGAATTCTGTGACGACGTGGAGGTCCCGGGCGAACCCCGCTTGAACGGCGGGGCTCGACACCCTTCCGAACGCCTCGAGCGCTGGCCGCCGCTCGGGGGGTTGGGCGGCAGCGAACCCCGCGAACTTGGACGGGTCTCGCCGAAGGTCCGGCGGCGCCTGGGCGAACGCTTGCATCGCGAGGGCGATGTTCGCCGGGGTGAGGACCTGTTGGAGCTCGCCCGTGAAGAGGTTGGGCGCGATCGCGACGTAGCCTGCCGTCGCGAACCGCTCGGCGACGTCGAGGATGTGCGTATCCGGACCGAAGATCTCGTGGATCACGACGACCGCCGGTCCTCGCCCCCGGACCCCTTCGGGGAAGACTACGTGACAGTCGATGTTACGTCCCTGGCTCGCGATCGCGACCGGTCGGGGGGATGACACGGAGACCTCTTCGGAGCCGTCGGCACCGGCACACCCGTACGCGGCCGGGTCGTTCATTTCGTTTTCGCTCGGCGACGACGCTTCGGGGGTAGAGGGAGGGGTAGCGGAGCGAAGGACCGGTCAACGGTACGCGACGACGAACCGTCGCAAGAAGGGAAAGAGGACCCGTCCGTCGGGCCGCGAACGACAGTTCCGGCGAACCTCGTCCGTGTACTCTCGGAGGAACTCGTCGCGCTCGCCGTCGCTCGAGAGCACGGCGAGGGGGTCCCGCAGCGCGGTGCCACGGACCCAGTCTACGACCGCCTCGGGTGCCGGGAGGACGTGGTGGTAACTGGCACTACTTTGGCGTGAACCGCGCCCGGGAGCCGGCTCGGGTTCTGCAAGTGAATACGGAACCGTGAGAACGTCGCTGATTGGCTCTCTATCCGCGTGAATCTTCCCGTTCGCCCTCGTGTGGGACC
>JBOGRO010000010.1:0-1515 GCA_050749465.1 Thermoplasmata archaeon | reverse complement strand
ACATCGACGCGCGGAACCGTGCGATGCTACGCGTCGCGGGCGTGACCGGGGTGAGGGTCAGCGAACTAGTCGCCCTGAACCTGCAGGACATCGAAGGAGACCTCGTCTACATCCGCCACGGCAAGGGCGACAAGCCACGGATCGTAGTTCTGGACGGGGAGACGCGAGCGCTCATCGACGAGTACGTCCGGATCTACCGCCCCTCGGGCCGGAACGACGCGGGCGCCCTGTGGCGCACCCTTCGCCGGCGGCTGACGTACGCCTACGCCCGCAAGGTGATCAAGGACGCGGGACGCCGGGCGGCGTTGCCTTGGATCTCGTGGCACTCGATCCGCCACTGGCGGGGACGGCAGCTCGTCCGGTCAGGCGTCGATGTGACCTACGTCCAGGCGCTTTTCGGCCACGAGGACCTCCGAACGACGCAGATCTACACGAGCCCCACTCCCGAGGAGGCTCTCGAGGCGGTGAGGCGGAAGGGGTTCCGCTTCTTTCGAGGAGAAAGTCGGCTGATGCCGGACGTGACTATCGTCAGATGTCGGGGTGATGCTCCCGGCGGGATTCGAACCCGCGTTACGGGGTCGAAGGCCCCGAATCCTTGACCGGACTAGACTACGGGAGCGTGGCCCCGGTCGCCGGTTCTGAAACGCGGGGGCCGGGGTAATGAGCTTTGGCGTGCGGCGGCGAGCTCGCCCGACGCGTTCGTTCTCAGTGGGAACGTTCGCGGCCGTTCGCGGCAGGTCGGACCCCGACCGTCGCGCGGTGGGCGAGCGCGGGGAAGTACTCGGGTCGCCGTTCTCCGGTGATCGCGTAGACTGCCTTCTCGGCGATCTTGCACGCGTTGTCCCCGACGCGTTCGAGGTGTCGGCCGGCAAGGAGGTAGCGCCCGAGCCGCTCCGTCGGCGCGCCCCCCCTGGGGAAGGAGGGCGAAGACGCGGCTCTGGAGCTGCTCGTGGAGGTCGTCGACGTCGTCGTCGAGCGCGAAGACCGTTTTCGCGGCCGCCGCGTCGCCCTGCAGGAACGCCGTGACCGCGCGATGGACCATCGCGCGGGCGCGCTCGTCCATCTGCCGGAGCAGGTCGGTCGGCATCGGGTCGCCGGGGTCGGGCGCGGTCGTCCGGTTCCTCGCGAGGTCGTAGCCGAGCCGGCCGACCCGGTCGAGGCAGTTCGCGATCTTGAGGACGGCGCCGACCGTCCGCAGGTCCGGCCCCTCCGGTTGGAGGGTCGCGATGAGCCGCATCGCCTCGGTCTCGAGCGCGATGTCGAACCGGTCGAGTGGCAGGTCGCGTGTCGTCACGCTGTCGGCGAGCGCGGCGTCGCTCCCGAGGAGGGCGCGCGTACCGTCGGCGACCATGCCGACCGCGAGTTCGGTCATCGCGGCGACGTGACCCTCACTACTTTGGCGTGAACCGCGCCCGGGAGCCGGCTCGGGTTCTGCAAGTGAATACGGAACAGTGAGAACGTCGCTGATTGGCTCTCTATCCGCGTGAATCTTCCCGTTCGCCCTCGTGTGGGACC
>JBOGRO010000009.1:0-42951 GCA_050749465.1 Thermoplasmata archaeon | reverse complement strand
GTGGCCGACGGGCTGGCATTAGCCCGAGGAACGCCGCCCGTCTAGAAGAACCTTCGGACTAACGGTGACGGGTTGGGGATAGTGCAAGAAAGACCGAATTGGTACCACCCCCTTGACATCGTGGGCTGGGACGATTTCGAACCGGCGCATCACGGCTCAGCTTGGAGCGGCCATCATAGTGTAGTACGATGGCCCCGCCCCACCCCATCAGCCCGCCCGTGTGAACGACCTCCCACTCACTTCCTCGCCGAGGGACCCCCGAGCGGGTGGTCCTTCTTCCACCGGTCGATCTTCTCGAAGACCGCTTCTCGGACGAAGTCCCCGAGCCGGTTGAAGTGGTCGTCGGCGTCGATGATCCGCACCATGTCTTCGTAGTACCCACGCTCGATCCTCGCGGCGACCGAGACTTTCGGCAGGACCTTCTTCTTCGGTTTCGGGAGGGGAGGGGTCGTCACGGTTGTAGACATTAGTACTCGTTACAGTATTAAGTCTGCGTGTATTCGTACCGTTCGTAAACGAACGCATGCGCGCGAAGGGAGTCGGACAATACGCGATAGGAATCCGCTCGAAGAGCGGGGCTCTAAGACGCACCCAAGTCCTTTCCGCGGGAGTTCGTGTCGATCCCGAGACCCGGGAGCGCCTGGCGGCTCTGCGGCGCCCGCTCGTAGACTCGGAGGGCAACCTGGTCGCCTTCGAGTCGTTCGATCGAGTGATTCGGCGGCTTCTCGATGAACGGCGAGCCGATGGTACTTCCGGCAGGCGACCAGGGAGGACCGACCTGTGAGCGCGGCAGTCCTCGCCGAGTCCTCAGGATTTTGCCTGCCGTGTCCATCCGCCGATGAGTCCGAGGGCATCGAGATCGCCGCTTGCCCGGTCTGTAAGCATCCCGAGGGGACCCACCAGCTGCTCCTGTCACCGGCGGGCTCCTACGTGATCTGCCACGAGCAGACGGACGATGGAGAATGCTTCCGGGTCCGCCACTCGCTCGGCATCCGGTTTGGCGCATGCAGGAGGGTCTCGGCGTGATAGACCACTTCCTTTCCACGGAGGGAATGTGACAGCACAGGCATCGGAGGGAGAGCCGGTCGTTCGGACCGCGGCGCAGCTGAGAGACGAACGTCGAAAGCTCGAGACGAGGGCAGTAGGTTACACCTCTGACGCCAGGGAACCCTTGGCGGTCACGAGTCCGACTGACCTGGTAGTGTCCCCCGTCATCGGGCTCGACCAGGCGAAGCGGATCTGGAACACCTTCCTTGAGTTCCGCGATGCGATTCTGAGGGACCCCGCGTGCTACGACGAGATCGAGGGGTCGCGAGAAATGAACCGGACCGGGGCGACGCGCCTCGCGGTGCCGTTCGGACTCTCGATCGAGGAGCGTAGCATCGAAGAGGGTCGTGTGGAGCTCGCTGACGAAGCGACTTGGGACTATCGGTTCCGGGTTCGGGTCCGCGTGAGCAAGGCCGCCCGGTTCGTCGACGGGATCGGTTCGTGTCGCCTCTCCGAGATCAGCGAGAGGGCAGGCGACCTCTCCCGGCGGGAGCACTTCGCACTCACGAAGGCGTGGACCCGGGCGATGAAGCGGGCGATCGCCGACATCCTGGGTGGGACTGAGGCGGAGTAGTCTTTCGATGAACCGAACGGCCCGGCACGAGTTCGCAGAGCGGACGTTTGCCTCTCGCCACGTTCGCCCGCCTGCTCGCTGGGTCCGGGCATCGACGACAAGCCCGTTCGACCTGTTGGTGCTCCGTCCCGACGACGGTCGGCTCAAGGCCACGTTCGTCGAAATCAAGACGGCCCTGGGTCGGCGCTCAAGCGACCTCTCCAATGCCGAGGTTGAATTCGGCAGGTTCGCCGAGAGCCACGGTTGCCCCTACGTCATCGCTCGGTACCGAGTAGTAGGGCGAGCCGCCACCTCAGAGGAACTCTACCGGCCCTTTGCTATCGGAGATTCGGGGCCGTCCGAGGTCGAACTGCTGTTCGAGGTCTCCAAGTAGATGTTCGGCTCTCCCGCCGGCTCGGAGGTGATCGCCGCGCCCGCAGGGGAGCGGTGGTGGACCCAAAAGGTAGGGGAATACATCGAATGGAGACGCGCGAACGACGAGATCAGCGAATCGTGGCTCACGACGAGCCGGATCGTCCTCAAGGGGATGCCGAAAACGTTCCGGGTCGCAGGCGTACTGGATCCGCCCACAACGTCTACCCAGATTACGCGGGAGCACGTGCGCCTGCTGAAGGCATGTCCGGTTTGGGCGCCGAAGACCATAGCGCAACGCCTGGCGGCTCTGAGGCCCTTCTTGAGATGGTCCGGGAACCCACTGTGGGAGGACCGCGCTCTCTGGCGACCCCCGCCCGGAGAGGCGTCACGCCGACGATGGTTGACCAAGGAGCAGCTCTCGGCGCTCTTTTCGGCAGCGGTCGGGAGGCAGCGCCTGCTTGTCGGTCTGATGGGCTACGCGGGCCTTCGACGATGCGAGGTTCTGCGGCTCTGCGTGAGGGACATCGACCTGGACCTCGAGAACCCGAAGATGCGGGTCCATGGGAAGGGGCGGGCCGGAGGGAAGTGGCGCACGATTCCCATCGGTCCGACGGTGGTCGGGCTTCTGTTGGAGCGGACTTCGGGCTTGTCATCCCAAGACCCGATCTATCCCCACCACTGGAAGACCCTGCATCGGGACCTCGACGCGGCGGCGAAGCGAGCCGGTCTTCAGAAGGTTCAGGGCCACGATCTCCGTCGGAGCTTCGGACGCATCGCGTACTACGCGGGCGCGAGTCTCGTCGACCTGAAGCATCTGTATGGGCACGAGTCGGTCGACATGACCGCGTACTACATCGGTCTGGACGAGGCCCAGATGCGCGCCACGATCGGCAAATTCGAGACCGCGATGGCCGAAGCGGTCGCGGCGGGGGGATAGGCCAATCTTATGAAAAACCGGGCATCCGCCCTGACGGACGCCACTGTAGCTCAGTCGGCAGAGCAGCTGATTCGTAATCAGCAGGTCGGGGGTTCAAATCCCTCCAGTGGCTGGCCTTTCGAGCGAATCCACCGTCTCTGCTCTCTGGTCGCCTCGCTTATCCCATCCCACGAAGCGTGACCGAACTCTCCCAGGCTGCCCGAGCCGCGCTCGCTCGATGAACCGTGTCCCCTGACTCGAACTGCTCAATCCCGGGGTCGATCGTGTCGAGTCCTTATGAAGCGGCGGCCCCTCTCGTCAGGTCGAGGCGGATACGCCGCTGGTAGGGAGGAGCGCTAGCGTTGAGTGAGCCGATCTACGATGAACGTTACTCGCGGCCGGGTTTGTACTGGGGGAGCAAGCCAACCCAACTGGCACGTGATGTCGTTCGCATAGTGCGCTCACTTCCACGCTCACCCCGTACGTTGGTCGACCTGGGTTCCGGCGAGGGCCGAGACTCGATTCACTTTGCCCGGCGAGGCTACAGGGTCTCGGGCGTGGATATCTCGAGTGCGGGAGTCCGAAAGGCCGAGCGACGCGCGTCTCGGCTCGGGGTCGACGTTCAATTTCTCGTCGGAGACATTCGGACCTACCGACTGAGACATCGAGTCGACGTTGTGTTTTGCTCGGGTGCTCTGAATAACCTCCCCCGTCGAATTCGGGCGAGCCGATTTGAACACTTCAAGGCGAACACTGCGCCGGGGGGCGTCAACGCAATGAACGCCGACGTGCCGAAACCCTACATCCCACCCCAGACGACGAATCCATTCGCGTCTCCGTTCCGCTCGGGGGAGCTCCTCGGCTATTACTGGGATTGGGAGATTTTGGAGTCGGGGCAGGGGGAGTTCATTTCGACCTCAGGCGGCGTTCCCCATCGAAAGGCAATGGACGTGGTCATTGCACGGAAGCCCGCTCCCGGGCCGCATTGACCCCTCTCCCCTCTCGTTCGGCACGTCGGCTCTGGCTCCGGAAGTGGTAGCTCGGCAGAATCCTTCGCGCCCCGGTGCCCGAACGATCCTCGGCGTCCCGGTCGCGGAACTCCGCGGGGAGCGCCACAGCGCGATCTCCTTCGCCTCGAGGCTTCGGGGACCATATGGTTGACGTGAACGCGCAGGTCCTCCCCGGTAGCTCGCTCCTGCGCGCGATCCCTGGATCCCCTCGCGCTCTCGAACTCAAGACTTCGATCCCAACCGACAAATACAGGTGGCTATCGCCCGGGGTACCCTGACCACCGTCCACCGCCCAGATCGAATTCATATACATTACGCAGTATACGCCCGACCAATGAACGCGGGAGCCACGACCGTCCGGGTTTCCCGCGATACTCTGTCCGAGCTTGAAAGAGTCCAAAAGGCGCTGCGAACCCGGACTGCGGATGAGACGATCCGCGAGGTGCTCAAGCTGCAGCGGGGGGCGATCATTCGTCGCCTTTCCGGGAGCCTCCGGGGGAAAGTGAGCCGATTCAGTGAGGCGGACCGGATTGATAGTGATCGTTGACTCGTTCGCATGGATCGAGTTCTTGGCGGGCTCGGTTCACGAAGAACGGGTGCGCGAGTCACTGGCGCGCGCGGACGTCGTGGTGACTCCGGACCTAGTGCTGGCGGAAGTCGCTCGAAAGCTCGCCCGAGACGGAGTCGATCGAGTCGACATCCGACGGAAGGTCACGGATATCTCGACGCTGAGTGAGGTGGCGTCGATTACGGTGGAAGTCGCTCTGGGAGTCTTCGAGGCAGAGACCGCTCTTCGCCGGAGCGCGAAGATGCGGCACCTTGATCCGCCGGGACTGTCAGACTCGGTCATTCTCTCGATGGCCCGCACCCTGAAAGGATCGGTCCTGACAGGTGACCCCCACTTCAAGGGGTTTCCTGAGACGGAGTGGCTCGGATCATAAGGTCAGGATTCTTGGTCGCCACGCAAGGTTCCACACGGCCCAAGCTGGTGGCTTTGGACCCTTAGCTCAAGTCCCTCCAGTGGCTGGACCCTCGCGCCCGTGGCCCCCGGATTCCCTACGAAACGAAGGGGGACACCGACTCGTTGACAGGCGGATGTCCGGTCGTCTCAACAGACTCCGATGCGGAAACCGGTCGGAGCGTTCGCGTCACTCGAACTCGTCCGCTAAGGCGTCGGCGATGAGCTGGGGAGCCATCCGTCGTACTCTCCAATAGCTGACGGCGCCGACGGCCACGAGCACGCGTGCTATGCCGAGGAGGGTCCCGTCCGTTCTTTCCCAAGGCTCGCCAGGTACCAGTCCAGGGTGACGAGAACGAGCCCGATCGAGATCCCCAGCCACGCAAGGAGTGACCACGTTCGGATCACGTGGGCGGGAGCTTCGTACGCCGTCTCCGTGCTGGGACTCGCTCCACCGTACCTCAATCCGGAGGCTCGCCACCGTTCGCGGAAGTTGCGATCTCGGCTACGATTTCCCCCGGAAGCGGCCCCGGAACTGTCCGGAGGTCCGTGCTCCGTCTCCGCGCTCGAATCATCGGGGTTCATTACTCCCCCGCCAACGTCCCGGGATCCGGGATCTCCGAATCGACCGGTCGATATCCGCTTGGCGCATCTCGGTCGACCTCCTTCGAGTCCCCGGCGAGACCGGGACGGTCTAGCCCGAGACCGTCACCCTTCGTAGCACGATCCGCGCTCCCGCTTCCTCGTTGGGGCGCCCCGCCTTAGTCCGTGCGTGAACGGCTACGAGACCGCCGACTTCGCGTTGAGGGCCGAGAACATCCCTAAGAACCGTGTCTTCGAGAGCATCGAGAAGGACCTTTACCAGGCTGGTCAGACGCGACTCTTCCGGAAGAATCCAGGGGACGCGGTCGGGTGGGAGCACAAACTCGACATCCAATTCGCAGGGGACGGTGATGCGGGGTTGTCCCAGCATCACATCGATCACCCTCGTGACCCACGGCTTCTGAGAGTGCGGGGGGCCTGGGATAAAGCAATCGACCAGAACCAACGAGTCCGGCGACACAGGAGTACCGACCGCCCATCGCTCCTTAGTTCATAGTATCGCCCCGACGACCTCAACGCAACCGCTCGGTCTACCGGAAGGGAGCCGACTCTCCTCCTCAGAGCGACTGGCTTTCCCTCAGACTTAGTTTCGGACAGAGAACCGGACCTCACCCAAGTCTTATCTCGGGGTTGCGATACCCGCGGTGGTGACCGCGTACTCCCCGGACTCGAGTGCTCCCCCTCCGCCCGCGCCGATCGGACCCCCTCCCGCCTGGACTCCCCCGGGGCCCCCCGGTGCGACTTCGATGGCGCCGCGCCCGCTCGAGTGGACGAATCTCGCGTTTTACGCGAAAGCCGGGGGATTCCTTCTGGTCTTCATCGGAACCCTAGTGCTGGTTACCGGCACCAACCCTTCGACCGCTCCGAACTTCAACATCCTCTACGATTCCATCCTTGCGGGGCGGTTGCTCTGGGCGATCGGACTCGCCGCGATCGCGACCGGCGCCGGCATCAAACTTCGGTACGTCTACCCGACCCCGAACGTCGAGCTCTCGGACTCCCGTGCCGGGATCCTGCGGGCGAGCATGGGGAGGAACATGCTCCTGTTCGTCGTGGCGTTGTTCCTCATGGTCTTCATTCTGACCCTCGGGTCGTAGCCGCGCGACTCGGGGACCCCCGAACGCGCTCCGCCGGTTCTTGTCGATCTTGCCGTACCGCGAGCCCGCAGGGGGAGTCCCACCGGTCGAGCTGCTCGAGTCAAGGGTGGACCATTGAGCCGCGGTCGACCACGACCCGTCCGTTCACCGCTAAGGTGGCCCGATGCGTCGTGCCCTGGAACATCCCATAGAAGGTGACCGCGCCCTCCATGAGCCGATCCTGTCCGTACCCCTCGCGGAGGGACGGATTGAGACCGATCGCGACGGCAGTCAATCGACGACGACGCTTCGGAGTCGTCTTCACGAGCTGAGTCAACCAGCGCGGATCCACTTCGCTCGACCAGTTCGTGATCCGTCCGTGGTCAAACTCCAACCGAAGGTCGGCGATCGTGCCGATCCGGGGCACGGGAGCGTGTAACCGGGCGGTACCCGTCAGCGAAGGTCCCGAGATCTCCCGCGCGTAGTAGCCCGGCGGCATGTTCGTCATGTTACCTTCCGCGGCGAGGTCGTGTCGGTCCACCAGCCCGTCGTCGAGCGCGTCTTCCGCACCGAGCACAAAGCGGATCGACTCGCCCTCTGCCTTCACCGTGACATCGGCCCGCGGTGTCAGAAGCTTGGACAGTCGCAGCCCGAGTCGCCGAACTTCCGGGAGGTCGGTCAGCGAGGCGGCCAACTGATGCTCCACGATCTGGCGCTCGGGCCGCCGAAGGATTCCGGCCAATTCTGGGCCCACGTAGCCAAACGTCATTCGGACGGCGCGGAGCCTCGCCTTCTTAGCGGCCGCGTACCGAGCGGAGTTCTACGCCGTAGAAGCCGCGGAGTCCTCTGTCGACAGCCTCGCCGAACCCCCCAGGATCGGGCCCGGGATGAACACGTACGCGTTCGTCTTACCGAGCAGCGCGCGTTCGTGCGCGCCCATCGCGCCGACGGAGACCCGGGGCGTTAACCGGAGCCCTTCGGCGAACGTCTCCTCATCTTCGAAGATCAGGGTGGGAATCGCTCCGATCCGTCGAGCGCGGACCGAGGCCCTCAGTGCGAACGCCAGTCCGGTGTTCCAGGTCTCGATGGTAACGGTCTCCCCCGCTCGAACGTGCAGCGACTCGAGCAAGACGCGGTCCGCCACCTTGTCGAGCAGAGGGGTGTCCATGGGGATAGGTCTCACAGAGCGGGTCAGGAATCTTAACCTACCCGTTCTGCGCGATTGTTTCCGGTGGGTCCCACCTCGACGTCTACGAAGCGAGACCAGAGGTCACGCCGACGATCTGTCGAACGTACTGGCGCAAGGAGACTTCGTCGGCGAGGAAGCTCGCCCGGTCGACCCGGCGGAGGGAACTCGGTCCTTTCGGCCGGGCGTCCGCCGAGGCGATGAACCCGGGGGGCCCCGGATCGTCGAGGAGGCGCGAGGGTCGGACGACGGTCCACGGTGCCGCACCCGAGCGCACGACGCGCTCCATCTTGACGGACTCCCGCGTGACCCTTCTCAGAACGACTCGAAGAAGGTCTACGCCCGGGTTGCGCGTAGGGGAGAGGAGTCCTTGAGAGATGAGGATGTAGCGCGGCAATGGCTCCGGGTGACCCAGGGCCGCCTCCATGGCCATCGCCGAGTCGCGAGGCAGTGAAGGAGTGCTCCGCAAAGGGTGACCCAACCCGGAGACAACTCCGTCCTGGTTTTGGAGCGGCGGCCCCAAGTCCGATGTCGAGAGCGGGTCGGCGACGACGACGCGTAATCCCGTGAGCCGCTCTGTTACGAGGTCCTTGGAGTGACGGTCGGCGGCGGTCACTGAGTGGCCGCGGTTAGGGCCTTCCCGAACGACCAGCCGCCCCGTGCGACCGGCGGCTCCGATCACTTTGATCTTCACGTGATCGGTTGCAGAACTTCACGGGGGGATGCGGGCAAGGACGCTCAACGCCTCCACGGTCGCCCACCGACTCGGCGCGTTCGGGGGTTCGAGGCGCAGGGGGAACACCGGTCCGTGGACCACGTACCCCCCCTGCCGCGGATCGAGGTCGGGGTGGTCCGCGTCGAGCGACCAGGTGCCGTCGGCCCCCTGTTTCCCACGGAGCCAATCGAGCGCCGGCTCGATTCGCGGATCGCCGCCGTAACCGAGGCGAGTGAGGAGCCGAAGTCCGACCAGCACGTCGTAGTAGTAGTGATTCGGGTAATGGATCCGGAGCCAAGGGCCGTATCGAAGCTGCCCCTCCCGCATCAGTCGGCGCTGGAGGTAGAACTCCGCCCCGCGTTCGATCGACCGCCGTACTGTCGGGTCGCGCTCGGCCTCGGGGATCTCCGCCATCGCGGCCAACCCTTCCCAGCCGTCCAGAGTTCCGGTGCGGGAAGGAAAGCAATGCCAGCCCCCATCGGGCTTCTGGGTCCGCACGATCCACCTGAGGGAGCGCTGAACGGACGGGTGGTCGAGGTAGCCGAACCGGATCAAGGTCCGGACGGCGTTACCGGTGACGCAGATCTCGCTGTCTTGGCCCGAGAGCGGTCCCCCTCTCCCGCTCCATCGTTTTAGGATCAGCTTGGCGGCGCGCCGGATCCGAGGATCGTCTCGACGCATGCCGAGATCGGCGAGTACGATCGCTCGCCAGTTGGTGACGATGTACTTCGGCCGATAGAGCTCCCTCCCGGTGGACCCGGGGGTGACCCAGTGTCCGTCGGGAAATTGGTGCTCGAGCAGCGACGCTGCCCAACCCGTCCGGCCAACGGCCCGGCGAGCAGCCCGGACCCGCGGGTCGGCCGGCGGCCGGCCCTCGACTTCCGTCCAGAATCGTAGACGGACACTGGGGTCCACGGTCGGCGCCGTCAACCACTTTCGGACCCGAGCGGGGAGCCGCATTCCTCCCGGAAATCGAGGGTGGACTATTACTCCTCTCACCGACGGACCGATGCCCGAGGAGCCGGACCTCCACTGCTTCGAACGAGGAGTAGCGCCGCAGACCTCGAGTCCCTGGGGAGAAGGTACGTTGGGGTCGGCTCCTCGGTCTCTCACCCGCGCGAGCTCGGTGCTCTCGATCCGGGACCTGAGCGTGTGGTACGCCGGGTCCACCGCCGACGCGCGGGCTGAGGGGGCCGACGCGCGTTCCGACAGGTATTCAAAGGGCCCGAGCACCTGAAACGTACCGGGAAGCCCCGTGGCGAGCCCATTCTATCGTCCACCGCTTAAGCCTCCCGGCCTCTACCGCGCCGCGCGGGCGCTGCGACGGGTCTCCGCCCTCGTCCTCGTGCTCCTCGTCCTCTACGTCGGCTTCGTCGCCTACTCGGCCGTCCAGGTCGCCGAGACGGCCCCCCGGGTCGGCTCGCCCAGCGTCACGTACGAGGCGAACGACACGGTCGGGATCACGACGTCGATCTCTCTCTCGGACCCCAGTCTCCTCTCGATCCAGCACTTTGAGCTCGCGGTCCGGCTGCTGAACAGCACTGGGTCTTTGCTGGTCGCGTCGGAAGCGGGGCCCACGAACGTGGCGCGCGGCTCCGGTGCGGTGCTGCCGGTGCAGCTGTACGTCCCGGTCTCCGGTGGCGGCGAGTCGCTCCTGACCGAGAACCAGTACCTCGACTGGGACGTCTGGGGGAACGCGAGCTACGGCTACCTGTTCACGGTCTCGGTCGGGATCGACAGCGAACGGGAGTGGGGCGCTCCGCTCGATGACCTTCAGCTCCAGGTCGGAGCGCCGGGGATGACGAACGGCACGACCGAGATCCCGGTCACTCTCTCGTTCACGGACGACGCGAGCTTTTCGGACGACGGCGCCGTCTCCTACCAGGTCGTCGCCCCGTCCGGCACGCAGTGCGGGGAGGGCTCCTTCACGCTCGATGTCCCTCCGAGTACCCCGTACTCCGACACCGAGGCCCTCGCGCTCCCCCCCGGCTGCAACCCGTCGGGCGGGCACGTGAACTCGGAGTTCGTCGGGAACGGCTTCCGCTTCCCCCTTCCCCCGGAGCCGATCCCGTGAGCGCACCGGCTGTGGAGCCCGCGCCGCCCGCGGCGGGCACCTACTTCGTCCCCTCGCTCGGCTGGCGGATCCTCGGGGGCACCCTGCGCCTCGTGCCGCTGGTCGTCCTGCTCGTCGGCATCCCGGTGGCAATCCTGACCTACCTCCAGTCGCGCGGGATCTCGTTGCCGGTGCCGATCCTCACGGTCGAGCTCTCGGGGATCGCGATCACGATCCTGGTCGTCGCGCGCTACATCGCGAAGCCGACCGGGGCGTTCGGGCCCCTCGCGATCGCGACGGCGGGCGTGACGGTAGTTTACCTCTACTCTTTCCTCGTCGATGCGACGTACCACCTCACGATCCCCTCGATGGACATCGGGATCGGTATCGAGTACCGCAACCCGATCCTCCTCCTGATGATCGTGCCGGCGTTAACGCTGGGCGCCGGCGTGCTCACGACGATCGAGGACGCGGTCGCTCCGAAGGAGCGCCTTCCGTTCGACTTCCCTGCGTGATCCCGTGGGCGGGGCGGGCCCGCTACGCGCCCGAGATCGTCGCCTCGACGATACGGACCGGCGTCTTCGGCCGGTCGTTACGGTCCCGCGGCAGTGCGACGATCTTCTCGACCACGTCCTGGCCACCGCGCACTTTGCCGAAGACCGCGTGCTTCCCGTCGAGCCACGGCGTCTTCGCGAGCGTGATGAAGAATTGGCTGCCGCCGGTGTTGGGTCCCGCGTTCGCCATCGAGAGGACCCCGGGCCCATCGTGCCGGAGCGCGGGGTCGAACTCGTCCTGGATGGTGTACCCCGGCCCGCCGGTGCCGTCCCCCTTCGGGTCGCCGCCCTGGATCATGAAGTCCGGGATGACCCGGTGGAACAGCACGCCGTTGTAGAACCCCTTGCGGGTCAGCGTGACGAAATTCTCCACGGTCTTCGGGGCCCGGTCCTGAAACAGCTCGATCCGGATGTCTCCGAGCGTCGTGCGCAGGGTCGCCGTTGGGTTCGCCATGCCCGTCGGACCCCGACGAGGGCTAAAAGACGCGCGGCGCCCCGACCGAGGGGTCGGACCCCCGTCCGCGCCCCGCAGGCGCGCGGGTTTAAGTGACTGAGGCGACTCCGCGCTACGCACGGGTGCGGCTCGGGGCCGTCCCGACTCCCGCGATGAATCGTTCGATCCTCTTCGTCGGCGTCGCGATCCTCCTCCTGGGATTCGCGCTCATCGGCTCGCCGATCGCTATCACGGGGCACGAGCAGTGGGACCTGATGCAGGAGGCCGGCCTATTCTTCCTCGCACCCGCCTTCGCGGTCATGCTCGTCGGCGCGATCTCGGACGACCCTCGGGTCACCACGGTCGGGGGCGCCTTCGGCAACCCCGACGCGGACCTCGAACGCTCCTCCCTCAGCCGACCCGCGGCGGACTCTCGCTCCGGCCTCGAGTATCACCCGCTCGAACCGGTACGCTGCCGGTTCTGCTCGGCGATTGTCCCCGCGGAGCTCGCGCAGTGCCCGCGCTGCGCGCGAGCCCGGGACTGCCGGACCTGCGGGCGGTCGCTGGGCATGGTGCTGGAGCGCGTGACCTGCCCACGGTGCGCCCGGGCGGAGCCGTTCTGCAACTGCCCGCACCTGCCGCCCCGCTCGATCGCGCGCGGGGGACCGGCGCGGCTCGGGTAGGGGGAGCGATGGACGACGCCGAGATCCCGCGGGGAGTGGCGACGGCGGAGGGCGGGGACGTCCACGTCCACTTCGACGGCGCGTGCCAGCCCCCGAAGGGTCCCGGCGTCGCGACGTTCGGCTTCACGATCCAGGGCGCCGGGATGTACGCCGAGGAGTGCGGCCTTGCGACGCGGCCGTACTCCGAGCACTCGACGAACAACGTCGCCGAGTACGTCGCCGCGATCCGGGCCCTTGAGTGGCTGCGGGCGCAGGGGTACAAAGGCCCGGTGATTGTTTCGGGCGACAGCCAACTCGTCATCCGGCAAATGCGCGGCGAGTACCGCGTCCGGACCGAACATCTCGAGGCCTACCGGTCGTGGCTCGCTCGACTCGCCGGCGAGTTCGCGACGGTCGACTGGCGCTGGGTGCCGCGCGCCGACAACGCGAGGGCGGACGCGCTGTCGAAGCGCGCCCTCGACGGGGCCCGGCCGGGCGTTCGGCGTCACCGGGCGGATGTGCTGCCGACGACCCCGCGGGGCCCGGGGCCGGAAGCGAGCGAAGGGGACGACGGCGAACCGGATCCGAGGGTCTAACCCCAGCGAACGGTGTAGACGAGCGTACGACCCTCGACCGCCGCGCGCGCGCGGGCCGAGTCGACATAGGTCGCGAACGCCGCCGCGGCCTCCGGGGAAAGCTTGGGGCGAACGCCGTAGCCGCGCGGGGTCGCCTGGCCGAGGAAGACGCGCGGCATCGGACCTGCAGCGGGTGGTTCGGGGGACGAGGTTTTGCGGAACGAGGCGCTCATTCTCCCCCGGTATCTCGAGGGTAGGTCGGGAATCCGTTCCGGTCGTAGCGCGGGCCAAGGCATGGGATCACGGCGAGCGGGTAGCGCGGCGCGTTGACGCTCCAGCTGCCCAGGGGCGCCGCGGCGAGAATCTCGCGCGAATCGGAGACGTCCGACACGGTCCCTCGATAGGCGTCAGACGCCCGTCATACATAAATCCGCAGCCTCGACAGGAAACAGGGGGGTTGACGGCCCGCCCCCGTTAGAAGGGCGTGGCGGACATCCCGCTGACCAAAATCGCTCGGCGTCGCGCGCGTCGCCACCCTTCTTAACCGAGGGGGGTCATGGCGCCGAGCGCGGGATGGGGGATTGAGCGGGAGCGTTTCGTCGGGCGTCGGGGCGTTTCTCGCCCGCGCAGAGGCCGAGCTCCTCGACCTGTCGACGGACGCGCAGCAGGCGGACTGGGTCTACGCGACCTACATCACTCGCGACAGCGAGGCGGTCGCCGCGAAGGCCTACTCGCGGCTGATCGGCGCGACGGTCTCGCTCGCGAAGGAGTCGACGGTCTTCCCGGTCGACCGCTCGTCGCCCGAGGAAGCCCGCAAGGTCCAACTCCTCCGCCTCGCGCTCCCGCTGATCGCCCCGTCGGACCCGTCCGAGTCGGAGGAGCTGACGACGCTCGTCGCGACGATGCAGAGCCGGTACTCCAAAGGGCGGCACATTCCGCTTGGCTCGGCGGTCGCGGTCGACCTCCAGTCGTTGTCCCGTCTCCTCGCCGAGAGCCACGACGCAGCGGTGCTCGAGGACGCCTGGACCGGATGGCACCGCGTCGGCCGGACGATCCGCGCCGAGTTCGCGCGGTACGTCGACCTCGCCAACCGCGGTTCGCGAGAGCTCGGCTTCGAGGACACCGGGGCGATGTGGCGCTCGAAGTA
This sequence comes from Thermoplasmata archaeon, assembly GCA_050749465.1. Taxonomy (GTDB): domain Archaea; phylum Thermoplasmatota; class Thermoplasmata; order Lutacidiplasmatales; family UBA184; genus Lutacidiplasma. The sequence goes on along the minus strand of JBOGRO010000009.1, from coordinate 29,088 downwards.
CGACATGCCTCCCGACGACTTCATGCGCGAGGTAGAGCGGCTCTGGCAGCAGGTCGAGCCGCTCTATCGCTCGCTCCACACCTACGTCCGTCACCGCCTGCTCGAGCGGTATGGCCCCGATCGCGTGCCCGCGTCCGGCCCGCTGCCCGCGCACCTGCTCGGCAACATGTGGGCCCAGACGTGGGAGGGGATCTACCCGCTCCTCGCGCCGCCACAAGGCGGACCCGGTTTCGACCTCGCGAAGGCGCTGGTCGACCGCGGGACCACTCCCGAGGAGATGGTGCGGTACGCGGAGCGGTTCTTCGTCTCGCTCGGTCTCGAGCCGCTCCCCTCGTCGTTCTGGGAACGATCGATGCTCACGCGGCCACGCGACCGGGAGGTCGTCTGCCACGCGAGCGCGTGGGACCTCGACTTCGCGGAGGACATCCGCATCAAGATGTGCATCGAGATCACTGCCGAGGACTTCCAGACGGTCCACCACGAGCTCGGGCACAACTACTACCAGCGGGCGTACGCGCGCCAGCCGTTCCTCTTCCGCGACAGCGCCCACGACGGATTCCACGAGGCGGTCGGGGACACCGTCGCGCTGTCGGTGACCCCGGAGTATCTCTCGAAGATCGGACTCGCGAAGTCGGACGCGCCGCCCCCGGACGACGTCGCGCTCCTCCTGCGTCGCGCGCTCGAGAAGGTCGCGTTCCTTCCGTTCGGACTGGTGGTCGACCGGTGGCGTTGGCGCGTCTTCTCTGGCGAGGTCGGGCCCGCCGACTACAACCGAAGTTGGTGGGAGATGCGCCGGCGCTACCAGGGGATCGCGCCGCCGTCGCCTCGGGGCGAGGAGGAGTTCGACCCCGGGGCGAAGTACCACGTGCCCGCGAACGTCCCGTATATGCGCTACTTCCTCGCGCACATCCTGCAGTTCCAGTTCCACCGCGCGCTCGCGAAGGACGCTGGGGCGACCGGTCCGATCCACCGAGCATCGATCTACGGCTCCCGCGAGGCCGGGCGCCGCCTGCGCGCGATGCTCGAGATGGGGCAGAGCCGGGAATGGCCGGACGCGCTCGAGACGCTGACCGGTGAGCGCCGGATGGATGCGTCGGGTCTGCTCGAGTACTTCGCGCCGCTTCAGCGTTGGCTCGACCAGCAGAACGTGGGGAAGCCGTCCGGTTGGTGAGCCGCCGACTCGGCGCGAGGGTCCTCGACACGACCCGGTTGCGACCGGGGCGACGTCCCCCGCGGTCCCCCGGCGCGGCCACTTTCTTATGCTCGGGGTGGGATGGCCAACCGGGCGGGTCCGATGCTGCTGCATCCGGGAGAGAGCAAGCTGCGCAGCTCGTACGCCGTTATTGAGGGGTACGGTCCCGAGGCGTACCGTCGCCCCGGCGTGCTCTACCTGACGACCCAGCGACTCCTCTTCGAGACGTCGGTGTCGCCCGGGATCGTCCGGGGCATCGTCCACGGCCGGGAGACCGTGACCGTCCTCGAGGCCCCGCTGCCGCACGTCCGGAACGCGTCGGTGCGCCGGGGTCGCCTTGGCCGCGAGCGGCTCCAACTCGAGCTCTTCGCCGGCCGCCCGTCGTTCGACGTGCTCGACCCCGCCGCCTGGATCGTGGCGATCGGCTCCGCGAAGCAGACGATGCCGGCGCCCAGCACGGCAAACCCGTCGCTCGTCGTGGAGCGGATCGAGCGTCAGGTCGTCAAGGTCCGCTGTCGGTACTGCGGCAGCCTCGGGAACGAGGTCGACGGGCGCTGTCCGACGTGCGGCGCCGCGCTCTGACGCCGAGCGGCCGCTAGAACGGTACTTCGCGGAAGAGGGCGACGAACCCCGAGCGCGCGAGCGAGTAGCCGGCGCCGCCGATCGCGAGCCCGATCCCCGCGGAAGCGACCGCGAACGCGATCGTCGCGATCGATGGGTCCGCGACCGCTACGGCCCCCGGGACGACGACCACGAGGAGCAGCGCGATCCCTGAGACCATCGCGCCGATCATCGCCGACGGTCGGAGGAACTGCGGACGAGGTCGATCCTGGAAGTCGGAGAAGCGGCTCGCGAAGGCGAGCCCCCACAGCGTCAGGATCGTCGCCGCGCCGAGGCTCAGGACCGTGAGTCCGACGACGGAGAGGCTCGAGAGGCGGTAGTAGAGACCCACCGCGACCGGGATCCCGATCCCCCAGATCCCGACCGGTACCATCAGGGCGGCGAACTTCGCTCGAAGGACGGAATCCGACGTCACCGGGAACGCGAAGAGCTGCTGGAAGGCGCGTCGCTCCTGACCGACGGCGGCCAGCGAAAGGAGCAGCGCGAAGAAGCCGGTGACCCACCCGATCCAGATGGTCGTCCCCAGCCGACCGAAGCTGCCGCCCTCGACGAGGAGGAGGATCGTGATCACGATCGGCACGATGAGGGTCGGCATCAGCTCGCGACGGCGCACGAACCCTCGGAGGTCCTTGCCGGCGAGCGCGATCTCGGGTCGGGAGAGCCCGAGTCCCTCGAACGCCGGATGCACGCCGGCGTAGCGGTGGGCCGCGAGCCGGACCTCGGGCGGTGAGGGGACCCAGTAGCGTGCCCGCAGTCCGGCGGCGGCGAAGCCCAGCAACACTACGAAACCGAGCTGCGCCAGCGCGAACGCGATGGCGAGCCCGGCGGCGCCCGACGTCCACTCGAACAGCGCGCGGGACGACCAGAAGAGCGGGACCGCCGCCGCGATCGAGGGGAACGCGGAGAGGTGCTGGATCGCCCCGTAGAGGACGACCGGGTTCAACGCGAGGTCGAGGACCAGGATGACGACAAGGAAGAGGGCCGCCCGGGCGATGAACGTCGCGCTCCCCCGGCGACCGGAACCGACGCCGCTCATCCGGGCCGAGGCGGAGCGGATCATCTCGACGAGCAGCGCGCCCTCGCCGAGCGCGAGCACGGTGACGAGCGCCGCGAGGGCGAACATCGCGATCGCCCCCTCCGCGACCGATACGGCGAGGAGGCCTCCCAGCAGCAGCGCGACCGCGGGGGAGTACGTGTACGCGATCGCGACCGACGAGCCGGCGACGTACTCGCCCGGCGTGATCGGCATCCAGTTGACCGCGTCGCTCCCGGAGAACTTCGCGGTGGTTGTCAGCTCGAACATCGTGCCCGCGACCACGACGAGACCCGTCGCGGCGAGCGGGAGGAAGGGCAGGGCCGCCGAGATCACGCCGCGGAGGTCGCCGACGATCAGGCTGCCCACGAGGAAGGCCGCCCCGAAGGCCCCGACGTCGACGGCGCCGAGGATCGCAGGATGTCCGGTGACGGCCTTCGGGTTGGAGGAGCTGCGACCCATGCGCAGCTGGGAGACGACGAGTACGGTCGCGAGCCGACGGACCTTGTGGAGATCCACCCGTCCCCCTACCGCGCGAGCGCGGTGACCACGTCCCCGAGGTCCTCCGTGCCGGTGAGCGCGAGGAAGACCTCCTCGAGGCCGGAGCCGGCGAGGCCCGAGCGCGCCCGCAGCGCGTCGACCGTCCCCTCGGCGACCACGCTCCCGTGGTGGAGGATGACGATCCGGTCGCAGATCGCCTGGGCGATCTCGAGGACGTGGGTGCTGAAGAGGACCCCGACGCCGTCGTGGGCGGCGAGGTTGCGCAGGAGGTCCTTGACGACGCGCGCGGCCCGCGGGTCGAGGCCGTTCAACGGCTCGTCCAGGATCAGGAGCTTCGGGTGATGGAGGAAGCCCGAGATCAGCGCGACCTTCTGGCGCATCCCCTGCGAGTAGCTGCTGATGAGCGAATGCTCGTGGCCGGCGAGCTCGAGCCCGTCGAGGAACGGCTGGATACGGCCCTGGCGGGACGCTGGGTCGAGGCCGTACATGTCGGCGACGAAGTCGAGGTACTCCGCGCCGGTCAGGAACTCGTAGACCGACGGTGACTCGGGGACGTAGCCGACCTGCCGCTTCGCCGCGACCGGGTCGGCCCGGACGTCCCGGCCGAGCACTCGGATCGCGCCCGAGTCCGGTCGGACGAGGCCGATGATCGCCTTCATCGTGGTCGACTTTCCCGCCCCGTTCGGTCCGAGGAGGCCGACGATCTCGCCGGGGTCCACCGAGAACCGGACGTCGACGAGGGCGCGGGTCGGCCCGTACGACTTCGAGACTGCGTCGACCTCGAGCGCCGGTCCGCCGGCACGCGGCGAGAGGATGCCGGAAGGGAGGGCGCCCATCGGTCTCCCGAGGCGAGGGGGGGCTCTTTACGCTGCGCGGCGACCCGGTACGCTAGTTGTCGCCCGCGCTCCGAGTCGACCCGAGCTCCTCGGCGGAGAGGAGGACCACTCCCCCGTCGACCAGAGCGGGTCGAAGGGCGCCGACCGCGTGGCCGAGGAGCTCGTACGCCGCGTCCTCGGTTTCACTGTCGGCATTGCCCGTGCCGGGTCCGTCCGGCACGTAGACGCGGAGACTCCGTCCGTGGATCCCCAGCAGCACGGTGCCGGAACCGTCCCGACGCGCCCACGCCAAGAGTCGCTGACCCGGTCGCTCGATCACTCCGACCCACCGCAGGTTCCCGAACCATCGGCCGGAGAGCCGGGCGAGTACCGACTCGGGCAGCGTGCCGAGCGGGACTTCGACGCGCGCGAGCGCATGGAGGTGAGAGCCCCCCGCGAGGTCGGATACCGATTCCTGCGTGAGCGCCCGGTATCCTCCCTCGCTCCGGTCGACCAATCCCTCGCGTTCGAGCCGGCGCAGCGCCCGAGACAGGGATTCGGGATGCGCCCCGAGCGCCCGGCGCAGCCCGCTGAATGCAATGCGACCGTGGAGCTCCTGGAGTGCGACGAGCACCCGGTCGTCCAGTCGGGAGGAGCCAGCGAGTTCGGCGACCTCCCGCGCGTCGGGCATCGTCCGGAAACCGGACCGGCGAGATTTAACGCGGCGGTAACGGGTCCGCCACCAGATACGGCCGCCCCGCCGACCTTGCGGAGCGCGCGGCCGGTCGCGGGCAGTTCCCGGTCCACCGGTGACCGACCCCGCGGAGACCCGGTCAATATCCTCGGGCGAGCGCTGACTGGTTCGGAACGACGAACGTTCCGGGAAGACGAAAATGAGTCACCACGAAGTCGACGACGAGAGCGGTGGAGAGCACGGGCACTACGGACCCTGGGTCTGGTCAGCGTACCGGGCGTACAACGAGCTCCTCCGCGAGAAAGTGAAGAAGCGGTTCGACGCTCAGGAGGGTCCGTGGCTCGACAAGGTGGCCGACGTCCTGGTCGAGATCGTGAACGCGCGCTGGGAAGGCGGCCGGAAGAAGGAGAAGGAACTCGGGCAGCTCTACGCGAAGCTCAGCCAGCTCCTCGAGGAGTGAGGTCGGTCCCCATGTTGGACCTCATCTCGCCTTGGCCGGCCTCGCCCCCGGTCGGGCCCGAGCCGTCCCTGCCGTGGCCGCGCCGAGCCCGCGGAGCCCGCTGAGGCCGACGGATGCCGCTCCTCGAGCTCGAGACCCGCATCATCTCCGCCATCGATTCTGTCGGGCCGGCCGTGGCCTCGGTGGAGAGCCTGCGGCTCACCCGGCGCAACCGTCGGGGGAACCCGTTCGGCGCGCAGGCCGAGGCCTCGGCGTTCGTGATCGACCCCGCGGGGTACCTCGTGACGAACCAACACGTCGTCGACGGCGCCGCCAAGCTCCGCGTCCAGCTCGCCGACGGGAGGGACCTGGACGGCGAGGTCGTCGGCGGGGACCCTGTCACCGACCTCGCGGTGGTGAGGGTCGACGCCGCCGGATTGCCGGCGGCCCGCCTCGGGAAATCCGAGGAGCTCCGGGTGGGTCAGATCGTACTCGCGATCGGAAACGCCCTTGGCCTTCCGGGAGGGCCCACGGTCTCCACCGGCGTCGTGAGCGCCCTGGGCCGGCCCCTTCCGGGGTCCGATTTCGTCTTTGAGGGTCTCATCCAGACCGACGCGGCGATCAACCCGGGGAACAGCGGCGGACCGCTCGTCGACCTATCGGGATCCGTGGTCGGGATCAACACGGCCATGGTACCGTTCGCCCAGGGGGTCGGGTTCGCGATCCCGATCCACGCGGTCGCGCGCGTCGCGGAAGAGCTCCGCGCGAAAGGGCGGATCGTCCGCCCGTGGATGGGGCTCACCGTCGCCGAGCTACGTCCCGAGGTCGCCGTACGCTACGGCCTCGAGGTCGGCTCGGGTCTCCTCGTGGGGGAGGTCGAGCCTCGGTCGCCGGCGCACAAGGCCGGGCTGAAGGCCGGCGACGTACTGACCCGCATCGGACCGACCGAGGTCCGCAACGTGCGCGACCTGGTCGCCGCGCTCTCGCACTATCCGGTCGGCTCGGACGTCGAGGTCGGCTACCGCCGGCGGGGCTCCGCCTACTCGGCGAGCGTACCGCTCGTGGAGAATCCCGGCGCGGCGGTGGCCGCCGAGTGAACCCCTTCTCGACGGCCGGAGCGCGGGGTCCGTCACTGGCCATCCCCGCGCCGGACGGCGAACCCGATCCGCTTCCGCGGGCCGTCGTGGCGCCCGCACCCCGCCGGTCGAGGCATCTAAGAGCTAGTTCGACCTAACCGGAAACTGAGGTACGCGACCGTGGTTGTCGACTTCCAGATCAAGAAGGCGCCCCGCTACCGCGTTGCCTCGATCGCGTGGACGGGGCCGTGGAACGAGCGGAGGATCCGCGCCCAGTTCGACCGGATCCGGCGGTGGGCGAGCCGCTCCGGGCTCCGTACGGGCAAGTGGGTCTTCCGCGAGCCCGGCTCCCGGGAGTGGGAGGTCTCGATCGAGGTCTCGGGGAACGGGCGTCCCGAGGAGCCGATTCGGATTCGGACGATCCCGGCGGCGACGGTCGCGAGCGTGGTCTTCGACCCCACGGTCGTCTCCCCGGCGGTCGTGTACCACGGCGTGGCGGACTGGGTGCGGTGGCGGAAGCGCGACAAGACGATCCGCTCGTGCGGGAGCTATCGGGAAGTGTACGACGGTGACCCGTGGCGGGACCCGAAGGCGTGGTCGCGGACCGACGTCCAGATCGTCGTCCGGATGTGACCCGTACGGGTCCGACGACGAGGGCGGTCCGTCGCTAGGGCGACGCGGCGCTCGGCTTGGCAGCGCCGAGGCTTCCGGCCAGGGCGAGGGCGGGCGCGACGACCGCAAAGATCGGGGCAACGAGGACCAGGTACGAGATCCCGGGGAGCGCCGCGAACAGCGCGAGGAACGGGGCGACGAGAAGGAGCAGGAGGAGGGCGTACACCACGCCGGCGCCCGTGAACGCGCCCGCGCGGAACCGGCCGCCGGCGAGGAAGAGACCGATGACGATTCCGAGGCCCCCCAGCCAGCCCAGGAGGAAGCCGAGCAGGGCGGTGACCGCGCCGAACGGCTGGCCCGATTCGAGGCAGGAGAGCGCATGACTCGCCTGCCCGCGCACGCACGTGAGGAGACTGCCCGTGTTCCCCGCCACGACCGCCGCGGTCACGAGCAGGAGGAGGAACCCCACCGATCCGATGATGCAGAGGATCGATGCGGCGAGGAAGCGCGAATCGGCTTTCCGCAGCGCCGCGAAACTGCGACGATAGACCAGGAGCGAGAACAGGAGCAGCAAAGCCCCCGCGATGACGAGGATGCTCGTCACTTCGACGAACCCGGAGGAGAAAGTGAAGAATCCGCTCGGGGAGTGCGCGGCGAGGAACAGGAACGTCAGCGGAAGGACAATCAGCGCGACGGCCCCCGCGAATCCGAGGCCCGCGCCGAGTCCCAGGCGACGGACCCCCTTTTCGTCGAACTCAGCCCTCGAGCTCGGGGTGGGAGTGCTCACGAGCTCCGCTCCGATTTCGGGACCGTTACCGGGTTATGTAGGCAGTGGTCCGAGGCTCGATGGCCGCTCATCAAGCCTCCGTTTCTGGGTAGCCGAACTCGGCGACCGCCGACCGAAGGATCGGCAGCCGCTCGCGGAGTTCCCGAACGAGGCCCTGGAGCTCGCGGGGAACGATCGTTCCCCGCAGGTCGAAGGTGATCGAATGCCGGCGCTCGCGGTGGACCCGTCGGACGACGAGGTCGGCCCGGATCTTCGGGTGGCCAGAGAGGCGCACCGAGAACTCGCGCGCGAGCGAGAGACGGCCCCACGCCGGACTGTTGAGCGCGCGGAGGAGGTGGCCGACCGGCTCGGCGAGGCTCACGTGCGTCGGCTCCGGCAAGGGGAGCCAGCCGCCCGGCTCGACCTCCCAGTGGTCGACGCGGGTGAAGCCGCGCTCCGCGAACCCGTGGAGCGCCGCGGCGCTCAGCCGCAGCAGGTCGCCCGGCTCGACGATCGAGCGCTCCCGGAGGAGCCGCTCGACCTGCCGCAGCACCGGCACGCTCGGCTCGCGAAGATGCTCGTGCCGCAGGTCGATCTCGACCCGGACATGGCCCAAGGGGCGGTCCCGCCGGGAGCGGCGGCCGCCGGTCATCGTCAGGGGCCACTCGAGGATCGACGTCGGTCCGGTGAGGTACGACGCGGAGATCGCGGGGAGGTGGGGCGGCGAGGTCATCGGGCTTTCGGCGGGAGCACCCCGACACCCGAGTTAAGGTGTTGCGCGGAGCGGAGGAGGGAGACCGCGGCCCCTCGGGTTATCTGCGAAACCGTGCTCCGCCCGACCGTGCACTTCTTCGACGAGGCGTACCGGGGAACGCCGCCGTGGGAGATCGGAAGGCCCCAACCGGCGGTCATCCGCCTCGAGGAGGCGGGTGAGATTCAGGGTCGTGTCCTCGACGTCGGCTGCGGCACCGGGGAGAACGCGCTCTACCTGGCGAACCGGGGTCACGAGGTCTGGGGGGTCGACTTCGCCCCCACCGCGATCGAGCGGGCCCGTGGGAAGGCGTTGTCTCGCGCGCGGCCGGTCGAATTTCGGGTGGCGAGCGCGCTCGAGCTCGCGCGGCTCGGGGAGCGGTTCGACACGATCGCCGACTGCGGTCTCTTTCACACGCTCCTCGACCCGCACCGGCCCGTCTACGCGGAGAACGTGCGCGCGTCGCTCGTGCCGGGCGGTCGGTTGTTCCTGCTCTGCTTCTCGGAGGAGGAGCCGACGGACTGGGGCGGTCCGCGTCGCGTGAGCCAGGAGGAGATCCGGGCCACCTTCCGCGACGGCTGGGAGGTCCAAGCGATCCAGAAGGAGCGGTTCGAGACGCGAATTCCCGAGGTCAGAGGACGCGCGTGGCTCGCGAAGCTCCGTCGCCGCGACTGACTACCGTCGACGCGGCGGCCGCGCTTCGGGCGCCCCCGCCGGGAGGGGCAAGAGCATCCGCCCCTCGTCCGCGTCTCCGATGAAGAGCGACCGGCCGAGGAGGTGCTCCCGCCCGACCCAGGCGATCGTCACCGCATCGAGCTCATCGTGAGTCAACGTCTTCCTCCGAAGGTCGCCCTTGACTCCGAGTCGGAGCAGCCCACGCCGGAGCGCGGGGAGGCCGGCCTGCTTCCGAGGGATGCGGAGGAGGTCCTGCGACGCTCCGGGGTACCCTTCCTCGACCTCGATGCCCTGCTCGCGGAACTCGGCGGCGAGCCGCATCCCCCGCTCGGTCAGCATGCGCATCGGCCCGAGCGTCAGCGGGAAGAACCGGATCCGACGACGGAGGAGCTCCCGGTCGCACGCTCGAAGATGGGGGCCGGTCCGGTCCTCGATCGTCCGTCGCCCCCGTGGGAGAGAGAGCGGCGCGTCGATGACGATCAGCGCGGGGCGGACCTCATCGACGAGCGCCCGGATCTCCGCGTCGGTGTTTACGACTCGCACCCGCGCGTTGTCCCGTGAGAGGACGCAACAGCCGGTCGATCGCTTCGGCGAACCGGCCAGGTCGAGCCCCAGGACGGGCTCGCGGGGAAATTTCGACGTCACGCCCGCGGAGCGAACCGACTGCGCGCCGGTTCGCTCACCGACGGGTCCCCGCCCGCGCGACGTCTCGTCTCCCCCCGTTGTGTTCGAGCGCATCGCTCCCGCCGCGCCCCCTCTTCCGCCCCCGATACACCGTGCTCCCCTCGCCCTCTACCGCGGGGACAAATCGGGGTTCGCTTCCGGAACGGCCGATCAGATCGACTCCAGCAACGCCTCGCGAGAGAGGATCCGACGGGCCTCTTCCTCGACGTTGCCGAGGGTGCCGTGGACCTTTTCAAGCTCACGGCGGTCGAGCTCATGGATCCGGGACTGCAGCCACTCGTACTCGTGGAAGATCAAGGGATCGCCGAGCTCCTGACGAATGCGGCCGACCCAGTCGACCGGGTTCCGCAGCCCCCACCAGTACGACGTGATCCAAGTGCCGAACGCCTCCCAGACGAGTTCCTCGTCCAAAACCTTGCGGTGAGTGAGGGTGCCAATGAGCTCGAAGAACGTGACGACCTCGAGGCTCGCGATGTCCTCGTGTGCCTGCTTCAGGAGCCGCTCGCTGATGTGGCGTCGCACCGAGCGCATCCGCGTCGAGTCGAACTTATCACGCAGCGCCATCACCGCGTTCGCCGAGTTGAGGACCTGGGTCTGGCGCGTTTGCCAGAACAGGATGATCAGCGTACCGAGCGCCAGCGCCCAGGTACTGATCGCCGTGAGGATCGCGACGCTCGGCCAGTCAATGCCCCCCATGGTTCGCCTCTTCCCCTACGGTCGAGCCCGTCTCGGCGGCGGCTGGAGACCGCTGACTACATAACAAGGCACGCTGAATCCGGAGTAAGCCCCGACCGCCGAACGCGAGAAGGGACTTCGCTCTCGGCACGTCCTTACGGCTGGGAGTGGGCGCCAGCCACGTGGGCGCGCAGCGCCTGGTCCGTGGGAAAGGAACGGCGGCAGTCCCTACAGGTTCGACCCTCCAAGGAGGCCGTCGCCGACCGGGACGGTTCGAGCCCCGAATGACTCTCCTCGCGGTGGATTCCGAGCGCCTCTTCCGAGCGGAAGGTGCGACCGCAATCGGGGCAGATTGCCTGCACCTCGTCGTACTCGACGTACGGCATCACTCGGGGCCACCCACTTCCGTCGCCCTTAGCTCCGAGGGCATCCGGCGGTTCCGGTATCGGCATACGGTCCTAAGTGTTTGGGTGGTTCGGGTCCCTCCCCTTCGAGCGTCGACCTCCGGGGGGAACGCGTCCACCCGCGCCGGACAGACCGGAGTCCCGCCGGCCCCGGAACAGCCGGGCGCTCTGGTCGGACTTCGGGGTGCTCTTCAGCGCGCAACCCCTGGGCTTCCTGGTGAACGTGATTCCCTCCCCCCGACAGGGGGCGTAGACGAGACAGAATACGGTCCCCCCTTCTCGTCGACCCAGTCGCGGCAGAGGTTGACCCCGAGCCTTCCCTGCGCCTCCCCCTCCGTCGCGTGCGCCTCGGCCCCGGCGGTAACCCCTTTCCTCTTGCGGGGGACGTCCAAGTACGACCGCACGACGCGGCGAGTGGCCGGCCGACCTGAACACCCTTTGCGGGCCACCATTCCCGTCCGAGAACGTCGCGGACCCCGGGGCGGGAAATTCGGCCGGCCGGGCGGCGCGGGGCGGGTCCGCGCCGCCGACCGGGCAAGCTCAATTGCCGCGCACGGGTCCTACTCGACCGCATGCCGAAGCGGGCCGTCCGCCCTCGGGCGTTCACGATCCGGAACGCGGTTCGCGCCGACGCTCGTTCGATCGCCGCGATCTACAACGACGCGGTCGCGACCACGACCGCCACCTTCGACACCCACCCCCGGTCCCTCCCGGCCCAAAGGAGGTGGCTGCGGGAGCACCGCCCGCCGTTCGTCGCGCGCGTCGCCGAGACCGCCGAGGGGTTGGTCGGCTGGTCGTCGCTGAGCCCGTGGTCGGACCGCCCCGGATACGCGAGGACCGCCGAGGTGTCGATCTATGTGCACGCCGCGTGGCGAGGGCGGGGAATCGGTCGACGGTTGCTCCGGGACCTGCGGGATCGGGCCGAGGGGAGACGGTTCCACACGTTGCTCGCGGTCGTCGTGGGGGAGAACGCGACGAGTCTCCACCTCCACGCCGACGCCGGATTCCAAGAGGTCGGCGTCCTGCGCGAGGTCGGACAGAAGTTCGGCCGGCGGATCGACGTCCACCTCCTGCAGTTAATGCTCCCGGAGCCGGGAGGGGCGCCGGCCGGGCGAGCCCGCCGGCACCGGTCCGTCCGACGACGGCCTCGCGCTCAGTCGTAGGTCGAGTCGATCTCCATCCGTGTGACGACGCCGCCGCACTGAGGGCAGATCGCGAGGCGCCAGTCGGGCGGCACCGACACGAGCGCGGCGCACTTCGGGCATCGAACCGAGGTCGACTCGCTCGACATCGTCGCGACCGACCGTCGGCCGGAGACGCCGGGTCCATTAGACCGTTCGCTCCGGGCGATCGGGAGTTGCCCGGGGGATACCGTCGGCTTTAATCGGCCGTCCGACTCCCTCCCGCGATGGGCATCCCTCGACCGACCGTCGACCGGCTCCTGGAGGAGAGCGCCGCGCACACCTGTCCCGGCGCGCCGGAGATCTGCGTGAAGGTCCTCGCGATCGCCGACCTGCCGACGCGCTTCGGCGAGTACCAGGTCGCCGCGTTCTGGAACGACCTCGACCGCAAAGAGCACGCCGCGTTCATCCACGGCGACGTGGTCGGACGGGAGGAGGTGCCGGTGCGGCTCCACTCGGAGTGCCTCACCGGCGACGCGATCGGCTCGCTCCGATGCGACTGTCGGGACCAGCTCCTCGAGTCCCTCGGTCGGATCGGGAAGATGGAGTTCGGGATCGTCCTGTACCTCCGACAGGAAGGGCGGGGCATCGGCTTCGTGAACAAGATCAAGGCCTACCAGCTCCAGGACGCGGGCTACGACACCGTCCAGGCGAACGAAGCGCTCGGCTTCCGGGCGGACGAACGCGACTACGCGATCGCGGCGCACATGCTCGCGACCCTCGGGGTGCGGTCGATCCGGATCATGACGAACAACCCGAAGAAGATGGAGGACCTGGTCGAGCACGGAGTTCGCATCGTCGGCCGGATTCCCGTCGTCGTGCCCCCGAACGAGCGCAACCGGGCGTACATGCAGACCAAGCAGGCAAAGCTCGGGCACCTCCTCGGCCTCGAACAGGACGACAACCTCGACGAGACGCCCGACCCGGCGGGGTAGGTCGTACTTCCCTGCTCGGGCGAGAGGGGAGGGTTTTAACCCCCGCGCGTCTCCGCCCGCGGTCATGCCCGGCATTGGCTCCCTGCAAGCGAACCAGAATGCGACGATCGACGCCACCATCACCGCGATCTCCGCGGTGCGGGACGTCACGACCTCCCGCGGCGCCTCCCAGGTCGCGGACGCGACCCTCCAGGACGAGAGCGGTACGATCACCCTCACCCTCTGGGGCGAGGATACCAAGCGGTTCTCGGTCGGCCAGAAGATCCGGATCACCGACGGCTGGGTCAAGGACTTCCGCGGGAAGCTCCAGATCTCGATGGGCCGCTCGGGCCGGATCAGCACCCAGCCGTAGCGCGGTCGCTACGGGGTCCACGTCGGCCCGCCGTATCCCGGCGGGAGCCGCGGCGGGCGCCCCTCATTGAACGGGTCCGGCCGTGGGATCGGCGGTTTCCCATCCTTGCCCCGCAGGTACGCGTCGATCCCCTCGGCGGAACGCGAGCCGGCCTCCATCGCGTAAACGACCGACTTCCCGCCGGAGGCGAAGACCCCGTCGAGGCCGGTCATGGTGTCGGCGTGCTTTCCCTGGGGCCACCCCTGCGAGCCGGTGGCGAGGTCGAGCTCCGGGGGAAGGCCGGAGAGGTCGGCCTTCTCCCCGACCCCGAGGATCACCGTGTCGCACGGGATCGTCTGCTCGGAGCCCGGTACCGAGACGACCGTCGGGCGACCGGACGGAGCGGGGGGCCCGGCCGTGACCTTGCGGACCGCGAGCCCCTCGACACGGTCGGTCCCGATGACCTCCATCGGGGCGAGCTCGAAGAGGAACCGCACCCCCTCGTCGAGGGCCCCCTGGTGCTCCTCTTCCCCCGCGGCCATCTTGTTCGCCGACCGGTGGTAGACGACCGTCACCGTGGCGTCCTGAGCGAGCCGCCGTGCCGAGCGGATGGCGTCCATCGCGACGTCCCCGCCGCCGACCACGACGATCCGCTTTCCGAGCTGGACGGGGGGTCCCTCGTTGATCGCACGGAGGAGGTCGATCGCCGCGTAGACCCCGGGGAGGTGCTCGCCGGGGACGCCGAGCAGGCGGTGGTCGGAGCTTCCGATCGCGAGGTAGACGGCCCGGTACCCCTCGGCCAGCAACCCCGTGATCGTGACGTCCCGGCCGACCTTCTTCCCCATGACGAACGTGCAATCGAAGTTACGGAACCGCGCGACGTCGATCTCGAGCTCGTTGCCGTCCATGTGGTACTTCGGGATCGTCGCCGCCTGACCACCGAGGTACGCCTCCTCCTCGTAGACCGTCACCGAGTACCCCCGCAGGCAGAGCTCCCAGGCCGCCATGAGGCCCGCCGGCCCCGCCCCGACGATCGCGATGCGCTGGTGCAACGGCTGGCTCGGGACGTAGAGGACGTTGGACGTCCCCATTTCCATCGCGGCGCGCTTCAAGTGCCGGATCGCGATCGGCACGCCGCGCTCGTGCATGATGCACGCGTCCTCGCAGTAGTGGTAGCACGTCTTGCAGAGCGTCAGGGCGAGCGGGTTCTCGCGCAGGGTCACCTTCGCGGCCGCGTCGAACTTTTGCTCCCCGACGAGCAGGATGTACTCCCGGCAGTCCTGGACGATCGGGCATCCCTGCACGCAGAACGGCATCGCGCATTGGAGGCACCGCTGAGCCTCGAGCACTGCCTCGTCCGGCGTGTAGGGGTGGAGCAGCTCGCCGAAAGTGGTGACCCGCTCCTCCGTCGTCTCCTCGGGGATCGGGGTCCGTTCGTACCGAGAGCGCTCGTCCGTGGGCATCGTCTCTCCCTGAGATCGGCGTCCCGGCGCCGGCTCACCGCCGCGACCGCGCTCCCGTTCGGCGGTATTCCTGCTCGAGCGCGCGACCGAGGTGGCGCCAGCCCTGGGTCGCCGGTCCTTCCGCCTCGCGTTTCGAGAGGCGGCGCCCGAGCACGGTGGGCCGACGCCGCCAGCGCAGGTCGAGCCGGGTCCGTTCGGGCGAGAGCGCCGTGAGCTCGTAGTCGAGCGCGGCGTCGCGGTGGCTCCCGAGGCTGTCGGAGTGCCAGCGGTTCGGCGGCCGAAGCGTGACGGTGTGGCGCCGCCAGCTCCAGCCGGAGTCGGAGTCGGTCAGGTCCTCGAAGACGACGCGCCGGGGCGTCCGCCCGACGATCTTGCGCGCGTAGTCGTCGCGCTCGCGCTGCGCGTCCTGGGCGTCGAAATCCGTACACCACGCATAGACGTACGGCAACGGCGCACGGATCACCGTCGCGATGTGATACTGCGGGCCGGGAAACCGATCGCTCGATCTGGCCATCGTCCTCCCCTCGCGGCCTTGACCCGGCCGTGACACAAAGCGATTTCGGCGTCCGGTGGACCCCGGCAGGCTCGTCCTCCCGACGGGTGGTCACGGAGCGTGCGTTGCTTTGATACCTTCGACGGAAGATGGGAGTCCGATGTCGACACCCTCGTTCTCCGAGGCGCCGGTCTTTGGCGCCCGCCGTGCCGTCGGCCGACTGCGCCTCAGCCTGCTCGGGTCGATCGGGGCGAGCACGGGCTGGGTGGCATTCACCTTGCTGTACGTCGCGTTCTGGGCACACGGGTTCTCCGTGTTCCAGAGCGTCGTCGTGGTCGTGGTCTCGCTGCTCGTCCTCGGGGCGTTCCTCGCCGGGGCGTGGATCTCCTTCGGGCTCGGGTTCGTGCGCCACTGGGTCGACTAGCCCCCCTCGCGACGCGGGCTCGCCCGGGCGGGGCCCCGACGGCCCAGCGCTCGAAGGCCCCGAAGTTGAACGGCCGACCGAGGTAGGTCCGGACGAGCTCCGCGGCGGGCCGGTCGCTGCCCGGGACCAGGATCTCCGCCGCGTACCGATCGGCGAGCTCGGGGTCCGTGAGCGTGCCGCGTGCGGCGAACGGGCTCAAGAGGTCCCTCGCGATCACGCTCGACCAGAGATAGGTGTAGTAGAACGCCGAGTAGCCCGTCAAGTGCCCGAAGCTCGATTCGGGGTGGTAGTCGTCCGGCAGCGGCCGCGGATAGTACCGGTCCCACGATACCCCGAATCCGGCGCGCGGGTCGCGCCCCGTGGGGTCGCGGACGTAGAGCTCGAGCGAGGCGGAGGCCAGCGCCACCTGCCGCAGGAGGCGCGACGGGCGCCCCATCGCCTCCGCCGCTCCCAGCCGGACCAGGAGCGCCGGGGGGATTCGCTCGCCCGTTTCCGGGTTGAGGGCGAACCGCGCGAGCGTCGCCGGGTCGCGAGCCCACTCCTCGAAGAGCTGGGACGGCGCCTCGATGAAGTCCCACTCCACGTGGGCTTGCCCGTTGTAAAGCCAGCGGTTCTGGCCGGCGAGGAGCGCGTGGAGCAGGTGCCCGAACTCGTGGAAGAAGGTGATCACGTCCTCCCAGCTCATGCGCACGGTGCCCGCCGGTTGGCCGGGGTCGAGGAAGTTGCAGATCAGCGCCGCCTGGGGAAGCTGGACCCCCGCCACGCCCACGCGGACCGTGAAGCACGCGGCGTGGCTGAACTTGCCCGGCCGCGGGGCGAGGTCGAGGTAGCAACGACCGAGCGGCTGGCCCCGGCGAGAGACGTCGTACGCTTCCACGGCCGGATGCCAGACGGGCGCCGACGCGGCCGGCGAGAAGGAGATCCCGAAGAGCTCCCGGCACAGATCGAAGAGCCCGTCGCGCACCCGCGGGAAGGGGAAGTACGCGCGCAGCGCGCGCGTGTCGACCCCGAACTCCTCGGCCCGCAGCTTGCTGTCGTAGTAACCGCGGCCGAACATCTCCGTGTCCCACGGCTCAAGGGCCTTCGCCCCGGGTTCGTCCCGGCGTTTCCGCTCCAGGTACCGCCGCATGTCGGCCCGCGCGGGCCCCGCGAGGATCCCGCCGACCCGGTCGAGAAACGCGCGCGCCCGCGCCGGAGAGCCCATCATCTTGTCCTCGATCGCGAACGCGGCGAAGTTCGGATAACCGAGCAGGAGCGCGAAATCTCGGCGCAGCGCGAGGAGCCGCTCCAACACGGGGCGGTTCTCGGGGTGGGCGCGGTGCAGGAACGCGTCGAGGAGCCGACGACGGACGTTCGCGCTGTCGCAGAACGCCATGACCGGGAAAAAGTCGGGATACCGGGTGGTGATCCGGACCTTCCCATCCGACCCCGGAGGGTGGGCCGCGAGATAGTCCGGGGGGAGTCCGGCGAGGTCGGAGGTCCCCTCGACCACGATCGCCCGGTCGAGCTTCGCGATGTTCTCGCTGAACTGGTTCGCGACCCGGTCGATCTCGTTGGTCAGCGCGAGGAGGCACGTCCGGGTCAGCGCGTCCTTCTCGACCCCTGCGCGGCGCATCTCGCGGAGGATCTTGGAGAGCGCGAAGCGGGTCGGCTCGGTCTCGCCGCTGAGGTCGAGCGCGCGGAGTCGCGCATAGACGGTCTCGTTGAGCCGGAAGCCGTTCACGAACCGGTCCGCCGCCTCCGACACGCCGCGCCCGGCGGTCCGCGTCGCCTCGTCCGGGTGCACCGCGAAGAGGAGGTTGCCGTGAGCGCCGACGTCGTCGACCCGCGCGAGGAGACGATTGACCGCGACGAGCGTCGTCGTGACGGTCGGCGGCGAGCGCGCCGCGAGCAGCTCCGAGAGCTCCGCCCCGACCCGGGCGAGCGTGGCGTCCGTGCGTCGCCGCAGCTCGCCGGGGTCGAGGTCGAACGGGAGATTGCCGAGGGAGACCGAGGACGGGGCGTTGGTTCCGGAGGCCGGGATCACGGCCGAGGCGACAGGCGGAGGCGGGGATATCCTCGTCGAATTACAGTCGGCCCGTGGGCGATGCCGCGGGCTCGGGGGCGAGGCGCCGTCCAAGGAGGACCTCTCCCGAGACCAGCCACATCCGGCGCCGCAGACCCCGGGCGCCGAGCCCGCCCTCCGCGTGCCCGAGCTCCCGCCGCTCGACCGTGCGGAACCCCCGGGAGCGGAAGAGCGCGATCGAGGGGGTGTTCTCCTCTTCCGCGGCCCCGTAGACGACCCGGATCCCGTCCCGCGCGAACCGGGCGATCGCATCGTCCAGGAGAAGGCCGCCGAAGCCCCGACGTCGGTATGCGGTCCGTATCGCGAGGTAGTAGACGTAGCCGACCGAGGGGGTCAATGGCTCCAGCATCGCGACCCCGGCGAGGTCGCCGTCGACCTCCGCTCCCCGGACGAGCGTGACCTCACGGAGCGTTCGCTTCGCGTGCCAGCGGTAGATCCCGACGAACGACTCGAGGATCGCGGGGATCGCGCGCTCCCGGGCCGACCCCGGCAGGTCGACCAGGATCGGTGGGGGGCTCGTCGGCACGGAACGCTCCGGTCCTTTCGGACGAAGGGCCGAACTCGAGTCGGGCACTTGAGCTGTCAGGGCCGGTCGGTCGGTCCCCGACGCTCGGAGCGGAGCCGGGCGAGCGTCGACGGCCGCTCGGCCTCGGGAAGGAACGTGAACCGGCGGACCTCCGGGCGGTACCACCGGGGTGACGCCACGAGTCGGTGAGTGCCGACCGAGGCCGTCGTGTGGGGGACCGTGTCGAAGGCAAGCTGCTCGAACCCGGCGTCCGCGAACCAGCCGCGGATCGCCGGAGTGAGGTCGGGCTCGAACCGCCCCCGGGTCCACACGACCGTGGCGTTCCGGGCGCACAGCTCGGGCAGGCGGTCGACCATCGACCGGAGATCGCGGTCGGAGACGTTCCCGAATACCCCACCGGCGAGCACGAGTTGGGCCGGCACCGCCCCCGCGTAGGCCCCCGGCGCCCCGGCGTCCGGTTCGACGAACTCGACGTGCCGGAGCCCAGCCTGGATCGCGTGCTCGCGACCGGCCGCGCACAGTTCGGCCGAAAGTTCCACCAGCCGAGCGCGCACGTCCGCTGCGCGCAAATGGTCCGCGAGGGCTCCGAGCAGGTCCCGGCCATCTCCCGCGCAGAGACTGACGACCGGGATCGGCCCGGGAGGCGCGCGGTCCAGCGCTTCCCGAATTCGGTTCCGGACGACCCGCAAGCGACCGATGAGCATCGGGTCCGAGTCGTAGCGTCGGTGCCACTCGACCCATTCGTCGGTCATCGCCGGTCCCGCCGTGGCACCGGGGTCGACCGTAAATTCCTTGCCCGGTTCCCCGCGACCCCGCCCTCTTCGGAGGTCGGCCGACCCGCTCGAACGGCGTGCAGAACGACCGTGGGGCTGGCCCTGCGGGCTCGTAGTCCCGCCGGCGCTCGAGTGGTCCGGACTATTCGTACGCGGGGGATATCAATCGACCGGCCCCCTGGGCGTTGGCGCACGAATGAGGACCCAAACCGGGGTCGGGCGATCCCTCGACCCGGGAGTTGACCGTGGATTTTGAGCTTGCCGTCATCGCGCTCTCTCTGGTCCTCCTGGGCGTACTGCTCCTCGTCCTCTCCGTGCGAGCGCTCCTCCGGTACGTCGAGACTCGGTCCCGGTCCCAATTGATGTGGGGGACGGGGGTCGCGTTCGCTGCGGCGGCGATGTTCGTCGAGGCGGCCGTGTTCCTCGGCTACGTGACGAGCCCGATCCTCCAGGCCTACATCTTCTTCTCGGCGGCGATCGTCGGGGTCCTCTCTCTCGGCGCGACCAAGATCCTTCGGAGCCCCCGGATCGAACGGTACTACACCGGATACATCGCGCTCACGACGGGGATCGTGGCGGTGGCGTGCGCGATGACCCCGCTTCCCGTCTCGATGGTCGCCGGCGGGATCATCAGCGGCGACCCCCCCTTGACGCTCCTCGTGCTCTCGTCCCTCGTCACGTTCCCCGCGACCGTCGTCCTCCTCACCGCCACGGCGGTCTCGCTCCGCCGGTCCTGGCGCTGGCAGACGCTGCTCATGGCGGCAGGGGCCATCGTCCTGGGAGCGGGCGGCACGCTCTACATCGCTTCGTTCCCGATCGCGCTCTACTACGCCGAGTTCATCGGGATCCTGATGCTGTTCCTCGGCCTCGTCAGCCTCCCCCAGACCACGCCCACGCCGGCCGCGTCGGCGGTCCACCAACCGACGGCCTGAGCTGACGGATCCCCCCTACGGAGTGTCCCCCCTCCTTCGGAAGGCCGAACGGGACCGTGAGCCCGACCTTCACGTACCCGGGGTGCGTTCGAGGATGAACCGTCCCTCCGCCGAGGGGGAATGAAGTACGAGCGGTTCTCCCGTCGCCCGCGGAGCGCGCCCCGACGCGACCGGTACGCCCGACCCCACCTTCGAGCGAGCAGCGTACGCTCCGCTCGCGTCCGGCCGATAACGGTCAGGAGGAATCCGGTGAGGTCGGGGGGCTCTCGCCACCCCCGTGACGGGGTGGGGGGGTCGAGCCGCCGCGACCCACCCCGGTGACCAGTGTGAGCCCTACGACGACGAGGGCGAACCCGGCGACCTCCCACCACTGAAACGGCTCCGCGAAGAGCAGGGTCCCGACGGTGAGGGCCGCGACCGGGTTGACGTAGGCGACGAGGTTCGCACGCCCCGGCCCGACGCGGTGGTGGAGGGCGAAGTAGAGGGCGTAGCCCGCGACCGACGACAGCACCACGAGGTAGGCGAGGGCCAAGAGGACACCGCGAGTGAGCGGAAGCGCCGGGTGGGGCTCGAGGAACGGAACCGTCAGGAACAGGAACACGGTCGCGACCGCGAGCTGGACCGAGACCCCCCACAGGTTCTCGCCCTCCGGGCGGCGCAGGCGAAGGAGGACCGATCCGGCCGCGAAGCTCGCCGCGGCCGCGAGGACCTCGAGCGGCCCCCAGACGCTGCTCGCGAGGCGGACCCCGGGCGGGGGGAAGACGAGGACGATGACCCCGATGAGTCCGACCGCGAGCCCGAGGTACCCCGACCGCCGCAGGGACTCGCCGGGAAGGACAGGCAGGGCGAAGAGGACCGTAAGGAGGGGCGTGATCCCGATGAGGATCGAGGCGAGACCCCCGGACGTCGTCTGCTCCCCGATGTAGAGGAAGAGGCCGTACATCCCGATGATCGGGATCCCGACCAACGCCGAGAGTCCGAGCGCTCGGACGGCCGGGCGAGGGACTCGGATGACCCCGGCGAGGAGCGCGACCCCGAGCGCGGAGAAACCGTAGCGGACCGCGGCAAAGGTGATCGGGGTAGCCCCCTCCACGATCCCGTACTGGATCACGGGGTACGCCGCGCCCCAGATCAGGCCGAGCAGCCCTAGGAGGACGAGATTGGTCCGGTCCTTGGCGGGTGTCGTCACGGCGGCCATTGGCCCTCCACCACCACCGGGCGGGAGCCGCCGGCCGCCGGCCGTGCGAGCCGAGACGGGGCACGATGGAAAGGGGACGCCTTGGGGGGAGCGCGGATCGGACCGATGCCGCATAGGTCGTTCGGGGCGGGCGCCGCCATGAGAGCTCCGGGGTGCGCCGCCCCCACCCGAAGCGATCGGCTCACGCTTCCAGGGGGACCGGATCGGCCAGTTCCCGGGATTGCAGTCGTACGGCGGCCCGGGACCGCGGGATAGGGACGTTAGCCTCGGCGCGGACCTCGATGCGTTCCCGCCATCGCAGGTACTCTGCGAACTCCTCCTCGCCGAGGTCGCACATGCGCCGGCCCAAGGACGATCGCCTATTCAGCGTTCCGACGAGCGTGCTCCCCGGAGCGGGGACCCGCGTTTCCTGTGCCTCGAAAAGAACTATACCCCGCTCCTCCACCCTTCTTCGAGGGGGCCCTCGGCGGGGGCCCCCTCGACGCCCGTAACCGGGAACCACGGGTGCACCGGGAGTGACCGCACAAGAGCTGGAGATCCTCGACCTCAGCAGGGCGAGCCGTGGGGAGTGGTTGCCCCCGATCGGGGCGATGGGCGGACCGCCGGCACACGAACTTTACCGCGACCTCGTCGTCCACGCCGGCCTGCGACTGACCCGCGACGGCTCGGGGACCCCGTGGGTCGAGCTCCAGGACGGCGAGCACCGACGCGCGTTCCCCGTCCCCAGTCTCGAGCTGCGCGCCGCCCTGGACCGGTTCCGAATGCGCCGGGGTCTGCGCCCGGTGCCCGAGTCGGACATCGAGGAGTTCGCTCGCGTGGTCGAGGCCCGTTCTTCGGACCCGGACATCCCGGTTCCCGCCGTGAGCACGACGGAGGCGTCCGGGACCGGGATCGCCGGGCCGGCGACCCCCGCCGTGGGTCCCGCTCCCGCCGCACCGGCGAACTGGGCGGTCGACGAGCTCGACCACCTGATGCACGAGATCGACGAGGTGCAGGGTCGCGCGACCCTGTCCTCCGACGTGGAGACCGAGTCCCCTTCCGGTGAGGCCTCTCCGACCCCCACCGGCCTTCCCCGGCGGCTCCCGCTCCGCTGGCACACCGGCGTCTCGGGCGGCCGTCGCGATGCGCCGAATGCGGACTCTCGGCTTCCCCGCTATCTACGGGCGCTGCGGGAGCTCGTACGGGAGGGGACGTGGATCGGGAGCCTTGCCGACATCGGCCGACGGACGGGCGACGACTCCGAGGAGGTCTTCTCGAACCTCCTTCGCTATCACACGGACCTCGTGGGCAACAACCTGGTCGTCGCGCCGGTCGAGGTCGAGGACGGGTGGCGATGGATCGTCGTAGACCGAGGGCGGCTCCGCAGCTCCCCGTCGGACCCGCCCGCCTGGCCCTGACGGGCGCCGTAGATCGCGGGACCGGCGAAACCCGCGGCTCAGGTCGACCGGCCCTTCGTCTTCGTCGCGCGGCGGTCGGCCCACGCTTGATTCCGCTGGGCGAGCCACTCGAAATTTTCCGCCAGCGTAGGGGAGTGGATCGTCCTCCGTTCCCGTTCGATCGTGGGCTTCAGGATATGCCAGACCGAGCGGACCATCCAGCGCTCGTGGACGATCTCCTCATGCAGGAGCCCGAACTTCACGAGCGTGCCCATCGACTCGAACAGTTCGATGAACCGGCTGACGTAGACGAACTCCGGTGCGTCCCGCAAGATCGGGTGGACGTCGGGCGCCTCCACCCCCAATTGCGTCGCCCGGAACCAGTCGATCGCCGTGCGGGTCTCCTCTCGCGCCGCCAGCTCGTCGAACCGGATCAGGAGGTCTGCGTCCTCCCACGTGGGCTGCTTCGCCATCGGGTCCCGGGCTTCCTAACCGGGTCCGACCTCAAGGAGGTTTCGCACGGCGGCGAGGCAGCCCGTCCAGCGGCGTCGCCTACCCGGTCCGTGGCCGAGCTCGTCAACGAACTCGCTTCGGCTCCCGCTGGTCAAGGCGGATCGCCTCGCGGAGAAGCGCCACCATCGCGGGTGCGCTCGCCTCCCGCACCGCTCGGAGTTTGACGTGGCGCAGGTTCTTTCCGGTCCCCTCGAGCAGGTGCGTCGGGTCTCGGAGCGATCGACCGCGCCAGAACTCGGCGCCGACGTGCCGCGAGAACGCCCCCACGACCACGACCAGGTCGCGACCGGCGAACCAGGGCTGCCCCCACTTCGTCTCCCGCCGAAGGTCCGGGCCGACCGAGCGGATCGTGCGGAGGATCTCCGCCTCCACGCGTGCCATGGTCTCGGGTCCGCCCCGTTTCTCGGCCGCCGGTCCCCGGTCCGTCACGAGGCCCCCTCGATCCGGTCGCCGGTGCGCACTCGCCCTCCCTCGACGACGCGGGCATACCATCCCCTCCGATCGAGCATCACTTTGAGGAACTCGGGACCGCGCTCGGTACCGACGTACGGCAGGAGGTAGAGATTGTCGCACGGGGTGCACGCCTTCGAGACCTCGAGCAGGATCTCTCCGACCCGGACACGGAGTCCCGGCACGAACCAGTCGTACGGCACGCCGACCGTGGTGACGTTCTCCCCGAGGTCGCCGGGCCGCACCGGCCATCCCTCGCGGTTGAGTTGCTGGATCGCTTCGAGCGGCATGATCAGCACCGCCATCGCCGGGTCGTCCTGCGCGACGTCGTGCCGGTAAACGTTGTGGTCGCCCTCGAGCCCTTCCGGGGTGACTCGGGCTTCCGCCACGGGTTGCTTCGGGAGCCCGCGCTCCCCCGGCGTTTCCGGCTTGCGGTGCAGCCGGTAGACATGCCCCACCGCGCCGTCGGGCTCGGACACCGTCGCTCTCCCCCGGGACGGCTCAGCCTTTGGGCTTCCAAATAGGTTCCGCGGCGCTGGCTCGACCTAACGGGCCCGCTGGCCAGCGCGCCTCGCACCGAGCGCTCCCACGATGACGAGCACCACTCCCACCCCGCCGAGCCCTACGAGCGAACCGGTCGGCGATGGGTCCGTCCCGAGGGCGGCCGCGATCCCACCCGCGGTCCAGACGACCGCGGCAACGCCCAGCGCGGTCCCCGCCTCGATGAGCTCTAGCCCCGCCGATACCGCCGTCGCAAAGAAGAGCGCTACGCCTCCGATCGCGACCGCCTCGCCCGCGCCGGCGCCGAGCAGAACGCCCGCTCCGGCCAGCAGCGCACCGAGCGTCGAGAGCGCGCTCCACCAAGCGACGCTGTCCTCCAGGTCGACGAAGGTCGAAGGGGGATATACGGACGGCGAGACAACCGGGCCGTCCAGGCGGAGCACGGGACCGGTGCGGTAGTCGCTCGAACGGTCGGACGTACCCGTCAGTAGGCCGTCCGCCTGTATAGGCTCGGTCTGGCGCGCTCGCGCGGACGAGGACGCGTCGAGGTCAGGTACCCGGGTAGTACAGGTCGAACTTCCCGCACTGGGGGCAGTAGTAGAGGCTGAACGGCTGGAGCGCGTCGGCTCCGGTCTCCGCGGAACCGGCCGTTGCCCCGGCGGGGCGGGGCCGGGCGCCCGCGCGGAACGAGACTTCGCCCATGCCGGTCATCTGGGTCCGACAGTTCCCACACGTGCGAGGCCGGGCGGGAGTCGGGGTCGGCACCGGGGCGGAGGGCACGGTCGATGGGACCACCGGCGCGACCCGAGTCCCGCACTGCGTGCAGAATGCGCTTCCCACGCTGACCGGCTTACCGCAGTTGGCGCAGGGCCCCGCGTCCATGCGGAGAAATGCGGCTAGGGGTGGTTGAACCTTACGGCCGGGCCTCGCGGGCACACCGATCGCCGGAAGACGGGGCGCGACCCACCGGGTCGGTTCCCCCGGCAAGGTTCTATGGCGGGAAGGCCAGCCCCTCGGGACGGCCGTGGCGATCGGATACGCGTTCCTGTTCGGACTGGCCCTCGGGTTTTCGCTCGTCATCCCGCCCGGGCCGATGAACGCCCTGATCGCTTCTCGGTCGGTCGAGACCCTGCGGAGCGGGATCATCACGGGGTTCGGCGCGCTGACCGCGGACCTCGCCCTCGGGATCCTCGTCTACGCGGCGCGCAGCCAGGTCGACCTCGGTTCGGTGGCGCGGGCCATCTACCTCGTCGGGGCCGTCGTGATGGTCTACTTCGCCGTCCGATTGTTCCGGCACCCCACCCCGACCCCATCGCCGGAGCCCCAGCACCTGCGCATCTACTCGCAGGCGATCCTCGTCGGCATCTCGAACCCGTTCCAGATCCTGTGGTGGCTCACCGCCGGGCTCGCGTTCGCCTACTTCGGGGGGATCGTCCTCTTCCTCGGCCTCTTCGCGGCGATCACGATCTGGATCGTCGCGTTTCCCTACGCGCTCCACCTCGGGACCCGTCGTCGGCCCGAGCTCGCGCGGGCGGTCGTCTACGTATCGGCCGCGATCATGCTCGCCTTCGCGGCGTACTTCGCCTTCCTCGCGCTGTGATCAGCGCGCGAGGGCGCCCGGGTCCTTCAACCGGTCGGCGAACTTCGACCGGAACTTCGCGACCTTGGGAGCGACGACCGTTCGGCAGTACCCGCCGTTCGGGTTCCGGCGGTAGTAGTCGCGATGGTAATCTTCGGCCGGGTAGAACGCCTCGAACGGAACGATCTGAGTGACGAACCGCTTCGACCAGAGCTTCTCCGCCTCGAGCTCCCGGACGACCGCCTCGACCACGGCCCTCTGCCGCTCGTCGTGGTAGAAGACCACGGACCGGTACTGCGTCCCGACGTCCGGTCCCTGTCGGTCCTTGGTCGTCGGGTCGTGGACGGTGAAGAAGACCGCGAGGAGGTCGTGGTAGGAGAGGACCCGCGGGTCGAAGGTGACCTGGGAGACCTCCGCGTGGCCGGTCCGCCCCGTGCAGACCGCCTCGTAGCTCGGGTTCGGAACCGTCCCGCCGGAGTAGCCCGGTTCGACGCGCTCCACGCCGCGGAGCTCGGTGAACACCGCCTCCGTGCACCAGAAGCAGCCGCCGCCGAGCGTGGCGACCTCGCTCGACCGGCCGGGATCCATGTTTCGCACGCCCTCCTCCCGTCCAGTCCGCGCGTGGATAAGTCGTCTTCACCGCTTTTGGCCCGCTCGTTCCGCGGGGCTCCTCCTAATGAGGTCCCGCGGCTCGGTACGGGTCGGTGGACGACGTGAGTACGTGCCCGGGATGCGGTGCCGAGGTCTCCTACGCCGTGCAGGAGGCGCGCGTGCTGACCGGCACGTGCGCGGACTGCCACCGCGTGACCACGTTGGTCGAGGGCCCGCTCGCGGTCGGAACGGCCCGGGCCGTCGACGGCGAGGAAGGCCCCACCCCCGAGGCGACGGCGCCGGCGGGGGGACCCGAGTGCGCCGAGTGTGGGACCGCCCTCTTGATCACCGCCCGCGAGGACGGCATGCTCCAGGTCAACTGCCCGGAGTGCGAGACCGTGACGACCTTCGTGCCGGAAGGGAGCGCGGCCCCCCCGTCGCACCGACCGCGGGAAGATCGCCCCGAGCGACCGCGGCGACGCGACGACGCGGCGGGAGAGGGCGCGCCCAACGCTCGACCGTGCCGACAGTGCGGCGCCCCGCTTCGATTCACGACGGACGAGGCGGGCGTGTTGACCGGCGAGTGCACTTCGTGCGGGAATCGATTCACCCTCCCCCCGCGCCGAGAAGGGGGATCCGACCGACGCGAGCGCGGCGGCGGATACTCTCCTCGCGGTCCGCCGCGGTACGGTCGGCGACCCGGCGGCTGGTCCGGCGGCGGCTCGGGCGGACGGCCTCGGTACGGAGGCAGCACCGGGGGCTACCGCCGCCGAGAGGCGGGGTCGGATGAGGGCGGCTCGGACGACGAAGGGCGGCGCCGCCGCCGACCCCGTCGCGAATAGACCGCGCCGCGCGCGGGCGCCGGCCGAGGCATAAGGTTCATCGGCCCGGGGGACTCGAGCGGTCATGGCCGACAAGGTCCGACTCTTCTACCACCCGATCAGCCACTACTGCGTCTCGGCCGAGCGGATGCTCCGCTTCAAAGGGGTCCGCTTCGAGACCGTCTACACCTCCTATCACGACCATCAGGAGCTCCTCCGTGCGAGCGGCCAGGACTACATTCCCACCCTCTTCTGGAACTCGAAGTGCGTGACGTGGTCAGAGATCCCCGCGTTCCTCGACCGCGTCCGGCCGAAGCCGCCCCTCTTCCCGCCCGGCAAGGCGGGCTGGGCACGCGCGCTCGAGAACTGGGGCCATCTCGTCCTCGAAGAGCGCGTCTGGCGGGCGGTCGTGACCCGGGTCCCACCGACCCTTCGGGATGATGAGGAGCGTTGGGTGTTCGAGGAGATGCAGACCCGCTCCCGGGGTCCATGGTCCGTCCTCGAGAGTCGCCGGGGGGAGTTCGTCACCGAGCTGAAGCCGTACTTCGAACTGGTCGACTCGATGCTCGAGGGCCGGGAATGGATCCTCGACGAGCCGACGGTCGCCGACTTCGGGATCTACGGTGGGCTCTCGCCGTGGCTCACGGTCGGCGAAAAGATCCCGGCGCGCTACCCGCACGTCGTCCGCTGGGCCCAGCGGCTCCGCAAGCTCTGAGCCCGCGCCCTCATCGGGGTTTTAACGGGGCCGGTCTAGCCGGACTCCCATGGCCGGCCCACTCCCGCCCGCGAAGCGCCCCGCGGTCCCGTACTCGCTGACCGCCCGACTCTACGACACGATCCACTCCTGGAAAGACTACCCCCGGGAGTCCCGGCGGGTCCGCGCGCTGGTCCGTCAGTACGGTCCTCCGCACGCCCGAACGCTGCTGGACGTGGCGTGCGGCACGGGCAATCACCTCCGCTCCCTCTCCCGGTGGTACGACTGCACCGGGGTCGACGCGATGGAGGGGATGCTCCGGGTCGCGCGTCGCAAGCTGCCGCGAGTGCGCTTCGTCCGCGGTCGGATGGAGACGCTCGACCTCGGGCGAAAGTTCGACGCGATCACCTGCCTCTTCTCCGCGATCGGATACGTGCGGGGCGAGGGCGCGCTGCGACGCACCTTCCGACGGTTCGCGGAGCACCTCGCGCCGGGCGGCGTCGTGATCGTCGAGCCGTGGCTCACCCCGGGCGCTTATCGAACGGGGGACCTTCACCGGGATACGTTCGGAACGCCCGACCTTCCGATCGTTCGGATGAGCCTCTCCGCCCGCCGAGGGCACCGGTCGATCCTGGACATGCACCACCTCGCCGGCAGCGCCCGTGGGATCCGGTACTGGATCGAACGCCACGATATGGGTCTCTTTGAAGTGAGGACGTACCTCGACGCGCTGCGCGCGGCGGGTCTCCGGCCGCGCTACGTCAAAAGTGGTTTCAGGAAGGACCGTGGGCTCTTCCTAGCGGTCCTTCCAAAGGCACGGAGCTGACGACGCTCGGGGTCGTTCGGCGGGCCTTCTGCTCGAGGAGGACCGTGGTCGCTCCCGGCGCCTGGAAGCCCACTTTCCGGTGCGTCCCGTCGCACATCGGTTTGTGCGACGAGTGGCCGCACCGGCAGAACGCCGGGCCGGCCTTGCCGTCGATCATGACCAGGTTCGGGCCGTTCTCCAAGGATCGGATCTCGACTTTCGGCATCGGTAGAGCCCTATCGGCTCGCGCGGGATAACCCCATCCGTTGCGCCGCGGCCACTTCCCTGCGGCGACGCAACCGCCCGCCGAGCCGGTGCTCCCCTCGAACTCGGGCCGGGTACGGTCCGGTCGGCGGGCCCTCCCCGAGGGAACTTAGGGACCGGGAACCTCGGGAACGAAGACGAGCGAGATCGAGTTCACGCAGTGGCGCGTGTTGCGCGCGGTGAAGCGCTCGCCCTCGAAGACGTGGCCGAGATGACCCCCGCAGCGCGCGCACCG
>JBOGRO010000008.1:0-32146 GCA_050749465.1 Thermoplasmata archaeon | reverse complement strand
AGATCATCGGAGCAGGACCTCCCGTTCGGCCTGCTCGAGGGTCGCGGGGGGCCGGGCGTGCGCCCGAAACCAAGCGACCAAGAGAGCACGGAATTCGTCGACCCGGTAGCCAACGCTGCGGGCCTCGGCGGCTACCCTGTCGATCTGAGTCGGGCGACTAGGACCACAGCCCACCGCTCGGCCCCCAGTCGGGGGCCGAACTCAGGGCGGGTTGGGACCAAACAGGCTCAATCCCGCCGGGAGCATACCCCCTTCTCTCGCAGACGGCCAGAGCCCCTTCGAGTTCGGGACCGGCCATGGCCCTCCGGGAGCCCCCCCGGCAGGGTCAGGAATCTGCTCACACCGTGTGCCTCAGAAATCCCCCCGCCCGACCACCGAGGCGCGAGACCGCCAATCGGGCCCCGTCCATCCCGAGATTCGGCCCTCGGATCGGGGCCTCTTCCAAGCCGGGGCCCCACGGCGAACGTGCTCGACAACCCGTTCGAGGAGACGGCGGACCGGTACCTGCACACTGATCGGCTCACCGGCGCGAAGTTGCGGTTGTCCGTGACGGCGCGGCGAGCATCGTCGGATCAGGCCGTCACCCGTTTCCGGGCTCCGAGGGGCTACGGGTCGGGACCGCTCCCGCCACGGGGAACCACGATCAACGGTGGGCACCTTCGGCCTTGGAGAGTGCGACCCTATCGGGTGCGAGCGCGCCGCCGCTCCAGCAGCAGGGCGGCGACGACGACCAGAACGATGGCCGACGCGACTCCCGCGACCGCATAGATCCACTCGGTCAGGCCTCCGGGCGCGGGAGACGGGTTGCTCGGCCCCGGTCCCGAGGACGACGGAGCGTTCACCTCGAGTGAGGCGGTGGCCGACGCGCTATGCCCCGCAGTGTCGTTGACGTAGACCTCGAGCACGAAGTCTCCGACCGCCCGCGGCAGGCAGGCGAGCGTCAGGGTATTGCCGGTGCTGCACCCGCCGGGTAGCCCCAGGTACGTGTAGCGGACCGTACCGATCCCTCCCACGGCGCTCGTATCGAGCTCGGTCGCCCCGCCGACCGCAACCGAGATGGGGTTCGCGGAGAACGAGAGGATGACAGGACCGCCGGCGGCGTCGAACGTGCTCCCGACGTCCTGACCAAAACCGCTGTCGCACGTTCCGGAGGCGTTCTCTCCCGCGGTACTGCAATCGTCGGTAACGAGCGCGGTCCAAGTCGTCCCGTTCACGGGATTGTCGAGGTTCCCCTGACTCCACGCCTCGAAGCCCCACGGGCCGTCGTAGACGTTGTCCGAGAAGTCGTTGTTCTGCCGGAACGTGATGTTCGTCGGCACCGCGGGTCCGCCGTAGGGCGGCTCGCCGTAGGTGCTGAACAGACCGTTCTCCCCGCAGTAGTTCGCAACGGTGCAGTTCGAGCCGATGTCGGTCGGCTCGAAAGCAAAGATGTTGTGCGAGACCGAGACGTTCTGGGCCTTCCATCGGCAGCCGTCGTAGTAGTCGATCGGCGCGCGCTCCGCGAGGTGGGCCCCGCAGCTCGAGAGCGTGAACTCGCTCGGGTCAACGAGGGTGCACACTCCATCGCTCCCGTCCGAGCAGTACCGGTTCGAGTTCTCCCAGATCACCACCCCGCCCCAGTTGTCGGTGAAGACGTTGTCGTAGACCAGGAACGAGGTGGCGTCGAAGGGGTTCGCGACGCGGTCGTCGTACCCGGATTCCAGTACCGGAGTTTACAAGATACTCGTGGGGGTGGGCCGTTTTTCTGACGAGGAATCGGGGGCTCGACGTGTATTGCCTACGGATTCGTGACGGCAGCTCCTCGTTTGGCTACGCGTAGATCGCGAGACCGAGTTCCTTGAACAGGGTCTCCTGCACCGGGCTCATCGGCCGGAACCGCCGCTCCACCTTCCCACCCGGATTCAGTAGTACCACCTGGTGCCATCGTTGCAGTCCGTGGGCCAGCTCATCGATCGTTACCGGGTGACCGGTGCGCCACAGTTGCCGTTGAAGGATCGCCATCAGTTGGAGCGCCAGGAAACAGATCAGCTGGTGGACCCGGATCTTCGAGTCGGTCCAGTGGTACTGCGGCGTGTCGGAGAGATACGAGGTGTCCTTCAGCCGACGGAACTGCTCCTCGATCATCGACTTCGCGCGATAGGCTCGGACGATCGCTTCGTCGTCCCACTCCGTCCGGTCGGTGAAGTGCAGCGTCCGACCGAATCCCAGGGCGCGAGCGCGGATCGCCACCTCGTTCCGCTCCCACCGCACGTCGAAGGGGCCCCGACCCTGGTGGATCACTTTCCATCGGAACAGCGGTTCCGCGGGCCCCAGTTTGACCTTCACCTGATTCCGACAGCTCGCGAGGGTTCGCTTCCACTGGGCCCGCTTCTTCTGGCCCTCGCGCAACGGAGTGACCCACGCCAGCAACCGCTCCTCGGCCCTCTGGAGGAGGTCCTCCTGCCGAGCGCGCAGATACACCTCCCGCGAGCGATTGTAGGTCATCACCACCGTGACCTCTCGCCCATACGTCGACCGTTTCGTCCGATAGCTGAGGGTGGCCGTCGGTCCTTCGCCGTAGCAGGGACGGAACTTCGAGACCGGGAGATGGAGCAGGTCCGAGTTCAGGCTCGGGCGCAGGGAGCCCACGTAGTGGAATCCCGCCGCCTCGAGTCGGTCGAGGTTCCTCTCGCTGTTGTTCCCCTTGTCGAAGACCAGGGTGAGGTCGGAGGGACGCCGACCCAGCGCCTCGACCCAATGCTGGATCCGAGGGATCTCCTCGGCGAAGAGCGGGGAGTCGTGGGCATTGCCCGGATAGGTCCGATGCAGCAGCGGGACCCCATGGTCCCGGCTGGCGAGCAACGCCAGTCCGATCAGCCGGAGGTCGGTCCGATGATCCTTGGCGACCCCGCGTTCCGGGATCTCGTTCCCTCGGTCCTCGTGCTCCTCGATGTAGGTGGAGAAGTTCGTCGGGTCGTAGAACAGGAAGTCGAGCCCGAGGTCGAACCGCCGAACAGCCCGACGGGCGACCTCGAGCTGGATCGCCTCGACGTCCGTCTCCCCCACACGGTCCATCTGATTCCAGTAGTCCGGGCTCGACAGACCCTCCTTCTTCCCGAGCAGGCGGGGGAGGATCGTCTGGTCGAACCAGGGACGGATCTGGAGCTTCGAGCACGGGGCAAGACAACGGTTGAGGACGGCGATGAGGAGATGCTCACCGACCGAGTAGCCCTGGTCGCGCTTCGGCACGAACCGGTCGATCGTGCCCGCGAGGTCCAGCTCGCGGGCGACGGCGAGGAGGGGGGCCGGACCAAACTCCGTCACATCCACCTCGAGAGGTCCGCCGCCGGACTGGGCCCGCTCGAGGAGTTCGCGGATGCGTTGGGGGGTGCCGAGGTACTTCTGCCAGACAATACGAGGGCGGCCGTTGACCCGCCCGGACTCGACCAGGTACCAGTATCGCTGACGGCGGACCTGGCGCTGGACGAGGGACACCACGAGCCACGACAGATAATACAAGAATATACTACTGTCGATGGACTCCCCCTTTCGGCGGATAATACATCCGCCCAGACCGGGCAGATCACGAGAGAGAAGGGGCCGGCGAGGATTGGAGGTCGGCTACGTCAGGCCGAGGCTATCTTGTAAACTCCAGTACTGACATTGTTCCAGCCGAGCAGCACACCGGCGCCGCCCGGATTCGAACCGTTGTATTCGTTCGGGCCGACCGTGTTGTGTTCGACGGTCCAGCCGGGCTCTCCGTTCTGGTTCACGACCCCCTCCCCCTGACCCGAGGTGAAGTTGCGGACCGTCAGGTACTCGATCGTCACGTTCGACGTGCTGCCGCTCGGGTCGAAGGTGAAGGCGAACTGATTGAGCCCCTGGCCGTCGACGATCGCGCCCGGGGCGCCGAGGAACGTGTCCCCCGGGTCCGGCTGGAACTGCGAGTACGGCCCGGTTCCGAGGGTATGGACACCCGGCGCGAGCCAGTACGTGGTATTGGGTTGGAGCTCGTAGCTCGCCGTCATGTCGCTGTCGTTTCCCGCCGGGATACTGACCGCTCCGGGCGGAGGCGAGGACGGTCCGGTGAGCGCTGAGCCGTTCCCGCAGATCGCGACGGGCGGGGAGGTAGGGGCACCTCCGAGGGCCGGTTCGGCGACGGTGGGCGCTGCGATGGGCAGGTCAGTACCTGGTTGCCCTACATCGCCCCAGAGCGACCCTGCGACGTTCCCGCCGAGCAACATCGCGAGGCCCGACACGAGCAGGGCGGCCACAACAGCGACCGAGAGTGCCGCGCGTGCCGTGGCGGCCGAGCGATCGGCTCGAATCGGGCGATTCACGCGCTAGGGTATGCCGACTCAAGGTTCTTGAGGGTTTATTTCGCCGAGCCGGGGGGCCGGGTCCTCGATCCGCTGGGTCGCCGGGTGGCGAGCTCCGAATGCGCGGGTGCGGCCGTGCCGGTTCGGAGCCGGAACTCCCGACGGAAGAGGAAGGACCTGCCCCGCGGAGCCAGCCGGCGGGCACGGTGGGTTCCCGAACCGGTCCCCGAGCTCCGCGACTTGCTGACGGTGCCGCCGTCGGCTTCGGGGAGGGCCGTCCGGCGGGCTTCACCGAGAGCTAAAGGGGCCCCATCGCAGTCCGCTCCTCGGGCCCGCGTCCGGTCCGCGAGGAGAGGAAGATGACGTTCATGGACGACCTGACCCTTGTGCTCGACCTGCTGATCCTGGTGGCTTGCGTGGTGTTCTACACGGGGTTCATGGTTTGGCTCGAGCTGCGGCGCGCGGACCGCGTGCGCGCGCTGAGCCATCTCAAGGAGGGGGCGCTGGTGATGGGGTCGCTCGGCGCGGTGCTCGGGGTCATCGCGCTCTGGGGGGAGTTCACCTGGCCGCTCTCCCTCGACGTGAACGGGACCAACGTCCTCGCCTCGTACGACCTGCTCTTCTTCGACTCGCTCCTCTTGCTCGCGTTCCTGCTCGTCTCGTTCGCGCTCGCGGTGAACCTGAAGCGCCCGACGCACTTCGTCGGCATGCTCGGCGTCGTCATTGGCTTCGGGGTGATGTACTACGGCTACCGGGCCTACACGCTCTCCCTCACCACGGCGCCGCTCGAGACGCTGCTCCTCTTCCTCGGCTTCGGCGCGGTCGCCGTTCTGAGCTACCCCGCGACGCTGTTCATCGACTGGTTCGTCGTCGGGCCGGTCGTGCCCGGAGCGGACCCGTTGCCGTCCGACCCGACTCCTCGCTATCCGAAGCTGTGGACCAGCCTGCTCGGCCTCTTCCTCCTCCTGGTCGTCCTTGCCGGGATCGCGGCGCTCTTCTACGGATTCGACACCGCGTGGGCCCACCTCGCGAGCCCGCCGTAGTAGGCCCGCGGCGGTCGGGCGGTCTCCGGGCTAGACCGATTCCTCGATCTCCCCGGCTTGGGGCGCGCCGACCAGGCGCTCCGCGACCGACCCCAGGATCTCGAGGTGACGGTCGATGTCGGCTACGGTGTGCTGGACCGAGATCGTCCACTGCTCGTCCGGCCCGGTCCCGGAAGGGATCAGCCCCCGGTTGAGGCAGTGGTAGTAGTAGAGCATCGATCGGTCCCCGTCGACGGTCAGGAAGTCGCGCCAGTTCCGGACGGGGTGGTCCGTGAAGTAGACCGTCCCCGAGACCCCGTCCGCGGCGACGTGCGCCGTCACCCCGGCGTCGTCGAAGACCTCCGCGTACCCCCGCGCGAGTCGGGCGTTCAACCCCGCCGAACGCTCGAGTGCCTCCTCCGTGAGGATGTGGTCGAGCGACGCGAGGCAGGCCGCCATGGCGAGCGGGTTCGAGTTGTACGTCCCCGCGTGGGCGACCTTCCGCGGTCCGACCTCGTCCAGTACCCCGGCTCGGGCGGCGATCGCCGAGAGCGGCACTCCGCACGCGATCGATTTACCGAGCGTGATCAGGTCCGGCCGCGCCCCGACCCGTTCGGCGGCGCCGTGAGGGTACTTCGCGCCGGTCTTGATCTCGTCGAAGACGAGGAGGGCGCCGAGCTCGTCGCACAGCGCGCGGACCGCGGGGAAGAACCCCTCGTCGGGAACGATGAACCCCATGTTCATCGGGATCGGCTCCGCGATCACCGCCGCGAGGTCGTCGCGGTGCTCGAGCGCGATCTTCCGGGTCGCCGCGAGGTCGTTGAACGGGGCGACGAGCGTCCGCTCGGTCAGGTCGGCGAGGAGGCCGGGGGAGGCGGGAGCGGAAGCCGGGCGATCGGGCGGCCCGGCGACCTGGACCCGCGGCTTGACGCCGACGAGGAGGGTGTCGTGGGAGCCGTGGTACGACCCCTCGAACTTGAGGACGTACCGCTTCTTCGTGAACGCCCGCGCGAAGCGGATCGCGTGGTGCGTCGCCTCGAGGCCGGTCGTGCTGAACCGGACGCGGTCCATCCCGTAGCGGCGGCAGATCCGCTCGGCGACCTCAGGAGTACGTTCCCACTCGTAGCCGTAGATGGAGCCGTCGGCGAGCTGGCGGGAGAGCGCCTCGACGAGCTTCGGGTGCGCGTGCCCGCTCTGCAGCGATCCGAAGGCCATGTTGAAGTCGAGGTACTCGTTCTCGTCCGCGTCCCAGAGCCGGACGCCGCTCGCGCGGTGGACGTAGAACGGGTAGGGGTCTAGGAACCGGTAGTTGGAGTGGACGCCGAGCGGGGTCCGCTGGCGCGCCCGCTCCCACAGTTCCTTCGAGTGGGGCGTGCGGCGTGCGTACTCGGCGAAGGCGGCCTCGAAGCGTGAGTCCAGAGTCCCATCTCCCGCGGCCTCGGTGCGTTCGCCCCGGTCGGCCCGCGTTCCGACCGGAGAGGTGTACTAAAGGCCTGCCGCGACCGAGCAGCGTCCGGCGGGCGCCGGACCTTTCCGCGCAAGAAGGTCGTCGTGGGGCGCGGGGGCTAGCCGACCGGGCCCGCCGCCGGGAGCCGGCGGATCCACTGCGCGAGCGCCACGGCCACCGCGAAGTTGCCGGCGGCCGCGAGCGCGTAGACCGCCGGGAAGCTCGCCCCGACCGTGAGCACGCTGCCGGCGATCGCGGCACCGAAGAGCCCGCCCGAATTGAACGCGGCCGTCAGGAGGCCGACCGTCCGACCGCGTGCCTCGGGGAGCCCGAGGGCCGCGGCCTCACGGATCCCGGCGACCTGGAAGAAGACCGCGACCGGGAACGACCAGACGGCGAAGGCGACGCCGTACGTCGGCGAGATCGCAAGCGCGGTCCAGAGGCCGCCGTACACGGCGGCGGAGATCCCGAGCGTCCAACGGCGCGACCTCGGGGAGTCGGAGAGCCGGCCCGAGATCGGCGAGACGACGAGGTTCACCGCGGAGGAGACCGCGAGCCAGAGGGCGAGCTGCTCCGCGGCGTTCGCGGGGACGCCGAAGAACCCGTGGACCGAGAGGATCCGGTCGAGCTCGACCGGGATCGCGGTGACGGCGGTGTAGCGGAACGTCGCGACGAGCGCGGTCAGCGCCGCGAGCGCAACGACGAGCGGCGCCAGCGCTCCCCGTCGGACCGGCGGGCCGGGTTCCGCAGGGGCCGGGTCCCGACGGAGGTCCCCCGACAAGGCGCCGACCGCCCCCGCGGCGACGGCGAGGGCCGCCAGGGTGCCGGTGAGCTCCCAGCCCGCGGCCGATGAGAGGCTCACCCCCGCACCGACGAGGAGCGGGAACGTGATCGCGACCCCGAGGAGCATCCCGCCGTTCAGCGCGAGCTGGAGCCTCCCGAGGCGGACCGCCGAGGAGGCCCCGGTGTCCTCGGTCGCGAGCGTGGTCGCGAGGACCACCACGCCGAAGAGGGCGCTCTGGGCGATCCGGTCCCCGAGGAGGCCGACCGGCCCGACGACCGGGAGCAGCAGGAAGAGCGGCGCCTGGAGGGCGAGGCCGACCGCGAGCAGCTCCCGCCGCCGGCCCCAACGGTCGGAGAGCCAGCCCCATCCGTAGGAGGCGAGCGTCTGGCTCAGGAGCGGGGCGCCGACGACGAGGGTCGCGAGGAGGGGGCCTCCCCCCTCGTTCAGTTCGGAGAACGGGAGGAGCGCGAGGAGCACCCCGTAGCTCGTGTACGCGAGCCAGGTCGCCGCGGAGAGCCGAAGGAACGAGAAGGGGCGCGGCCGAAGCGCGAGCGGCCCCGCCACCCCCTCCACCGTCCGTCAGCCCGGAGCGGCGGACCGGTCAGCGATCTCCAGCGCGCGGTCGAGGACTTCGAGCCCGCGGTCGAGCTCGTCGCGCGTGATGATGAGCGGGGGCGCGACGATCAGATGCGACACCCAGCTGACGCAGTAGACGCCTTCCTTCATCATCGCGGCGACGACGGCGTCCGCGACGAGCGGCCGGCCGGCGAGCTTGTCGTCCTCGGTGTTGCACGGCTCGCGCGTCGCGCGGTTCTTCACCAGCTCGACCGCGGCGAACAGCCCGAGACCCCGTACCTCGCCGACCGAGGCATGGCGCGCGGCGATCGCGCGCAGGCGCTCGAGCAGGTACTCGCCGTCCCTCCGCGACTTCTCGAGGAGGCCGAGGCGTCGGTACTCGCCGATCGCCGCGACCGCGGGCGCGAGCGTGAGCGGGTGCGCCTCGTAGGTGTGCCCGTGCGGGAAGTACGCGTCCCGGAACGCGTCGTGGACCTTCGCGGTCGTCGCGGTGAGGCCGAGGGGGATGTGCGCCCCGGTGATCCCTTTCGCCGTCGTGAGCAGATCCGGAACGACCTTCCAGCGGTCGACCGCGAACCACTCCCCGATCCGGCCCCAGCCGCTCATGACCTCGTCCGCGATCAGGAGGACGTCGTGCTTTCGCGTGATCTCCCGGATTCGCGGCAGATACTCCGGGACGGGGACGAGGACGCCATTCGTGCCGACGACCGGCTCGACGATCATCGCCGCCACGTCCCCCTCCCGGGAGAGCTGGTAGTCCACGTACTCCGCGCACGCCACTCCGCAATCGGGGTAAGTGAGTCCGAACGGGCAGCGGTAGCAGTAGCAGTCCGGGGCGAAGACGGTCCCCGGTACGCGCTGGAGCCGCTCGACCGGTCGTCGTCGCAGCTCGCCCGTCACCGAGATCGACGCCGCGGTCGACCCGTGGTACGACCGGTACCGCGCGAGGATCTTCGTCCGGCCGGTCACGACCCGGGCGATCTTCAGCGCCGCCTCGTTCGCCTCGGTGCCGGAAGTGCTGAAGAAGAACCGCTCGAGCCCCTTCGGCAGCACCTCGAGGAGAGCCGCGCTGAGCCGGGCCCGGGGCTCGGTCGCGAATCCGGGGACCGCGTAGGAGAGCGTCTTCGCCTGCTCGGCGATCGCCTCGACCACCTTCGGGTTCGCGTGGCCGAGGTTGGTCGCGATCAGCTGGGAGGAGAAATCGAGGTACTCCTTGCCCGCGGCGTCCCAGAACCGGGAACCCTCCGCCCGCGCCACGACCAACGGGTTCCACCCCGCCTGCCGCCGCCAGGTGACGTAGTTGGTCTCCCGGACGATGCGCTGGATCTCGTCCGCGTCCATCGACTCCGCTCCGTGGGGGTCCGGGTCGGCCGAGCCGTCCCGGGGTTAAGAGGAGCCGGTCCGCGGAGGGGGGTCGTCGGGGAGCCGGAAGAGCCGCCGCGCGTTCTCGCCCAGCATCCGCCCCCGGTCCGGTGCCGGGAGGTCGAGGTCGTTCACGAGCCGGAGCGCGACCCCGAGCTCCTCGAGGGGCCAGTCGGAGCCGTAGAGGACCCGGTCGGCGGCGCCGATCGAGATGATCCCGTTGAGGAGTCGTTGGCGGCACTGCGCGAGCATCCGCGCGAAGTACGGCGCGGTCGGATGGGGGAGGAGTCCCGAAGTGTCGGCGAAGACGTTCTCATTCTTGTAGACGAGCTCGGCGGCCTCCTCGATCCACGGGTTGCCGAAGTGGCAGAGGACGAACCGCACGTCCGGATACCGGACCGCGACCTCGTCAACCTCGATCGGGCGGGCGAACTTCACAAGGCCGTGACGGTCGAGGGTGTCGCCCTGATGCACGAGGACGGGCAGGTTCCGGCGGTGCGCGAACTCGTAGACCGGGGCGAGACGCGCGTCATGGGGGTAGAACGGGAGGTATCCGGGGAATAGCTTGACGCCGGCGATCCCCGTCTCCTCCTCCCAGAGCGCGAGCGCCGCCCGCACGGCCTCCTCCCCGGCGGTCGGGTCGACGGTGACGACCGCGCGGAGCCGACCGCCGCCCGCCGCGACGATCGCGCGGCTCTCCCCGAGCGCGGCGGCCGGGTCCCGGCCCTCGGGGATCTGGATCACGAGGCCGTAGTCGATGCCGTTCGCGTCCATCTCCCGCAGGAGCCCCGCCGGTGTGAAGTCGAGGTCAGCGCGGTAGGCGGTGTGGGCGAGGTCGGGCCACCACTGGCTCAGGTGGAGGTGCGCGTCGACGTGGCCGATCCGATCCATCGATCTCCTCGAGGCGCCCCCAGGCCGGTCCGACCGATTAATCCGTCGGGGTCTCGAGCGACGGACTTCGCCGCCTCCGAGCTTTCATATGGCGCCGCCCGCTCTCCGGCAGCGGGGCGACCCGTGACGGACCGGTCCGATTGGCTCAGCTACCCCGACGCCCCCCGCATCGTCACGCCGCCGCCGGGGCCCAACTCCCGGCGGATCCTGGCCGACCAGGCCCGCTGGGAGACCGACGCGATCGCCTACCCGCACTACTTTCCGATGGCGCCGCGCGCGGCGCAGGGTTCGACGATCGAGGACGTCGACGGGAACCGGTACATCGACTGGGTCGCCGGAATCTCGGTCCTGAACCTCGGGCACCGCCACCCTCGCCTCGTTGCCGCGCTCGAGGCGCAATCGCGCGCGATCTGGCACGCCCTCGAGCTCCCGACCGAGGCGCGGATCCGTTTCCTCGAGAAGCTGCGGGACCTCTTGCCGGGGAGCCTTCGTCGGCACGCCCGCATCCTCTTTACGCTCAGCGGCGGCGACGCGATCGAGGCGGCGGTCAGCCTTGCGGATTACGCCCAGGGCAAGCGCGGCACGGTCGCGTTCTCGGGCGCCTACCACGGCGTCCACGGCGGCTCGGTCGCCCTCACGAGCGGGCGCCGGTACCGCGCGACCTCGTCGTTCGGGGGAGCCGCGGTCGTTCGCGTTCCGTTCCCGGACCCGTACCGCCCCATCCTCGGCGCCGATCAGGGAGCGGCCGGTACGATCTCCTACCTCGAGCACCTAGTCACCGACCCCTCCTCGGGGGTCGACGCGATCTCGGCGGTCCTGGTCGAGCCGATCCTCGGCGAGGGCGGCTACGTCGTGCCGCCGGACGACTTCCTGCCGTCGCTCCGGGAGTTCTGCGACCGGCACGGGATCCTCCTCATCGCCGACGAGGTCCAGACCGGCCTCGGGCGGACGGGCCGGATGTGGGCGGTCGAGCACGCCGGGATCACGCCGGACATCCTCTGCATCGCGAAGTCGATCGGCGGGGGCCTGCCGCTCTCGGTCGTCGCGTACCGCGCCGACCTCGTGAAGGAGCTGCCCCGCGCCTTCCACCTCGGGACGTTCCGCGCCAACCCGCTCGCCCTCGCCGCGGGTACCGAGGTCCTGAAGCTCCTCGGGGAGGGGAACCTGCTCGAGCGGACGCGGCACCGCGGCGCGGCGCTCGTCGACCGGTTCCGCTCGATCGCCGCGCGCCACCCGGCGATCGGTGACGTGCGGGGCCGCGGATTCATGGTCGGGGTCGAGTTCGTCCGCGACCCGGCGAGCCGCGCTCCGTGGGGCGACCGGGCGAAGGCGATGCGCTCCGAGCTGTTCGCCCGGGGCGTCCTGATGCACTCGTGCGGCGCGTGGGACCAGGTGCTACGGTTCATGGCACCGCTCGTGATCGAGGACGAGCTCCTCGAGCGGGGGCTCGTGGCGTTCGAGGACGCGGTCGAGGGCCTCGACGCGTCGCCCCGCGCCCGCCGCGCGATGCCGTCCCCATCCCGGCGCGTCGGACGGCCCGCCCCGCACCTCGCTCCCCCGTCCGGCCTCCCGCCGCCGGTTCTACCACCGCCGCCGCCCGGGCGCACGTTCCCCGAGGCGGACCCGTAAGGGCGGGTCAGTTCGGCGCGTAGTTCACCGAGATCACCTTGACCTCGGTCATCTCCTGCATCGCGGACCGGAGACCCTCGCGGCCAATCCCACTCTCCTTCATCCCCCCGAACGGGAGCGCGTCCCAGCGCAGGTTTGTCGGGTCGTTGAGGTGAACGCCGCCCGCGCGGATCCGCTTCGCGAGGGCGAAGCCCCGCGCGATGTCGCGCGTGTAGACGGCGGCCTGGAGCCCGTACGGCGTGGAGTTCGCGATGCGGACCGCGCTCTCGACGTCGGAGAACCGCGCGATCGGCGCGAGGGGACCGAACGGCTCCTCGCGGAGGACGCGCGCCGCCTCCGGCACGAGGTCGAGCACGGTCGGGGAGAAGAAGTGGCCCTCCGTGCGCCCCGCGGGACGACTACCGCCCGCGAGGACCGTCGCGGAACGCGCGCGGGCGTCCTCGACTAGCGACTCCATCCGCTCGACCGCCACGCCGTCGATGAGGGGCCCGACCTCGGTCGTTTCGTCGAGCGCGGGCCCGACCCGCAACGACCGGGCCCGCTCCGCGAGCCCCTGAGCGAACCGGTCCGCGATCCCCTCCTCGACGAGGAACCGCTTCGACGCGGTGCAGACCTGACCCGAGTAGCTGAAGATCCCCCGCGCCGCGGCGGCGACGGTCGCAGCGAGGGGCGCATCGTCCAGCACGACGAACGGGTCGAGGCCGCCCATTTCGAGGAGGACGCGTTTCGCGTGCCGGCCGGCCTTCTCCGCGATCGTCTTCCCGACCGCCGTCGACCCGGTGAAGGTGACGAGCCGCGTCCGCGGGTGCTCGACGAGCGCGTCGCCGACCGAGCCGCCGGGCCCGACGACGACGTTGAGGACCCCCGGCGGCACGCCGGCCGCCGCGAGGTCCTCGGCGAGGCGGAGCGCGGTGAACGGCGCGGCGCTGGTCGGTTTCGCGACGACGGGGTTCCCGGCGGCGAGCGCCGGGGCGACCTTGTGGCAGAGCAGGTTGAGCGGGAAGTTGAACGGTCCGATCGCGACGACGACCCCGACCGGCTCGCGGACCGAGAAGAGGAATCGGTGCTCGTTACCGGGCGGTCGCTCGTAGGCGTCCGCGGGGTAGCTCTCGCCGCCGAGATGGCGGATCTCCTCGGCCGCGAGGAGGAAGACGCCGACCGCGCGATCGGCCTCCGTCCGGGCGTCCACGATCGGTTTCCCGACCTCGGTCGCGATCAGGTGGGCGAGGGTCTCGCGGTCGGCCCGCAGTCGCTCGGCGGCCGCGCGGAGGATCCGAGCGCGCTCGTGGCCCGGCAATGCCCCCCAGCCGTCCTCGGCGTCCGCCGCGGCATCGACCGCGGCGCGGGCCTCGTCCGGGGACGCGACCGGGGCCTCGCCGACGACCCGGCCGGTCGACGGGTCCCGGACCGCGAGGTACCGTCCGTCCCCCGGGGCCCGCCAGGTGCCGCCGATGAAGAGCGCGCCCCGCCCGCCGGCCGGGATCCCGTCGATCGCCATGCGCCTACGCCGGGTCCCCGTAGGTCGTGTAGTGCCAGGACTTACGCGCCAGGCCGGTGAGGTCGACGTAGATGTTCTTGAGGACCGTGTAGTCGTAGAGCGAGTCGGTCCCGAGGTCCTTGCCGAAGCCGGACTGCTTGAACCCACCGTGCGGGGTCTCCGAGCCGAGCGGAAGGTGGTCGTTGACCCAGACGTCCCCGAACCGCAGCGCGTTCGCCGCGCGCATCGCGGTCCGCAGATTGTTCGTCCAGACGCTGCCGGCGAGGCCGTACTCGACGCCGTTCGCGATCGCGATCGCCTCGTCGAACGTCGAGAACTCGATCACGTCCAACACCGGCCCGAAGACCTCCTTCTGGGCGATCGTCATCTCCGGCGTGACCGCGTCGAAGACGGTCGGCGTGACGAACGCGCCCTTCGGGTGGTCCGCGTGCGCGTCGGTGCCGCCGGTGACGAGCTTCGCCCCTTCGGCCGTCCCCTTCTCGATGAACTCGAGGACCCGCGCCTGATGGGTCAGATGGACGAGGGGACCCAGGTCGGTCTTCCGGGAGAGCGGGTCGCCGAGGCGGATCGTCGCGACGCGCTCGAGAAGATGCTGGACGAACCGCTCGCGGAGGTTGCGGTGGACGATGAGACGCGTCGCGGCCGTGCAGTCTTGGCCGCCGTTCACGAAGCCAGCGACGACGGCGCCCTCGACGGCGGCGGAGAGGTCGGCATCCTCGAAAACGACGAACGGCGCCTTCCCGCCGAGCTCGAGCTGGACACGCTTGACCGTGCCGCTTGCGGCCTCCATGATCGTCCGGCCCGTGGCCGTGTCGCCGGTGAGCGAGACGAGGTCGACCTTCGGGTTCCGGGAGAGCTCGTCGCCGACCTCCCCCCCGGGGCCTGTGACGATGTTGAGCGCCCCGGGCGGGATCCCCGCGTCCTGGAACGCCCGACCGAGCTCGAGGGACGTGAGCGGGGTCCAGCTCGCCGGCTTCAGCACGACCGTGTTGCCGGTGATGAGCGCCGGGCCGATCTTCCAGACGGCCATCATGAACGGATAGTTCCACGGCGTGATCGACGCGACGACCCCGACCGGCTCCCGCCGGAAGATCGTCGTGCCGTCCCCCGTGAACTCGCCGGGGTTCTTCGACTCCATCGTCCGGCCCGCGCCGGCGTAGAAGACGAGGTTGTCGATGGAGAACGGCAGGTCGGCATCCGCGGCCTGCTTGATCGTCTTGCCCTGGTTGCGGCTCTCCAGCTCCGCTAGCTGCGGCAGCCGCTGGGTGAGGAGCTGGGCCGCCTTCAGGAAAACCTCGCCGCGGGCGCGCGGCGGCAGCCGCGGCCACGGACCTCGGTCAAACGAGTCGCGGGCGGCGTCAATCGCTCGTCGCGCGTCCTCGCGGTTCGAACGCGGTACGTCCCCGAGGGCGGTGCCGTCGAACGGGCTGACGACCGGGGTCGTCGCCTCGCTCGTCGCGGTCACCCATTCGCCCCCGATCAGCATCGTTCGACCCATCGCTCGCGCCCGAGCACCGGATTCGGGGAGACCTCAATATGTTGGCGAGCGGGGCAGGACGCGAAGCGCCGGCCCGGGCCGTGGCATACTTTAACAAGGGGTAGGTGTTTCCCGCACCGTTCCCGCGGAGGCTTCTTCGTGGATCCGAAGTGGCGTAACGTCATCGTCATCGTCATCGTCGTGATCATCGTCCTCGCCGGGATCGGGTTCTACTATTACTCCACCCGTGCCGCCTCCTGCGGCCTGCAGTCGAAGAACCCCTTGATCATGGACCAGCCCGAGGAGCCCGACTACCTCGACCCGTCCACGACGTTCACGACCCCCGGTTGGGGAGCGGTCCAGCAGGTCTACCAGACCCTCGTCGCCTACAACGGATCGAGCTACACGAACTTCTCCGCGGTCCTGGCCCAGAACTGGTCGGTCTCCCCCGACGGCTTCCACTACAACTTCACGCTACGCCCGGGAATCACGTTCTCGAACGGGGACCCGGTGAACGCCTACGTGATGTGGTACAGCCTGTACCGGGGCCTTCTCATGACTCAGGCGACCCAGTTCATCCTCGCGGAGAACTTCTGGTACCCCGGCCTCAGCGACTACAACTACAACGCAACGGAGTCGAACGCCATGATCGGGAACATGACGACCTGGCTGAACACCTTCAATTTCTTCCACCCGACGGCGCCCGAGATCGCGATCATGAGCGCCGACAACCAGTCGTTCCGCGTTCTCAGCCCGAGCGTGATCCAGCTCAACCTCGGATTCGGCTACCTCGGACCGACCGTCGCCTACACCTATCTGCTCGCCAGCATCGCCGCACCAATCGGGAGTGCGATCGACCCCGCGGTCGTCCTGGCGAACGGCGGCGTCAACCAGACGCTCAACAGCTGGATGGACGA
Source organism: Thermoplasmata archaeon (assembly GCA_050749465.1). Taxonomy (GTDB): domain Archaea; phylum Thermoplasmatota; class Thermoplasmata; order Lutacidiplasmatales; family UBA184; genus Lutacidiplasma. The sequence goes on along the minus strand of JBOGRO010000008.1, from coordinate 16,245 downwards.
GAACATGGTCGGCACGGGCCCGTACGAACAATCCGGGACCTGGACCCCGACCGCGACGAGCCTTGTTCTTCCGCCGAACCCGAACTACTGGGGGACCGCGGCGGCGGCGGCAGCGCCGTGGAACAACGCGATCCAGCCCGCCCATGCGACGATCCAGTTCAACTTCATCGGGTCGACCGACATCGTCATCCAGGACATGAAGGACGGCGCCGCGGCCGCGGGCTCGTTCGCGTACATCGGCCCCTCCCAGGTCCAATCACTCAAGTCGGTCTCCTGTCTCGTCGTCCAAGCGTTGCCCGTCGTCTACGGAGCCACTTCCGGGTCGTGGTGGGTCTACCTGAACCAGACCCAGGCGCCGTTCAGTAACTGGTCGGTCCGGGCGGCGGTGGTCCACGCGATCAACTACACGCAGATCATCAACCTTGCCTTCGGGGGCTACGCGTCCCAGTGGGTGGGCCCCGTGCCCCCCGGCTACCCCTACTACGACCCCGGTAATCTGCCGCCGTACCCGTACAACCTGACGCTCGCGAAGCAGGAAATGGCCGCCTCCCCCTATCCGAACGGATATTCGGGCTCGCTCAACTACGCCTACCTCAACCTCGGTACCTGGCCAGAGGTCGCGCAACTCCTGAAACAGGACCTCTCCCAGATCGGCATCACGCTGAACCTCGTTCCGTACGCCAACGTTGGGATCCTGACGTCCAACCTGCAGGTGATCGATCCCTCCACCGGGGTCTGCGGCGCTCAGGAGACGACGTACGGGGGTCCGTTCCCGATCGGGCAGGAGTTCTACACCTCCGACTACATCTCGCCGGACGACTGGACCCAGAACGACGCGATCAGCTACGGCTCGGCGAACCAGTGCATGGCTGGTTACAGCAACGGCACCGTGGACAACCTTACGATCGAGGCGGCCGGCGAGCACAACGCGTCGAACCTCACCGCGGATTATGCCGAGATGACCTCGCTCATGTACTACAACTACACCGATGCCTGGCTCGCCGCCCCCACGGCGTTCTCGGCCTACAACTCGGGCCTGCAGGGCATCGTCAGCAACCCGATGGGGAGCGGCTTACCGTTCGTGATGTTCTACAATACCGAGTACGCGAGCTAACTAGACGGTCCCGGCGGCGACCGCGGCGGACGACACGAGCATCTCCTCGATCGGCGCGTTGCCGACCTCCTCGGCCCGGTGGCATGCCACATGTCGGCCCGGGTAGCCGGGGAGCTCCCGGAGCAGCGGGTCTTCCGTCCGGCAGCGATCGATGACGTAGGGACACCGCCCCGCGAACCGGCATCCCGGACGGGGGTTGATCAGGCTCGGGACGTCCCCGCCGATCCGGTAGAGCCGACGGCGGCGTCGCGGGTCCGGGACCGGGTTCGCCGCGAGGAGGGCCTTCGAGTACGGGTGGAGCGGCTGCTCGAGGAGCTGGTGGACCGTGCCGGTCTCCACGACCTGGCCGAGGTACATCACCGCGACGCGGTCGGCGACGTACTTCACCGCCATCACGTTGTGCGAGATCAGGAGATAGGCGAATCCCCGCTCCTTCTGGAGCGCGACGAGCCGGTTCAGGATCTGGGCCTGGACCGCGACGTCGAGCGCGCTCGTCGGCTCATCGAGCACGATCAGGCGCGGAGAGAGGCAGAGCGCGCGGGCGAGCGAGATGCGCTGGCGGCCTCCGCCGGAGAACTCGTGGGGGTACTGGTCGAGACAGTCGAACGGGAGGCCGACCATCGGCAGCACCTCCGCGACGCGGGAGCGCACGGTCGCGGCGGGCAGCGGCTCTTGGGCCTGCATCGGTTCTCCGATGATCTGCCAGACCCGCATGCGGGGATCCAGCGAGCCGACCGGGTCCTGGAAAACAATCTGGACGTTCCGGCGCCAGCGGCGGAGCTCGGGACCGGCGAGGTCCGTGACGTCGACCCCATCGAACCGGATCCGACCGCTTGTCGACGGCAGGAGGCGGGTCACCAGCCAACCGAACGTCGTCTTGCCGGAGCCGGATTCGCCGATGAGCCCGAGGGTCTCTCCGGCGCGGATCGAGAGCGAGATCCCGTCGACCGCGTGCACCGCCCGGGGTTCGGGACGCCGGAAGTAGTCCGCGAGCCGGGGCGGGATCGGAAAGTGCTTCACGAGCGCGTCGGTCTCGAGGAGCGGCGGGTCGGTCACGGGAGCGACTCCACCCGGTCCGAGAAGTGGCACGCGGCGCGGTGGGCGTCCGGCCCGTCCCCGAGGGTTGGGCCCGGGTCCGCGGCGCAGATCGGCTGGGCGAGCGGGCAGCGGGGATGGAACGCGCAGCCGGCCGGGATCCGCGAGAGGTTCGGGACCGTTCCCGAGAGCGCGGGGAGCGCGCCGTCCTCTTTGTAGCGGTCGGGCACGGCGCGGAGCAGCGCGCGGGTGTAGGGATGCCGCTGGTGGGTGAAGATCTCCGTGACCGGCCCGAACTCGACGAGCTCGCCCGCGTACATCACGCCCACGCGGTCGGCGATCTCGGCGATGACGCCGAGGTCGTGGCTGATGAAGAGGATTGACGTCCGGATCTCCTCCAAGAGCTCCTTCATCAGCGTGAGGACCTGCGCCTGGATCGTGACGTCGAGCGCGCTCGTCGGCTCGTCCGCGATCAGGAGGGACGGGCGCTCGCTGAGCGCCATCGCGATCATCACCCGCTGGCGCATCCCGCCCGAGAGCTCGTGCGGGTACCGGTCGAGGATCGTCTCGGGGTCGTTGATGCGGACGAGCCGGAGGATCTCGACGACCTTCTCGCGGAGCGCGCGCGGCGCCCGCCGCACCCGCGCCGCGTCGGCCTCGGGCGGCACCGACGGCAGGAACCGGTACCCCGCGCTCGGCCCCACGGCGGGGTCGCTCGGACGCGAGTAGTCGAACGGCTTCGCGCCGCCGACGAACGTCATCGCCTTCCCCGACTCCCGCTGTCGGCGGATGCGGATCGACTCCGCCACCTGGTCGAAGACACGGTAGGCGGGATTGAGGGAGTTGATCGGCTCCTGGAAGATCATGCCGATCCCCGTGCCGCGGACCATCGGCATCTTCCACTTCGGGACCTCGGTGAGGTCCGTCCCGGCGAAGACGATCGAACCGGCGGTGACCTCCGCGGGCGGCTCGGGGATCAGCCGCGGGATTGCGTGGGCGAGCGTGCTCTTCCCGCAGCCGGTCTCGCCGACGATCCCCACGACCTCCCCCGGCCCGATCTCGAACGAGACGTCTCGGAGCGCGTGGAACCGGCCGGCGGAGACGACGTAGTCGACCGAGAGGTGCTCGACCTTAAGGAGCGGGTTGGTCACGTGTCGCTCCCCCCCGCCGGGACCGTCCCCGGCGACGCCTGGGCGCCCGCGAGCGCCTTCCGGCTGCGGGGGTCGAGGAAGTCCCGCAGTCCGTCCCCGAGCAGGCTGAACGCGAGGACGGTGACGAAGATCGCGACGCCCGGAGCCGCGACCGTCCACCAGTCGCCGGGCAGGCAGCACGCCTGGTACTGCGAGATCATGGAACCCCACTCCGGCGTCGTCGGCGGCAGCGCGATCCCGATGAACGAGATCGTCGAGAACGTGACGATGACGGTGCCGACGTCGAGGGTGTAGTAGACGACGAGCGGCTCGAGGATGTTCCGGAGGATGTGGCGACCGAGGATGCGCACGTTCGTCACCCCGGCCGCCCGCGCGGCCATGACGTACGGCTGGTGCTTGATCGAGAGGACCTCGCCGCGGACGACGCGCACGTAGTACGGCCACCACGTGATCGTGATCGCGATGAAGGTCGGGGCGATGCCGCGGCCCAGGGTCACCGCGATCGCGAGGGCGAGGAGCAGGCTCGGGAACGCGAGGAAGATGTCGGTCACCCGCAGGATGACCGTCGCGATCGCACCGCCGAGGGTGCGGGGCTCGTCCCAGTAGCCCGCGTACAACCCGAGCAGCGTCCCGATCCCGAGGGCCACGGCCGTGATCGAGAGCCCGACCGCGAGGTCGAGCGGGAGGGCGGTCATCACGAGGCTCAACATGTCGAGGCCGAGCGGGTCGGTCCCGAACGGGTGGGCGAGGGTCGGCGGCGAGTTGTACGGCGGGACGCCGGGCGTCAGCGCGTACGGGACGACGCTGAGGGAGTGACCCAGGAGGAGGTGGGTCAGTGGCGGGACGATCTCGACGAGGACCGCGGTCCCGCAGATCAGGATCACGAGCGCGAAGCCGGCGAACGTCAGCGGGTTCGCCCGCATCACGTGCCAGAGGCTCCGCAACGCGGAGGGTCCCTGCGCCCGCGCCGGGGTCGGTGCCTTCTCGGGAACGCCGTCCGCCGGGACGGAGGGGGGAGCGGTCTGCATCGCCTACCTCCACTCGACCCGCGGGTCGAGGACCCCGTACAGGATGTCCGCAAGGAGGTTCGCGAACACGACGCCGATCGCGAAGACGACGACGACCGCGATCGTGCCGGCGAAGTCGGCGGTCGTGATCGCGGAGAAGGCGTACTGGCCGATGCCGGGCCATTGGAAGATCTCCTCGATGACGATCGTCCCCGAGAGGAGGGTCCCCGCGGTGATGCCGAGGACCGTGACGGTCGTGATGAGCGAGTTGCGGAGCGCGTGCTTGTACAGCACGACGAACTCGCTCAGCCCCTTCATCCGGGCGGTCTTGACGTAGTCGAGCGGCAGCGCTTCGAGCATCGAACTCCGCGTCATGCGAACGGCGATGCCCATGTTGAGGAACGCGAGGGCCACCGCGGGGAGGATCAGGTGCGAGAAGGCGTTCCACGCTCCCGGTAAATTACCGGCGAGCAACGCGTCGAGGACGAGCATGTGGGTCCGTTCGGGGAACGGAACGACCCCGGTGTACGCGCCCTTGGTCGGAAGGCCGAGGGCTGGCCCCACCGCGACCGCGAGGATGATCGCCCCGAGGTAGCTCGGCGTCGCCCACCCCGAGAGGTAGAAGATCCGGACCAGGTGGTCCGCGATCCGCCCGTTGCTGTTCGCCGCGATGACCCCGAGCGGGATCCCGACCACGACCATCAGGAACAGGGCCGCGAGGACGAGCTCGAGGGTCTCGGGGAACGCCGAGAGGATGACGGGGGCGACCGCGATGTTAGTGTTCGGGTCGACTCCGAGGTTCCCGTGGGCGAGCGAGACGAGGTAGTTCCCGAACTGGACGTAGAGCGGCTTGTTCACGCCGAAGTAGTTGATGCAGTTGTCGAGCACCGCCTGGCTCTTGACGTGCTTCAGCCAAGTCCCGCACGGGTTCGTGACGGCGGCGTGGGTGAAGATGAACGTGACGACGATGACGCCGAGGATCACCGGGACGAGCTGGAGCAGTCGCTTCCCAAGGAAGATCGCGAAGTCGCCGACGGTCCGCCCCATCCCCGGAACCGTCCGTTATCGGAGGGGGGGCCCCGCCCCATCGAGCACTCGGGTCGGAACGGGCTCCCCCTATTAATTGCCGGTGAACGCCGCTCCGGGGCGTCCAGCGTAATGTCTCACGGCAGGTAGTCGCGGGGGAGCGTGCGCAGCTCCTTGAACGTCTCGTTCGCGACCCCGACGAACCGCTCGATGTCCTTCTCGGTGTGCGCGCTCGAGAACGTGATCCGCTCGTAGTTGTCGGGGTGGATGTAGATCCCCCGGTCGAGCAAGAGCTGGTGGTGCCGCAGGTAGAGGTTCCAGTCGATCTGCAGCGACTCCCGATAGTTCTGGATCTTCTTGCGTCGCGTGAAGAAGAACTGCAGCATCCCGTTGACCGATTGGACGACGACCGAGACCTTCGCGTCGCGGCCGGCCTCCTCGAGCCCTTTTTCGAGCTTGTCGGTCAGACGAGCGAACCGCGCATACAGCTCGTCCCCCCCGCGGTTGAGCATCTTCAGGTTCGCGAGCGCCCCGGCGAGCGAGAGGTTGTTCGCGAAGTACGTCCCGCCGAACGAGATCCGCCCGGGGGCGATCATATCCATGTACTCGGCCTTTCCGGAGACCGCCGAGATCGTGACGCCACCGCCGAGCGCCTTCGCCCAGCACGAGATATCCGGCTGGACGCCGTAGAGCTGCTGCGCCCCGCCCGGCGCGACGCGGAAACCCGTGAATACCTCGTCGAAGATCACGAGCATGTCGTTCTCGTGCGCGATCTCGACGAGGCGCTTCAGATAGTCGGGGAGCGGCGGGATCACGCCCGCGTTCGCCATGATCGGCTCGAGGATGACGCACGCGAGGCGGTCGCGGTAGCGCTTGACCATCCGCTCGAACGAGACGAGCGAGTTGTACTGAGCGACCATCACATAATCGGTGACGCCGGGTGGGATCCCGGCCGAGTTCGGGAGGGGCCGCGGGTACTCGTCGAGGCCGGCGACGATCGGCGGCGCCTCCGCGCTGATGAGCGCGTAGTCGTGCTGGCCGTGGTAGTGGCCCTCGAACTTCAGGATCGCGTCCTTGCCCGTGACCGCGCGGGCGATCCGGATCGCGTTCATCGTCGCGTCGGAGCCGTTCGAGCAGAACGCGACCCGCTCTGCGTTCGGGACCATCTTGCGGAACATCTTCGCGAGCTCGACCTCGAGGGCGGTCGGCGCGGCGAAATGGAGGCCGAGCTCGGCCCGGTCCTGGATCGCCTTGACCTGCTCCTTCGGCGCGTGGCCGTTGATGAGGCAGCCGTAGGCGAGGTTGAAGTCGAGGTACTCGTTGCCGTCCTCGTCCCAGATCCGCGCGCCCTTCCCCGCGGTGATGAACGGCGGGCACGGGTCGTACGACGCGACGCGGATGAGCGAACTCGAGGCGTTCGGGATGTACTTTTTCCCTTCCTCGAACAGCTTCGCGCTCTTCTTCAGCTTCGGGACGAGCCGCGCGATCGGGATCGGGAGCGCTTCGACCTCGGCCGCGGGTTTGGTCTCGGCCGGGGGCGCCTTCGCTTCGGCCGCGGAAGCCTTCGGTTCCGGCGCGGGGGCCTCGGAAGCGGCGGGTTTCCGCGTCTCCTCGGGCGGAGGCGTCGGCGGCGGGTGGACCTCGGCGTCCGCGGCCCTCAGCGCGCCCGCAGGGAGGCGGTCCGCTCGCGGTTCCGGGAACGGATCGGAGCTTCCCCGGGCGGGGAGAGTGGACGTCGGGGCGGGGTGCGGTTCCGCCATAATCCACGCATCGTGGGCGGGTTTCGGACCCCGAGTTGCGTATATATATTTGGCTGAGCGCGAGAAACCGTCATACCGCTCATGGAGCGCAGCATGCGCTCGGGGTGGCCTAGTGTTTCGACCCCGTTAGCCTGCAAAAATACCTAGTAATCGCGTTCCAATCAACCGAAAAATCGGCTTTCCCCCCCCTTCGGCCTGTCGTTCACTCCTTCCGGACGGGCGGCAACGGGTTTTCCGGTGGGACGATCGCGGTCTCGATCCCCCGCTTCCGCAGGGCCGCGCGGAACGGTCCCGCCGGGACGCACCGCTCGGGAGGAACGACCCCGACCTCGCGGATCTGACCGGTCGCGATCAGCTCCGCCCCGATCGCCCCCGCCACACCGACCGCGTACTCGGTCGCCACCAGGTGCCAGTCGCGGCGGGCCGGGAACCGGGCGACGGCGTGGCGGACGACTGGGCGGTCGCCCTGGCGGCCCCGCAGCTCGATGTCGCAAACCTCCCAATCAACGGCGTCGACGCCCTCGGGCATGCCGAGAAGGTGTTCGCGCTTGACGAGCGCGAGCGTGAACTCCTTCGGGACGACCGTCTGGCCCCGCACCTCCAGCGGCCGTTCCGAGCCCAACCCGAGCAGCGCCATCGTCCGCAGGACCTCGATGCCGGGCCCGCCCTCCTTCCACTCACAGTGTCGCAGTCCCTTCTCCCGGAGGCTCTCCGGTAGGGTCGCCGGCTCGGAGTGCAGCGTCCGGTAGACGCGGGTCCGGCCGACCGGGTCAGGAAAGTCGTACTCCTCCGCACCGCTCATCGGTGGATGCTCTCGATATTCACCGTCCTCGAAGACCACCGCGGGAAGGACCATCTCGTCGAGGAAGGTGCTCGGCGACCAGGTGAACGCGATCTCAGGGCCCCCGACCGTCAGGTCCCGCCAGCCGTCCCGGATCACGATCGACTCGACCTGCTCCAGGTCGCGGGCCGCCTCCATCGCGAGGATGTTCGAGACACCGGGAACTTGCCCGAGACCCGGGATGGCGAGGATCCCCGCCTTCCGGAAAGCGGGGTCGAGGGCGAGCTGGCGACGCGTCATGTGGAAGAGGCCCCCAAAGTCGAGGTACGGCACGCGGGCGTCGAGCGCGGCGTCCATCACCGTGAGGTTGAACCCGTACTGGACCGCGTTCACGACGACGTCCGCCCCGCGGAGGAGCGCGACCACCGCGGCGTGGTCCCGCACGTCGAGCGCCGCTGCCGAGGCGCGGGCCCCGGCGATCGATGCCGCCGCCTGCGCGAGGTCGGCGTCGAGGTCCGCGGCGACGACCGAGTCGAAGACCCCGCCGCCCGCGAGGTCCCGGACCGCGCACCGGCCCGTGAGGCCTCCGCCCCCGAGGACTACCGCACGCATCGGTCGTCGGACCCTCCCGCGGGCGGAGGGGGAGACCGTATAGGAAACATTGGGTCCGGGAGGACCGACCGCCTCACTTCGCCCCCGGCTTCGGGCGGCGGCGGGCCGGCGTCGGAGGCACGGGCGCCGCCGGGAGCGGGATCGCGGAGGGGGCGCGGGTCCGGGTCAAGAGGTCCCGGAACGTCTCGAAGTGGCGAAGGAACGGGTCGGCCCGTCGCCGCTCCTCCAGCTCGAGGAGCGCGATCTCGAGCTGCGCCTTCGCCTTCGGGTCGCCGGTCGATGCGCGGACGAGGTAGACGCAGAGTACCTGATAGTGCGGTAGGACGAACGCATCGGTCCTCGGGGTGCTCATGTCCCCCTTGCGGGGGCGATAGATCCGGTCGACCGGGACCTCGGCCGCTACTGCCTTCCGATGCGAGAAGCCGAAGTACCGTCCGGGGCCGAGGATCCGAGTGACCTCGCGGACGTTCCCGTTGAGGTTGTTCGTGAGGCGGTCGCACTCGTGCCAGCACCAAAGGCCGAACCCGTAATCTCCCTCGTGGTAGGCGTCCCAGGCGAGTTCGTACAGCCGCCGCTCCTTCTCCTCGCCCGAGGTCGCCGGGTCGAGGCCGGCCCTCCAGTCGGAGATCAGTACGTCGACCCGCATCGACGGCGAGAACTCCTTAAGGCGAGGCACCTCGGGGGCGGCCGACACGCCCCGAGCGAGTACCGGGGAGGTTAGACACTTTTGCTCGCGCGGGGGCTCGGTTCGGCCGTAGCGCGAACGCCCCCGACCCACGTCTCCCGGACCCCGGCGCTTCCGGTCGCGATCGCCCCCGCGAGGGAAGGCGCGGCGAAGACGAGGAGGTCCGCGGGCGAGCCGGGCTCGAGGGAGCCCAGCCCCGTCTCGCCGAACGCGGTCCCGGCGTTCCGCGTGTACAGCGCGATCGCCTCCTCCGGTCGAAGCGCCTCCTCCGGCGCCGGGTTCGCGGACCGACCCTCGGGATCGGTGCGCTCGACCGCCGCGCGGACCCCACGCCAGGGGTCAACGGGGTCGTACGGGGCGTCGCTCGACCCGACGAGGAGGTGGCCCTGATCCTGCAGGGTGCGGAACGCATACGCCCAGCGCGCCCGGGCCGGGCCGAGGCGCGATCGCAGCCAGTGGTCGCTCCAGAGGAACCCGGGCTGTACGACGAGGGCGGGCCGGGTCCGAGCGAGCGCCCCGAACAACCAGGGCGGCGTAAGTGCGGCGTGCTCGATACGGGGAGGGGGACCCCCGGTCCGCGGGACCGCCGCGAGGATCTCGAGTGCGTACTCGACCGCCCGGTCCCCGATCGCGTGAAGCGCCGGAGCGAGCCCACGGCGGGCCACCGCCTCGAGTAGGACGCGGAGCCGCTCCCGCTCCGCACGAGGCATTCCGGACGTCGTGGGGTCGTCCGCATACGGCTCGCGGAGCCAGGCTGTACGGGGACCGAACGCCCCGTCGGTGTACTCCTTCACCCCGATTACTGCGAACCGTCCGGGAGGTCCGTCGGCGGCGTCCCCGACGCGGAAGTACTCTTCCCACCGGCTCCCGGCGAGGTAGACTCGCACCCGGACGGGGAGTGTCCCCGCCCGCGACAGCTCGCGCAGGGCCGCTGCCTCCTCGGGCATGGCGCTCATCGCGCCGACGCTCGTGAGGCCGAGCTTCGCCGCCCAGCGGAGGGTCCGGCGGAGCGCGTCGGGGGCGGGGCTCTCAAGCCCACCGCACCGGTCGATCAGGATGCGGACCGCCCCTTCGTACAGTCGTCCATCGAGGGTGCCGCCCTCGGCGCGACCGAAGCGCCCCTCGGTCGGGTCCGGCGTGGCCGTACCGAACCCGGCGGCGGCGAGCGCCGCCGAGCTCGCCACCGCGGCGTGGCCGCTGACGTGGAGGACGACCGTTCGGCGCCCCGGCGCCGCGCGGTCGAGTTCGTCGCACGTCGGCCACTCCCGCCCTGGGAACCGCTCGGGATCCCAGCCGCAGCCGACGATCAGGCCCGAGGGGTGGTCGGTCGCCCAGCGTCCGATCGCGTCCGCGAGCACCGCATGCGAGTCCGACGAGCTCAGGTCGAGCCCTTCCCGGAGCCGGGTTACGTCCGCGACGTGGAAGTGGGCGTCGACGAGCCCGGGAAGGAGCAGCGCGCCGTCGAGGTCGCGGCGCTCCACCCCCGTCGGGGCGGCACGTGCGGCCTCGGCGTCGGTCCCGGCGGCGACGACCGTGCCGTTCTCGATGATGAGCGCGTCGCAGTAGCGTCGGCCCGTGAAGACGCGGCCGCCTCGGAACAGAACGGCGTCGGACACGGCGTCCCGTACCTCCGCGGGGGGAGTTGAAGGACCGGGTCCGGTCCGGCGGGACCGGCCCAGCGCTCAGACATCCAGGTACCGGAAGAACTCGTACGGGTGGGGCCGCAGGTTGAGCTCGAGCTGTTCCGCGCGCTTCAGCGCGATGTACGTCTCGATCAGCGAGCTCGAGAACGCCGGCCGCAGGAATCCGTGGTCGGACTGGAGGCAGTCGAGCGCCTCCCCGAGCGAGCCGGGCAGCTCGCGGATCCCGAGCTCCTTTCGCCGCTCGGGCGTGAGCTTGTAGATGTTCTCGTCGACCGGGGGCGGCGGCTCGATCTTCTTGCGGATCCCGTCGAGGCCGGCAAGCGCGAGCGCCGCCTCGGTGAGGTAGATGTTCGCCGAGGTGTCCGGCGTGCGGTACTCGATCCGCTTCGCGGCGGGCCGCCCGTGGTGGTAGGCGGGGATCCGGATGCTCGCGGAGCGGTTCGCGCGGCTCCACGCGATGTAGACCGGGGCCTCGTAGCCGGGGACCAGACGGCGGTAGGAGTTCGTCGTCGGGTTCGTGATCGCGCAGAGCGCCCGGGAATGCTTGACGAGCCCCCCGACGTAGTACCGGCAGGCTTGGCTGACCTCGGCGTACTTGTCCCGCGCGTCGTAGAAGGCGTTCCGCTCGCCGGTCCAGAGCGACTGGTTCGTGTGCATGCCGATCGCGTTGTCGCCGTAGATCGGCTTCGGCATCAGGCACGCCACCTTCCCGTGCTGGTGGGCGACGTTCTTGATCACGTAGCGGACGTCCTGGATGTGGTCCGCCATCGGGACGAGCTCGTCAAAGCGAACGTTGATCTCGCTTTGACTCGCGGTCGCGACCTCGTGATGATGGGCGTCCATCACGACGTGGAACTGGTCGGCGAGTATGTTGCACATCTCGGCGCGGAGTCCGACGAGCGAGTCGGTCGGAGGGGTGCGGTGGTACCCCTCCTTGAACCGGACCGTCGGCGCGGCGAGGCCGGTCTGCCACGGGGCCTCGCTCTGGTTGATCAGGTACCCCGAGCCCGCCCACGCATCGCTGACGCCGTGATACGACGGCAGCAGCTGCACCGAGTCAAAGACCCAGAACTCGATCTCGGGACCCCAGTACGAGCGGTCGTAGCCCGCCTCCGCTAGCACGCGCTCGGTCTTTCGCGCGACCCAGCGCGGGTCGTGGTCGTACGGATTGCTCGTCCCGCCGATCCGGACGTCACAGATGAACCGGACCGTGCCGCCGACCTCGGGGTTCCACGGGATCGTAGCGAGCGTCCGGGGGTCCGGGACGAGCAGCATGTCCGACTCGAAGATCTCGCGGAACCCGCGCACCGACGAGCCGTCGAGCTTCGGAACCCCGGAGACGAACGACTCCTCGTCCAGCGTGTGGAGCGGGACGTCGACCTGGTTGTAGCCCCCGAAGACATCGGTATAGAACAGCTGGACCCAGCGGACCTTGCTCGCCTTCAGTTCCTCGAGGATTCGCGCACCGTCCGAGACGCTCTTCGCCGCCTTCCGCGGGGCCTTCCGGGATGCCATCGCGCGGAGCGACAGTCCGCAGCTACATCAACGCTCCCCTTAGAATTTTGGACGGACAACCAATTTTTAACTAGAATGCTTTAACTTCCATCGCTTCCTATACAGTACATGCGTCATCCGTCCACTCTGGACGAACTCGACCGGTCGATCCTCGAGGAGCTGAACATCGACGCGCGGCGGAGCCACCGCGAAATCGCCCACCGGCTCAAGGTCTCCCCGACGACCGTGAGCGCGCGGGTCGGTCGGATGGAGGCGCAGGGCGTCATTCGGGGGTACGTACCGCTGCTCGACGACGAACAGCTCGGCTGGGACCTTTGGGCCGCGATGGGGATTCGGATCTCCAAGGGTCGACTGCGGGAGGTAGAAGAGCGGCTCGCCCGCGACCCCCGTGCTTATGCGATCTACGACGTCACGGGCGAGACCGACGCGCTCCTCATCGGGCGCTTCCGAGACCGGCGGGACCTCGACCGGTTTGTGAAGCACGCGCTGCAGGACCCCCACGTCGAGCGGACGAACACTCAGGTCGTCCTGAACCGAGTGAAGGAGGACCGGCGCGTCCCCGTCACGCTCCGCGCCGCCGAGGCGGCCGCGCCGTCCTGACGGCGGCTTCGTGGCCCCTCGGGAGCAAACTCTAAGCGGCGCCGACCCTCCGTCGGCCCGAGGGACGACCATGGACTGGGGGATGGAGAATCGGATGGGCCGGATGTTCTCCCCGACGAGCCACAACACCGTGATGCTCGCGGTCGACCACGGCTACTTCATGGGCCCGACGCACCACCTCGAAGATGCCCGCGCGACGATCGGCCCGCTCCTTCCGCACGCGGACGCGCTCGCGCTGACCCGCGGCATCCTCCGCCGCTGCGTGCCGGCCCACACCGCGACCCCGATCGTTCTGCGGGTCTCGGGGGGCGCGACCGTCCTCAAGGAGGATCTCTCCGACGAAAAGATCACGACCTCCATGCGCGAGGCCGCCCGGCTGAACGTCAGCGCGGTCGCGATGAGTGTCTTCGTCGGGGCGCCCCACGAGCACGAGTCGCTCGTCCATCTCGGCGCCCTCGTGGACGAGGGGGAGGAGGCCGGGATCCCCGTGATGGCGATCACCGCGGTGGGTAAGGAGCTCGAGAAGCGGGACGCGCGCTACCTCGCGCTCGCCTGCCGGGTCTCGGCGGAGCTTGGCGCGCACGTCGTCAAGACGTACTACTGCGAGGAGTTCTCGAAGGTCGTCGAGGGATGCCCGGTGCCGCTCGTCGTCGCGGGTGGGCCGAAGCTTGACAGTGACCGCGCCGCGCTCGAGCTCGCGCGACACGCGATCGACGAGGGGGCCCGGGGGATCGACATGGGCCGGAACGTCTGGCAGTCGGACCACCCGGTCGCGATGCTGAAGGCGCTGCGCTCGATCGTGCACGAGAAGGCGAGCGTCCGTGAGGCGCTCGAGGTCCTCGAGGGCGAGAAGTCGCCCTCCGTCCCCGCCGCGACCGTGTGAACCCGCGCTCCCCGCAAACGGTCTTAAACCAGAATCCGCTCGGCCCCGTCGCGCGGGGATCGCCCAGCTTGGCCAAAGGCGCCAGATTCAGGGTCTGGTCCCGTAGGGGTTCGTGGGTTCAAATCCCTCTCCCCGCACCTCCCCGGGCGGTTCAAATACCACAAATAGGGGCGGTTGCTTACCCCATTTCGTGACCACCCGGAAGCGGTCAAACTCTATCCCCGAGAAGCACAATCGCATCCTCGGGCGACACCGGGCGCTCCTTTCGGACCCTCTGGTGCGCTCGTGGTGGGAAGAGAGGTCCCTACGGTCCCGCCTCAGCGCAGACTCCTACCTGCGCCACATCGGCCTGTTCGTCGAGCGGCTCGATAAGAGCCCCGCGGAGCTGCTTGCCCTTGCCCGCAACGACCCGGATGCCCTTCGTGCCCGGCTCATTCGGTACGCCGCGGAACAGAAACGCGCGGGCCTTCTCGACAGCTACATCTCGAAGTCGTTCGAGGGGCTGAAGGCGTTCTTCAAACACCACAGAGTCCGCTTTGACGAGTTCCCCCCGCTGTCCCCGATCCGAGGCGCGAGCCTCACCCTCGAACGGGTCCCCACTCAGCAGGAGTTGGGGCTCGTCCTCGAACGGCTGTCGCAGCGTGGCCGAGTGATCGCGCTCTTCCTGGCCCACACGGGAGTGCGTCCCGGGGTCCTAGGGTCGTACGGCGGGGAGAACGGTCTCACCCTGGGCGACCTTCCCGAGCTCGAACTCGGCCCACCGACCCGCATCACCGAGATTCCGTTCGTGGTTCGGGTGCCCGCAGAGCTGTCGAAGACGCGGCGTCAGTACGTCACTTTCGGAACCGAGCAGCTGGCTACCGCTCTGATCGCCTACCTGAACTCGCGTGAGCAGAACGGCGAGCCGCTCAACGAGCGCTCGCCGGTCGCGGTTCCGGGTACCTTGAGGGGCGTTGCCGCGACTTCTCGGAAAGATGCAAAGTTCGGCCGCGGTTTCATCGCGATGAAGAACGTCGTCGCGGAGGTCCAGGAGGTCCTGCACACGTCCGCTCCCAAGGGAGTCCGGTGGCGGCCGTACGTCCTTCGAAGCTACTGTTCCACGCGACTCCTTCTTGCGGAGGGGCAGGGGAAGATCACGCGCGACCTGCGCGAGGCGATCCTCGGACACGACGGCGGGATCGCTTCGCGCTACAACGTCGGCAAGCGGTGGGGAGAAGAGCTGCTCACGGAAGCGCGACGCCAGTACGCGAGCGCGGCCGAGTTCCTGGAGACAGGGACCCAAACCCGGACCAACGTGGCCGCGGAGTTCCGCCGGACCCTGCTGGGGGTTGCCGGGCTCTCCGACGAGGAAGCCACCCAGCACATGAGCGACTCCAATGACGACCTCCTCGCGATTCTTCGAGAGAAGCTGATGAACCGAGAGGCTACGACCTCGAAGCCGTCCAACGGGAACGGACAGGGTGCCCAGAAGCCCGTCTCGCTGACGGAAGCTGAACAGCTGCTCTCGCAGGGATGGACCTTCATCGCAAACTTCGGGCCGGACCGGGTTCTCCTGCAACCACCCGTCGTGTTCGACGGCCGCGCAAGAACGGCTCAGTAGCCGTTCGCACCGCTCTCGAGCGGGAGCAGTCGCAGCCATATCGTGAGCTTCACGTAGTACTCGCTCCGATCCATCTCGTCCGGCTCGCCCACCAGGACCAGCCTCAACGGGTGGTCCGGCCTCAAGTTCCGAACGAACTCCTTGATCGGACGCAGGGAGACTGTTTCGGGGGGGATTGTGGTCGGAGATGGCGGCCGGGAGGGCGATGTGAGGGCTCCCGCCCTGGTAACTGTTGTTCCGCGAGCCACCCCGGACGCCACCGGGGTCGCGGACGATTTTCTCGGATAAGCCGCCTCGTCGGTCGGTGAGCGATGGAGGGTGACAGCGTTCATCTTCCGCGGATGAAGGTACGTCCAAAGACTCGGTACCTGGATAGCGGGGAAACTACCTCCTACGTCGGGAGGCCTGAGCTCGGCTCTTCTCGGAACAGTCCCCCGTAGCCGATCTTCTTGAGGTCGTCCTTCGTCCCCTTCAGCAAGTTCAGGTGCCACACCCGACGCTGTTTGCCCAGCGCTACCTCGACTCGTTCGACTCGGCCCAGCGCCTTCAGCAGGTCCTCCGCCACCTCCCATGAGTTCCCGTCCCCCTCCACCTCGTGGGTCTCCACATACCACTGCAGCGCCGCCCACAGTCGATACGCCAGCGTCAGCACGAACAGATACGCGCGCACCCGCCGCTCCAGCCGGTGGCGCACCGGCTCGAGCTCCTGTCCCGCACCCCTTTAGATTTGGACACCTGCGGTCCGTAGGCCTGCCGCACCTGCCCTCGCCACAGAGGGGGGCTTGGGGGGAGAATCCGTGACCACCCGGAAGACCTGGAGCGCCGAGGAGAAG
>JBOGRO010000007.1:0-32310 GCA_050749465.1 Thermoplasmata archaeon | reverse complement strand
CCCACCTCGCGGACGAGCCGTGACAACGGGGACGCGCGGACCGGTCGCTGCGGCCCCCGTGACTCCCGCGTTCGGTGAGCGCGGTCAGGTGTACCACACCTATTGCACATTATATAGTCTAAATTCTAATTCTATATATCATCCCGAGCGCCTTGGTCGCCCGATGGACGAACTGAAACCAGCCCGTGGGCGGGCGCAAGTCCGACCGCGGCCCGATCTGCGACCCGTCGTATCTGCCGAGCGCTTCGACCACCGCGCGTCGTCCTCCCGAGCGGCCCCGACCGCTCCGGCTCGAGTCGGACCGTCCGCGACGATCACGGTCGGCGCGGGCGGGTCTTCCGAGCACCTCTTCCGCCGACTTCTCGGCGCGTACCTCTCCGGCGGTCGGCAATTCTCCGTGATCGACCTTCCCGAGGTGACGGCCAGTACCTCGGAGGTCGTCCGTACGTTCTGCGAACGAACCCGCGGGACCTGGGCGGTCGCCGAGGCGGCGGCCACGCTCCACCTGGTCGACCTCACCGACGAGCGGTCGGTCCTCCTGTCCGGCCTGCTCCGCCGGATGGGGCGGCTCGTGCTCGCCCTCCACCGCGACGCGGTCGACCGCTGGGACAAGCTCCCGCTCGGCGATGACGACGATTGGACTCGGCGCGACGATGTGCTCGACCGGGAGGCGTGGTACCTCGAACGGGTCGTTGCGCAACGTCTCGACCGCGGGGCGGTCGGGTCCGAACTCCTCGGGCGGTGGGCGGTCGCCCGCAGCCTCGAGCGGATCGCGGACCACGGCACCGTCCTCGGCAGCGTCGGGCGTCGGCTCGCCGACCTCCCGCGCGGCGCGGGGCCGCTCACGTCGCTCCGGCAACTCCATGCCCAGGCGATGGAGCACCTCGAGGGAGCGCTCGCGGCCCGCGACGGCGCCGCCGCGAACGAACTCCTCGATGTCGGCGAGGCGCTCCTCGAGTCGGGCCGAGCCCTCTCCCGTCGCCTCGTGTCCGCTTCGGGGGATCGGTCGATGTCGCCCGCGACGGCGGCGGCGGTCGCCCGCACCCTCGATTCGATCGTCCGCACGGTCGCCTACGCGTAGGACATCGTCGAGGTCGCGCTGGACCGCCCCGTCGCCCTAGGCGTCGAGCCGCCCCCTCTTCCGACGCGCCGGGCGCTCCCCGCCACGGCCTAGGCGGCCGAGCTTACGGGGCCGGAACCGCTATCGGGCCGAACGCGTCCGGTCGGCCCGGGGTCGGCCATGGGGAGGGCACGCGCACCGGCGCCGGCGGCCCGGGTGGTCGTCTTCCGCCACGGCCCCGCGGAGTCGCGCGACCCGGCGCGGTGGCCCGACGACGCGGAGCGGGCGCTGAGCGCCGAAGGGCTGCGAGAGACCCGGCGCGCGGCCCGGGGACTCGCGCGCGCGCTCGGCCGGGTCTCGACGCTCGCGACGAGCCCCGCGCGCCGTGCGCGCTCGACCGCCGAGGTGCTGGGCGCCGCGCTCGATCCGTCCCGGCGGCCCACGTTCTGGCCCGAGCTCGCCAGCGGGGCGCCGGCCGCCCCCCTCCTCCCGCGGCTCGTGCGCGCCGCGGGTCCGGGTCGGACGGTCGTGCTGGTCGGCCACGCCCCGATGCTCTCCGAGCTCGTCGGGCTCGCGCTCACGGGCGACGAGGTCCCGATCGTACGGCTCACGAAGGCCGGGGCGGCGTGCCTCGAGTTCCCGCGCGGCGTGCGCGCCGGGGCCGCCGAGCTGCGCTGGCTGCTCACCCGGAAGCAGCTTGCCGAGACGGTCGGCTGAGCGGGACCCGCGGCGACGGGGACCGCCGGGCGACAACGGGTCGCACGTAGAGCGGCGCGACCAGCGCGCGGACGTCCTCGTGCACCTGGACGGGAGCGCGGTTCGCGTCGACCCGGTGGAAGCCGTACTCGGTGCCGACCCATTCGAACTCCTTCGAGAGGCGCTCCTGGTAGAGGAAGAAGCTCTCGAAGAGGTCCCGCGAGAGGGAGAGGTCCATGCCAGACTCCCAGTAGTCGAGGGAGCCGTACTTCGAGATCGCGCGGTGGAGGAGGATGTCGGGGCGAGCTTCGAGGAAGACGACGAGGTCGGGCCGCAACGCGAAGCCATAGAGGCGGCGGGCCCACTCCCGGGATGCCCCCCGAACGACCGCGCGGGCCATGAGGGTGTAGATGAACCGGTCGGCGAGGACCGTGCTGCCGGCGGCGAGCGCCGGGACGATCTTGTTCTCGAGCTGGTCGGCGAAGTCGACCGCGTAGAGGAGCGCCATCGTCGTGGCGCCGAGCGTGTGGCCTTGCTTCGCGCGGTCGATCTCGCCGGCGACGAGCGTCGAGCGGCGGAGCCCGGTGTCGACGACCGCGTGGCCCTCGACCTCGAGCCACTCCCGCAAGAGCGTGACCTCGGTCGTCCGGCCCGAGCCGTCGGCCCCCTCGATGACGATCAGCTTCCCCGAGAGCGGCTCGACCGGAAGGCCCGGCAGCCGCGTGCCGTACGTCCTATCCGTCATGGATCAATCGCTCCCCGGTCGGGAACCCCTCGAGGACCGGCCGGACGTGGCCCCGCAGCTCGGCCTGGATCGCCTCGACCGGCCGCGTCGAGTCGATGACCGTGAACCGGTCGGTCCGGGCCATGTGGTCGTACTCCCGCTTCAGCCGGCTCTGGAACCGCTCGTAGGAGTCCTCGAGGCTGCTCGAGAGCCCGAGGTCCATGCCGGCCTCGTAGTAGTTGATCCGCTGCCGCGAGGCGAGCTTGCGACGGAGCGACACCGAGACCGGTACCCGGAAGTAGAAGACCCGATCCGGGCGGGGGGCGAACGAGTAGATGTTCCGGACCCACTCGGGCTCGCAACCACGCGCCGCGTCCCGGACGAACGCGGTGTACGCGTACCGGTCGCAGACGATCACGTACCCCGCGCGGAGCGGCGGCAGGATCTTCCGCTCGAAGCGGTCGGCGAAGTCGGTCGCGTGCAAGAGCGAGAACGTCGTCGGCGTCAGGAGGTTGCGCTTCTTGCCGCGTCGGATCGTCTCCGAGGTGAGCTCGGAGGAGTTCCATTCGGTGAAGAACACGCGGTACCCCTGCGCCTGGAGCCACTTCCCGAGGAGGGCCGCCTGGGTCGACTTCCCGCTGCCGTCGAGCCCTTCGAAGGCGATGAGCCGGCCCGGGAAACCGTGGGTCGGGCTTGGCCGTTCAGGCATCACGGAACCGCACCTCCGTCTCGAGCGCGCGTTCCATCGGTCGGCGGATCTTCTCCTCCCACTGGGGGGGGAGGAGCGTATCGGCGGGAGCAGAAAACGACACCGTCAGGACGCGGCCTCCGCCGCCGAGGGAGAATCGGGGACGCGCCGGCGCGGTGACCTCTCCGACCTCGAGGACCGCCCCGAGGCGGCGGGCGGTGTCGAGGTCGGGTCCCCGGATGATGGGGAGGAACCCCTTCTTCCACGCCGACGGGAGGTCGCCCCCTTCGTGGAGGCGCGCGGCCATCGAGGCGAGGAGGATCTCCCGCTGGTCGAGCCCCCAGATCGGGTAGTTCTGGATCAGGTACGCGGAGTGGTTGGCGTGCCGCCACAGGTCGACCGCGATCCCCGCGTCATGCATCCACGCGGCGACGCGGAGCGCGAGCCCTTCGCTGCGGGTCCAGCCGAACCGCTCGGTGAGGACGTCGAAGAGCGCGAGGGCGGACTCCGCGACCGCGCGGCCGTGCTCGAGCTCGAAGCCGAACCGCTCCCCCGCGGCGGCGGTCGAACGCTCCGCGAGCTCCTCGGCCGTCGCGGGGAGGCGAGCACCCGTCGCCTCGAGCGCGATCCCCTCTCGGATGCCAGTGCCAGCGACGACGATCCGCCCGGCCTTTGTCGCACGAAGGAGTTCGCCGAGGACGACCAGGCCCGCGACCACGACGTCAGCCCGGTCGGCGCCGATCCCTGGGACCGCCCGGCGCTTGGCGCTCGACATCTCGC
Organism: Thermoplasmata archaeon; assembly: GCA_050749465.1. Taxonomy (GTDB): domain Archaea; phylum Thermoplasmatota; class Thermoplasmata; order Lutacidiplasmatales; family UBA184; genus Lutacidiplasma. The sequence continues at coordinate 28,362 of JBOGRO010000007.1, read as the reverse complement.
CGAGGAGCTCGCCCAGGGCCTCGAGGTCGTGGTCCCAGAGCGGGTAGCCGTGGACGCGCGCGATCGGGTAATCCCGGAGCTCGATCGCGGCCCGAGCGAGCGAGCGCACGCTCCCACCGACCCCGAAGACGCGGTACTTCCGGCCCCCGAACGCCTCGAGGACCGCGCCGAGAGTCTCCCGAACATGCGCGCGCAGCTCGTCGACCTCGCGCCGCTTCGGCGGGTCGTGGTCGAAGAACCGCTGGGAGAGCCGCAGCGCCCCGAGCGGCACGCTCACCGAGTTCCGGAGCCGGGCGTCGCGGACCTCCGCGAGCTGAAGTGAGCCGCCGCCGAGGTCGCAGACGAGGTCGTTGTCGAGCTCCCACGCTCCGGCGACCCCGAGGTAAGCGTACCGCGCCTCCTCGGCCCCCGAGAGGATCCGCAGCAGCACCCCCGTCGCCCGCTCGACCTGGAGAACGAAGTCGGCCCCGTTCGGTGCGTCGCGGACCGCGCTGGTCGCCACTGCGATGGTGCGGGACAGCCCGAGCGCGTGGACCGCGACGCCGAATCGGCGCACGGCGGTCACCCCTCGCTCGATCGCCTCCGACGCGAGCCGCCCGTCCGGCGCCGTATCGAGGCCGAGCCGCGGCGACTCCTTTGTTTCGTAGTACGCCCGGACGGTGCCCGCGGCGGAGGTCTCGTACGCGACAAAGCGGGCGGTGTTCGAGCCGACGTCGATGACGCCGAGCGTTCCGCCGGGTCGCGCTCGACCGGCGTCCGCCGACCGCGGGGCGGTCGCCAACCGCGGTCGCTCCACGCCCGACCGGAAGGGTCCGCCCTTATTGAGATGCGCGCGACCGAGGGCTTACTAACCGCCGGCCGTGCGGTCTTTTGGGGGAGCTGGCGTGCGCGGCGCTCGCGGGGAAGTCCCGGCCCGGCCCGCGGCGCTCGCTCGCGAACTGGAACGACTCCTCGCGGACGTGGCCGGGACGGTCGACGGCGTCGTCGATCGTCCCCACCCACCGGTCGAAAGCCTGCACCAACTGCATCGCGGGATGCGCCGCCTCCGCCATGCGCTGGCGATCTGGGAGGCGCTGCTCAGCGACCACGACCGTGCGCTCGTTCGACCGCTCGCCGCTCGCCTGCAACGTCTCGCACGACTCGTCGGTCGGGTACGGGACGGCGACGTCATGATCGAGCTGATCGAAGGGCCTTCTCTGCCCCGGCCGTCGCGGGCGGACACCCGCCCGATCGCCCGATTGCGCGCCCGGCTCCGGGACGACACGCGCACGGGCCGCGAGCTCCTTCGCGTCTTCCTGCGTTCGGAGCGGGATGGACACCTGTTCGAGGGGCTCCAGGAGAGCGTCGAGTTCGTTACGTCGCGCGGTGCGCAGGCGCGATTCGCCCGGTGGCTGGACGAGGAGGAGGTACACCGGCGGGAAGCGGTCCGGAAGGCCCACCGCCGGGCCCGCCGCCGCCCGACCTCAGTCCGCCTCCACCGGCTCCGGATCCGCGTCCGACGCCTCCGTCACCTGGGCGAGGTTCGCGAGCGGCTCGACCTCACCCACGCGGGGACGCTGCCCGCGTCCCTGCGGAAGCTGCAGGCGCTCCTCGGGCGGGTGCACGACCTCGACCTCGTCCTGGACGGCCTGGACGCCGAGGTCGTTCGCACGGGGTGGGCGCGGGCGGTGCGGGCGGAGCGGCGACGGGTCCGCGACGCGGTCCGAATCGCGATCCGAGGGGCTCGCTGGCCCCAGCCCGTCGTCCGATCCACCGGGCCGGGCGCGCATTCATAGCCCGTGCTGCCTCTCGGTCGGTCGTGCCGGAGTCCAGCGACGACGGACTCGGCAGTGAGCTGAAGGACGCGCTCGGGGAGTCCGGCGCGGTCGGCGCCACCGTCCGGCAGCTCGCGGCGCGCTTGGACGACCGGCCGGAACGGGTCGAGCGGGCACTCGCCGACCTCCGCCACCGGGGGGACGTACTTCGAATGGGACGCGGTCTCTACGTCCTCCGCCACTTCGAGCACTTGGACGCCGAGAGCGGCTTCGTCGATCCGCCGTCATTCGTCGAGCGGTTCTCGCGGGAGAACGGGGTCGCGCTCGGCCGGTATCGCGGCCCGATCACGTTCCGCTCGAACGAGTCGTTGCCGGTTCACCGCTGGTGGCCGTATGTACAGGGCTACTCCGCGGAGTTCGTTCGCGACGTGGTCAACGCGGCGGCGCTGCCCGCGCGGGCGACCGTCCTCGACCCGTTCGCGGGCAGCGGGACGACGCTCGTCGAAGCCCGGCGCGCCGGGGCGCGCGCGCTCGGGACCGAGCTCCTCGCGCCGGCGGTCCTTGCGGCCCGGGTGAAGACCGGCTTCGAGCTCGATCCCGCGCCGCTCGGACCCGCGGCGAGGGCGGTCGTCCGGGCGGCCCGGCGACGTTCGGCCGGCGCGCTCCCGTTCCTCAAGGAGACCCGCCGCCACTTCGACCCGGCCGCGCTCGACGCGCTCACCCGGCTGCGGGACGCGCTCCCTGTCGGGGGAACCCCGCTCGCGGACGCCCTGCGACTCGCCTTCGGCCGGGTCCTGATCCCCGCGAGCCGTCTGCACCGCTCGCCGTGCCTCGGATACGCTCGGCGGACGGTCGAGGCGGGCATTCCACCGGAAGAGCGGTTTCTCCGAGCGACCGACGAGATGGCGGACGACCTCCGGCTCCTCCGGGATGAGCGGGCGCACTGGGGACCGCGCGCGGTCGTGCGGGAGGGGGACGCGCGCTCAGTCGGCTGGCCCCGGGGCTCGGTCGACCTGGCGGTGACGAGCCCGCCGTACGTCAACGGGTTGGACTACGTCATGAACTACAAGATCGACCTCGCGTGGCTCGGCTACGCGCGCTCCTACGCCGACCTCGCCGCCCTGCGCAGCGCCGAGGTCGCGTGCGACAACCTCCCGCGCGCGGAAACGCTCGCGTACCGAGCCGTCGTCGGGACGCCAGATCCGTGGCTCGACGAGATTCTCCCGCGGATTCGGGAGAACGTCGAGCGCAAGCGCTCCTACCGGCGCGACGACGTCCACGCGGTGGTGCACCGGTACTTCGCCGACCTCGTGCCGGTACTCGCGCAGGTCCGGGAAGCGCTCGCGCCGGGCGGCCGGCTCGTCCTCGTGGTCGGTGACTCCTTGCTCGCCGGCACGTACGTCCCGGGGGACCTCCTCACCGCACGGCTCGCGGCGAGCCTCGGTTACCGGATCGTGTCGGTCGAGGTCGCCCGGTCGCGGCGCAGCGGCCAGCGCCGCTCGTTCGTCCTCCGCGAGTCGGTCGTCACGCTCGAGCGGCCCCGCCACGCGTCGTGACCTCGCGGGCAAAGGTACATCGCGCCGCGCCGCCCTTCGGTCGGTGATGTACTGCCCCGTCTGCGGTCGGGCGATGACGGGACCGACCTCGCCGACCGTAGCCTACCCGATGTTCATCTGCGCGTACCACGGGGTGGTCTACGATCGGCGGCGCGATGCCTGGCACGGCCTCCCCGAGGTCGAGTCGAAGTTGTGCTGTCCGATCTGCGGGGCTGCGATGGAGTTCGAGCCCAAGGACGCACCGGCCCGGATCTTCTTCTGCTACCAGTGCGGCACGACCTTCGACAAGGACCGGCGCGCGTGGTACGGGCTCGCCTACCACCAGGGGCCGTGACCAGCGGGGCCGGCGCGTGCGCTTGGACGGAAACCCTTACCTAACCCCCGACCGGTTCGCGACCGGAGGGACCGATGCCGCCCCGCGAAGCCGAACCCCACTTCCTCGAGCCGCTCCTCGGGGTCGTCTTCGACCTCGACGGCACGCTGGTGCTCTCCCACCACGACTTCGGCCGCATGCGGGCCGAGGTGATCCGGATCGCGGAGCAGTACGGCGTCGTCCCCGGCCGCCTCTCCGTTCAAGATCCCATCCACCGGATCGTCGAGACGGCGCGGCAGGAGCTCGCGGCGTCGGGGCTCCCCGAGGGGAACCTCTTCCGCTTCGAAGCGGAGTACCCGAAGCGGATCGACGCCATCGAGGCTGAGGCGCTGCCCCGGACGGTCGCGCGCCCGGGGGCGGAGCCGCTGCTGCGCGCGCTCTCCGAGCGCGGCTTCCGGCTCGGCGTGCTCACGCGAAGTTCGGAGTTCTTCGCCCGCGGCGCGCTCGGGCGGACCGGCCTCGGTCCGTTCTTTCCGTACCTGCGCACCCGCAGCGCCCCCGGCCCGCAGAAGCCGTCTCCCGAGGCTCTCCGGCTCCTCCTCGGGGAGATGGGGATCTCGGACGAACGCTCGCTCTTCGTGGGCGACCATCTGATCGACGCGGAGTGCGCGACCCGAGCGCACGTACGGTTCTACGGCGTCCTGCCGGACCCGAGCGAAGCCAGCACCGATCCGATGACCGCGGAGCGGTTCCTCGCTGCGGGCGCCGCCGCGGTGGCGAAAGACCTCCTCGAACTGGCGCGGCAGCTCGACGTCGCGCGGGCCGCCAAGCCGGCGACCGCCGGTTGAGCGCCGGCCGCGCTACAGGTATTCGGCGTAGGCGTGGATGACCGCCCGCTCGGCGGTCGCCCACGCCTCGGGGATCTGGTTCCAGCCGTTCCGCAGGTCGCCGACGCAGTAGAGACCGGGGATCGGCGCACCGGTCGCGGCGTCGAGCGCCCCGCAGTCCTCGTTGGTGAGGACGTACCCGTCCGGGTCGAACCGGCATCCGAGCGCGCGGGGGAACTCGGAGTGCATCGAGTACCAGCCGAGGGCGCTGAACCCGCGGTCGAAGCTGCGGTGGCTGCCGTCGGCGAAGCTCACTCCGAAGCGCTTCTCGCGGATCTCGTCGAACCCCACGATCTCAAGTTCGGTCGCGGGGATCCCGCCCTCGGCAAGCGCGGCGCGGAGACTCTCGCGTTCGGCCGGCGCGGCCTCTCCGAGGAGCGGACGGCCGTGCGTGAGGATCTCGACCGAGTTCGGGTGGAAGTGCAGGAGGTCGAGCGCGGTGCGCGCGGCGAACGGGTCGTCCCCGAGGACCGCGACCGACTTCCCGCCGAGCTCGTGGCCGTCGCACAGGACACAGAAGTCGACGATCGCTTGGTTCGCCCAAGGAAAGATCGGCTCGATCTCTCCCCCGACGGAGAGGATGCGGTCGACGACGCCCATCGCGAGCACGAGGGCCCGGCCGCGGGCCACGTGCGTCTGCTTCAGCCACTCGAACGTGACCGCGTACCCCTCCGGAGTGCGCGCGATCGCGACCGCCCGCGCCGGCGTGAAGTAGCCGACCCCCTCGGCCTTGCGGACCGCGGCGATCTGTTCGTCGAGGAGCTTGTGGCCGGAGATCCCGTTCGGGAACCCCGGGATGTTGTCCATCTTGGGGGCGTAGTACGAGCGCGAGAACTTCGGTCCGCGGTCGATGATCGCCGCGCTGTGGCCGAGGAGCGCGGCCTTTAGGCCGGCCTGGAGACCGGCGTGACCGCCGCCGACCACAACGAAATCGTATGACGGCTGGAGGCGCGGCAGTCCCGGCACGGACCGGCCCACTCGGCACGGGAATTTCAGACCTCCTTGCACCGCGCGACGCCCGGACGGCGCCCGAAATCGGCGCGCGCGGCTCCGGGCGACGGCAAAAGTTAAACCCGAAGTTCTTCCTCCTTCGGTTCGGGTTCCTGAAAGCCGTGCCGGTTCGCGCCGCGACGAGCGCGCTCGGCGGAACGCTTTTTCTCGGAGACGGAACCCGGTTCGACGGCTTTGGCTTCGGCGCGGCCGTCCGCCGGGTCGGGGAGGTCGTCTTCACGACGGGGATGGCCGGCTACCCCGAGTCGCTCACCGACCCCTCCTACCGGGGCCAGATCCTCACGTTCACCTACCCACTCCTCGGCAACTACGGGGTGCCGCCGAACGGCGCGGACGACGACGGACTGCCGATGCTCGAGAGTCGCGAGGTACAGCCCCGCGGGGTGGTCGTGCGCGGCACCACCGCGCCCAACCATTGGCAGAGCACTCGCTCGCTCGACGACTGGCTCGCCGACGAAGGGGTCCCGGCGATCGGCGGCGTCGACACGCGGCGGCTGACCGAGCACCTGCGCGCGCAGGGGGTCATCCGCGGGGTCCTCGACGTCGGGGCGGTGGACCGGCGGCCGAGCGACGCCGAGCTCGCGAAGGCGATCCGAGCGGCCCCCGAGTACGGCGACGAGAAGTTCATGGCGGAGGTCGCTCCCGAGCGACCGACGCTCTTGCGGCGAAAGGGACCCGTCGTCGCAGTGCTCGACTGCGGCGTCAAGGCGAGCATCCTGCGGGCCTTGCTCGCGCGCAACGTCTCCGTGTTACGGCTCCCGTTCGACCACGAGGTGCCGGCGCGCTGGGACGGTCGCCGGGTCACGGGGCTCCTCGTCGGGAACGGGCCCGGCGACCCCGTCGAGCTCGCCGCGGCGATCGAGGAGCTCGGACGCCCGTCGACGCGGGCGCTGCCGACCCTTGGGATCTGCCTCGGTCAGCAGCTTCTCGCCCTCAGTCGGGGCGCGACGACGTTCAAGCTCAAGTACGGCCACCGGGGCCAGAACAAGACGATCTGCTTCCCCGACGGCCGGGCCCTCATCGTCAGCGAGAACCACGGCTACGCGGTCGACCCCGCCTCGCTCGCCGGCACGGGCCTCGATGCCTGGGCGACGAACCCGGACGACGGGACCCTCGAGGGTCTGCGGGACACGGCGGGACGGCTCCTCGCCCTGCAGGGACACCCGGAGGGCCACCCGGGCCCGCAGGAGGCAGGGTTCGTCTTCGACACGTTCGTCGGGAAGGTGAAGCGCCGCGCATGACGCCCACGATGCCGGCGAAGGTGCTCCTCCTCGGGAGCGGGGCGCTCAAGATCGGCGAGGCCGGGGAGTTCGACTACTCGGGCAGCCAGTGCTTGAAGGCACTCGCCGAGGAGGGCGTCTACGCGATCGTCGTCAATCCGAACATCGCGACGTTGCAGACCGACCCGCCCGAGCGCGGGCGGGTCTACTTCCAGCCACTTGTATCCGAGTTCGTCGCCCCGATCCTCACGTCCGAGCGGCCGGAGGGCATCCTCCTCTCCTTCGGCGGACAGACCGCGCTCAATTGCGGCGTCCAGCTCTCCGACTCGGGCGCGCTCCGCGCGTCGGGGACCCGAGTGCTCGGGACGCCGCTCTCGGGGATCCGGGCGACCGAGGACCGCGCGAAGTTCGTCCGCACGATGGCGCGGGCGCACGTCCCTACCCTGCCGAGCCACGCGGTCTACGACTACGACGCCGCGGCGGTGGCCGCCGAGCGCCTCGGCTACCCGGTGATGGTCCGCGTCGCCTACACCCTTGGTGGGAAGGGCGGCGGGGTCGCGCGGGACCGCGCGGAGCTGCGCGACGTCGTCGCCCGCGGTCTGCGGGCGAGCCCGGTCGGTCAGATCCTGCTCGAGCGGTACGTGGGCTCGTTCAAGCAGCTCGAGTACGAGGTCGTGCGGGACGCGAAAGGGAACGTCCTCACGGTCTGCAACATGGAGAACGTCCTCGGGATGCGCGTCCACACCGGGGACAACATCGTCATCGCACCGAGCCAGACGCTCACCGACTACGAGTACCAGATGCTCCGCCAGGCCGCGCTCCGCGCCGCCCACGCGGTAGGGATCGTCGGGGAGTGCAATATCCAGTTCTGCCTCAACCCGGTGAGCGAGGAGTACTACGCGATCGAGATCAACGCACGGCTCTCCCGCTCGAGCGCGCTCGCGAGCAAGGCGACCGGCTACCCGCTCGCCTACGTCGCCGCGAAGCTCGCGCTCGGCTACACGCTCCCCGAGCTCACGAACCGGATCACGGGGGTCACGACCGCCTGCTTCGAGCCGTCGCTCGACTACGTCGTCGTGAAGCTGCCGCGCTGGGACCTCGACAAGTTCGAACGCGCCGACCGCCGGCTCGGTCCGGCGATGAAGTCGGTGGGGGAGGTCATGGGGATCGGCGCGTCGTTCCCCGAGGCACTCTCCAAAGCGGTCCGGATGGGCGACCCGCGGGCGGACCTCCTGCCGCCTGCGACCGTCCGTCCCCGCGAGGAGATCCTCGCCGACCTCGGCCAGCCGACGCCCGAGATCCTGTTCCGGGTCCTCGAGGCGTTGCGCGCAGGGATCGAACCCGCGACGATCAGCGAGACCGCGTGGATCGACCGGTGGTTCGTCGACTGCCTCGGCGAGATCGAGGCGACCGACCGCACGCTCGCCGCCGGCGCCCCGGGCGCGCTCCCCGCGCCGCTCCTGCGCCGGGCGAAGGAGCTCGGCTTCTCCGACCGCGCGATCGGGCGCGCCGCCCGGATCGACGAGGAGGAGGTCCGCCGCCGCCGCCTCGCCGAGGGGATCCGACCGCGCGTCCGAATGATCGACACGCTCGCCGGCGAGTGGCCCGCGCGGACGAACTATCTCTACCTCACTTACCGCGCCGACGCGGACGACGTCCGGCCGATGCCGAGCGGCTCGGTCCTCGTGGTGGGCGCCGGGCCCTACCGCATCGGCTCGAGCGTCGAGTTCGACTGGTCGACGATGAATCTCGTCGACGGGCTCAAGGCCGAAGGGGTGCCGGGGGTCTCGGTCCTGAACTCGAACCCCGAGACCGTCTCGACCGACTACGACCGCTCCGACCGACTTTACTTCGAGGAGATCACGCTCGAGCGGGTCCGCGACCTGGTCGACTTCGAGTCGTTCGCGGGGGTGGTCACGTGCGTCGGCAGCCAGCTCGCGCAGAACCTGACGCCGCTCCTCGAGATGTGCGGGATCCCCGTTCTCGGCACCGCCCCCTCGTCGATCGACACCGCGGAGGACCGCGCGCAGTTCGCCCGTCTCCTCGAACGGCTCGATATCCCGCAGCCGGCGTGGCGCGCGTTCACGACCGTCGACGAGGCCGGCGTGTTCGCGGACGACGTCGGCTACCCGGTCCTCGTCCGCCCGTCGTACGTCCTCAGCGGGCAGGCGATGCGGGTGATCTGGGGCCGCGCCGACCTCGCCCGGTTCCTGTCGGAGGCGGCTCGGGTCTCCCCGGAGCATCCCGTCGTGATCACGAAGTTCGTCGAGGGAGCCGATGAGGTCGAGCTGGACGGGATCTCCGACGGGAAGCGCGTCCTCGTCGCCGGGATCCTCGAGCACGTCGAACGGGCGGGCGTCCACTCGGGCGACGCGATCTTCTGCCTGCCGCCCCGCCACACGTCGCCCGAGGTCCAGGCCCAGCTGCTCGACGCCGCCGGCCGGCTCGCGCGCACCCTCGCGATCCGCGGGCCGTTCAACGTCCAGTTCCTCGTGAAGGACGCGGCGTACCAGATCATCGAGCTCAACCTGCGGGCGAGCCGCTCGCTGCCGTTCCTCCAGAAGGCGACCGGCGTGCCGCTCTTGCGCGAAGCGGCGCGGGCGATGCTCGGCCGGCCGATCTCGCGCGAAGGGGTCGCCCCGCTCCCCCCGGGCCGCTGGGGCGTCAAGGTCCCTCAGTTCTCGTTCCTGCAGCTCGCGGGCTCCGACCCGCTCCTCGGGGTCGAGATGCAGTCGACCGGCGAGGTCGCCTGCTTCGGGCCGACGTTCTCGGACGCGCTCGTGAAAGCGCTGGTCGCGACCGGGGTTCGCCTCATCCCGCGCCGGGGGCGGGCGTTCCTCTCCGTCGGCGGGCCCGAGCTCAAGGAGGCGCTCCTCCCCGTCGCCCACCGACTGCGAGCGCTCTCGCTCGGGATCTCGGCGACCGAGGACACCGGCGCGTTCCTCGCGGCCCGCGGGATCCGCGGCGTCCGCATCCTGCACAAGGTCAGCGAGCCGGACCGCCACCCGAACGTGATGGAGGCGCTCGACCGCGGCGAGATCGACCTCCTGCTCAACGTGCCGCTATCGTTGACGCAGGAGAAGTTCGAGCGAATGCTCGAGGACGAGTACGTCCTGCGGCGCCGCGCGGTGGAGCTCGGGATCCCGCTCTTCACGAGCCTCGAGGCGTTCGCCGCGTACGTCGACGGGGTCGCGTGGCTCGAGGAGCATCCTCTCACCGTCGAGCCGCTCTATGGGACGCCCGAGCCCGGGGCGAGCACGGCAGCCGACACGAGCGCCCGCCGCCTTCCCGTCGTGCCGCGCCGACCCCGCCGCCGAGCGCGGAACCGGTAGGGTATCCGCGGGGGGCCTAGGCCCACGGCAACCGACCGGACGCGTGTCCGATCACGTACTTCCAAGCTCCAGCGAGGCGGGCGTACGTGTCGCTGAACCAGACGCGGTAGGCGAACGGCTTTCCGTCCTCGGTCCCCTTCGCCCACAGGAGCGCGGTGACGACCGCCGTGTCGCCCCAGACCCGCACCGTGCGGTCGGTGTCGTCCTGGCGCTCGTAGACGTAGCGGCCGCTTCGCGCCTCGTCGAGCAGGTCGGTCTTCGAGAAGACCCGCCCCGTGCTCGAGATCAGGACGAAGTCGTCCGCGAGGATCCGGTCCATCGCCGGCGCGTCGTTCCGGGCCACGGCGGCCTGGTACTCGACGTCCAGACGGTCGACCGTTCGACGGTCTTCCTCGGTCGGAGTCCCCCGGCTCGGCATCCGTCGTGCGAGGCGGTGGCCGGTATAAATCTCCGGTTCCTCCGGCGGACCGCCGTCTACGCGGTCGGGAACTTCGTCACCGAGAACTCGGGGACGACGGTCGACGTGTCGAGGACCTCGGGGATCCCGCGGATCCGCTCGGTCACGAAGTCGAGGACGCGCCGCTTGCTCGCCGCGGGGGGTGGGAAGTCGAGGACGACCAGGATATCCCAGTCGCCGGTGAGGAAGTGGAGCTCCTTGACCTCGGCGAGCGTCTCGAGGAGGACGCGGATCCGGTCGAGGTCGCCGCCGCGGACCTTGAGGTAGCTGAAGGCCCGGACGCTCTTCAGCTCGGTCGGCATGATCTCCGACAGACGCTCCTCGGTGAACGACTCCGCCCCCTCGAGCCGCAGCCCCTTCGGCGAGGTCAGGACGGGGAACGTCTGGACGCCACGCAGGTGCTCGGCGATCAGCCGCTCGACCCGACCAACTTTCTCGATGTCGACGACGTGGATGTGATAGCCGCGGCGGTTGGCAACCTCTTCGGCGAGCGCGACGCAGCGCGCCTGGTCGTCGGAGAGGAAATGGACCGCCTCCTCGCCGCGCGCGACGCCCTCGCCGGGGGTGGAGGAGGTCTGGGAGTGGGGGGAGGCCCCCGGCACGTCGCTCCCGGCCGGGGTCTGGTAGAACGTGGTGACGGCCTTTTTCGACTGGACGTAGAGGCTCAGGTCGCGGTTCTCGTCAGGCATCGGGAGGCGCTGAGGCGGAGCGCTCTATATAATCCAAGGGGCCGGACGGACGGGCTCGGGTCCCCGCCCCGGAGGGCGGGGGAAACGGTTCGCGCTCGGGAGAGTGCGGGGCACTCAGTAGCGCTTGTAGCTGTCGGAGCGCTCTCGGCCCCCACCGCCGCTGCCGCCACCGCTGCCGCCGCCGGAGTACCGGCCGCCGCCGCCGCCGCCGCTGTAGCCGCCGCTGCCGCGGTCACGGAAGCCGCCGCCTCCGAAGGAGCGCCGCTCGCTCTCGAACTCCTGCTGGCTCATGTCGAGCGACTGGTTGACCTCCGCGACCGCTTCGGTCGACTTCGAGAGGTTCCCGTAGCGGCCCACGTTGAGGCGCATGTGGCCCCGGACGAGGGAAACGTAGCCGTTGTCCACGAGGATGACCTCGTCCTTCGCGATCGAGCCAATCTGCTCGTTCCAGAGGGACAGAGTGATCACGGCCGTGTCGTCGCCGACCACTGCCTCGCATACCTTCCGGGGGTCTCCGAACTTTCCCATGACCTCCTTCGGCTCGCCCACGCTCAGTACCTTCGCGAGGACGTTCACTTGCTTCGAGTTCGGCGTCAGGTCTCGCACTTTGGTCAGGGGTTTGTCCACCATCTCTTGTCGCCTTCTTGGTTCGCGTTCTGCGTTGGGAATCGTGGAGCGACCCCCGTCGCGCGAGCACTCGTCAGAAATAGGACGGGCGGGACGCTCGATTTGGGCTGGGCTCTGGGATTCCTCGAGTCGCGGGAGGCCGGGACGCGGATATAAAGCCGCCGTCGCCGCGCGAGGGCGACGCACGGGAGGGGTACCCGTCCCGAGGCGCGAGTGCGGCGGCAGGCTTTTCCCTGTCGCCGGTGTCCGCGGTGCCGGTAGAGCCCCCGTGAGTCAGCGATTCGACCTCGGTGTCCATCATTTCCTGCGCCGAGAGTACGAACTCGCCCAGCGGGCGTTCCGCGACGTCGTGCGCGAGCTGCCGTCGGACGGCGGCGCCTGGTCCTACTACGGGATCTGCCTCGCCCACCTCGGCCATGCGCGCGAGGCCGAGGAGGCGCTCTCTCGGGCGGTCGGCTTCGCCCCCGCGAACGCCGAATCGTGGTTCCACCTCGGCGTTGCGCGCTCGCTCCGCGAGGAGTGGGGCGAGGCCGCCATCGCCTACCGCCGCACCGTCGCGCTCACACCGGACGACCTCGTCGCCTGGCACCGGCTCGGAGTCGCCCTCGCGGAGTCGGGGGATGAGACCGGGGCGTCGGCCGCGTTCGAGCGGGCGCTCGTTCTCTCGCGGGACGGGAGCCTCTCCGACCGGGCCCCGCGCGCCTTCGCGCACCGCGCGACCGACGATCACCTCGAGGAGACCGGAGAGCGCGAGGGGTCCCGCGAGGCGAAGAGCTGGCTCGAGCTCGCCCTGTCGCTCCTCACGCTGGGCGAGGAGGAGGAGGCGATCGCCGCGTACGACCGCGCCTACACGCTCGACCCGGAGCGGGCCTCGCGCTCGCTGTTCCGCCCGATGCTGAAGCTCCTGACCGCGGTCGAGGGCGCCGCGGGTCCCCCGCCGCCCGGCGCGATCGTGGCCGAGCTCCCCGGCCGCCCGACCGGGCCGGGGCTGCGCCGACCGAACGGCCGCCCCGAGATCGGCTGAGCCCGAGCCGTCCCGTCAGAGCGGCTTCGGCGGCACGGTCACGATCGTCGATTCGGCCCACTCCTTCGCCCTCTCACGCGCCGCGGCGTGTTGCTCGTAGAAACGGTGGACCCGCTCGATCAACTGACCCTTGCAGTCGCCGCACAGGAGCTCGCCGGAGCGGCAGGTCCGGGTCACCTCGGTGAACTTCGCCTCCGACTCCGCGAACCGCGTTCGCCACAGCGCCCAGATCGAGCAGATCTCGGGGGTCGCGCCGAGCCGACGCTGCTCCTCGACGGTCGCACGGCCGCCGGTGAAGGCGGCACGCAGCTTTCGCTCGACAACCTTCGGTGGGTCGTTGAGGAAGAGCGCGTCGTCCTCGCGGTTCCCCGTCGTCGACATCGTCCCCTCGCCGAGGAGTCCCTGGACCATCTTCGAATGTAGGAGCGCGGGCTTGGGGTAGCCGAGGCCGTCCGCGACGTCGCGGGACAGGCGGAAGTGCGGGTCCTGGTCGATCCCGCACGGGATGAGGCACGGAACGCTCCGCCCCTCCGCCCACGACGGCCAGAAGCACGGAACGCTCTGGAGCGCCGTGTAGAAGACGAGGCCGATGTTCGTGCTCGGCGTGAACCCGAAGATCGCCTTCACGTTCGAGAACGTGACCTTCCGGGCGACGCGGACCGCGAGCGGGTAGAGCGCGGCGATCGACTTCGAGTCGAAGAAGACGTGTGTCCGCTTCGGGTCGAAGCCGAGGGCGAGGATGTCGTAGAGGTTCTCGAGGCCCCAGCGCGCGGTCTCCTCGCGGGTCAGGCCACCGCGCGCCCAGTACTTCTCGTCGTCCGTGATCTGGATGTACATCGGCACGCCGAGGCGCCGCTGCAGCCAGACGCACAGGTCGAACGAGACGAGGTGGGAGGTGTGGAGCGGGCCGGACGGGCCGCGGCCGGAGTAGAGGAAGAACGGCTTCCCGTTCGCGTAGTCGGCGAGGAGCGGCACGAGGTCGCGGTGCGAGTAGTAGATCCCCCGCACGAGGAGCGGGTGGAGCTCTCCGCCCGCGAGATGGTGGATCCGAGCGAGCAGTTCTGGCGTCAGCACCTCGGTCCCGAACTGCTCCCGCAAGCGGTCGTAGTCGACCTTGCCCTTGACCTCGTACGGAGTGACGACGAACTCGTCCGGCGGTGCCATGGTCGTCCGCCCGTCAGCCTTCGGGAAAGGTGATCTTCGCGAGGATCGACTCCCGCTCGCCGAGGGGGACCCCCGCGGAGCTCAGCGCCTCGGCGACGCACGAACGGGAGTGCTCGTGGTGGATCGAGTGCCCGCACGACGGGCACGATGCCCACCCCTCGATCAGCCGGCGGAGCCCCTCCCGCGACGTCGACGAATCGCGCCGGGCGAAACGGTCGACCAGGATCGCCCCGCCGGCCTGGTTCTCCAGGTTCGACAGCGGTACCCGGACCGGAGTGTTGCAGATCGGGCACCGGGCCGGGCTCCGGCACGTGCAGGTCATGGGCGAAAGGGTACCGGTCGAACCCGCCTAAAAAGCCCGCCGCCCGACCCGGCGGGCACGGGTGGACGGATAGCCTCAAGTGCGAGGAGGGGAGGTGAGGCCCCCTGCCCGACACGCCCGAGGGCCGGGCCCGCGAGCTTCACCTCGAGATGCGGGAGGTCTTGAAGCTGCTCAACCGGGTCGAGGAAGAGTCCGGGGAGCAGGAAGGGCTCGAGCGGGGCGAGGTCGTCCACCTCCTGTGGAAGGCCGGGTTCCCGAGCATGACCGGGCCGGACGCGGACCGCACCCTCGGCGTGCTGATCGGGAACGGGCTCGCTCGCCGACTCACGAACACCGAGTACGCTTGGGACCGCGGGCGGGTCGTCGGCGAGCGCTACGTGATCACCGGGGACGGCAAGCGGCTCCTCGTCAAGGAGCTCGAGAAGGTCGGTCGCGTCTAGCGACATCCTCTTCTCCCGCTCCGCGACAGTCCTATCTATCCGGTGTCCTCCCGACGGCATGGCGTTCCGCCGGCACTTCTCGCTCGAACGGGTCGCCCCGGGGGTCCACGCGGCGGTCGCGGAGGAGACGGGCGCCGCCCTCTCGAACGTCGGGATCGTCGACCTTGGCGGCGCGACGGTCGTCTTCGACGCGACGCTCACGCCGACCGGCGCCGAGGCGGTGGTCCGCGCTGCCGAGCGGTTGACCGGCCGGACGCCGACATGGGTCGTGAACAGCCACTACCACGGGGACCACATCTGGGGGAACAGCTCGTTCGTCGACGGGCACGTAGTTTCCTCGACCGGAGTCCGTCGGGCCGTGCTCGCCCGCAGCCGAGCCCAGCTCGACGCCTGTCGACGGGAGTTCCCGGCCGCGCTCGCGACGCTCGACGCGCCGGACTCCCCCATCGCCCCGCGGGACCGACCGCAGGTACGCGCGTGGTACGAGGCTGCGCTCGCCCTCCCGCGCAGCCACCGGATCGTCCCGCCCGAGGTCACCTTCCCCGACGAGCTCGTCCTCGAGGGGACGCGGCGTTCGCTCCGGCTCATCACGTACGGCGGCGGTCACTCGCCGAGCGACGTCTTCGGTTACCTCGAGGACGAGCGGATCCTCTTCGCCGGCGACCTCGTACTGGTCGGCTACCATCTCTCTGCCGGGGACGGCTGGCCGGACCGGTGGCGCCGGATCCTCGATCGGATGCGTCGGCTGAAAGTCGACCGGCTCCTCCCGGGCCACGGTCCGATCGGACGGGCGAACGCAATCGACCGGGCGCGGGGCTACCTCGCGGACCTAGAGCGGACGGTCGCGGGGGTGACCCGACGCGGCGGCAGCGCCGCGGACGTCGCTCGCCTCTCGATACCCGAGCGGTACCGGGGGCTCGGCTTCTCGATGATGTACCGGGAGAACCTCCTCCGGACCTACCGGCTGCATCGGTCCCGCCGACCCGCGCGGCTTCCGTCCCGGCGGCGCCGGGGGTCCTTTAAGTAGAGGAACGCCGCGTAGTCGTCGAGCATGCCTACCGGGGACGCTCCGGACCCTGTCCGGGCGACGCTCGTCGCGATCCTCCAGCAGCTGAACCGCGTCGAGTCGCTGCACGAGGGCCGGGCGCGCGACCAGACGCTGTCGCTCGCCGACCTCGAGCGGATGCTCGACAAGTTCTGGGCGATCGAGCGGGAGCACGTCAAGGTCTCGCTCGCGCTCGGACTCCTCGTGCGGAACGGCATGGTCGAGGTCCAAGCGGCCAGAACGCCTGCCCCCGCCGCGCGTCGTGGGAAGACCGCGACTTCGGTGCACTACCGCATCACCGCGGGCGGCAAGCAGTTCCTCGTCGAGAACCTCCAGAAGAGCGACCGGATCGCCTGAGCCACCTCCGCCGGTGGCGATCTCGGATTCCCCTCGGTAAAACCTAAGTAGCCGCCGAGAGTGGGCGTCCCCCCATGTCGAGGATGCACTCCGGACACAAGGGCCGGGCCGGTTCCCACCGCCCATACCCCCTGACGAAGCCGGAGTGGGTCACCGCATCGTCCGAGGAGGTCGTGGCCCAGGCGGTCCAGCTCGCGAAGGGCGGGATGGGCCAGGCGATGGTCGGTCAGACTCTGCGCGACTCCTACGCGGTCCCGCTCTCCCGTGCGATCACGGGGAAGCGGCTCGGCGCGCTCCTGCGGGAGAACGGCGTGAAGGCCGACCTCCCCGACGACCTCGAAGCGCTTCTGAAGCGGGTCGTCCACCTCCAGCACCACCTCCAAACCCACCCTAAGGATCTCGCCAACCGTCGGGGACTCAACCTGATGGAGTCGCGGATCCGCCGCCTCGCCCGGTACTACCGCCGTCGCCGCCGGCTTCCCGAGAACTGGCGGTACTCGGCGGCGGGCGCGGCGCTCCAGGTGGAGTGATGCCCTCGGGGCCCGACGGCTTCGTCGCCGACCCGAGATACCGCGCAGAATTCGAACGGGCCCGCGCGCTCGTCCTGGGCCACCCACGCCGCTGGCGCGTGATCTACCACTACGACGCGGACGGGATCGCGAGCGCCTCATCGGCGCTCCGCGCGTTCGCGCGCCTCGGCTACCCGGCTCAGGCGACCCCGCTCGCGGGGGTCGAGCGAGAGCGGATGGCCGAGCTCGCCCGACGGACACCGGGTCCGTTCCTGGTCGTCGACACCGGCGCGTCGTGGCCCGACCTCTTCGGCGCCCACCCCCACCCGGTGGTCGTCCTCGACCACCACCAGTATCCCGGCGCGCCGACGCCGCCCGAGCTCCCGGCCCACGTCGCGTTCGTGAACCCGCTCGACTGGGGGGTCGACGGGATGAGCGAGCTGTGCGCCGCGACCCTCACCTGGCTGTTCACGGTCTTCCTCGACCCGCTTAACTGGGACAACGCCCCGTGGGGCCTCTCAGGCGCGATCGGCGACCGGCAGCATGTCGGCGGCTTCCGCGGACTCAACGCCCAGCTCGTCGACGAGGCGGTCCGGCGCTCGCAGATCGTCCGCCGCCCGGGCGTCGCGCTCTTCGGCGCGTCGATGGGCGCCGCGATCACCGGCGGGATCGACCCGTTCGTCCGGGGCCTGTCCGGCCGGCCCGAAGAGGTCGGACGGTTCCTGGACGCGCTCGGCATCGACCCGGCGCGGGCGCCGGGGAGCCTCACCGCCGAGGAGAGCCGCCGGCTCGTCACCTCGCTGCGCGATCGGCTCTCCGCGAGCGGCGTCGCGCCCGAGGCGATCCAGGTCCTCGACCAGGACCGCTGGTTCCTCCCCTCGCTCGGCCTCGACGCGGAGGAGGTCTCGAACCGGCAGAGCGCCGCCGGCCGGGCGAAGATGCCCGGGGTCGGCGTCGCCTACGCGCTGGGAGACGCGAGCGCGGCCGAACGCGTCCGCCTCGCCGAGGACGGCTGGCGCTCGGGGATCCTCGCTGGGCTGCGCCGACTCGAGAGCGAGGGAGTAAATTCGATGAGCGCGCTCCAGTGGTTCGACAGCCCGGACACGACGCTCGCGGGCACTCAGGCGGGCATGGCGATCCTCTACCTGCTCGATCCCGAGCGACCGGTCTTCGTCTTCTCCGAGGGGAGCGGCCCGACGAAGGTCAGCGCACGTGCGACCCTGCGCCTCGTCGACCGGGGCGTCAACCTCTCGGCAGTCTGCGGCGCGGCCGCGCGCGCGGTCGGCGGCGAGGGTGGCGGCCACCGCGTGGCGAGCGGAGCGACGATCCCTGCCGGCTCGCGGGAGCGGTTCCTCGCCATCGCGGACCGCGTCGTCGCGGAGCAGCTCGGCGCCCGGGCGGAGACGGCATGAGCGGCGCACCCGAGACGGTCCCCCCGCCGGGTCCCGAGCGGATCTCCGACCGCCCTCTCGAGCGGGAGATGCACCAATCCTACCTCGACTACGCGATGAGCGTCATCGTCGGGCGGGCCCTGCCCGACGGGCGCAACGGCCTCAAGCCCGTCCAGCGTCGGATCCTCTGGTCGATGTGGGAGTCCGGGGCGACCCACGACCGGCCGTACCGCAAGTCGGCCCGCACGGTCGGGGACGTCCTCGGGAAGTACCACCCGCACGGCGACCTCGCGGTCTACGACGCGCTCGTGCGGATGGCTCAGCCGTTCAGTCTCCGGTACCCGCTCATTGACGGCCAGGGGAATTTCGGCTCGATCGACGGCGACTCGCCGGCGGCGATGCGCTACACCGAGGCGCGGCTCTCCCCGTTCGCGGAAGAGCTCCTCGTCGATATCGAGAAGGAGACGGTCGAGTGGACCGACAACTTCGACGGGACGCTCAAGGAGCCGCTGGACGTCCCGTCGAAGGTTCCGAACCTGATCGTGAACGGCTCCGCCGGGATCGCGGTCGGCATGGCGACCAACATGCCGCCCCATAACCTCAACGAGGTCGCGGACGCGCTCCTCCTCCTGATCGAGCGTCCGGACGCGAGCGTGGACGACGTCCTGAAGCTCATCCCGGGCCCGGATTTCCCGACGGGCGGCTACGTCTCGAACGAGGGGATCCGCGATGCGTACGCGACCGGCCGCGGCACGCTCCACCTGCGGGGAACGGCCGAGGTCCGGGAGCGGGACGGCCGCGACGAGATCGTCATCACCGAGATCCCGTACGAGGTCAACAAGACCTCGCTCCTCGAGCTGATCGCCGACCTCGTGAAGACGAAGCGGATCGATGGGATCACCGACCTCCGCGACGAGTCCGACCGGCACGGCACGAGCGTCGTGCTCGAGCTGCGGCGCGACGCGCCGGCCGAGATCGTCCTCAACCGTCTGTACGAGCACACGCCGCTCGAGACGAGCTTCGGCGTGATCAACCTCTGCCTCGTCGAGGGCCGGCCCCGCGTCCTCTCGCTCCCGGAGCTCCTTCTCCTGCACCTCGAGCACCGGCGGACGGTCCTGACGCGGCGGACGACCTTCGACCTCCGTAAGACCGAGGAGCGGCTCCACCTGCTCGAAGGGTTCCTGACCGCGATCGACCACATCGACGAGGTCATCCGGATCATCCGCCGCTCGAAGGACGTCCCGGCCGCCGAGGCGAGCCTGATGGGGAAGTTCCTCCTCTCGACCGAGCAAGCGAAGGCGATCCTCGACATGCGCCTCGCGCGCCTCACCGCGCTGGAGCGCGAAGCGGTCGAGCAGGAGAAGAACGAGAAGGAGGCGCTCGCCCGCTCGCTTCGCGAGATCCTTGCCTCCCGGGAGCGGCTCGACCGCCTGATCGTCGACGAGCTCGCCGAGCTCAAGAGCCGCCTCGGCGATGCGCGGCGCACGCGGATCGTCCCCGCGTTCACCGAGCGTACGCTCGAGGACCTGATCCCGGATACCGACGTGGTCGTCCTTGTGACCCGGGATGGCTACATCAAACGCCTGCCGCTCGACCAGTACCGTCGCCAGCACCGCGGGGGCCGCGGCCTAGTCCGCATGGAGACGAAGGAGGAGGACTACGTCATCCGGACGTTCGTCACGCGCACGCACGACGACGTCCTGTTCTTCACGAACCAGGGCCGGGTCTACCGACTCAAGGCGTACGAGCTCCCCGAGGGGAGCCGCCACTCGAAGGGGAAGGCGGTCATCAACCTCCTGCCGCGCCTCAAGGACAGGGAGCGCGTCCAGACCCTGCTCCCGCTCCACGACCTCTCAGCCGCCGGCGCGCTCTTCTTCGCGACCCGGCGGGGTCTCGTCAAGCGGACGACGCTCGAGCAGTTCCAGAACATCCGCACGAGCGGCATCCAGGCGATCCTCCTCGAGGAGAACGACGAGCTCGTCAACGTCGCCCACGTCACGGACGACGCGACCGAGCTCCTCCTCGCGACGCACGCCGGCCAGCTCGTCCGCTTCGCGCTCGCGGAGGTGCGGCCGATGGGCCGCGCGACCTACGGCGTCATCGGCGTACGCCTCTCGCCGGAGAAGGACGACCGCGTGGTTGCGATGGCGCCGGTGAGCGCGCGCTACCCGACCCTCCTCTCGCTCACCTCCACGGGGTACGGCAAGCGGAGCCCGACCGAGGACTACCGCGAGACACGGCGGGGCGCGAAGGGGGTCCGAACGATCCGGACCGGCGGTCGGAACGGCGGCGTCGTCGCGGTCCTCCCGACGACCGACGCCTCCGAGCTCCTCGTCACGACGAAGAACGGGATCACGATCCGCCTCGCGGTCCGCGCGATCCGCTCCCAGGCCCGGAACACGCTCGGCGTCCGCGTCATCCGCCTCGACGAGGGCGACGAGGTCCGCGACGCGGTGATCCTCGAGCCCGCCGTGGAGGGCGAGCCGGCCGGGCCCGCGGCCGCCGACCTCCCGAGCCCGGAGCTCCCCGACGACGACGCGCCGGACGACGGACCGGAGGAACCGGTCCCGCCGCCGGACGACGACGAGGACGACGGGCCCCATCCGCCGGGGGACGAGGAGGACGACGATACGCCGACGTCCGGGCCATCGTAATCGGATCCTCCGCTGCCCGACGTGCGGCTCGACGCGGATCGTGCTCAGCGCCGGCTCGATCACCGGCCAGGTCTACCACTGCCTCGACTGCCACTACGTGGGCTCGCTCGTTTTCGAGAGCGACGTCGCGGACGACGGGACTCCGCTCCCCTGACTCAGTCGTCCGCGTCGACGGCCGCGAGCGTCCCCGGGGCAGCGGGCGGACGCGCCGCATCCCGCTCCGCCGCGGCGACGAGCGCGAGGGCCCGGACGGTCGCCCCGACGTCGTGCGTCCGCACGAGCGACGCCCCCCGCTCGGCCGCGAGCACCGCCGCCGCGAGGCTCGCTTCGAGTCGCTCCGCCGGCGCGGGGGCGCCGGGGATCGACCCGAGGAACGACTTGCGTGAGGGCCCGACGACGACCGGGTAGCCAAGGCTGCGGAACTCGCCGAGGTGGACGAGGAGCTCGAGGCTCTGTTCCGCCGCCTTTCCGAACCCGATCCCCGGGTCGACGAGCAGCTTCTCCGCCGGGATTCCGTCCTCGACCGCGCGATCCGTCGCCGCCGCGAGCGCTCCAAAAACCTCGCCGCGCAGGTCGGCGTAGTGCGTGTCGTCCATCATCGTCGCGGGCGTCCCGCGCATGTGCACGACGATCACGGCCGCGCCGGTGCGGGCGACCACCCGTCGCATCGCGGGCTCGCGCAGCCCCTCGACGTCGTTGACGACGTCGACGCCCGCGGCGACCGCCCGCTCGGCGACCTCGGCGTGCCGGGTGTCGATCGACAGCGGGACGTCGAGCCGGCCTCGCAGCGCCTCCACGACCGGACCGACGCGTCGCCACTCGGCGTCCGGCGAGACCGGCGTCGCGCCGGGCCGGGTCGACTCCCCCCCGATGTCAAGGAGGCTCGCCCCCTCGCCGGCGAAGCGGACCGCGGCGCCGACCGCGACCGCGGGGTCGAGGTGCCGGCCGCCGTCGGAGAACGAGTCCGGCGTGACGTTCACGATCCCCATCACTCGGGGGCGGTCGCCGAGGGTGAGCGCGCCGTGGGCTCCCGCGACCTTCCGCGGACCGTGGGCCGCGTAGGCCCGGAGCGCCCGGTCGATCTCCTCCGCGAGCCCCGCAAGCCCGAACGGCTGGCGTCGGAGCTTCGGGAGGAGCCGACGGTACTGGCCCCACGTCGCAAGGAGGAGCACCGGGCTCGTGGCGACCGAGTGGGCCGCGACCCCGCGCGCGTGCGCCGCGTCCCCGCCGACCGAAAGGAGTTCCTGCTTCAGGAGCGGCGACGCCTTCAGCGGCACCTCGGAAAGGCGAACGGGGAAGATGCGCCCCTTGCGGGTCATGATCCCGACCCCTTCGGGGTCGCTCTCCGTCCGCTCGATCTCCCGCGCGATCTCGCTGAGTCGCTCGATCTCGAGCACTCGCGCGCCGTAGCGGTGGCGCGGGGACGGGGCTCCGGGGGCGGCCGACACGGCGCCCGGGAGCCGCCCGCCCGATAAATACCGCCCCCCGCCACGGTTTAGCCCGAGTCGCCGGTTCGGTCGGGAGGACGGGGGCGACGTGGCACCGGGACGAGTGGTCGCGGTCGACGGACCGTCGGCCGTCGGGAAGACGGTCGCCGTCCGCACGGTCGCCGCGGCGGTGGGCGGGTCGGTCCTGCCGGAGGCGTATCGACGGCTCGACCCCGTCCCGTCGCTCGACTTCCGGAACCCGGTCGAGCTCGTCGAGCTCGAGCGCGCGCTCCTCGAGGAGGAGGCGCGTCGGTTCGTCGAGGCCCGGGCCCGCGCTCGCGCCGGCGCGACCGTCATCGTCGACACCGGCTTTCTCGGACCGCTGACGTACACCTGGGGTCTCGTCCAGCGGGGGGACGTGCCGCGCTCCGTGCTCCCGCCCCTCCTCGCGCTCGCCCGTCGACTCGGGGCCCGCGGTCGTTGGGGGCTCCCGGACGTCGAGATCTACCTCGACGCCCCGGCGGCGACGTGCGCGGCCCGGGCGCGCGCCGACCCGGCGGGTCACCCCGCCGCGCTCGCGCGGCGGCATCGGGCGGTTGGCACGCGGGAGCGTCGCTTCTATCGCGAGCGCCTCGGCCCGGTCCTCGGAGCCCGGTTGCAGTGGCTCCGCGCGACCGCCCCGGCCCGCACCGTCGCAGCGCACGTCGCCGAGGTCGTTCGGCTCGGCCCGCCGGTCACGACTTCCCTCCCGCCGGTCCGGGCGGTGCTCGCGCTCTTCCCGGCGGACGGAGCGGCGAGCGCCCGCGGCAACCGTTAAGAAGGCGACCCGGCCTCGCCCGCACTCCAATGCGGCCCCTCGACGCCCTTCAGCAGAGCCTGCACAAGCGGGTCCTCGTGGAAATGAAAGGCGGACGCTCCTACCGCGGCGTCCTCGACGCCTACGATCAGCACCTGAACCTCATCCTCTCCTCGGCCGAGGAGGTCGTGAAGGACGTCGTCACCCCGCGGAGCGGGCTCACGCTCGTCCGCGGCGACTCGATCGTCTACATCTCGCCGTAGGAGGGACGATGTCGAAGGGGACTCCGTCGAGCCGGGGCGGCAAGATCGTCCACGTCATCTGCCGCCGGTGCGGTCGCCACGCCTACCACCGGCAGAAGCGGGTCTGCTCCTCGTGCGGCTTCGGCGATACCACCCGGCGCCGCGGCTACGACTGGGCGAAGGCGAAGCGCTGAGCCGACGGGGCCGGGAGACCTCGGGCTCGCCCGCGAGGTAGAAGCGGAGCGGACGCTCCGCGGCGCGGCGGATCCCAACCCGGGGCCCGACCACGACCCGGGCCGGTGGGCCGGCGCGGGGCCAGAGGGCGATGCGCGGGTCGCGCGACACGTCGCGGCCGTCGTCCGCGAGCGCGATCCCGAGAGCCCGACAGAGGCGCCCGGGACCGGCGCCCTCGTGGGGCTCTCCCTCTTCGACCGCCCCGGCCCGCAGGAGGACCGCCTCGCCCGACCGCGTGACGAGGTTCGCGCAGACGACCTGGTGGATGCGGTAGACGTAGAGGGTCCCCGGCGCTCCGAACATCGAGCGGTTCCGCCGGGTCGGCCCCCGGTAGGTGTGGCTCGCCGGATCGTCGCGCCCGTACGCCTCGGTCTCGACGATCCGCGCCGCGCGCGACCGGCCGCGCGTCCGCACTCGGATTCGAGCCCCAAGGAGCTCGCGCGCGACGCGCGCGCACGGACGGTCGAAGAACGCCCGGCCGAGCCGGCGGCCGGCGCGCCCCTTAGAGGAGCTTACCGCGGTCCGCGAGCGGGTGCCCGTCAACGGAGACCGTCGCCTCCCCGACCGTGATCCACGAGAGGTACCGGCAGCGGTTCCGGCCCCCGTAGAGCGCGTTGCCGCCGACCGCGAGCGTGACGGTGCCGGCCTCCTCGTCCTCGGCGTGCGGGACCCCAGGCGCGAGCGTCGGGTTGAGGCCCAACGCGAACAGCCCGACGACCTCGCGACCGCGGGGGGCGGCGGTGTAGTCCCGTTCGAAGCCGTCCGCGCCCTCGGTGTACCAGTAGTTGCGCAGGCGCCCTCGCTCGACTTCCCACTGGGCGCCCGAGACCCGACCCGACGAGAGGTAGCTCGGACGGCTGGAGACTACGGTCCCCTCGGCGCTCCCCTCCTCGACCGCGACCACGACCGAGCCCGGCGGGCTCGTCGCGAGCGTCCGGCCGTGGCGCCGGTCGTCGGCGTCGACCCGACCGTCGTCGACCCACGGCGTGCGTCCCCGCAGTCGGAGCGTGAGGTCGCTCCCGTTCGCGGCCGTGATCCGCAGCGTGCGCCCCTGACGGAGGAGGAGCGCGACGCGTCGCGCGTCGCGCGCGAGGGCAGCGTAGTCGAGCTCCGCGATCCCGCGGATGAGTCGACTGCGCCAGACCGCGCCCGGGACCCCCCACCGCTCTCCCTCCGCGTCGGAGGCGTAGCCGAGCAAGCAGCGGACGCCGCGGATCCCCGCGCGCCGCGTCCGACCGAGCCACGCGTCGTCCCCGCCGAGGATTGGCACGAGCTGGTGCGGCGGGAGGGCGCGCAGGCGGGGCCGGTCGGCGGGGCCGGGGAAGTAAACGAGGGCGTCCGAACGGGCGATCGCCGCGAGGACGGGGGCCGAGAGTCCGGACCAGGTGGCGGCCCGGGGAGCGAGGTCGAGGCTGCGCCAGAACGCCGCCTCGTCCTCGAGGACGAGGAACGGCCGCGCGCCGAGGCGCCGCGCCTCGGCGACGCACGCGGCCGCCCAGGGCAGCGTGTGGGTCCACGAGAGAACGGCGACATGCTCGCCCCGCCGAAGGCCGAGCGCGCTCCCGACGAGCGCTCGGGCGACCGCGGGCGGGCTCGCCTCGCTCGCCGGCATCTCTCGGCGGCAGGGAGGGGAGATTAAAGAGTGGCGCCCGCGCGGGCGCGCGCGACGACTCTTGCCGCATTCCCGGGGCGCCGCGCGAGCGCGCGGGCGATTGCGACGAGGAGCCGACCCGCGTCGTCGTACGGCGGCGGCACGCCGACCGGGCCAGTCCCCCGGGGGAAGCGGGCCCACCCGCCCTCGGCGATGGCCGCGCGACGGACGACCGCACGGACCCGACGCCCCGCCGAGAAGTCGGCGAGGTCGTGCCGCAGGTCCTCCGCGACGCCGGCCCGGCGCCACGCGGCGAGGAGCGCCGCGATCTTCTCCGGGCGGTGTCGCCGCCGCCGCGCGCCGGAGCCGAGGAGCCCGTTGAAGTAGAGGAACGGACCTCCGAGCTCGAGCGCCTCGAGCAGCGTGCGGCTCCCCGTCACGACCCGCAGCTCGGCGCGGGCGAACCGCTTCGCCCACGCCTCCGCGGCGACGGGACCCGACGCGAGCTCGACCCGGTCGGCGGGAGGCGGAAGCGACCACCGCCGGTCGGTTCGAACGTAGAGTCTCACGGGGGGCTCCGCAGCCTCGAGACCGGCCACGACGTCCACGGCGATCCGCTCCGCGCTCGCGGGGCTCGCGTACCAGACCCACTCCCGTCCCCCCTTGGTCCGGCCGGTCGCGCGGCGGAACCGGCGGGGCCAAAGCGGGCCGGTCTGCACCGCCGCGGGGAACTCTCGGGCGAACCCGCGGTCGACGCGGAACGTCGCGAAGAGATGCAGTACGTTGGGTCGATCGAACGCCCGGAACCGCGCGAACGCGGTGCGGAACCGGGCGAGGTCCCCGACGCGGCGGGACCGGGCGAGTCGTCCCGCAAGCGCTCGAGCCGGCACGCCGCCCTCCCGCAACCGCTCCCGGTCCTCGCCTGAGGAGGAGAGCGTCCGGGCGAACTCCTCGAGGCTGACGTGGAGGGCGGAGTCCGGGCCGTACGCGCGCTCGACGTCCTGGCACTCGAGCTCCCACGGTCCGCCTCGGCCGTACGGCCCCTCCCGGGCCGGGGCGGCGCTCACTCCCCACGCCGCGGAGACCGTGAGGGCGGCCGGCGCGCTCGGGCGCACGCGGTCGGAGCGCACGAGGGCGGGCCACGACCACGGGCCGTCGACCGACCGCGGCAACGGCCGGCCCCGCCGGCGGTAGAGCGTCAACCGGTACCCGGCGCGCGCGAGCGCGCGCCCCGCGGCGAGCACCTCCTCGATGTCGCCGAGGCCGCCGCCGACGACCGCGGGGAAGAGGTAGACGTCGAGGCCGGGCCCGCTCCCCCGGCGTCTAATCGACCGGCCGGTAGAGCGTCCAGAGCGCGAGGGCGTCGTGGAACCCCTCCCCCAGGAGCGCGGCGCGCCCCCGTACGTTCGTCGACGGAACCTGCACGACGACCCGTTGCCCGCCGCGGGCGGAGAGCCAGGCGACCGCCGTCCGGACGAGCGCCCCGGAGTCCGCCGCGTCGACCCCCTCGCCGACGATCGGGTCGGTGAGGTGCCCCGCGTCGGTCGCGTCCGTCGCCACCGCACCGAGGTACGCCTCCGGCCCGGTGCCCCGGTCGACGACCCACGCTCCCGCCTCGCTGCCGAGGATCCCGTTGACGAACCCCGAGCCCCGCAGCGCGCGCTCGCGGAGCGGCAGGACCGACCCGACCTCGGGCGGGGTCGAGCGGGCCGCGATCTCGACGACCGCCCTCGCGTCCGGCCCTCGGAACGGGCGCACCGCCGTCGACCCCGCACCGGCGTCGCCGACGACGGTTCCCGGTACCCGTACGAGATACGAGGAGTCCCGCAGCGGCCGGTACCCGACCTGCTCGTAGAGGGCGCGGGCCGGGGTGTTCTCGGCGAGGACATCGAGCGCGATGTACCGGCGGCCGGCCGCCGCGGTCGCCGTCCGGGCGCGCTCGAGGAGGGCGCGGGCGTGGCCGCGCCGACGGTAGGCGGGGTCGACGACGACCATGCTCACGTACCCCGTCCGCTCCGGGAACGACAGCAGGGTCGTCGCGACCAATCGGCCGTTCTCCTCGACGACGAAGAAGCGGAAGATCGGTCGGTGAAAGAGCCGGGCGATCCCGAGCGCAAGCTGCGTGTCCCAGCGAAAGAGCCGGTGCACGACCTTCGCGAACCCCTCGGGGCGCGTCCCGAGGATCGCCTCCTCCTCGGGGAACTGGGTCGTCAGGAACTCGAGCACTCGTGGCGCGTCGGTCTTGCGAAGCTCCCGGATCATCCCGCGTCCTCGTCGTCCCCCGACGTCGGGATCGCCGAGTCGAAGAGCGCCCGCAGGGTGGGGGGAGTCCGGTCGGACCCGAGCTCCGGGAGCGGTAGCCGGGCGAGCCGGTCGAGCTCCTCGTCCGTCAGCCGACCGCGCACCTCCGTCAGCGCCCGGTACACGAGCGGGTCCGCGACGCCCCGACTGAGTCGCCCGAGCGCCTGGACTGCCGCGTCGAAAAGGCGGCTCTCGGCATCGGAGCGGAGCGGGTCATCGCGCTCCGTGACCGCCCCGAGCTCGAGCGGGTCCGGGTCCCCCGGCCGAACCCCGTAGAGGAGGCGAACGAGCTCGTCGCGCGCGCCGTCGTCGGCGAGTCGACCGAGCGCCCAGACCGCAGCGAGCCGTACTTCGGGGGCCGGATCGGTGAGCCCCTCCCGAAGGCGGGGCGCCGCCTCGGCGAGGCCGAGTCGGCCGATCGCATACGTCGCCCCGCGCCGCGGCCACGGGTGGTCGTCGCGCAGCAGCTCGAGCAGTACCGGAAGGTCGTCGGCGGCGCCGGCCTCGCCCAGCGCGATCGCGGCCGCGCCGCGGACCGCCCACGCGGGGTCGCGGGCGTGGCCGAGCGCCGCGTCGCGCGCTTCCGGACCCCCGATCTCGCCGAGCGCGTGGAGCGCGCAGACCCGGACCCAGTGGGCGGGGTGCTCGGAGGCGGCGCGCAATGCCGGCACCGCGTCGGCCGCGCCGATCCGGCCGAGCGCAACGAGGATCGCGGGTTTCTCCCACGTCCCCGGGGCCGCGAGGCGGTCGAGGAGGAGCGGAACGCTCGCGCGGTCCCGTTGCCGCCCGAGGACGACCGCGGCCGCGACCCGCACCCGTCGGGCCGGGTCGACGAGGAACGCGCGTACGCGCTCCGCGATCGCACCGTCCGGCAACCGGCCCAGCCCGAGCACCGCCTCGCGACGGACCCGATCGTTCGCGTCGGTGAGGAACGGAGTGAGGGCGGCCGCCGCGGCCGGCGTCGCGACCGCGCCGAGGGCGGCGGCCGCGGCCTGTCGGACCTCGGTCGCGTCGTCGCC
>JBOGRO010000006.1:0-13397 GCA_050749465.1 Thermoplasmata archaeon | reverse complement strand
TCCCAAAGCCGCAAGTCTAGCCTGTTTTATATAGAAGAGCAATTTAGCCTATGACGGTGAGTTAGCATGCTCCAGGGAACGCCGATTCTCGTCTTGAAGGAAGGAACTGAGCGCGAGCGCGGAAAGGGTGCGACGTCGAACAACATCGCGGCGGCCCGGGCCGTGGCGGACGCGGTCCGCTCGACCCTTGGCCCGCGCGGCATGGACAAGATGCTCGTCGATTCAATGGGCGACATCACGATCACGAACGACGGCGTCACGATCCTCAAAGAGGTCGACGTCGAGCACCCGGCAGCCAAGATGATCGTCGAGGTCGCGAAGACCCAGGACCAGCAGTGCGGCGACGGCACGACGACCGCCGTGGTCTTGGCCGGCGAGCTCCTGAAGCGCTCCGAGTCCCTCCTCGAGCAGAACGTTCATCCGACCGTTATCGTCCGCGGCTTCCAGCAGGCCGTCCAGGAGGCCCAACGCCTTCTCGAGGCAGAGATCGGCACGACGGTGAAGGCCGGGGACGAGGCGATCCTCATCGATTGCGCGACGACGGCCATGGGCTCGAAGGGCGTCTTCGGCTCGCGGGACGAGCTCGCCAAGATCGCGGTCCGGGCGGTCCAGAAGATCGCCGAGCCGCGGGGCGACCGAACCATCGCGGACGTCGATCAGATCCAGGTCGAGAAGCGCCACGGGGGCACCATCTCCGACACCCAATTGATCGAGGGGATCATCCTCGACAAGGAACGCGGTCACCCCCGGATGCCGGCCGAGGTCGCGCCGGCGAAGATCGCGCTCTTGAACTCGTCCCTCGAGATCAAGAAGACCGAGATCGAGAGCAAGATCAACATCAAGAACCCGAGCCAGATCCAGAACTTCCTCGACGAGGAAGACAAGACCTTCCGCAAGATGGTCGAGACCGTCAAGGCGTCCGGCGCGAACGTCGTCGTCTGCCAGAAGGGGATCGACGACGTCGTCCTCCACTACCTCGCCAAGGAGGGGGTCTTCGCGGTCAAGCAGGTCAAGGAGTCCGACCTCCAGAAGCTCGCGCGCGCGACCGGCGCGAAGATCGTCACGGGATTCAAGGACCTCACCTCCGCGGACCTCGGCAATGCTTCCAAGGTCGAGGAACGCAAAGTCGGCGACGACGACATGACGTTCGTGACCGGCTGCTCGAACCCGCGCTCGGTTTCGATCCTGATCCGCGGCGGTACGGAGCACGTCACCCAGGAGGTGGAGCGCTCGCTCCACGATGCGCTCAAGGTCGTATCGAGCGTCCTCGAGGACGGGGTCGTCTGCCCCGGCGGCGGGGCGACCGAGATTGAGCTCGCCGTCAAGCTGCGCCGATGGGCCCCATCGGTGGGCGGCCGGGAACAGCTCGCGGTCGAGGCGTTCGCCCAGGCGCTCGAGGTCGTCCCGTGGGCCCTCAGCGAGAACGGCGGGTTCGACTCGATCAACGCGCTCATCGACCTGCGCCGGGCCCACGACGGGGCCGGCGCGAGCAAGAACATCGGGATCAACCTCGCCGATGGCAAGACGACCGACATGTGGAAGCTCCACGTCGTCGAGCCGCTCCGCGTGAAGCGCCAGGCGTTGAGCTCCGCGGCCGAGGTCGCGGCGATGGTCCTGCGGATCGACGACGTCATCGCTTCGAAGAAGCCGTCGCCCCCGCCCGCCGGTGCCGGTGGACACGACCACTAGACCGGAACTCCTTCCGAGGTCGGCGGTCGCAGGGCCGCCGGCCGAAGTCTTCTTAACGGGGCGGCGGTAGGCCGCCTCCCGTGCGGACGAAGCCTGTGGAGGGCGTCCTGCGACTCGACGTCGTCGCCCTCGACCCGCGCCCGGCGGTCTACCTCGCGTACGATGGGCTTGCCGGCTTGAGCCAGCGACCGCTCCTGCGCGACCTGATCGACGAGCTCGAGCGGAAGGGCCCCGGTGAGACCGGAAAGTTCCTCGAGGCGTTGCGGCGCCGGCGGTCGGGCTCGATCCACGTCTACTTCTCTGACTACGTCAGCTACGGCATCGGCGGCGGGGACGCCGCCGCGGAGTTCTTCCTCGGCACGTTCCTCCTCCTCCACGAGCCCGCGCGACCCGCCGGGACCGAGCCCGCGGTCCCCGAGCACCTCGCCCTGATCCGTCCGGGGGGCGTGGAGCGGCTCGCCCTCGAGGGCGTTAGCTCGTAGCGCGAAGGGCTTTTCCTCCGAAACCGCTCCGGAGCGATACCCCGGAACGTCCGTGAGCGACGAGACTCCTCTCGAGCACGAGCGCCGCCAGAAGGTCGAACGCGCGCGCGCCGACGGGCGCGAACCGTACCCGTGGTCGTTCGTCGGCCGCGTCCCGACCAGCGAGGTCCGGGCGACGTGCGCACGTCTCGCTCCGGGCGCCGAGGACGTGGAACACCCCGCCCGCGTGGCGGGTCGGGTCCTCGCGACGCGGGTCCACGGGAAGACCGCGTTCGCGGACCTCGAGGACCGGTCGGGCTCGCTGCAGCTCCTCCTGCGGGCGGACTCGATGGGGGGAGGGGAGTTCCGTACCGCGCTCGCAGAGCTCGACCCCGGCGACCTCGTCGGCGCCGAGGGCGCTCCCGCGATGTCGAAGCGCGGGGAGCCGTCCTTGCACGTCCGCGCGCTCACGCTGCTCGCGAAGGCGATCGCCCCGCCCCCGGAGAAGTACCACGGGCTCAAGGACCCCGAGGAGCGTCTGCGCCGGCGCTACCTCGACCTCCTCGCGTCCGAGGAGACCCGCGCGTTGTTCCGGGCGCGATCCGGCCTGATCCGAGAGATACGCCGCTACCTGGACGCGGCGCAGTTCCTCGAGGTCGAGACCCCAATCCTGCTGCCCGTCGCGAGCGGCGCTTCCGCGACGCCGTTCGTCGCGCACTCGCGCTACCTCGACGCCGACCTGCAACTCCGGATCGCGCAGGAGCTGCCCCTGAAGCGGCTGCTCGTCGGGGGACTCGAACGGGTCTACGAGCTCGGGCGGACCTTCCGCAACGAGGACATGGACACGACCCACTCTCCCGAGTTCACTGAGCTCGAGGCGTACTGGGCGTACGCGGACTACCACGACATGCGTCGCCTGATCGAGGGGCTCTTCCGCCACCTTGCCGAGACGGTGCGCGAGCTCCTCCCGAATTCGGCCGCAGCGCAGCAGGGGGCGCGCGACTTCACGCCGCCGTTCGTGACGATCGACTTCGTCGACGAGCTCGAGCGTCGGAGCGGGATCCCGGACCTCCTCGCGAAGAACCCGGATGAGCTTCGGTCGCTCGCCCGGGCCGCCGGCTCGACCGTCCCCGACGCGTCCACCCCCGGGACGTTCCTCGACAAGCTCTTCGAGCACTACGTCGAGCCGCACATCGACCGGATGACGTTCGTCGTCGACCACCCGGCGGCGACGACCCCGCTCGCGAAGCGCCATCGCTCGAAGCCGGGCCGCGTCGAGCGGTTCGAGATCTACTTCCGGGGTTTCGAGCTCGGCAACGCCTACACCGAGCTCAACGACCCCGACGAACAGGAGCGACGCTTCCGCGAGCAGCTCGCGAACCGCGGCGCGGACGCCTACGCGTACGACGAGGACTTCGTGCGGGCGCTGCGCCACGGCATGCCGCCGGCGACGGGGATCGGGCTCGGCGTCGACCGCCTCATCATGGGGCTCACCGGCACGCCGTCGATCAAGGACGTCATCCTCTTCCCGCTCGTCCGTCCGCGCTAGCCGCTGCCGAGCCACTTATACTCCGGCCGCGACCGTACTGCCGGTGTGGCGAGCGCGCGCTTCGGACCCGGTACTACGCCGCTCGCGGTCGAAGGCCTGACGGTCGCCTACGGGGAGCACCTCGCCGTCGACCGACTCTCCTTGACGGTCGCCCCGGGCGAGATCTACGGGCTGCTCGGCTCCAACGGCGCCGGAAAGTCGAGCACCATCCGGTCGATCGTCGGGCTCCTCCGACCGTCGGCCGGACGGGTCCGTGTCTTCGGCTTCGACGCCGTGGCCGACAGCCTACGGGTGAAGGAACGGGTCGGCTATGTCCCCGAGACCTCGATGCTGTACGAGGCGCTGACCCCGCGCGAGTTCCTCGAGTTCGTCGCGAGCGTGCGTCGGCTCGACCGGGCGACCGCCACGGCCCGGGCCGAGAGTTACGCGACGGCGCTGCGGCTCGGCCCGGAGCTCGAAGAACCGATCGCCGCGCTCTCGAACGGCACTCGCCAGAAGGTGCTCGTCATCGCCGCGCTCCTTCACCAGCCGCCGCTCCTCGTCCTGGACGAGCCGCTCAACGGCCTCGACCCCCGCTCCGTCCGGATCGTGAAGGAGCTGCTCGCGCGCTACGTCGCGAACGGCGGCCGGGGCGTGCTGTTTTCGACGCACACGATGGAGGTCGCCCAGCAGCTCTGCCACCGCGTCGGGATCCTCGACCGAGGGGTCCTCCGGGCGGAAGGAAGCCTCGCGGCTCTGCGGGAGCCCGGCGCGTCGGGGGACGCGAGCCTCGAGGAGGTCTTCCTCCGTCTCACCCGCGACGACGAGGGGCTGGACGCCGCGGTGCGGGCCTTGGACGGCAAGTAGGATGAGCTGGCGCGAGGCGTGGCGACTCAGCAGCGTCGCCTTCCTCGAGCTCTCCCTGCAGGCGATCTACGCGTTCCGGCTGGGGAACCTCGCGGTCTCCATCGCGCCCCGGACGATGGCGCGGACCGCCCGCCGTCGCGTGTTCCAGAGCAAGGTGATCGTCGCGGTCGTCCTGTTTTTGCTGATCGCGGGGGCGTGCCTCCTCCTCGACATCGCGCCGAGGGTCGTCGCCGCTCCGTTCTTCGGGATCCTCGTCTCGGTCGCGGACTTCCGCGCGGTGGTCCTGACCGGCCTGCTCGCCCTCGAGCTGGCGTTCCTCTGGTGGACCGGCCTCCAGGTGCTCCCGACGTTCCTCGCGTCGGGGGTCCTGCCCGTGCTCGAGCCGCTCCCGATCGACGACCGCACCCTGCGGCGCGTCGCCGGGCTCGTCTACCTCCGGCTCTTCGACCTCCCCGCGATCACGGTCCTCGTCTTCACCCCTCTCCTCGTCGCCGAGACCCTCGGCGCCGCCGCCGGCCTCGCGATCCTCCCCGGCGCCGTAGCGGCGGTCGCGTTCGCGCTGGCCCTCGGGCTCCTGACCGGGCGGTTCTTCGTCCGCCGGATCCAGGGCAGTCGCGGCGGCGGGGGCCGCACGGTCGTGCGGTGGGCGTATCTCGTGCTCTGGGTCCTCCCCGCGTTCGCGATGTTCGCGATCGTCGTGGCCGCGCCGGGATTCCTTGCGTTCGTCGCGCGGACGACCACCGCCGGGCCGTCCGTGGGCGGGGGCCTCCTCCTCGCGACGTTCCCGTTCACGCTCGCGGCGCTTCCGGTCGCCGCCTCGCAGGGTGTCGGAGCGCTCGGGCTCGGTGACCTCGGTACCGCGACGCTCGCGGCGGCGAGCATCGGGTACCTGCTCCTCGCGATCGCGTGCGGCGTCTGGCTCGCGGGTGCGGTTCGCCGCGTCGGAATGCTGCCGACGGTCGCTCCGGTCGCGGCCGGACCCGCCCGCTACGCGCTCGTGCCCCGGACGCCGGCGTGGGCCGTCCTCACGAAGGACCTCCGCGTCGCGAGCCGCATGCCCGGGTATGCGTTTCTCGTGCTCCTGCCGATCCTGGACGCGGTGGCCCTGGGCCTCTTCACGTTCGTCTCGGGCCCCGGCACGACGGCGAGCTTCGGCATCGCACTCGCGGCGGTCTCGACCGCCGCGCTCCTCGCAACCTTCTTCGGCCCCGCATTCTTCGCCATCGAAGTGATCGCGTACTCGTACGGTCGGACCCTGCCGCTCTCCGACCGGTCGATCCTCTTCGGCAAGGTCGCGCTCGTCGTCGCGATTTACCTCGTCGCGAGCTCCCTCGTGCTGGGGCTCACGCTCGTTCGGATCTTCCAGCCTGCGCTCTTCCTCGTCTTCATCCTCGCCGAGCTGCCGGCGGTCGCCGCGGCGTCACTCCTCGAGCTCGGGATCCTCTTCCGTCGCGCGCGGACGAAGGGACTGCCAATCGTGAACCTGTACTCGGGGGCTTGGTACGCGGTCCTCGTCTCGATCCCGGGACTCGTCGTCGCCGGGCTCCCCTTGGCCGTCTACCGAGCCCTCGGCCCGGCCGGGACCGCGGTCGGCGTCGCGGGGATGGCCGGCATCGCGCTCGCTGAGCTCGCGGCGTGCGCCCCGTTCGCCTTCGGGAGACCCGGAGGGACGTCAACGTGAGCGCCCCGGCGCTTGCGACGCGGTTCGAGCCCGCGGAAATCGAGGCGCGGTGGCAGGCCGCGTGGGAGCGCGCCCACGCGTTCGTCGCCCCAC
This sequence comes from Thermoplasmata archaeon, assembly GCA_050749465.1. GTDB lineage: Archaea > Thermoplasmatota > Thermoplasmata > Lutacidiplasmatales > UBA184 > Lutacidiplasma. The sequence continues at coordinate 7,078 of JBOGRO010000006.1, read as the reverse complement.
CGACCCCGGGCGGGGCGACGTTCTCCCTCGTCCTTCCCCCGCCGAACGTCACCGGGGTCCTCCACCTCGGGCACATGCTCGGGGACACGGTGATGGACCTGCTCGCGCGCACGCACCGCATGCGAGGCGACGCGACGCTCTGGGTGCCGGGGCTCGACCACGCGGGCCTCGCGACGCAGGTCGAAGTGCGGCGCCGCCTCGCGAAGCAGGGGGTTCGCTTCGAGGAGCTCCCGCGCGAGGAGGCGATCCGGGCGGTCGAATCGTGGAGCACCGAGCACGAGTCGCGGATCCGGGAGCAGACCCGTCGCGGGGGGTTCTCGGTCGACTGGACGCGCTACCGGTACACGATGGACGCCGCGAGCGTGCGGGCGACCCGGGAGGTGTTCGTGGCGCTCTACCGCGACGGCCTCGTGTACCGCGGGGAGCGGATGGTCAACTGGGACCCCCGCCTCCGGACCGCGATCTCGGATCTCGAGGTCCTCCACGCGGAGGAGGAGGCGACGCTCTACTACGTGCGGTATCCGTGGGCGGACGGCACGCTCGGCGGGATCGAGGTCGCGACCGTGCGACCGGAGACGATCTTCGGGGACGTCGCGGTGGCGGTCCACCCCGAGGACACGCGGTACTCCGAGATGATCGGCCGGTTCGTCGTTGTCCCCCTCTGCCACCGGCGGGTCCCGGTGATCGCGGACGCGGCCGTCGACCCGACTTTCGGAGTCGGGGCGTTGAAGATCACTCCCCGCCACGACCTCCTCGACCGGGAGGTCGCCGAGCGGCATCCGGACCTCGCGACGCCGACCGAGATCTTCGACGACGCCGCGCGCTTGGCCGGCGAGTGGGTGCCGGCCACCTATCGGGGGCTCGACCGCGACCGCGCCCGGGAGCGCGCGGTCGCCGAGCTCGATCGCGAGGGGCTCCTCGTCCGGCAGGAGACCTACCGCCACTCGGTCGCGCGATCGGAGCGGTCCGACGCGGTCATCGAGCCCCGCCTCTCGACGCAGTGGTTCGTCCGTATGGCGCCGCTTGCGGCACCCGTGATCGACGCGGTGCGCGCCGGGGAGATCCGGATCTATCCCGAGCGCTGGACCCCGACGTTCTTCCGCTGGATGGAGGGGATCCGCGATTGGTGCATCTCCCGTCAGGTCCTCTGGGGCCATCACATCCCGGTCGACCGCTGTCGGGCCTGCGGGAAGGAGACGGCGAGTGTCGAACCGCCGGTGCGTTGCGCGCACTGCGGCTCCTCGGACCTCACACCGGATCCGGACGTGCTCGATACGTGGTTCACCTCCTGGCTCTGGCCGTTCGCCGCCCTCGGCTGGCCGGAGCGCACCGCGGAGCTCGAGCGGTACTACCCGACCTGCGTCCTCGTCACCGGCCGTGACATCATGTTCTTCTGGGTCGCCCGCATGATGATGTCCGGCTACCGGTTCACCGGCACGAAGCCGTTCTCGGCCGTCTACTTCACCGGCATGGTCCTCGACGAACGGGGCCGCCGCATGTCGAAGCACCTCGGGAACTCCCCCGACCCGCTCGACCTGATCGGGGAGCGGGGCGCCGACGCCTTGCGCTTCGGCCTCCTGTTCCCCAACCCGAGCTCGGAGGACGGACCGTTCGGTCGGCCGGCGCTCGACGGGGCTCGGAACTTCCTCACGAAGCTGTGGAACCTCGTGCGGTTCACGCTCCCGCACGTTCCGCCCGGCACCCCACCGGTCGCGGTGGCCCCGACCCTCTCGGGGCCAGGCGCGCTCGAGGACCGATGGATCCTCTCCCGATATCGGCACGCGGTGGAGGAAGTCGACCGCGCCCTCGCCGAGTTCGAGCCGACCCGGGCGGTAACGGCCCTCCACGGCTTCGTCTGGCACGACCTCGCCGATCGGTACGTCGAGATCGCGAAGGAGGCGCTCGCGGGCCGCCGGGGCGTCCCGGCGCTCCGCGACGCGCGCGCGACGCTGCTGTTCGTGGTCGAGCGGACGCTGCGGCTCCTCCACCCGATCGTCCCCCACGTCACCGAGGAGCTCTGGCACGCCCTGCCGCACGACGGGGAGCTGCTCGCGACGGCGCCCTGGCCCCGCCCTGAGGAGGTCGCGAGCGACCCGTCGGCCGAGGTCGAGATGGAGTCGGTGCTCGAGGCGATCCGGCTGCTGCGTAACCTACGGGCGGACGAACGGGTCCCGGCGAGCCAAGTGCCGCCCGGCTGGATCCGCCCGGCCGGGCCCGAGGTCGCCCGCGTCTTCGAGCGCGAACGGGAGACGATCGGCCGGCTCGCTCGGGTCCGCCCGCTCGGTCTCCTCGGTGCCGACGACCCGGTCCCAGCCCGCGTCGGTCGAAGGGTCGCGCCGCTGGGCGAGTGCTTCCTCGAGCGCCCGGACGCCGCGGCGGCGAGCGAGACCGACGCGCTGACCCGCGAGCGGGAGAAGCTCACGGCCCTCCTCGAGAAGACCCGCGCTCGCCTCGCGGACGCGGGGTTCCGCGCGCGCGCTCCTCCCGAGGTCGTGGGCGAGGCGGAGGAGAAGGCTCGCGAGCTCACGGACCGCCTTCGTCGCATCGACGAGCACTTGAGCACGGACGCCTCCGCCGGTGAGGGATCATGACGCCCACGGCGCGCCGTACCCGCTCCCGGATGCCCTCGCGGAAGGCCGCCGACCCCCCGCCGAACGCCCCGATCGGCACCCGGCCGCTGCCGGGTTCCCCGAAGCCGCACCCGGCTCTCGGGGTCGGCCTCTGGGCGCTCGGACGCTGGACGCCCGAGGACGAGGCGCGGACGAAAGCGACGGTCGGCCGCGCCTACGAGCTCGGCCTCCGTTGGTTCGATACTGCCGAGGTCTACGGCGGCGGCCGTTCCGAGCGCCTGCTCGGAGAGGTCCTCGAACGGAGCGCCGGCCAGGGCTCGGAGGCGTTCGTCGCGACCAAGGTCTCCTGGGAGCACCTGCGTCGGGCGCAGGTCCGCTCGAGCCTCCTCAACAGCCTCGAGCGGCTCGGCCGGCGTTCCGTCGACCTCTATCTGGTCCACGCCCCCGACCCCCACGTTCCCCTCGCCGAGACGATGGGGGCGCTCGAGCTCCTCTGGAAGGAGGGACGGGTGGGCGCGATCGGTGTCTCGAACTTCTCGGTCGAAGAGCTCGAGGCGGCGGCCCGGGGCCTCTCGGAGGCCCGGATCGTCGTGAACCAGGTCCAGTACAACCTCTTCGACCGGGACGACGCGGAACCGGTCCGCGAGTACTGCCGGTCGCACGAGATCCTCCTCGAAGCGTACACCCCGCTCGCCCGCGGGTTGCTGCACGGACGCTACCTCGATGGCCGGGGGCCCCCGGCGGAGGTCCGGCGGTTCGCCCAGCGCCTGTTCGAGCCCGACCGCCTCCCGGCGATCGTCGAGCGGACCCGTGCCCTCCGGGACCTTGCGCACGAGGCGAAGGTTCCGCTCGCGTCGATCGCGCTCCACTGGCTCGCGGCCCGCGGGGCCGCGCCCGTGGTCGGGATGAGCCGACCGGAGCAGGTCGACTCCAACCTCTCGGCGTGGGCGGTCCGGCCCCCCGACCGCGTGCTCGAGCGAGCGGACGCGATCGCGCGGGGCGACCGTGCTTAAGCTCGTCGCGCTGGACATGGACGGGACGCTCGTCGATATCGAGAGCTCCTGGGGCTCGGTCCACGCCTTCTTCGGGGACCAGAACGAGGAGGGCTTGCGCCGGTTCTTCGCGAGCGAGATCGACGACGCCGAGTTCATGCGTTCGGACGTGCGGATCTGGCAACGTCATCGCCCCGACCTCCGCGTCGAGGAGCTCGAAGAGATCCTCGCGCCGGTGCCGCTCATGCCCGGCGCCGAAGCGCTCGTCGGCGGGCTGCGGCGCCGCGGCGTGCGCACCGCGATCGTGAGCGGCGGCATCGACCTCCTCGCGCACCGCGTCGCGCGCGACCTCGGGATCGACCTCGTGCTCGCGAACGGGTTCCGGGTCGACGCGGACGGACGGCTCACCGGTGAGGGGATCGTCCGGGTCCCGATCCTCGAGAAGGAGGCGGTCCTCGCGACCCTCCAGGCGCAGCTCGGGGTCGATCCCGCCGAGACGGCCTCCGTCGGCAACTCGGAGATCGACGTGGGGCTCTTCCGCCGCAGCCGCGTCGGGGTCGCGTTCCGTCCTGCGGACGAGACCGTCCGCCGCGCGGCGACCGCAGTCGTGACCGAGCCCGACCTCGCCCGGGTGCTCGACGTGCTCGAACAGTTCCCCAACGAGGCCCCCCCGCGCCGGCCGTAAGGGAACGCTTATCCCCGAGCCTCCGGTCCCCGCGGTCCCGATGGAGAGCTACTCGGCGCTCCTGGAGCGCGCGCACGCGAAGCTGCCCCCGGTGCGGTCCGGCGGCGAGCGGTTCCAGGTCCCGGATCCGGACGTTATGACCGACGGCAAGAACACGGTCGTGCGGAACTTCCAGGAGATCACGGGGATCCTCCGCCGAGAGCCGGACCACGTGATCCAGTTCCTCGCGAAGGAGTTCGGCTGTCCCGGGGTCCTCGACCTCCCGCGCGGAGTCCTGAAGTCCCGACTCACGAAGGACCAGATCGCCCAGCGCCTGCGGGAGTACACCGCGAAGTACGTGATCTGTTCGGAGTGCAAGCGGCCCGACACCCACCTGAAGAAGGAGGGACGGCTCACGTTGCTCGTCTGCGAGGCATGCGGCGCCCAGCGTCCCGTCACCGTCCGCCGTGTCGTCGCGCCCGAGAAGCCGAAGGCGCCGGTCGTGGTCGGCGAGGTGTACCGGCTGACGATCGAGGACGTGGGCCGACGCGGGGACGGCGTCGCGAAGAAGGAGGGGTTCGTCATCTTCGTCACCGGGGCGACCCAGCGGGGGACGACCGTGAACGCGAAGATCACGAAGGTCCTCGGCAACAACGCGTACGCCGTCGTCCAACCGTAGCGACCCATGCGGAGCCTCCGCTGGATCGGCCTCCTCGCTCTCTACATCGGCGCCCAGGCGATCGCGCTCCTTCTCGCGAACCCGTTCCGCTCCGCCGGGCTCGCCACCACCTCGAGCCCCACGAGTGCGACCGGCCCGATCGAGATCATCCTGATCATCGTCCTCGCGCCGCTCCTCATCCTCTACGTCGCCCGGCGTCAGGGTGGGCTCGCCGCGCTCCGCCAGCTGATCCTCTTCGGGATCGCGGGGGCACTCTACATCACGCTCTACGCGACGTTCTCGATCCTCCTGCCGGCGTCCCCGCTCCTCGCACCGTGGGGGGCGGAGCAGGTGCTCGTGCCGGCGCTGACGCTCGCCGCGATCGTCAGCGCGGGGCTCTACCTCGCGCTCCTCATGGAGCCGCACTGGTACGTGGTCGACTTCGTCGGTTTCCTCGCCGCCGGTTCCCTGATCGCGATCCTCGGGATCTCCTTCGCGATCCTCCCCGCGTTCCTGCTCCTCGTCGCGCTCCTCGTCTACGACGCGATCGCGGTCTACGGCACGAAGCACATGGTGAGCCTCGCCGAGGTCGTGACCGACATGAAGCTTCCGATCCTGCTCGTCATGCCCGACTCGGCGGGATACGATTACCCCTCCGCGCCGAACCTGAAGACCCAGCGCACGCAGCCGGTCGAGGAGCGGGAGGCACTCTTCATGGGCCTCGGCGACGTCGTGATCCCGGGCACGCTGGTCGTCTCGGCGTTCGTCTGGCTGCCGTCCCACCCCGTCGTCGCCGGGATCGGCGGGAACCTCTGGGCCGGGGTCGGAGCGCTGGTCGGCTCCCTCGTCGGCTACGCGATCCTCATGCGGATCGTCCTGCGGGGGAACGCCCAGGCGGGCCTCCCGTTCCTGAACGGCGGCGCGATCGCCGGCTATATCGTCGCGTACCTGCTCGTCTTCCACTCGCTCGGTCTCGGCCTCACGGGAGCGCTTTAACCCCCCGGGCCTCGGCCCCGGCGTGCGCCGCAAGGTCGAGGACATCCGCATCGACGACCGACCCTCGCTCGACCGGCTCGTCCGCCGGATGGAGGCCGCAGGCGGCTTCAGCGCGAAGGAACTCGCGGATGGGGTCGACCTGCTCGCGCGGATCCTCGCCGACCGCTCGATGACCCGGTTCCTCTCGTTCCCCGCCGACATCGTCGCGACCGGCACGCGCGGTGTCCTGGCGACCCTCGTGCGCGAGGGGTACGTCGACGCGGTCATCACGACGTGCGGCACGCTCGACCACGACCTCGCGCGCGCCTTCCGCCCGTACTACCACGGTGCGTGGGACCTCGACGACGCGGCGCTCCACCGGCAGAGGCTCTACCGGCTCGGGAATCTCGTGATCCCTCAGGCGAACTACGGCACGATCATCGAGCGGAAGATGCGACCGATCCTCGAGGGGATCTGGGCCGGCGGGGTCCGCTCGCTCTCGACCCGCGCGCTTGCGCGGGCGATCGGAGCCGCGATCCCGGCGACCGCGCGCTCGAGCATCCTGCGGGCCGCCTACGAGCGGAACGTGCCGGTGATCGTCCCCGGGATCACGGACGGGGCGGTCGGCGCCCAGCTCTGGCTCTTCTGGCAGGACCACAAGGGGCTCTCCCTCGACCTCTTCTCCGACGAGCAGGCGCTCTCGGACCTCGTCTTCGACGCTCGCCGGACGGGGGCGATCCTCCTCGGCGGAGGGATCTCGAAGCATCACACGATCTGGTGGAACCAGTTCCGCGACGGCCTCGACGCCGCCCTCTACGTCACGACCGCGGTCGAGTGGGACGGCTCGCTCTCGGGCGCGCGCACGCGCGAGGCGGTCTCGTGGGGAAAGGTCAAGCCGTCGGCGCGCCACACGACCGTCGTCGGCGACGTGACGGTGCTGCTGCCGTTCATGGTCGGGGCCGCGCTCGAGCGGATCCGGGCGTAGCCGGTCCCCTCCCAGACTTTATCTCTCGGGGTCAAGTCCGCCCGAACCGTCCGTGGGCCCGTAGCTCAGCCCGGTAGAGCAGGCGGCTCTTAACCGCAAGATCAGGGGTTCGAATCCCCTCGGGCCCGTAACATACGTGACACCGGTGACCACTCGCAGATCGATTCGAAGCCGATCGACCCACGACGCGAAGGGCACCTTCCTCGGTCCTGGAGGGAGCCTGCAAGTTACGCT
>JBOGRO010000005.1:0-37074 GCA_050749465.1 Thermoplasmata archaeon | reverse complement strand
ACCTGGCGGCGGTCCGACAGGTGCTCACCGAGTTTGGGGCCTCGGTCGAAGTACGGGTGATCCAGCCGACTGCCGAGGACCGCCTCGCGCTACAACCGGCCGCTCACTGAATTACGTCCCAAGGCCGTCGCTAGGAGCAAAGGGTTTATCCAACCTTCCGGGGTTGATGAGGCGGTAAAGTAGCCCCCTCGGCTGCCGGACGCTGAATGGTACTCGGAGCGATGACATCTTCCGACGTCCTGGACATGGAGCGCTCCACCTCCTTGGTGCTGCATTACGATCGACATCTTCCCCGGTCCGTGGCCATCGAAACCGCTGCGATGCGCAAGCTCGAGGTACCAGTTGTTTCTATCGTTCTTGCCACGTTGAACGAGATCGCCAACTTACCCAGACTGATCCGGTCGATCGCCGACTTGCCGTTGCCCGACTTCGAAATCATTGTCGTCGACGATGGTAGCACGGATGGGACCCGGGAGTATCTTCTCGCCGAGGCGTCTCGAGACCCTCGAATTCGGCCGCTCTTTCACGAAGGCAAGCAGACGCTGATTCCCGCGCATTGCCAGGGGATTCGCGTGTCGATGGGGGAGTTCGTCATCGTCATGGACGCTGATTTTCAGCACCCTCCGGGACTGCTTCCCGGACTGGTTTCGTCGCTCCAACGCGGCGCGTCATTGGTCATCGCGAGCCGCTACGCGGCGGGGGGGTCTCCGGGTCCTCGAACTGTCGTGAGAGAGGTCATCTCCCGAACGGCCGAGTTCGCCACGAAGCTCCTCCTGCCGGAGGCCCGCCGGGTGTCGGACCCCACGTCCGGGTTCTACGGCTTTCGGAGGGAGATCTTCGTGCCGATCAACCCGACGTATCGGGGATACGAGCTCCTCCCGTTCTTGCTCGTAATGGCGACCGGGCGCCCCACGCAGGAGCTGCCCTACAGCTTCGGAGCTCGTGTGGGAGGCGAGAGCAAGATCGTCAACGGAAAGCTCGCCTTCATCAGCATCTTCCTCAGCCAGATCCTCGTAGTTCGCCGGTCCCGACGCGAGCTCCTGACCCGGCGCGCCGGACCCTCGCGCGCGGGTCGTCCTGCGGTCGCTGCACCCAAGGTCGGCGGAGCGCGCACCGAGCATGGACTGGGCGTCCCCGAGTCGGATGCCTCCTTCACTCACAGTGGGTAACTGCCTCCGCTCGACGACCCCATCGCGCGGACCGGACGGCTTACCGTGGACGAGAACGACGCGACCGCAGAGGGGGCCGGTTCGCGCATGGTTGAGACGCTCCTCGGTGGGGGGGAGGAGTAGTGACCCTTCAAGTCCGGTGCCGTCGCCCGGTGGGGATCGCTCACGCGTCACCGGTCCGTCGGACCCTTTGAGAGCATGCGGATCGTCATCGCTTGCGCCCAGTACCCGCCCGCGCACACGGGTTACGCCCAGGTCGCGAGCCGGCTGACAGCGGGCCTCACCGCTCTCGGTCAGGAGGTGCGCGTTCTGACCGAAGGTCGGGGGTGCTCCCGAGTGGGTCGTGCAGCCTTCCTGAACTCGTCCGGTAGACGGCTGCTCCGGGAGGGAGCCGACGTCGTCCAGGTAATTGGACCCACCCCCCTCTTCTCCGAGCAAGTTGTGTTGGAGTCTGCCCGCCTGGGTCTACCGGTTGCGTACTACATCCACGCGTTCGCAGGACTAGGCACCTTTCATCGGAACCCTCCGTTTCGATTCGTAGACTGGGTCTATCTCCACACGTACTACCGCCGCGCCCTCCGATTCGTGACCCGAGCGACGTCGAGCACCGCGGACTTTGCGACCAGCTTCGGTCTTTATCGCGGGCCTTGGGCGATCGTCCCGAATGGGGTAGCGGACCCTTGCCTGGACTCGGACCGGTTGCCGCGTACCGTCGGACCGGCCACTCCATCCACCCGACTTCGAGCGCTATTCGTGGGCCAGCTTCGCCCGTACAAAGGCGTCGACTGCCTACTTCGTGCGGTTCAGGAACTGCGGCGCCAAGGGAAGGAGGTGGAGCTCACGATCGTCGGCGAGGGGCCCGAGCGATCTCGGCTGAACGAGATCGTGACACAGCTTGACCTACAACCCCTCGTGAAGATGAGGGGCCTCCTGGACGCAGAGGGACTCCACTCCGAGTATCTCTCGAACGACGTGCTCGTCCTGCCGAGTCGCTCGGGCGAAAGTTTCGGGATCGTTCTTCTCGAGGGCCGCCTGCACGGCTTGCAGCTGGTCGCCTCAGATCTCCCGGGCGTTCGGGAGGTGGTGCACGAGATTGGTGGGACCCTGGTGCCCCCGAACGACGTCCCGGCGCTCTCCCACGCGCTCCTCTCGCTGAGTCCGCTGCCGACGGAGGCGCGAGTCCTCAACGAGCAGATCGCTCAGGCGTATTCGTGGAAGCGGATCGTTTCCATGTATCTCGACGTCTACCGGTCGATGTCACCCGGGACCTTAGGTGTCTCGCCGGGAGAGCCGTATGCTTAGGCTCCAAGCGTTTGTCGCCAGTCCAAATCCGAACGCGGTTTGTCGTTCTCCTATCGGAGACCACGTTCAAGATCAACAGGTCTGCTGGTCCTCGTCCTTCCTCCGAGAAGTTCGCGCAGCTGTTGCTGGGCGAGGGGATACGGGTGACCCTGATTTGGTCGTACCCTCACGAGTCCAAGGGGATCCCTCACCGCCTTCCCCCGTCAAGGAAAGAGGGTGCGCGACGAAGCTTGATGGACGAAAAGACCGTGACATGGGCTGGCGAACCTGACGTACTCCTCGAACTACGCCGAGTCCTCTACCGAGCCATGACTTTCATGAACCTAACTCTGAGGCGGGGTTTCGCGACGGTGTCCCTGGACACCGGAGGAATCTCGCGCGCGGCTTCGGACTTATGCCCGAGAGTCGGCAAACCGGTGCGCTGAGTCCCGCGGCGGAAGAGGATAAGTGAACCTGCTCGTGGGATTAGAGCATCTCGAACCATCGAGCGAGGTGAGTGCCGGGCGAATGAACTTCCGTGTCCCATGACGACATACCCGAATTGCGCCGGCGCAGGGTCGCTCCTGTTTCTGCAGGAACTCAAACGCTAGAGAACCGGAATGAGTGGAAACCCGCGCGATTGGAGGACCCTGGCTACCGATCTCGCCCTCGGGGTTCTAGTGCCACTGACTCTGTCCGTCGTTTTCCTCTGGCCGCTCCTGGCCAAGCCCGGCTATCTGTTCTACGGAGATGAGATCTGGTTCTTTTACGGAAACCCATCGAATGTTTTAGCGCCCTTCCTCTCCGCCTGGTATAACGGCAACACGCAGACCGGGCCCCAACTGATTGGATTCCAGTTGTTGGTCTCGGCCACACAGCTAGCCGGAAACTACGCGGCGAATCACATCCTACCAGTTCTACTATCGACCCTCGCCGGGTTCTCCTTTTACTTCTCCGGGCGGTTCTTTGTCAAACTGACCTACGGGCGGTTCGACTGGCTCCCGCGGATTGGGGTCCTGGTCGGATCTGTCTTCTATCTCGTGAATTGGCAAAACCCCAACCTCGTCTACCCCTCATTCACGCTCTCGATGTCATACATCGTCATTCCCCCCCTGTTCGTATTGATGATTGTCGCGTATCGTTCCGGCAGACCGCTCTACTGCGCGCTCTTCGGCGCGATCTCGGCAATCGGTGGGGCCGATCCGACCTGGATTCTCTTCATTCCGTTGTTTGCGCTCACCTACTTGATCGGGCGACTCTCGCTCTCGTCGCAGAAGGGTCGCGACGCGCTAGTCCTGCTGAAAGTCACAGCATTGTTGATCGGATGCTCCGTTCTGTTCAACGCGTACTTCCTCATCCCGGCGCTGTACGGATTCGTCTTCCACACGGGAGGCGTATTCTCGACGTACGCTTCGGGTCAGGGTCAACTTGCAATCGCTCAGGCCGTCAGCTGGTACCGCCCGATTGATGCGTTCTTTTTCGGGCAGCCGACGTACACATTCTTCGGCGTCCAGCAGCAGAACTACACCTGGCTCGCCGTCTTCCTCCCGATTAGCGCGGCCTTTGCGCTCCTGCTTCGACCCCGACGGTTCACGGTGTATCTGCTAGTCAACCTGGCCATCGCGCTGGTATTAGTGACCGGTTTCACCACTTCGTTCGGAAGCGTTTACGCGTACCTCGTGCTGCTGTCCCCGCCTGGGATCGTCGGTGATGTCCGGGATGTCGGACAGTGGTTCGGCATGGCCGCGTTCTGCTACGCCTGCCTCCTGACTCTCCTTTCTTACCAGCTCGCCGGCATGACCTTGGGCTACTGGAGAGCTCGCCGCTCCGGCGTCGCTCCCACCCCCCTAACTCTGGTACTCCCGGTCATCCGGCCGCGGCGGGCGCTCCGAATTCGTCACGTCGCGGTCGTGATTGCGCTGACCGGATTCGTCCTCACCGCGGGGATGGTTGCCACGGTGCAAACCACTCATTCCACTTTGCAGACGTTTACGTATCCGCGGTACGACCCCACCTACCCCCCGGCAGACTATTCCCAGACCATGACCTACCTCGATGAACACGCCAACTCGACCAAGGTCATGTGGCTGCCCAGTGGCGAGCTGATCGACTATCCCTGGAAGAACGGATATCCGCTGAGCTACGAAGGTCTGATGTTTTATTCGGAGTCCGTGACCGCCGACGCAATCCTCCCGTACCTGGCGCAAGGGGTCTCCGCGAACCTGGGAAGTCTCCTTTCGGCTGCCGGCGTCTCGTATCTGGTGTACGATACCGCGGCCGCTGTCCCCTACAACGGTAACAGCTACGGCGCTAGCTACGTCGAGAGTTTCCTCGATCGTCAGTCGGGACTATCGGTCGCGGCCGTCTTCGGGAATCTTACCATCTACGCGGCGACACCCCCACCGACCGGGACTACCATTGGTTTGCCGGTCTACGGACCCCCCTGGATCTCGGCGTTCAGCGGCCTGGCCACCGGGTCGGACAACACCGTGATTTACACGAACACGACCAACACGGCCGTGCAGCTGGCCCAGTACTCCCTGCTGAATTACTCGTTCGGAAACAGTGCGTTAGCGGGCCAGGCATTTTCGGTATCGGTCCCGCAAGGGCAGCAGGGCTTGGTCCTCCTCAACCCGAACGCTCCCACCCGGTATGATTACAGTCCGTCGTTGTACCACCTTGACAGTCTGGTCCAGACGGGGCTCAGCGGCCTCGTGTCGATGGGTTACACGATTCCGAGCTATCTATCGAATTACACATACCTTCACGACGGAGGCTTCGGACTCCGATTCGGGATGCTGATTCAGGCGTTTCCCACGGGGGAGAACCCGGCGTCCTCGGCGACCCAGGTAGCCCCGGGAAACCGGGTGGCCCTGGTAGACGTGACCAACCAGATCCAGTCGAATCGCTCAGGCGGGATCGTCAGCTTCACCGTACCGCTGATCCCCGATTCGGACTACTACTTCTCCTTCTACGGACCGAACTACACGGCCATTTCGCCCTTGTACTACTCGTTCTCCTTCGGTGCCGCATACTCGGATGGCGTGGTGGTGCAACCCTTGGACCGCGTGGATGCCGGGATGCAATACGAGTTCCTCCCGCCGGGCCAACACCAGGTGTCTCCGACCTACTACGGATCTCCCCCGACGCTCTCCTCGGGCGTTCTAAACTACAGCGCCTGGATGAACGTTCCTTCCGCCGTGTACGTGAGCGGAAACTTTGTGTCGCAGCGGGCGGCGTCGGTTCTCAACTCCTCCAACGTTTACGTACAGCTACAGCAGACACCGAACTTCGCGACTTCGTTCAAGTTCGCGGGGGGGGCCCGATACGGCCTGTCGAGCACCATCGCGGGCACCGCGCTCGTGAGTGGAGAGACCCCTATACCGGGAAACTACACTCTGAGTATTCAGGTCAGTCACGGCACGGTCACGTACGACGGGGTGAATACTTCCGGGTCCTCCGTGAGTGTGATTCCCATCGACGGAATATTCTCGGCAGACTTCGCCTGCACCCCCGATACCGTAGCAAATCTGTCACTGGTGCTGGCTCGCTTCAATTTTACAGGAGGGGTGAGCCTCACAATGGCCTCCGACACGGATTACACCGGAACCTACTCGGCGTCGCAGCCGGGGCTCATCGTCTTCGGTCAGCAGTTCTCCGAGGGATGGCTCCTGAAGATCGGCAGCGAGTCATTTCCCCCCATATCCGCGGTCTCTTCGAGTGCTACCGCGTTTGAGGTCCCTTCGGGGTCTCACGCGTTTAGCATCGTGTTCGTTCCCGAAACGGCACAACTGATCGGCTTCACGGTCTCGGGGATCGCGTACGGGGTCCTCTTCGGGGTTATGGTCGCTCCCGTCGTGTACCGACGGTTCGCGAGACGTCGATCTTCCGACGCGCCTACTCCAGCGATCAGCTCGTCCGAGTGAAACCGCATGCGCGTGACATTCTTCCCGCTCCACCGGTTCATCGTCTCCCAGCGAGGATCGGAGTTCACTTGGGCGATCAATTTGGCCCGGGCCGTCGCGAAGAACAACGTGAGTTGCACCGCGGTGGTCGGTCAGATCGACGCCGCCGGCTCGGAACAAATGCGGAAGGCGGGCATCCACGTCCGATCGTTGGGGGTGCCCCCTTCGCAGTCACTTCAGGGCGACGTCACGTTCTTCGCAAAGCTGTTGGTAGACTGGCCCAACGTGTGGCCGAACTGCGACGTGCTTCACCACGTCTACCCGGTGGGGTTCGGCCACGGGTTCAATCCCTCGCTCCTCCTTCAAGGTCGACGCCCGGTCGTTATCGGCCCATTGAGTCGCGAGCACCCCGAGGATCGCGAGCATGCGGACAATGAAATTTACGGGAAACTACTGGGGGACGCTCGTTCGCTCCGGGATCGCCCGCAGTACCCTTCGCGCATTTTTCGGTCACTCTACGCTCGCATGCTCGGCGCCGCGGACCTCCTCCTGTTCGACAACGTGGAATCGCGATCGGTGATCACCGGGGCGTTTCCCGCCGCCCGCACGACGCCTGCGGAAACATTGGGCGGGGGCGGCATCGACCCGACCGAGTTTGATCCAAGCCTACGAAGCGGCTCGCCGCATGATCCGGTTCGCGTTGGGACCCTCTGCTACTTCCGGCCCAGAAAGCACGTCGCGACCCTCATTCGGGCCGTCGCGCGCCTCCGAGATCAACGTATTCACCTCGTAATCGGCGGTGACGGGCCCGGTTCAAACTCACTTCGCGCGCTCGCGCGCGAACTCGACGTCGAGAAGAGCGTCACATTCATGGGCGTGGTACCGCGAGCCTCCGTTCCAGGCTTTCTCGCTTCCTTGGATGTTTACTGCATGCCGGACCGCTTTCCGAGGTCCGAGTTACCCAGCGTCCAAGAGGCGATGATGTTGGGACTTCCCGTCATCGTCTCGCCACCGGAGCGCGCCGACAGACTCCAACGCATCCCGTACGGCTTCCTCGCGGATGCGGACGACGCCGTCGCGTTCGCCGAGGCGATTATCGAGCTCGCGACCGACCCAGCGCTCGCCCAGAAGATGGGCTCGGAAGGACTCCAAAGGGCGCGTCTCGAGTTTTCGCTCGACGCCGTGGGCTCCAAGCTTTGCCAAATTTATGCCTCAGTCTCGAAGTGATCTCGGTGTCCGAGCGTCAGGGACGTCCTCGACCGCTCAGCCGCCAATCCACCCTCGGGCCGCCGCAGGCAAGGGACCGCTGGAGTCAGGCAGAGCTTCCCCCGGAGTTGCGCGGTGGTGCGTCGTACGAGTTAGGGCGACCCTCCCGGTACCAGGGGATGCAAGACCCGGAATCCTCCAGACCCTCGGGGTCTGGAGTCCAACGCCTCGGGGTGGGGTGCTCTCACACAGAGCCCAAACGGCTCGAAGGTAAGCCTAACGCGTTCGCCTCGATCGTCGGTAGCGAGGGGGCAGGCGGAGACCCAACGATATCGTGGAGCTCACCAAGCGGTTTCTGCCGCGAGACCGCTCAAGTGGCGGCGCAGCCGGTTTGGGATATCCCCGGGGCGAACGCCAGGAGGTAGGCGTCCCCTTCATGGTACAAGAGAGTGAAGTCTTCCGAGTTCAACACGGGCCCGGGAAGGAAGGGAAGGTAACTCACGGAAGTCTGACCGGTGATGAAGAGGACAGTCGCCCCCAGGTCCACAAACGCTTGACGAGTCTCAGTAGTATAGATCCCGCGGGTCAGATTGTTGACGATGACACTGTACGACAGATTGGCCGTGGACGGAACCATCGGATAATCCAAAGTCAGGGTGGCGTAGATGGGAAGGAACTGCCCGGCGGACCCGGGTGCGACCACCGCGACCGAGCACTTCGGCAGGTGCGTCGTTGCCCAGGATAACGCCCCGACATCGGCGGAAGTCACGTTGGAAAACTCGTCCAAGTGGGACGACAGGAACGTCGGCACCTGAGTGGCGGTGGCGCCCAGGCCGACCGCGAAGGGCAGAATCAACAGAATGCCCAACGCGATTGACCACGGTGCGAGGCGTGGTCCCCGGCTCGCCGAACCGCGGCGTCGGCCCGGGCCGAGGGGAAGCGCCGGGCGTTGACTTCGGCTACGCGGCCCACGCCCGACACCTTGCCGATACAGGAATTCCAGGGTCGCGATGAGCGGAATCGTCGCGATGGCTTCGTAGAAAGTGAAGAGAAGAAACGTCGACTCGCCCGAACTGGTGATCGGGGCGAGCGCCGGGCCGAGGGACACGAGATCGCTCGACGCGAGCAGGAACAGGGTCCACAGGAAGGCTACGGCCGTACCCAGAAGTACGGGCGTCCAGAAGGTCCGCGGCACGAAGCGCGTGAGGATCGAGGAAGGCCTCGCCGCGACGACCGCGACCACTACCAGACCGATGAACAGGAGGATCGCGAGTTCTACGTTGAGCACCGGTATCGGAGAGAGTAACCACTTGTACGGCCCGAACGGGTTCAGTGCAACCAAGAACGAATTCAGTGAGGCTGGAGGACCCACGGGAACAATGGGAGTATGTGCCAGAGGGGGGGAGCCTTGTGCCGTGAGGACATGGCCGGGGTAGGGGAACCACACCGCGATGCCAACGATACTCCGGAGCACGAAGACCGCTCCAACTCCGATGATGGCCACGATTCTTCCGGCCCACGCTCGAGGATCTAGCGCTGCCGGGCGGTGGTAGACAATCACGAACGCCACCAGCAGCAGCACGAGGAGCTCGCCGATGGCAAGGCTCAGCGACGTGCAGACCCCCAGATAGCAGCCAAAAACGATCACGGCTCGCCACGACTTGGCGAAGGACTCCACGAACGGCCGAATCCAGCCGAGCCCCATCAAAAACAGAGGGAGACAGATTGCGAAGTCGTACGAGCCCCCGATGAAGAGCCGGGGCCACGCGGCAACAAGGCCGAAGAAGGCCGCGAAAAGGATCCCGTACGACGCGCCTCGCGAAGTGCCGAAACCCCCCAGTCGGTTCGCCCAGCAGTACGCCGCGACCGCCGAGAGACCCAAGAACAGCGGAGGTAGCACCACCGGGGCGGTCTGGATCGGCCAACCGAGGAGAAGAACAGGGAGCGTGAGCCAAACGGTCGCGCCAAATGGGTAGATGATCCCCGATGCCGAATAGGGGAGAAGCGTCCACGGGAGCGTTTTGTGCTCGAGGGTCAACTTGACGTTGAGGGCTTGAAAGCTACCATCCAGCGCGTTGGGGAACGGATGGGTCCCCG
Organism: Thermoplasmata archaeon; assembly: GCA_050749465.1. Classification (GTDB taxonomy): domain Archaea; phylum Thermoplasmatota; class Thermoplasmata; order Lutacidiplasmatales; family UBA184; genus Lutacidiplasma. The sequence continues at coordinate 27,416 of JBOGRO010000005.1, read as the reverse complement.
TCGCATAAACCTCGAGAGCGACGAGCGCGAGAGTTCCTATCAACACCGTGACGACGGGGATCGTCAGAATCCCCTTGACCGCCGAGACTAGTTTGCCGGCGCCCTCGCCCCACCAGAAGGCGAGGTGTCCGGTGACCCCGAGGACGATCAGACCGAGAAGGAGTAAGGCTCCATAGACTGGGATGGGCAGCGAGGCGACGACGAAAAAGAGCGTCACGCTGAGGTAGGGCGCGAGGAGCACCCGTTCGAGCGGCGACAAGTTCAGCCGATACCCGAGGAACCGCTCGACGACGCGCAAAATGACCAAGCCGAGCGGAACGGTGGCGAGAAGGAGCAGCGTCAGCCCGGCGAGAACCACGCCGGCTTCAAGAGGCATGGCGCACCACAGCGGGCGGGCTACATAAATTTCGCAAGAGTTTGCAACTGCGTGAGACGGGCCGAAGAGTCCAGTAGCCTCCGATTTAGGGGTTCGTCAAACTCTTGTCCATTCCTCCGGGCGGGCCCGACCTCTCGGGCTCCCGCTCGCGCGGGACCCCGCACCATAGCGCAACGATGGGACACGGTGCGTCGGCCTCGCGGTGAGATCTCCGAGTGCTCTGCTCGCCGAGGATACGAGCGGCGGACGCGCCAAACGCAAATACCCCACCTTGCTTGGGCCGGCTCGGTGGCAAACCGGACTGCCCTTATCACGGGAATCACCGGGCAGGACGGCTCGTACCTCGCGGACCTGCTCGTTCAGAAAGGGTACCAGGTTTACGGGCTGGTCCGTCGATTGAGCAGTCCCAACATGACCCACCTGGCCGGGGTGATCGACGCCATCGAGACGTTGGACGGGGACTTGATGGACCAAACCTCGCTCAACGAGGCTGTTCGTCGTTCCGCCCCGGACGAAATCTACAATCTCGGCGCCCAATCATTCGTAGCGACGTCCTTTACCCAGCCCGTGCTGACGGGCGAGATTACGGGAATTGGCTCGTTGCGTCTCCTCGAGGCGGTGAAGGCGTATGCTCCGGAAGCTCGGGTCTATCAAGCCTCCTCGAGCGAAATGTTCGGCCATGTGGCGGAGGAACCCCAGAGCGAGCGGACTCCGTTCCACCCGCGGAGCCCGTATGGGGTCGCGAAGGTCTACGCATTCTGGGCGTCGGTGAACTACCGGGAGGCCTACTCGATGTTCGTGTCCAATGGAATTCTCTTCAACCATGAATCTCCCAGGAGGGGACTCGAATTCGTGACGCGCAAGATCTCCTCCGGCGTCGCCAAGATCGCGGTCGGCAAGTCGAAGTCCCTCACGCTCGGGAACCTCGATGCGAGACGGGACTGGGGATACGCGCCCGACTACGTGGACCTGATCTGGCGAATGCTGCAGCACTCTCGTGCCGACGATTTTGTGGGCGCGACGGGAGAGATGCACAGCGTGCGGGAGTTCGTGGAAGAGGCCTTTCGCGTCGCGGGGATTGAAGACTGGTCCCGGTACGTCAAGACCGATACAAAGTTCACCCGACCGTCTGAGGTCCACAATCTCCGGGGGGACGCCTCCAAGGCTGCCCGCGAGTTAGGGTGGGCGGCCCAAACGAAGTTCAAAGATCTGGTTCGGATCATGGTAGAAGCCGAACTCAAGAATCACGCTTGACCCGTCGCTCCCGCGTCGAAACCTGGTGGTAGGGATACCTTCGGTATCGGTTCAAAGACCTTACGGCGTGACGGCTCCTCGGGAGATTGGACGGTGGTCGACTCGGCCCTGACCAATGCGATAAGTAGCGCACCGCGATCGTGGTACCCATGGCAGAGTTAAGGCCAGATCGACTCCCGTTCGAACCTTACAAGTCCAAGGTCATCGAGAGGATCCCCAACCCTTCTGCCGAGGAGAGGGAGCGAGCCCTCGAGCGCGCGCACTTCAATCTGTTCAACCTAAGGTCCGACGAGATTCGCATCGATCTGCTTACGGACTCCGGGACCGGAGCGATGAGCGACCGGCAATGGGCGGCGATGATGCTTGGAGACGAGACGTACGCCGGGAGTAGGAACTATACCCACTTCGAGGAAACCGTACGCGCGCTAACTGGCTTCCCGCACATCATTCCCGCGCATCAGGGCCGCGCTGCCGAACATCTTCTCTTCTCCACCGTTTGTCACCGCGGCTCCATCGTGCCGAACAACATGCACTTCGATACGACGGACGCGCATGTGCGCCACCAGGGCGCCACCCCGGTCAACCTTGCAACGGCGGAGGCCTACGACCCCGAGAGTGATTTTCCGTTCAAAGGGAACGTCGATCTGGACGCGCTCAAGAAGCTCTTGACCGAAGCGGAGCCCAGCCAAGTTCCGTTGGTCATGCTCACGATCACCAACAACACCGGGGGCGGTCAGCCGGTCTCCTTCGAGAACTTCCAAAAGGCGGCTCAGATCGCCCACGCCCACGACGTCCCTATCTATCTCGACATGTGCCGCTGGGCGGAGAACGCGTACTTCGTTCGTGAGCGAGAGAGGGGGATGGGCCAGAGGACCATCCCCGAGATCGGACGAGCCTTCTTCGATCTCGCGGACGGAGCCACGATGAGTGCGAAGAAAGACGGTCTGGTGAACATCGGCGGATTCGTCTCGACCCGTGACCCGAAGCTGGCCGAACGGCTGAAGGAGGCGGCGATCCTCTTCGAGGGATTCCCCACCTACGGAGGTCTCGCCCGGCGGGACCTCGAGGCCATGGCCGTTGGGCTCCGAGAGGCGACCGAGATCGATTACCTGGAGCATCGGGTCGCCCAGGTGCGCTACCTCGCCCGGCTTCTCCAAGAGAGTGACGTGCCGTTCTTCCGCCCGGTGGGTGGGCACGGCGTCTACCTCGATGTCCGGCGCTTCCTCCCGCATCTGACGGACGACGACCTACCGGGGCAGTCTCTGGTGATCGAACTCTACCGGGAAGGGGGAGTCCGAAGCGTCGAAGTGGGTCGACTCATGTTCGGAAGTGAGCCCGACCCGGGGAGCCGACCGCTCGAGCTCGTGCGATTGACAATCCCCCGCCGGGTCTACTCCGCGAGTCATCTCGCGTACGTCGCGGATATCGTTCGGAAAGTGTTCGCTCGACGCGACGCCATTCGGGGCGTTCGAATGGTCTATCGGCCCGAGCGGCTGCCCCACTTTACCGCTCACTTCGTTCCCAAGTAGCCGTTTGTCCGACCTCGGTTTCGAAGAGAAGGAACACCCGTTCCGGCGCGACCGCACGTGGGTCTAGCGAACGCCGGGAAGGTTATGATGTCCGGGCGCTGGCTGCTCCAGCTGCAGTAGGGCGGAACCATGACCCGAAAACCACGTACCCGCGAGAGCCCGGGAGGCCGGAAGCGCCACATCAAGCAACGCCAGCGCAGGATCGCGGCGCGTCGTCGTCAGGTTCCTTTGGGTGGGACCCGAGCTCGGCGTTGAGGGTACGGGCCGGTCTGAACAAACCCGGGATCACCTGTCATCTCGGAGATAGCGGGCGCCCGGCCACCGCCCCTCGCCGTTTGCCCAGCCGGGTGAGGCTCCATGGGCCTTCCGAAAGGTACTCAAACCCCAACCGCTTTCGGAGGCGTCCTGACAATATGGTGCGAGAGAGCCTGCGAGCCCGCGTATCCGCCGGGGCGGCAATTTTTCGGGGGGACCAGATCCTGCTGCTCCACCGCTCGCCTCGTGCTTCCAATCCGGGGGCTTGGGACCTGCCCGGGGGACGGCTCGAGTCGGGGGAGTCACTGGCCCGAGGGGCCCGACGGGAAGTGCGCGAGGAGACCGGCCTCGAGGTCCGAATCGGACCGCTCTTCCACGCGGAGCTCTTCGGCTCCCTCTCGAAGAGCGGGCGGATCCGCCCTACCGTCGAGGTATTCTTCCACTGTGCGGCGCCGGTTCGCAAGTCTCCCAAAGTCGACTCCAAGGAGCACACGGAGTACGCTTGGGTACGCGCCTCCGAACTTCGGGAATACCCCACGGCTCCCCACCTGGAGCGGACCGTGAAAGCGGCGTTCCGATCGAAGCGCACCCCCACCAAGGGCGGGCGCGACGCGGTGGTCCGGGGCGTGAGCCCCGCGTTGTTCCACGTGACCCTTCCGGTGCCGGCCTAGTCGAGTCCGCCCCTCCGAACGGGGCCGCCGGCGCTAGTGCGCTGCACGGACGCCCCAGGTCTGAAGGCCTTGCATCTCGAACGCGAAATCGGTGACCCGCGCGCCCGCGTCCTGGACCGCACGCGCGACCTGGGCCCGCCGCGCAAAGTCGCAGAAGAGGAGCAGGAACCCCCCGCCACCCGCCCCGACCAGCTTCCCGCCTAGCGCGCCGGCCTCCCGGGCCTTCGCGTAGATCTGATCGACGTTAGGGTTCGAGATCCCCGTGGCGAACCGCTTTTTGAGCTGCCAGCCCGCGTCGAGCAGCGTCCCCATCTCGTCGATGTTCCCCCGGAGCAGCTGGTTCTTCATGTCGATCGCGAGCTTCTTCGTCTCATCGAGCGCCTCAACGGTCTCTCCCCGGCGGTCGGTGTAGCCGCGCTGCTGCGACTCGATCAGCTCGTTGGAGTAGTGCCCGCCGCCCGTGTAGATGAGCAGGAGACGGTAGGCGAGCTCGTTCACGACCTCCGGCCGAATCTTGAGGGGGTTGACGACCGTGTGGTTCTTGTTGAACTCGATGAAATTGAACCCGCCGAACGACGCCGAGTACTGGTCCTGGCGACCCCCTGCGATGCCGAGCTCCTTGCGCTCGATGCGGTACGCTAGCTCGGCAATGTCGTACGAAGTCCAGGCCTCTCGCAGGTAGTGTTGGAACGCGCCCACGAGCGCGACCGTCATCGCGGAGGAGGTCCCCAGGCCCGTGCCCGGGGGGGCATCACAGTGTAGGAAGAGGCGGAGCCAGTCGTTGCTACCGTCCGCCGCCCCCGGGGGGCGAAGCGTCCGCAACGTCGCCTTCACGATGTCGAGTTCGCCGTTGTAGAACAGGTCCGACGGGCGGGCGTAGTTCGCTTTCAGGTCGAAGTCGAGAGACTCGACCTCGGTGCCCCCGCCGCGCCCGGGCTCCGCCTCCAGCGTCACGTAGGCGAACTTGTCGATCGTGCAGTTGAGGACGGCGCCCCCCTTCTCCTCGGGGTACGGCGACACGTCGGTCCCCCCACCGGCGAAGCTGAGCCGCAGCGGCGCCTTGCTGCGCAGGATCTGCATGGGAGAGGTTCGGGGAGTGGGGCCGACGGCTTAACGATTCCCTCGAAGGCGAGCGGCCTCTTATTCTCGACACCCCATGGGCGGCCGTGGTCCGACGATACGCCCACCCCGCGCTGACGGTCGATGCGGTGTGGATCCGTTCCGGTGACGTACTCCTGGTTCGGAGACGCGATCCCCCGTTCCGGGGTGCCTGGGCACTACCGGGTGGATTCGTGAACCTCCGCGAGACCGTGGAGGCGGCGATCGTAAGGGAGCTCCGAGAGGAGACGGGGCTGAACGCTCGCCCGGTCGGACTGGTGGGAGTTTACTCCGGTCCCGATCGCGATCCCCGCAAACCGACCGCCACGGTCGCGTTCCACGTTCGAGGACGCGGCGGAACTCCGCGAGGGGGCGACGACGCGGCCGCGGCCCGATGGACACGCCTGAAAGAGGCGCACTCCCTCGCGTTCGACCACGACCGGATCCTCCACGACGCCTTGCGGCAACGGCGTCGGGCAAAGCGTCTCTCTACGTGAGCGCCGACGCTTTCCCGCAGGGGCGGGCTAGGGCTCGCCGGGGGCGAGCGGGGGTGCGCCCCGCGGCCGCGCGGTGGTCGAGGTCCGGGTCGGGTCTCGTCCGCGCGACCACGAGAGGGCCGCCGCGATCGCCAGGATCCCGGCGGAGCCCAGCAGGGCCGCCCGGATCCCCGTCAGGAAGTCCCCTCCGATCCCCCCGACCAGGTTCGTCGTTCCCAGGAACACCTCGTACGCGAGGGCCCGCGGGATGCTCGCGGCGGCGATCGTGAGCGCGAGGACGAGGCTCAGGAGCGTCCCGATGTTGGAGAGCGTAGCGCGGAGCCCACTGATCGCCCCGAAGGTGTGCGGGCTCGCCTGCCCCATGATCGCCGTGTTGTTCGCCGGGTAGAACATCCCGCTGCCGAATCCCGAGAGGAGCGAGATGGCCGGTATCCACCCGAGCCAGGAGTGGAGGCCGAGCGTCGAGTACGCGATCACCGCGCCGCCCATCAAGAGGATCCCGCCCGTAGCGAGCGCGCGGGTCCCCCATCGGTTGATGAATCGGCCCATCGACGGGCCGGCCACCGCGCCCAGGAGATACCCCGGAACCAATAGCAGCGAAGCGTTGAGGGGAGAGAGCCCCCGCAGGCCCTGGAGGTACATCGTGAGGAGGAAGACGACCGAGAGGTAGCCGAGCGCCTGGAGGAGGCTCGAGAGCAAGGCGAAGCCGAGCAAGCGGTTCCTCAGCGTCCCCAGTTCGAGCATCGGGTGGCGGGTCCGCAGTTCCGCGAAGACGAAGAGGGGAGCCAAGAGGGCACCGACCACGACGTACGCGATGTTGAGGGCGGTCGTTCCGTAGACCGCGAGCTCGATCAGCCCGTAGCAGATGAGGGTCAACATCGCGGAGAACAGGGCGAACCCGACCGGGTCGAACTCCGTAGGTTCGCGGGACGTCCGGGGAAGCGAGCGCATGCCGACCGCGACCGCGACGATGCCGATCGGGATGTTGATGAAGAAGATGTACCGCCACCCGAGCGCGGTCGTGATGACGCCGCCGAGCAGGATCCCGAGGATCGCCCCGACGCTCCAGCCGAAGACGAGGTAGCCGAAGGCGCGGCCCCGGGCTTCGGGAGGGAAGACGGTCGCGATCAGCGCGCTCGAATTCGCGAAGACGAGCGCCCCACCGATCGCCTGGATCGCTCGGGCGGCGATCAGGATCGTCGCGTTCGGCGAGAACCCGGACAGCGCGGAGCCGATCGTGAAGACCGCGAAGCCCGCGTTGTAGACCGGGCCCCGGCCGAACATGTCGCCGAGGCGGCCGGCCTGCGTCGTCAGCGCGGCCGTGATCAAGAGGTAGATCAGGATCGTCCAGATGATCGTGGACAGCGGGCTGACGAGCTCCTTGCCCATCGTCGGGAGGGCGAGGATGACGATCGTGGAGTCGACCGCGACCATCAGCGTCCCGACCGTGGTCAGGAGGAGGACCGCGGACTGGTGCGCCTTCGTGGGGACGAAGAGGGGTGGGGCCACAGGAGTGTTCTCGGTCACGGACGTTCGGACCCTGTTCGGAGGGTGTTCGACCCGCGGGCGCATTTAGGACCTTCTGCGGCCGGCACCCTCGGGTAACCACCGGACGCTGGTGTTCCAGCGCTCCGGCGGGGTCCGGACCGGCGTCAGCCTCTTATCGGGGACCGCGGTCGGACGAACGTGCTGCTCTCGCCGCGCCGCGAGCCCCACACCCGACCCGGTCTCCTTTCGGACTTCATCCTCGGTAGCCAGGACGGACTCGTCAACGTGCTCGGCATTTTGCTGGGCCTGTCGGCCGCCGCGGCCGACAACACGATCATCCTGATCGCCGCCGCCGCGGCCCTCGGCGCCGAGTCGGTCTCCATGGGCGCGGTCGCCTACACGTCGACCCTCGCGCGGCGGCGGGTCTACGAAGCCGAGCGGCAGAAGGAGCTCGATGAGATGCGCGAGCTCCCCGACGTCGAGCGAGACGAGGTCCGGACGATCTTCCGCAACTGGGGGTTCGCGGGCGAAGAACTCGAGGAGATCGTCCGCAAGATCGAGGCCAAGCCGAAGGCGATGCTCGAGCTGATGATGGCGTTCGAGCTCAACCTCGCGACCGTTTCCCCCGAACAGCCGCGGAAGAGCGCGCTGGTCGTCTTCGCCGCGACGGTCGTCGGCTCCGCGATCCCGCTCCTGCCGTTCCTCGTGCCCGGGGTCTCCACCGCCGGCCATGCGATCACGGCCATCGTGGTGAGCGCGGTCGCACTCTTCGGGATCGGGGTCTACGAGGCGATCACGACGATCGGGACCTTCTGGAAGAGCGGGCTGCGGATGCTGCTGATCGGGATGGGCGCCGGCCTCGCCGGGTACGTGATCGGCCTCTTGGCCCACTATCACTAGCGCCCGGGAGCGAGGGCTAGCCGGGTCGCGAAAAGCGCCGCCGCGCGCGCGGCCGGTCCGTCCGCCTCCACCGAGCGAGGAACCGCCACGGTCGGCTCACCTCGTGCCGGCGGCAGACCGTGCACCAGACGACCGTCTCCGCTGGCGCCGCGAGCTCGGGCGTCGCGACGTGGTCCGCGTCGGGGTGGTCGCAGCCGGACCCGACGCAGGGGTGGCCGGGTCGTCCGCGGGGGGTGTCCATGGGATGTACGAGATGCGTGTTTATGCGTATTAAACCTGACGGCGGCGGGATCGAGAAAGCGCGGACCCGGAAGGGCCGGCGATTCGGATAGGGCGCGGACGAAGCGCTCGAAGAAGTTGGTCCCCGCGCCGTCGCGACGACGGGGAGCGACCCGGGTTCCCGATCGTGCCGATCCTTAGGAACCGATCCTCCGCGGCGGGTCGGGTCGGCTTACTTCCCGAGGCCCGCGCGGTGGCGCAACGCGTGGTAGAAGCCGCCGAAGCTCGTCGCGGTCGGCGTCCGCAGGCCCTGGAGGCGGAGCTGTTCACGGACCTCCTTCGGCCCCTGGCGGAGGTCGAGGATCTTCGAGGTGTCGTACTTGTACTGGAAGGTCCCCGGCGGCCCGCGGGGGAACGACTCCCAGTCCCGCGGGGTCGTCGTGCGGAGCTCGTGGAGCCGCTTGCCCTCCTTCGGCTGGAAGGCAGGCAGGAGGAGGTGCTCCTCGGTCAACCAGATCATCGTCGCGTCGCGGATCGCCTGCTCGGTCGTGTCGTCGAGCGCCCCGGGCGCGACCTGGCCCTGGACCCATTCGACCATCGCGTCGAACGTCTTCTCCGAGTTCTCCTCGAGCATGACGAGGACCGCGAGCCGGATCGCGCTGCGACGCAGCTGCTGGATGCCGGTGTCGGAAAGTCGGTAGTCGGCAGAGAGGCCCTGGAGCGCTTCGGCGTTGTCGGAGAGGTCGGTGAGGGGGAGAACGAAGAGGGGACCCGGTGCCTCGTCCTTGCTGACGAACCAGAGCGAGAACTCTCGGCCGTTGGTCAGGAGGACGAGCGGGACCTTCGCTTCCTTCGCCTGGTCCGCGACCTTCCCCGGTTCCGTGACGTTCGCCGTCCGCTCGCGGACGTCGAGGAAGAGCCGCGGCTGGCCGTCCGAGTTGTAGAGGGCGTAGTCGATATGGCCCTCGCCACCGGGGACCGGGAAGTCGAGGTAGACCTGCTTCTTGTCGTCGGGATTCCAGCCGAGCGCGACCAGGAACGGATTCACGATCCAGTGGCGGATCTGCTGTTCGGTGACATCTTCCACGTCCCGGAGGACTTCTCCGGCGACCTGGCTGAAGTCGGCCAGGCGCCGGCTGAGATCGACGGCTTCCATAGTGCGTCTACGAAGGTTGGGACCCACCTTAAATCTGCCGTCAGGCCGAAGAGGGCGGCCGAGAGAAGTGCGCCGCCTCCGCGCGGACGAACGGCTCTACGGGATCGAGCGGCCGGTCGAGCCCCTCGTAGGGCGGCAGCCCCAGTCGGTCCGAGAGCAGCCACTCGACCTCGTAGGCGTAGAGCAGGCTCGAGCCGATCGCTTCGAGGAACCGAGAGAGCCGCAGCGCGCCCCGCGGAGAGCAGCGGACGTACCGAGGGGCCCGGCCGAGCGCGGCGAACAGCACGTCGGTGAGGTCGCGGTACTTCCATCTCGTCGGCCCGCCCGCGTCGACGGTGTGACGGACGGTGAGCCCGGCCTCGCGCCGGAGGACCCGGGCAAGGTCCCGGGCCGCGATCGGGCTCACGTGGTACTCCCCGTCCCCGAACATCGGGAAGCGATGGTATCGCGCGATCGTGCGTAGCATCACCGTGAGCAGCTTGTCGCGAGGACCGAACAACATCGTCGGTCGGACGATCGAGTACGAGAGCGAGCTCGTCGAGAGCGCGTTGTCGACCGCCCGCTTGTGGACCATGTACGGGAGCGTCGTCTCCATCGACGCGGGGGAGTCGGGGACGCTGACCTGGACCCATCGGCGGACCCCGGCTCCCTCGGACGCTTGAAGGAGACGGATCAAGCCTTCCCGCAAGGCTCGGAACCGCCGCTCCGGTCCTTGTCGGTACCACGCGAGGTTCACGACGAGGTCCGCATGGGCGAGGAGCGGGCTCCAGTCTCGGACGGTCGCGACGTCGCCGGGCACCCACTCGACCCCCGCCGCGGACTCCCCCGGCGCGAGCTGCCGATGGACCGAGCGGATCGTCCAGTCGGGCGCGAACTCCTCGAGTACCGCCCGCCCGGCGAGACCGCCCCCGCCCCCTACGAGGAGCATCCGCGGACGCGCGGACGGAGCGCTCATTCGAGGGAAGCGACCGCGTCGGAGAGTTTCGCGGGCCGGGGGACCGTGGGGACCTCCCCGGACCGTCCAAAACGGAGGTTCCACGCCGCGAGCACGGACGGCTTCACCGACGCGACGACCACCGGGTGCCCGACCTCTCGAGCGAGCGACGTCATCAGCTCGCCACTCAGCCCGCACGGGTGGAATCGACCGAACGGCGCGAGGTCGAGGTCGACGTTGAGCGCGAAACCGTGGAAGGTCACCCAATGCTCGACCGCGATCCCGATGGACGCGATCTTTCGCTCGGCGTCGACCCAAACGCCGTGCCGACCCGATACGTGGCCGGCACGGACCCCGTGCGCGGCGAGCGCGTCGACGAGCAGCGCCTCCACGTCGTGGACGAACCGCCGGACGTCTCGTCCGCGCGGCTCGAGGTCGACGATCGGGTAGCCGACCAACTGACCCGGTCCGTGATAGGTACCCCGGCCGCCGCGTTCGACCCGGACGACGGGGAACCCGCTTCGGGCTGCCTCGCCATCATCCCCTTCGACCCCGACCGTCACCACCGGCGGGTGCTCGACCAGGATCAGGGTGTCGTCGATCGTTCCCGCCCGTCGGGCGCGCGCCATCCGGCGCATCTCTTCCAGCGACTCCGCGTAGCCGCGCTCGCCCCAGTCAACGACCCGCGGCATCGGTCCTCCGTCGCGCGACGTGCATCGGCTCCCCGAGCCACAATAGCGCCGCTTCCTGCAACGCCTCCGAGAAGGTGGGATGAGGGTGGATCGTGAGCGCGAGGTCGCGGACCGTAGAGCCCATCTCGATCGCGTGGGCCGCTTCGGCGATGAACTCGCCGGTGCGTTCTCCGGCCGCGTGGACGCCCAAGAGGAGGCCCGAGGCGTCGTCGCCTACGAGCTTGAGCCACCCCTGCGTCGCGTGGCTCGCGTGCGCCCGGCCGAGGGCGGCGTAGGGGAAGCGGACCTCTCGCGCTGCGTGCCCTTGCGCCTCCGCCTCGGCGCGAGAGAGACCGACGCTCGCAAGCTCGGGCTCGGTGAAGACGACCGCGGGCATCGCCCGGAACTGAAAACGCGTGGAACGCCCCGCGATCGCCTCCGCCGCGACGACGCCCTCCCGATACGACTTGTGGGCGAGCATCGGAGGACGGGCGACGTCCCCGACCGCATAGATGTGGGGCTGGTTCGTGCGCATCTGGTCGTCGACCCCGATGAACCCCGTCTTCGGGTCGGTGGAGACCCCCGCGTCCTCCAGCCCGAGGTCTCGGCTCGCCGGCCGCTTCCCGACCGTCACGAACAGCTTCTCCGCCGTGAGCTCCTGCTTGCCGTCCGCGCCTTCGACGGTCATCACGAGGGAGGGGCCGGACCGCGATAGACCGACCGCTTTCGTCCCGACGAGGAGCTTGACCCCGAGCCGGTCCAGGGTGAGGGCCAGTTCGCGCGCGAGATCCGGCTCCATGCCGGGGAGGATCTGCGGCATGAGCTCCACGATCGTGACCTTGACTCCGACCCGGGCGAGGAACTCTCCGAGCTCGCAGCCGCTGACCCCGCCCCCGAGCACGAGCAGCGAGCGCGGAATCGTCTCCAGATCGAGGAGCTCCCAGGCGTTCACCACGCGGTCCCCGTCCGTCTCGAACCCAGGGATCGTAGCGGGGATCGCGCCGGTCGCGATGACGGCGCTCTCGAAGTCCACCCGCTCGTGACCCCCGTCCGGGGCGGTGAGATCGACGGAGCGGGGCCCGGTGAACCGGGCCTCTCCCACGAGCACGGTGACCCCCGCCGACTTGAGCAGCGTCACGACCCCTTGGCGCTCCTTGGCGACCACCTCTCGCTTCCACTTCATGGCGGCCGCGAGGTCGAACTCCACGCCGCTCGCCGTTACTCCGATCTCGGGCCCCTCGGTCTTCAACGCATGGTAGAGGAGCGACGCATGGATCAGTGCCTTCGAGGGGATACACCCCCGGTTGAGGCATTCTCCACCGAGGTCCCGCTTTTCGACCAGCAGGACCTTCTTCCCGAGCTGGCCGGCGCGGATCGCCGCCATGTAGCCGCCCGGCCCGCCCCCGACGACCAGGACCTCGGTCCTCCGCGCGTACGTGCCGGCCAAGTTACCCTCCTCCTCTAGTGGGCCGCGGTCCGCGCTCCCGAGACGGGGGAGGCATAGACGTCTTCGGTCAGCGAGGCGGGGGAGGGCGGCGGCGTCCCCTCCGCCGCCTCGACCGCCTGTCGAACGCGCTCTTCCGCCCCCGCCACGACCTCCGCGAGCGACTCCGGGGTGAGGAGACCTTGGTCCCGCATCCACGCCTCGAGGCGCGCGACCGGGTCGTGCGCGGCGGCCCGGGAGGCCCAATCGCCGGGCTGGTAGCGGCTCGGGTCGTCCGAGCTCGAGTGCGGGGTCGATCGGTACGTGACGAACTCGAGCAAGGTCGGCCCGTGACCCGCTCGCGTCTCCCGAAGGGCGCGGGCCAGCTCCGCGTAGACCGCAACGAAGTCGGTCCCGTCGACCCGTCGTCCGGAGAACCCGTACGCCTCCGCCTTGGCCGCAAAGGAAGCGGCCGCGGTCTGGCGGCTCGTCGGGACGGAGATCGCCCACTGGTTGTTCGTGCAGCAGAAGACGACGGGCAGCGAGAGCACCGCGCCGAAGTTGAGCCCCGCGTGGAAGTCGTTCGAGCTGGTCGCCCCGTCCCCGAAGAACGCGAGGGAGACCCCGGACGAGCCCTTCGCGCGGAGGGCGTACGCGAGCCCGACCGCCTGGCTGATCTGGGTCCCGATCACCGACGACATCGAGACGTAGTGGACCTCCCGGGCGCTGGGGTGGCACGGCATGTTCCGGCCCCGCCCCGGGTCCTGGTCGTCCGCGAAGAGATGGTGCACGTAGACCGGCAAGGGGTGCCCTCGGACGAGCGCCACCAATTGTTCCCGAAGTCCGGGGAAGATCCAGTCCTCCGGCCCCGTCGCGAGTCCGGCGCCGACGTTCACCGCCTCCTGGCCCGTCGCGGCCCCGTAGAAGCCGACGCGTCCCTGGCGTTGCAGCCCCTGCATCCGCCCGTCCAAAGCTCGGCCGAGGCGCATCCAGCGGTGCGCCGAGCGGAGCGTCTCCTCCCAGGCGTTCCCGAGGAGGCTCGCGATGGACTTCGGCGCGTAGGGGAGCGGTTCGATGGCCGGTACGCGCGTCATCGCATTTCGGCGAACAATTGATGCGGGTCCTCGAGGCACGCCTTCACGGTCGCGATGAACTGGGCGCCAACGATCCCGTCCAGGACGCGGTGGTCGAGCGTGACGGAGAGGTTCATCAGGTCGGCCGGGCCGACCGTCCCGTCCGAGCGGTACACCGGTCGGCGCGTGATCTTGTGGACGCCGAGGATCCCGACCTCGGGGTAGTTGAGGATCGGGGTCGCGAGGACGCCACCGAGCGCCCCGAGGCTCGTGATCGTGAACGTGCTGCCCGTGAGCTCGGCGCGCGTGAGCTTGCCCTCTCGACCGCGTTCGGCGAGGTCCTGGATCTCTCGGGCGATCTCGTTGATGCTCTTGCGGTCCGCGTGGTGGAGCACCGGGACGATCAATCCGTCCGGGGCCGCGGTCGCGATCCCGATGTGGTAGGCCGAGCGGACGACGAGCTCGCCGTGCGCATCGTCCATCGTCGCGTTCATCCGCGGCTGCGCCTTCAGACCCACGACGACCGCTTTGACGATGAAGGGGAGGTAACTGAGCCGAAGCCCTTGCTTCTCGACGTGCTTCGCCATCTTCTCGCGCAGGACGACGAGCTCGCTCGCGTCGACCTCCTCCACGTACGTGAAGGGAGCGGGTGTGTGCGTCGCCTCGACCATGTGTTCCGCGATCACTCGCCGGACGCCCCGGATCGGCACGCGCTCCGCGACGTCATCGGAGATGCTGGGGCGCGGCGAGCTCGGCGCCGGTGGGGAGGGTGTCTCCACCGGGGCGTTCGCGGGCGGGGTCGACGGGGCGCCGGGAGTCGTCGGCGCTCCGAGGTCCGCCTCGGTGATCCGGCCCCCCGGCCCCGACCCTCGGACTTTCGAGAGGTCGATCCCGCGCTCGGCAGCGAGTCGCCGGAGGTACGGGGAGGCGGCCACCCTTCCACCCGTAGCGGGGGGTGTTCCCGGGCCCTTCGGTACGGCGGGAGCGGGACTCGCAGCTGCCGGCGCGGCGGCCCGGGGCGGGGCGGGCGGAGGCAACGGGGCCGCGAGGGAAGCCCCGGCGCCGCCCGCGGGCTCGATGGTTACGAGGAGACCCCCCACTTTGACCTTCTGGCCGACCGCCGCGTGGATCTTGGCGACCTTCCCCGATTTCGGGGAGGGGATCTCGACGTTCGCCTTGTCGGTCAGGATGCTGACGAGCGGGGCGTCCTCGGCGATCGAGTCGCCCTCCTGGACGAACCACTGGACGACCTCGCCCTCGGCGACGCCCTCCCCGATGTCGGGGAGCCGGAAATCGTAGGCCATCGTCGCCCCCTCACGCCGCCCGCACGGCCGTCCGGGCCGCGTGGGCGATCTTCTCGGGGTTCGGGAGGTAGAGGTTCTCGAGCGCGTAGGGGAACGGCGTGTCGTAGCCCGTGACGCGGGCGATCGGCGCTTTGAGCGAGTAGAACGCCTTCTCGGCGAGGAGCGCGGCGACCTCGCCGCCAAAGCCACAGAACCGGGCGGCCTCGTGGACGACGACCGCGCGACCGGTCTTCTCCACGGAGGCGACGATCGCGGCTTCATCCAGCGGGACCAGGGTCCGTGGGTCGATGACTTCTGCGTGGATCCCCTCTTTCTCGAGGGTCTCCGCGGCCTCCACGGTCGGGGGCACCATCGCGCCGTAGGCGAACAGCGAGACGTCCGCGCCTTCCCGGACCAGTCGCGCTTTCCCGAAGGGGACCCGGTGGTCGCCGTCCGGCACCTCCCCGGTGACCGCGCGGTAGATCCGCTTCGGCTCGAGGAAGATCACCGGGTCCTCGTCGTGGATCGCCGTGAGGAGGAGACCCTTCGCGTCCGCCGGCGTGGACGGGATGACGACCTTCAGTCCCGAGGTGTGGCAGAAGTACGCCTCGGTGCTCTGCGAGTGGTAGAGACCCCCCTTGATGCCCCCGCCGTACGGGCTGCGGATGACCACGTGACAGGGGAACTGGCCGCCCGAGCGGTACCGGAACTTCGCGAGCTCGCTGACGATCTGGTCGAACGCGGGGTAAATGAAGTCGAGGAACTGGATCTCCGCGATCGGCTTGAGGCCGTAGAGCGCCATCCCGATCGCCGTGCCGACGATCCCCGTCTCCGAGAGCGGCGTGTCGATCACGCGGCTCTCGCCGAACTCCTTGAAGAGGCCCTCGGTCGCACGGAAGACACCGCCGTTGATCCCGACATCCTCGCCGAGGACGAGGACGTCCGGGTCGGCGCGCATCGCCTCGTGAAGACCCCGGTTGACCGCCTGGACGAGGGTCAGCTCTGTCATTCCGACGCCCCCCCCTTGGAGCGGAACGGACCGGACTCGCGCTCCTCTTCTTCAAGGCGGGGAGTGAGCGTCGCGAAGACGTCCTCGAAGATCGAGTGCGGGGCCATCGGCGCGACCCCTTCCGACCCTTCTATCGCGGCGGCGACCTGAGCCCGCGCTTCCTCCCAGATCTTCTGATCGGCGGCCGCGTCGATCCGACCTTCCCGGAGGAGATCGTCTCGCAGCCGCGTTAGCGGGTCCTTCGCCTTCCACTGAGCGACCTCGGCGTCGGACCGGTAGCGCTTCGGGTCGTCCGAGGTCGAGTGCGGCCCGAGCCGGTAGACCTGCGCTTCGATGAGCGTCGGACCGTCGCCCTGGACGGCCCGCTGCCGGGCCTCGGTGACCGCGCCGTAGACGGCGTTCACGTCGGTCCCGTCGACGACGACCCCGCCGAACCCGTACGCCTCGGCCTTCTCGGCAAGCGTCTTGCTGCGGGTCTGCTTCTCCCGGGGCAGCGAGATCGCCCACTCGTTGTTCTGGCAGAAGAAGATCGTGGGCACGCGAAACACTCCCGCGAAATTCATCCCCGCATGGAAGTCGTTCGAGCTCGTCGCCCCGTCCCCGAAGAACGAGACCGTGACGATCGGGTCCTTGCGGTGTTGCGCGGCCATCGCGGCCCCCACCGCCTGCGTGATCTGGGTCCCGATGGGGCTGGACGCCGTGACGTAGTGTTGCTCGGCGAACGCGAAGTGGTTCGGCATCTGGCGGCCCTTCGTCAGGTCCTCGGAGTTCCCCATCAGCTGGTCGAGGACCGAGCGCAGGGTCGCGCCTCGGGTCAGCGCGATCGCGAGCTCGCGGTACGCCGGGAACATCCAGTCCTCGGGGCGGAGCGCGAGCGCGCAACCGACCTGAGCGGCCTCCTGACCCATCAGCGGTGCGTAGAACCCGATCCGGCCCTGACGTTGGAGGGCGAGGCATCGCTCGTCGGTCGATCGCGCGAGGACCATCAATCGGTAGGCGGCAAGCGATTCCTCCGCCGAAAGGACCGGTCCGGGGACCCCCGTTGCCGACGCCGGAGGGGCCACCGCGCTGACCATTTCGTCCACCGGCTCGCCGACCCTCGCTCCTAATATAACGATGCGGACGTGAGTCGCTCGGCGCCGCTCCCCACCGAGCGTCGGGGGGTTGGGACCCTCGGCACCGGAGAGTGTTTCGGGACCTGACCCACTCCCCATAGAGTATTTCTACCCCTCGCTCGCTGACGCCCGCTCCCCCATCCATGAGTCCCGCACCGGCGATAGAAACACACGGCCTTACGAGGCTCTTCGAGAGCCGCAAGGGGTTCCTGTTCCGGGAAATCACCCGGACCGAAGCCCTGCGCGGCGTCGACCTGAGCATCGAGGCTGGGTCGATCTTTGGGCTCCTTGGCCCGAACGGCGCGGGGAAGACCACGTTGGTGAAGATCCTCTCGACGCTGCTGCTGCCGACCACCGGCTCGGCCAAGGTCCTGGGCCACGACGTCGCGGACGAGTCGAGTTGGCTCCGGCCCCGGATCGGCCTCGTCCTCGGCGGCGAGCGGGGGCTCTACAACCGCATCAACGGCCGGGAGAATCTGCGCTACTTCGCCGACCTCTACGGCATCCCGTCCCACGAGCGGGAGGAGCGGATCCGGACGGTGCTGGAGCGGGTCGAGCTCACGTGGGCCGCGGACCGGCGCGTCGAGGAATACTCGCGCGGAATGAAGCAGAAACTGCACATTGCGCGGGGCATCCTCCACCGGCCCCAGGTCCTCTTCCTGGACGAACCGACGATCGGCCTCGACCCGAAGAGCGCCCGGGAGACCCGAAAGCTCGTCCGCTCCCTCGTCAACGACGGGGTCACGATCCTCCTCACGACCCATTACATGTTTGAAGCGGAGGAGCTCTGCCCGGAGCTGGCCGTCATGTCGAAGGGCAAGATCGTCGCTCGAGACACCGTGGACGGGCTCCGTCATCTCGTGGGGGGCGACCGAACTCTCGAAGTCGAGGCGTACGGATTCGACGACGAGGAGGTCGCGAAGATCCGCCGGCTCCCCGGGGTCTCGAAGGTCGTGAGCGAGGAGTACGGTCCCCGGACCCGACTCACGCTCCGCCTCCGCTCCCTCGAGACCACGCCCACGGACGTGCAGCGGCTCCTGACCAACCACCCTGAGCTCGCGGTGCGAGAGCGCCGGACGTCGCTCGAAGACGTCTACCTCGACCTGGTCGAGGAGGAGGCCAAATAGATGGACGCCACGGGGAACGTCTCGCGCAGCCGCTCGACGCTCGCCTCGCTGCGGCTCTCGTTCCTGCTCTTCATGGCGGACCCGCAGTGGCTCATCCCGTCGACGATCGCCCCGGTCGTCTTCGGGCTGGTCGCGTTCGAGCTGTTCCGCGGGGCCGGTCCGTACTTCCTGACCTACGCGATCCTCGGGGCCGGGATGATGAGCATGTGGGGCCAGACGCTTTACGGCAGCGGCTGGGCGATCGGGCAGGACCGGGAGTTCGGCACGCTCGAGCCGACGATCCAGTCGGCGACCCCGTACCTCTACGTCGTGCTCGGCCGGATCCTCTGGAACGTCGTCTCCGGCCTCTTCGGCGGCGCGATCGTCTACCTCGTCATCCTCGTCTCGGCGGGCAGCCCTCCGGCGGTGCCGGACCCGATCGGGTTCATCGTGCTGTTCGTCTTCGTAATGCTGACCCTCGCGAGCGTCGGGATCCTCTTCTCGGCGGCGTGGGTCTACACCCGCTACTCCGGGTTCATCCAGAACGTCGGGGAGTTCGCCTTCTACGTCGGCACCGGTTGCATGTTCCCGATCGTCCTCCTGCCGTTCTGGTCGAACCCGATCGGCCTCCTCTTCCCCCCGACCTGGGCGCTGGATGCCCTGCGGTATCTCTCGATCCCGGGGTACGTCGGCTTCGGCTGGGGGTTCTGGCCGGACATCGCCGGCGCCATCGGGACCACGCTCGTCTACGTCGCGATCGCGGGCACCGTCTTTCACCGGGTCGAGCGGCACGTCCTCAGCTCGGGCAGCTTGAGCTGGTACTGAGGGGGAGGGGTCGTCATGGCGCTCGCCTCGGGCACGCCGACCGTCCACCGCGTCTCGTTCTGGCGGACGTTCTGGACGAACGCCGTCATCGCGCCGCGGACGACGCTCGGGTTCATGCGGGTCGACTTCGTCCTCGGGACGACGTTCATCATCCCGTTGATGCAGATGGTCTTCTTCGTCTTCGTCGTCATCATCTCCAACGGCGGCGCGGCGGAGATCGCGTTCACGGCGCTCGGGAACGCGATCGCCACCGTGACCTACTCCAGCATCTTCTCGGTCTGCCAGACGACCGACACCGAGAAGCAGCAGGGGACGATGGAGCACCTCCTTGTCACCCCGGCGAACCGGCTCGCGCTCTACTTCGGGCGCGGCCTCATCCCGATCCTGGTTAGCCTCGCGACCGTGACGGTCGGGATCGTCTACGCGGTCACGCTCTTCGGCGTCCAGATCGCGCCCGCGGCCGTCCCGAACCTCGCGGTCTCGGTCATCCTTACGGCGTTCGCGATGGTCGGCTTCGGCCTCCTGCTCGGGGGGGTGGCGCTCTACCTCCGTACGTCGATCATCCTCGGGAACATCTTCCTGTTCATCGGGCTCCTCCTCTCGGGGGTCAACTTTCCGGCGGCGCAACTCCCTCCGGCGCTCCAATGGATCGGCTACGGCTTCCCGCTCACCTGGGGCCTCGACGCGGTCCGGGCCTCGGTGGCGCAGGACCCGTTCGGGACGACCCTCGTCTACTGGGGGGCGACCGCGCTCGCGGGCATCGTCTCCTTCGCGATCGCGATCAGTCTCTGGAAGGTCTTCGAGCACCGGGCGCTTGCCACGGGCAGCATTGCGCGGTTCTAGCGCGCCGAGGTGCCGCGACCACTGCGCCTGGACCAGCAGGCTGAACGGTGTCCCCGCGCCGGTCGCGGGGTCGTGCGTCGAGTTCGCGAAGCACCGCCACCGCTCGTCGTCGACCTTCGGGTGGTCCGAGCCGGTGTGATACCCGGGTCTTCTCGAGCCGGTGGAGCCCGGGTCCGGATTCAGAAGGACGGGACAGATGCTTCCCGCGGTCACCGGCGGCCAGACCTCGAGGAACCGGGCGAGCGGCCGGAAGATCGTCCCCGAGAGCTGCCCGACGTCCCCTTCCTCGAGCGGGGGGACCTCGGGAAGGTCGTGAAGGGGTCGTACGGCCCCCTCCGCCGCCCGGCGTCCATCCGTGAACGACCCGCTCGAGAACTTGTGGGCCGAGCCGCCGACCGTCTCGCCCGCGCCGGATGGCCTCGCGATCGTCGTCACCCGGTTATACCCTCAGCGGTGATCTGAGGGGGCGACGTCGTCGATCATACGGCGGCCACCGTGAACCGACGCCGAATGTGTCGGGGTATCTCGATCTCGTCCGCTACCGCGACCGCATAATCCTCGGCGGAGATACGGCTCTCCCCTTTGGCATCGACGAGGAGCTGGTCGCCGCCCGCTCGATAGTGGCCCGTGCGGGCGCCCGGCGCGATCCGTGCAGCCGGGCTGACGACCGTCCACTCGAGGTCCGGCTCCGCGCGGTAGATCGCCAGCGCGGTGCGGTGGGCGTCGGCGACGGGCTTCCACGCCTCGGGGTAGGTCGACGTCTCGGAGAGCTCGACCCCGGGGGAGACCTCGAGACTGCCGGCGCCTCCCACGACGACCAGTCGGCGTACTCCCGCCCTGCGCAACCCCTCGAGAAGACCCCTCGCCGCCGCGTGGAGGACCGAGAAGTCCTCGCCCGGCCCGGGGCCGATCGCCGACACGACGGCGTCCGCCCCGACGACCGCCGCCGCCACGTCGTCGGCGTCGGTGACGTCCGCGAGCACGGTGCCGATGCGGGCCGATCCCCTCGCGGCTCTTCTCCCCGGTCGGACGACCGGCCGGACCGTGTGGCCCCGCCGCGAAAGCTCGTCCACGATTCGCGAGCCCAGGGTTCCGTGGGCTCCGAACACGACAACCCGCATCGGACCCCCTGTTTGTGGAGGGTCCGGGAGGTATTTGAACGCCGAAGCGACCCGTCGGCTTCCGCGCCGTCCAAAGTCGGGACTCCGTCCGATCGCGAGCCGCCGGGGGATCTCACTCGATCGCGGCGCGGTTTCGGGGCCGGGTCGACCGCCGGCGCGCGATCTCCCTGCGAAATCTCTAAAGGTGAGCGCCACTCCCGCCGCCTATCGGGCCCATAGCTTAGGTTGGCTGGAGCACCCGGCTGATAACCGGGAGGTCGTCGGTTCAAATCCGACTGGGCCCACGGCTACAAAGGTTAAAGCCATCCCTCGACTGTACCGGGAGCATGGCTCCCCGAAGCGATCGCGACGACTCCGCCAGAGTACGAGCGAAGGGTTTAAGAATCGAGGGACAGGGCGCATCAAGGGGCCGGAACCACACGAGGGGCCCGGCCGGGTCCCGCGCCGAACTGGCCGCCGACGACGACCTACGGTCATGGTACGAGAATACCGCGAACGGGTCCAAGATCACGGCGGACGTCTACCTGCGCCGACTCCTCGCGTTCTGCCGGCAGATGGGCGTCGACCGCCGCGCGATAACACAGCGGGAGACCAAGGAGACCGACCTGCGCGACCTCCTGGTCCGGTTCGTCAACGCCGAGGCGAAGAAGGGCCGGAGCGGCGAGTACATCCGGTCGACCCTCAAGGCGGTCCGTTCGTGGCTGCTCCACCACGGCCGACGGGTCGACCTCCCGGTGAAAATCCCGGGCACCGACTCTCCTCCCACGCTCGAAAACGAGGAGATCCCGACGCCGGAGCAGCTCAAGGTGGTCCTGCTCGGGGGGACGTCGAACGAGCGCCTCTGCTGCGCGCTCATGGCCTTCTCGGGACTGCGGCCGGAGGCCCTCGGGAATTACGAAGGGACCGACGGCCTCCGCGTCTCGGACCTCGTCGGGGTCGAGACGACGAGCAAGAAGCCGGAAGCGAGAGAGGGGCTCTGGTTCCCCAAACCGCCGCTCCGGATCCGCGTCCGCGCCGCGAACTCGAAGGCCCGGCACTCGTTCTTCACGTGGCTCGGGTCCGAGGGCGTCGAGTACCTGCGCACCGTCCTCGAGGAGCGCGCGCGCAAGGGCGAGACGATCGGGCCGGACACCGACGTGATCCACCCGTACCGGGCCAAGAAGCGGTTCGTCCGCGCCCTCAACATCGGCGACCAGGTCCGCCTCGCCCTCCGCCGGGCCGGCATCCCGGCGCGCCCGTACGTCCTGCGGTCGTACTTCGCGTCGCGCCTCCTCGAGGCCCAGAACGCCGGGCGCGTCGCGCGCGACTACTCCGAGTTTTGGATGGGGCACAAGGGGGACGTCACCGCCCGGCACTACACGACGGGTCGGGCCCGGCTCCCCGACAGCCTCGTCGCCTCAATGCGCGAGGCATACGTGCGGTGCGAGCCGTTCCTTTCCACGGCGCCGGCGAGGGCGCAGACGTCCAACCGCGAGGCGTACCGGGTCGCCCTCTCCGCGTGGTACTCGGACGAGGAGATCGAGAAGTTCGACACAGACGACGTCGCGGTCGTGGTCGACGCTTTACGGAAGGGCGCCGCGCGGCGTACGGCCCAGGTCGGCCCGCGACAGCAGGTGATCCCGGAGTCCGAGCTGCCGACGTACCTCGCCGACGGTTGGGTGGCCCGGATGCCGGTCAACGGGTCGAAGTTCGTAGTGGAGCGGGCCGGGTAGGGTCTTGTACACGTACCGGTTCTTTCGAACTGATGCCCACCATCAACTGCGGAAAGTGCGGCGAGACATGGCCACATGACCCGACCGTCGACTCGAGTATCGACGCCTGTCCGAAGTGCAAGACCCCGCATCGGGTCCGTCGCCTCGCCCCCATGAGCTGGGAGGCAGAACCGCTGCCCGAGGTGCGGATAGAGCGAGAGGACTCAACGCGTCGGCGCGGGTAGAACTGCGGTGCCGTCCGGGGTCGAGAACGCCCGTCCCCGTTGATTCTTGTGAATCTCCGGGATCGCTCGGGCCTCCAAAACGCCCTCCCGCCCGATAACGGGGGATCCGGTCCGATCAGCCCCGTCGTGCGGATCCGGACGGTTCCGAGCGGGTCAGCGTCGCCGCAGCATCGCGCTCAGGTCTTCGACCGTGCCGCGGACCACATCCCCGGATATTGGGTCGATCGCGTAGGGCTGCTGGCCCCGGGGGTGGAATACCGTTCCGAGGAACGACCCGTCCTCGGTCCTGACGGTCGTCCAGAGCTCGGGGTCCCGCGTGACGATCACCGTCGGGCCCCCGGCCCCGAGTACTCCTCGTAATCGAGGCCCAGGAGCGCGCGGCGTCGCCGGATCCGCTGCCGCTTCGCGTCGAGCAGGGCAAGGGTTGAGACTCCGGCGTCCTCCGCCGGCACGAGGAGCGGCGGGTCGCCGAACTGTACGCGGTGCCGCACCGCGGCGACGAGCCCCCGCGCGTCGGCCCGGACTTGATCGGTCCACGCCCGAACCCGCTCGCCGGCCACGGCTCAGCGAAGGCGTCGCGAGCGATGAGCCTTCCGAGCGGTCAGCGGGCGTCCATGCGTCGTCGCTCCGGGTCGTCGTGCCATGTATGGCGGTCTGGGTCGAAGCGGTAGGTCAAGGTCCGCTCCATCGGGCGGCCGCACTCGCGGCACTCCCGGCGGCGCCGCTTCGGTGGGAGGAGAGTAACTTCACGCGGTCGGGGCCTGGACCACTCCTGCCACGACCATCCGAACCGCGTCTTGCGTCCCGCTCGACCACGTCGCATCGCCCCCGGCCCATGACTCGGGCTCGAACGCGGTAACGGCGGACTGCCTTAACCCGGACGGTTCGGAGCCAGTCAGCGGCGCGGGTCGCGCGGGACGATGCGAATGATCAGGGCGAGAAGAAACTCCTCGGTCGGGGCCCGCCACCGGTCCGGAACCTCGTTCGCGGCGAGGAACCGTCGGATCTCCTCGAGCGCGGCGCGCTCGCCCACGGAATCGGGGCGTAGAAGCATCTCGTCTCTCGCGCAGCGCAGGACTTGGCCCAGCAACACGGCCACACCGTGCCGGCGACTCCGCTATTTGCCGCTGTCGTTCGACAGGCGGGCCCGCAGATCGACGACCTCGGACCGAAGCTCCTTGACGCACGCCGTGAGCCAGGCGAACGAGTCCGGGTGCTGGACGTGGTACCACCCGTCGGGGTCCTGCGCGCTCACGCTTCGGGGGAGAGTCTCCGCGGCGACCCCCGCCCTCCAGCTCCCGAGGTCCACCCCGCCCAGCGTCCGGTACTGCCCGACCCTCACCGCGTCGAGCTCCTTGAGCGGATCCCCGCCGTAGGGGGAGAAATCCTTGAGCCGGCTGTCCGACGTCACGGAGAAGACGGCGCAATTCAAGGTGTACGTCGCCGCCGTTGCGACGGGCTCGTTGGACAGCAGCAGGGCGGTCGCGTTCGAGTTGGAGCTGTCGAGCCACGCCATGTACTGGCCGAGGCCCGACCCGTTCAGGTGAACGTAGTGGACGAACGTGCTTGTCTCGGCGATCGTCAGGCTCGCCCCCGCGAGCGTCATGTTGCCGCTGCCGTCGTCCAGGATGTTGTTCTGGGTCGACACCCCCCCGTACGACCCGCTCGGGTCGAGCTGGAGACGGCCGTTCGCGTCGGTGACGGTGCAGTAGACCGTGTACATCCCCGCGACGAATGTGTGGAGCGTGTCCGGGGTCGTCGCGGGCGTCGATCCGTCGCCGAACGCCCACTCGAAGGAGTAGGGCGATGTGCCGCCGGATGCCGTCGCCGCGAAGTAGACGGTCAGGGGGTTGGACCCCGAGGTGGGGACCGCCTGCACCGCGACACCGAGGTAGTGTGAAAGAATCGGTTGATGGCGGGGGAACCTCTCCCCTGATGGGAACGACCAAGAACCCAACAGGAGGAGAGGCCCACGAGGACAGAGGAACTCACGCCCATAGACCTTGGCCATCTGCTGAACCGCGCCTACCACGCCGGGACCGACGTTCTACGCCGATTGTTCGAGGAGGCGGAGGCCACCCTCTGGGCGACCCTCCGCGGCTACGAGCTCCCGGACGGTAGACCTCGGTTCGTCAAGCACGGCACGCGACCCCGGACCTACGTCACCCGCATGGGGCGGGTCGACCTGAGGGTCCAACGGGTGAGGGACCGCCAGCTCGGAGGGACCTTCGCGCCCCTCACCGTGGCGCTCGGCCTCGGCAAGCGGCGCTACACCCCGGAGGTCCGCCTGGCCGCCGCCGAGCTGGCCAGTCGGACCTCCTACGGCGAGGCGTCCGAGGTGATCGAGCGTGACCTCGGACTCCGCATCCCCCGTCGCACCGTCTGGAACTTCCTGCAGGAGATCTCGCCCGACGTCGAGCGAGCGCTCCACGCTCCGACCACTCCGCCGCCGGTCGAGGCGTCGGTGCATGAGGCCGACTCGACATTCGTCAAGGCGCAGGGGAGGAGGGGCGGGCAGCACGCCATCCACGCGGCCATCACGATGGACCCCGACCACCACGCTCACCTCGCCGAGGTGAAGGTCGGGGGAGCGCCGACCTCCGTGCTCGAAGGACGGCCGGTCGACCTATTGGTGACGGACGACGACACCGGGTTGATGGCGTTCCCCGCCCGAGCGCATCAGCTCTGCCACGTCCACTTCGTCCGCCTACTGGGAACCCTGCTCCAGGAGGAGGGGGTCGGTCTCCTCGAACGCGAAGAGATCCAGACCCCCGTGCGGAACCTCCTCGCGCACCTGAGGAACTCGGTCGAGGTCCACCGACTCCGTGGGGAGTGGTGGGCGATCACCGACCGGGTGCGGACCACGCTGGTCGAACTCGAGGGGATCGCTCAACGACTCGAGCGAGGCGCCTGTCCTCGGACGGCCCGAGCGGTGCGTCGGGAGGCGAAGGCGCTGGTCGTCTTCGCGGAGGTGGCGGTGCACGGGGTTCGGATGCCCGCGACCTCGAACGGGGTCGAGCGGGTGATGGGGATGATCGCCGACCGCTGCAAGCGCAAGTGGGCGCGGTGGGGAGGCGGACTGCGGAACCTGTTGGTGAGGCTCTTGGCGAGGAAGACCCGCCGAGGAGTCTACGACCTCGCGATGCGAAGGTACTTGGCTCGGAGGGCCTACGGATGACCGCTCTCGTCCGGGGCGTCGTCCACCGATTTCTTCACACCACTCTTCAGGAACTTCGAGAGTTCGGGAGTGAAGCGGAGATACCAGCCGGGGTAGGCGATCGTGGCGAGGCCCAACCGCTTGTCGTACCCCTTCTTCAGCTCGGCGAGACGACGGGTGAGGCGGGTGCCGAAGTGGAGGACGAGGACCCAGAGGAAGGCGACGGGTTGAACCTTCCGCTCGCGCTCGATGAACCCGGTCTCCCGTGCGAACTGTTCGATCGTCTCGGAGGGGAGGAGGCGGGTAAGCGCCTCCTCGACCTGGCCACGCTCGAAGGGAATCGGTTGCACTGAGGTCGACGGATGCGGCGGCATCCCATAGAGGTTGACGGGGCCGGAAAAAGAGCGACGGTTACAGTGGAAACGTCAGCCGGAGGGCGGTGGGAGGACCCTTAACTTATCGGCAATGGACTCGAGTTACACTGAGAGCGGGTTCGCGTCCTTCGGGTTTGTGTTCTCGGCAAGCGATTGCCTATGACCGTCCACAGGTAACGAATCGCGGTCTGCCGTTCGATCGGGGTTAGCGACTCTCTCTGCGGCTTCCGGATGCCGGGCTGCATCGCTCTTCCTCGCGAAGACACGGACGGGAGATGCGTTTCGGTGCGTTAGGTCAATGCCAAGATCTTTCGAAGGGTCACGTTCACGCGATCCATGACCGGGCAGCTGCCAATCTGTCGGAGCAAACGCTCGCCCGGCACCGTAGCAAGATTATCGAGAGCTATCACCGAGTCAGTACGGAGCCCCATCGCACGCCCCTCGATGGATGCCATGCGGACGAGGAGCCGCGTCGGGCCGACCGTTTCGACCGAGGAGGTGATGGCCGCTACTAAGACGTCCGAGTATGGTCCCTGGACTCCGGGGTCCTGGACCAGCAGAGCGGGCCGGGGTTTCCAAGTCCGAAAGTCGATGTTCGGAAACTCAACCAGGTAGACCGCGCCGCGCTCAAGCCTCAGAGTCGTAAACGTCCATCCTCGGGTCATCCCACTCGTGGGCGAACGACGAGAGTCGCCCGCGAAGCTCCCGGGCGCTCTTCGCGGTTAGACCGATCTCCGCGAGGGGACGGCCGGACGGAACCGCGTGAGTCGAGTGGGCCGATCTCGAAGCTTGGGACTCCATAATCGTGACCGGAAGCCATGACCGCTCATTAACGGTTTGTGGTCGACTCGGAAACTGGAAGCTGCGACCGTCGGAACGTGGGGCCGCCCATGGGCACCTCCGCGCCTTGCCCCTATGGGAAAAGCGGCCCCGGGGCGACCCGGGGCCGAAGGGGTTGGCTGGCTACTTCCTATCCGAGTAGGGTAGGAGGCGGGCTTGCGCTCGCCGTCCCCCACCCCAAACCGTACGGCCGCAACTAACGGGTACGGCTTTCTCGACCTCATCGGGACATCTCCTTGAGGAGCGCGTAGGGAAGCAACAGC
>JBOGRO010000004.1:0-20826 GCA_050749465.1 Thermoplasmata archaeon | reverse complement strand
TCGCTCGCGCCGGCCCTACGCGATTACCTCTGGTGGCGGAACCGTGGGGTCCAGCGGTTCCTTCGCCGAGCCCCGCTCGTTCCGGTGCCCGAGGAGCTGTTCGTGCACCGCCGAGGAGGTCGGTTCGTCCCGTACGGTGAGGGGGGAGCGAACCGATGGATGCTCATCCTCCAGCGACGTCTCGCCGTCCGAGGCATCCCCGTTCACCTCTCCACGCACATGCTCCGTCGGACCGGAGCGTCCCTGCTCGAGCGGACCCTCCTGAGATCCCCCGACGCCGCCCGGGACGGGGTCTATCGAGCGGTTCAGGGGTTCTTACGGCACGACAATATCGCGACGACGATGCGGTACCTGGAAGGGGACCCGGCCCGCCAGGCGGCGGCGATGGAGGTCTTCGCGCGCGCGCTCCCGTGGGAGGGGACCGCCGATCCCCGGCGACGGGGCGTCGCCCACCCGCGTTCGCTCACGGTCCCGCGCCTCGCCGGCCGACCGGGCCGGCGGCGGCACGCGGGCCGCCACCGAGCCGCGGTCGCGAGCGGCCCTCGGGGGGTGAATGAAGCACCGGATAGGAATCGCGGGAGTGCCGGGCGAGGCGGCGCACCGCGAAAAGCTCGGAGAGAAAGACCGGGACGAACGCCGGGTCACGGGTGATCTTGCTCGATCCGGCCCTCCGCTCCTCGAACCGGTAAGGAATCTGCGCGACCCCGAGGTCACGGCAGAGCACCAGGAGGGTCAGGAGGAGCTTGTAGCCCCGAAGGTCCGCGGCGGACGCGTCGAAGCAGTCACGGTGAAAGCCGAAGAAGCCGCTCAACGGATCCGAGACCTGGCGCGCTTCGGGGATTACGGAGACCGCGGCGAGCTGGGCGGCCCGGGAGATCAGGCCCCGGAGCATCCCCCGGCCGCCCACCGAGCCGCCGGGGGCGTACCGGCTCGCGATCGCGAGTGCGGTGGAATCTCGAAGGGCGGCGACGATCTCGGGGACCACGCTCGGCGGGTGCTGGAGGTCCCCGTCCATCACCACCACGAGCGGACCGGCCGCGGACCGGATCCCCTGGACCTGTGCCCCCACGAGGGCTTGCCCCTGCGCCCCACGGAGCAACCGGATCCGCGGATCGCTCGCGGCCCGCTCCACGACGAACTCGCGGGTCCCGTCGTGGCTCCCGCTGTCCACGACGATCACCTCGCACCGCGGAAGGGGAAGTTGGAACAAACGCTCGAAGAGCGTCGGCAGGTTGTCGCGCTCGTTCAGCGTGGCGAGCACGATCGAAACGTCGGGGCTCGGTGTGGGGGACGAGCCCGGGCCACCGTCCTGCGGACCCTCGCACGCGCTCGGGATCGGTACCGCGACGGGCGACCCGCTCGGGGCGGACCGGCAGTGCCCGCCCACGGGGTGGGCGGTCTCAGGTGCGGCCGGGAAGAGTGCCATGTCACCTCGAGGGGGTGCGGACCGCACTGCGCCGTCGCGGTCCACCCCCGAGGTCGCCGGCATATTTCCCGCTTCCCCGGTCGCACGGTTCCGCGACGGCCCGGGCCGGATTCCGCCGGTGGGGGAGGGACCGTCCGACGGCTGACGGAACCTACCGCCACCCGTGCACCGAGGTCCGTAGCCGGGGCCGGTCGATACCTCTGGGGTTCTCAACATCGAGCGAGGAAGTCTTCGTGAGGGTCGCTGAATGCCCTGCCTTCCAACCGCTCCCGAACCGAGACCCTTGCACGGTTTCGGGCGGTTGAGTCGGGCACGGGGGAGTGCAAGATTTCTCCCGTGGGTACTCTTTCCCGTTCCTCGTCTACGTCGGGCAAGCCGGTCGATCCGGTTCGCGGAGCCCGGACCCTGGAGAGTGACTGCCCAATAGCTCCGAGCCGTACGCCTCCCCGCCCGAAACGTCCGCGCCGTCGCGGACTCCCGGTACCGACACGGGTTCACCCCGGCCGCCCCCGACCATCAGGTCGGGAAGGTCGGCGGGGCCCCGGGCGACACGGAGAACGGGATGTAGAGGTTCGAATCCAGGTTGTCAATCTGGGGAATCGAGAGGTCGCCCGGGACGACGACCTGCAGGGGGGGCATGCCGAGGGTCTGCCAGATCGGGTTCGCCCCATTCGCCGTGGCTACCGCCGTGCTCGGGGTCGTGAGCGCCCGCTCCAGGGCGGCGAGGGAGTTGAGGCAGTTCCCGGTCGGGGACGAGAGGTTGGAGGCGACCGACGCTGCGCACGTTCCCGTGGCTCGGTCGGGGAAGATGTTGGGGTCGAAGACGAGCACAGCGATCGTCCCCCACGGCACATTCGGGTACGTAGAAGAGGTGTTGATCAAGTGGTCGTGCGCGGGGGTCGGGAGGACCCCCGGCGGGAGGCCCCCGTAGCCGTTCTTGAGCCCGAGGTGGAGCTCGACCGCCGTGAAGGCGGGCGAGTAAATGTAGGTGGGGTGGTCCGGGCATGCGGTCGGAGATCCTCCCCCCCCGCAGTCGGTGAGGATCGTAGACGAGTTGAAGGTCGGGAACCCACGGGCGGTCGAGCCGAGGGCGCTGACGCCGAAGATCGAGAGGCCCGCGAAGGCGGGTACCAGGATCCACTCGGGCACCTGGTTGACCGCAGTCTGATTCGCCGCACCGACGGCGCAGGTCGTCTCCTTTGTCGCGTTGGTCGCGTTCGCGTCACCGGGGAACAGAGTACTCAAGCCGGGGGTGCACTGATAGTTCCCGGTGTACTGGAACGTCACGACACAACCGTGCGTGAATCCCCCCGCGTACGCCCCCGAAACGGACCCGGAGGCGGACGCGCAGGCGGCGGGGGTCGTCTTGGGAACGAGCTCGTAGTACCCGATCGACCCGGCCGCGATGAGCACGACGACAATGATCACCGCGACGACGACCCGCCTTCGGGAGTGAGATCGGGGGCTGATCGGTGCGGCCGGAGCCGTGCCGTTCCCGGACGTAGCACTCATTCGCGAGAAACACCCAACGGCGGAGTGCGCGAACTGAGTTAAGCCCTTGGTACGCGTTCAGCCTCGAGAGGGGCAAGGTCGACCGGCTGGGTGATGCTCGTTACCGACACCAACCTACGGACGGACTTCGGGTCGATGACCCGCGGCTATCTCCTCCACTAGGAGGTGATACTCGTCACCGCCGTCGCCGCCCTCGTCGGCGCGGTCCTTCGACTCTGGATCGGCTCCCGGATCGCGATCCGAGGAGGGATCGTCGGTGCCGGACTCCTTGCCCTTATCTTCGTGGGGGACATCTTCACCTACTCTGCCGTCGGGTTCTCCTCCGCGTCGGCGTTCGCCTCCTACCTGTTCCGTCAGACCTATTCCGGGGGAAACATCCGGTATCTCTACGACGTGCTCCTTGCCGTGCGTCCCGTGGCGTTCTTCTCGGGGATCGCCGCGCTTGCGCGCACCCGGGAGCGGCCGGGCGCCCCCGTCCCCCTACCGACCCCTTCGGGCCCCTCGTAAGCCCCGCCCCGTTCGTCGTGAGGCGGGCGGGGGGCCGGGATTTGCGCATCGGCGCCCCGAAATCTTTAGCGGCCACGGAGATCGGCCGGCCTCGCCGGGGAGGTCACGAGATCCGTCGGTCGCGACGGCTCCCTCTTCCTTCGTCCGCGGAAGGGTGTATGGGAACGCATCCCCCCCACCGGAACGGCGATGAGCGCGTAAACGGCCATCCACCCGAGCGGCGCCGCCCGAGGCACGCGCCCACTTTCGCGCTCCCTCACGCCCCGACCGACCCTCATCTCCCGGCGATGGCGGGTCTCGATAGGCCCGGCCACCCTAGCGATCGGCGGAGCGGCCCCACCCTTCGATCCGGGTCGGTCCCGCGGTTCGTCCGCTACCGGTCCGGGAGCGTTCGAGGACGGCTCAGCTCGCTTGGATCATCCCCTCGAACAGCGATCGGTACCGGGGAGCGATGCGCCTCCAGTCGAACTCCGCGGCGCGCCGGAGGCTCTCTTCGGCGAACCGCCGGCGTCGCGCTGGGTCGTCCAAGAGCTCGAGGATCGCCGCGGCGAGGGCCGGGGGGTCGTCGGGGGGGACCAACAGTGCGTTCCGCCCTTCGAGGACGGACTCCGCGACGCCGCCGACCCTCGTGGCGACAATCGGGAGCTGGGCCGCCATCGCCTCGAGCAGGACCCGCGGAAACGACTCGAACCGGGACGGGAGCACGAAGAGGTCCGCGGCGCCGTAGGCCGCGAGCACCTCGCCGCGGGAGACCGACGCCGAGACGCGAACGCGATCGGCGACTCCGAGCTCGCCCGCGAGCGACGCGAGCGGCCGGGCAGCCCCCCAGTCGTCCCCGACGACGTGCAGCTCGACCGGACGCCGCGGCGCGATCGAGGCGAACGCACGAACAAGCGTCGTCAGCCCCTTCTGCTCGAGGTCGAGCCTCCCCACGGTGAGCAGCCGTATCGTGGCGCCGGAGCGTACCGTGCGAGGCGGCCGGAACTCGTCGAGCGCGATCCCCGTCGGGATGCGGACGAGGACCGCCGGGTCGGCACCGAGCCGAAGGAGGAGCTCCTCCTCGACGCCGCTCTGCGCGATGATGCGGTCGGCACGACGAAGAGTGCCCCGCGCCACCAGGTGATGATACAGTCCCGAGAAGACGCGGTGACGGCCCGGGTCCAGGTGCGGGGTGATCGCCACGGGGAGCCGGCGACGTCGCCGGGCCAGCTCCACGACCCAAGTCGGCCAGTACCCGAAGGCGTGGGCGTGGAGGACGTCGGCTCGCGTGGAGAGCGCGGCGGCGAGCATGCCCGGCGAAACGACCCCGAGCCCCAAGGGGAGCGGCAGGGTGCGGTACGCGCGGTACCGGTGGACGCCGTCCCGCGGCGCGCTTGCGTCTTGGTCGAGGTGCCGAAACGGTCGGACCCGCTCGAGGTCCGTCGTGAGGACGTCGACGTCGATGCCCTCCCCCCGGAGGGCCCGGACGAGCTCGGCGAGGGTCGCCTCCACTCCCCCGATCGCGGGAGGGAACCGCTGGGAGAGCTCGACCACGCGCATCAGTACCCGCGCCGGCCCTCGAAGCGGATCCCCGTCACGAGCGTTCCGGAGGGAGGGGCCTCGAGAGGCGCGCTCCCACGACCCAGGGGCGGGGGCGGAGCTCGTCCCGGTAGTATCCGACCACGATCTGAACGAGCGTCACCGTGACCAGCAGGGCGAGGACGATCAGCGCGACCGTCCGGAGAACGGAGAACACCGCATTCCCGTCCAGCGCGTCCGTGAACTGCGTCACGGACGGGCTCAGCGGGGCGAGGAACCGGATCCCGAACTCGTTGTTGAACAAGAGGTAGACCGTCGCGAGGACGACGATCGTCCGGAAGAGGGCGCGGCGCTCCGGCTCGAACACGATGACGTCCAGCAGGACGAGGGCGAACAGGTAGACCATGTACTGCTCGTAGAGCCCCCAGCGGAAGAGGAGCAGGAGCGCGGTGACCAGGATGATCGCGCGCAGGCACTCGCGGGGACGTTCGGTCGCGAACCATCGGGCCGCGACCCATCCGCCGACGACGACCGCGGGGACCCAGAGGTAGCTGAGGACGAAGTAGACCCCGGAGACGGCCGCAAGAAGCGGATGGACCGGGCCGGACGTGATCACGCCGACCCAGTTCATCCCCCCGCCTCCTCCGCGCGTCTCCGACGCCGACGCGGCGGCGAGGTTGGTGAACCCCCAGCCGAAAGCGTAGAAGACGAGCGCGGTCGCCGCCGCCGGGAGCAGGACCGCGACGAGGACGTACGACCGTCGCCACCCCCGCGCGGCAAAGAACTCGAGCGGGAGGTAGATCGCGGTGATCCACTTGACCCAGATCCCGACGCCGTAGAGCACGCTCCGCTCGAAGGGGCCCGTCACGAGGAACGCCGCGAGGATGAGCGCGACGACCAGCGAGTCGAACTGCCCCCAGATCGCGCTCACGATGATCGCGTAGGGGAAGAACGACCAGAACGTGAGGGCCGCCCGGGCACGGACGGCTCCGCCGCCCCACGCGTCGACGACGCGGTAGAGGAGGTAGGCCACGAGGACGTCGCCGAGGATCGACGGCTGCTTCAACAAGAAGTACAGGACGAACCGGTTGCCGAAGCCGACGGATTCCCATGCGCGGTAGAGCCCCCCGAGGAGAAGGGGCCAGAACGGAAGGTAGCTCGCCGAGGGGAGGGTCTGGTGGTAGTAGGCGATGCTCACCCCGGGGACCGGCGGCCAGAACGCGTACGGGTTCTGACCGTGGGCGACCGCAAAGCCCGTGCGGATCCAGATCTCGAAGTCGTACGGGTGGCCGGTCCAGAACGAGAACGCCTCCCGCAATAAGAGCCCCGCGAACAGGGTCTTCCACGCCAGGGAGGAGAGCCGCGGCCCTCCGATCCGTGGGGCGGCGGCCGGAGCGGGCGGAGAGTCCGGCGTCGCCGAGGCCATCGCCGCGGGAACCCTCTCGCGGAGTTATCTTAGCGCGTGGCATGGGCCGGGCGGGGGATGCCGCCCACGCCCAGCGGAGCGCCGATATCGCTCGTCGGCGGGGTCGTCGCGCACAACGAAGAAGCATCCGTCGCGACCGCGATCCGGTCCCTCACCGACCAGGAGCTCGGGGACGCCGCGGTTTGGAGCGAGATCTGGGTCGTCGCGAGCGGCTGCACCGACCGGACGGTCGAGCGGGTCCGGGCGATCGCGGCGTCGGACCCCCGCGTGCGGTTGATCGTTCAACCGACGCGCCAGGGCAAGGGCCTCGCGCTCAACGAGGTCCTCGACCGGGCCGACGGCGACGCCGTCGTGCTGCTGAACGGCGACGCCGAGGCGGAACCGAACGCGGTGCGGAGCCTGCTCCGCACCGCGGCGGACCTCACCCCCCCGTTCGCGGTCATGGGCAGGCCGATCCCCCGATCCCGAGCGGGAGACAGGGCGCTCGATGGGGTGCTCAGCCTGCTTTGGGCGATCCACGACGAGGTCCATCGGAGCACGATCGACGACGGCAGCGGGAACCATCTTTCGGACGAGCTGCTTCTGCTCAGCCTTCCGGTCGCATCGCGGTTCACCGCCGAGACGGTGAACGACGGGGCGGAGCTCGGGGCGGCGCTCGTGCGTTCCCACGGATCGCTCCGCTACGCGACCGAGGCTCGCGTCCGGGTCGAGACCCCTACCACGGCGCTCGGGTACCTGCGGCAACGGCGCAGGATCTACGCGGGGCACGCCCAGGTCACGAGGGCGGCCGGCGTCGTCCCGACGACGATGGTCAGCCTCCTGATCCGCGAGCCGCGCCGGGGCCGGAGGATCCTGGCGAGGGCGATCCAGGCGGATCCCCATCGGGGTTCGCTTCCGGCGCTCGTCGCGCTGGAGAGCCTCTCGCTCGCTCTCGCGGTGTGGGATCGGCTGCCGCCCCGCCGGGACCACGCCCGATGGCGGCGGTTACCGGGGGCGCGAGCCCCCCGCCGGAGTAGCGTCGGCGGATCGCCTCGAACCTGACCGACGAGATCGAGAGCCGGCGCCGGGTCGTCTCGGTCCGGAACAGGGCCTCGCCACGGCCGGCACGACGGAGCCGGTCATTCCGGCGGAGTCCGACCGCCTGAAGGTACGGAGCGACCGCGACGAACGCGAGGAGGTTGAGCAGCCGGAGGAGACGCGGGGGGGCCGCCGGCTCCGCGGCCGTCTCCCGCGCGCCGTCGCGCCGACGTGCGTAGAGCCCCGGCACCTCGGCCCGCATCCAGCCGGCGCGGTCGAGGAGGCGGCGATAGTACTCTTCGCCCCAGAGGACCCGGGCCGTGAGCGCCTCGCGGGCGAAGAGGAGGTCTCCCGGCCGGCCGAACTCCTCGGTCGCGGAGCATTCGTCCCGCACGAAGTTGACACACCAGCGGGGGCCCGGTCGGAGCTTCCCCGCCGACCGGGCGATCCACTGCCCCGCGTAGATCCGCGCCATGACCAGCCACAGGAGCCCCGGACGGGTGATGAGGAACAGGTCGAGGTCGTCCCCCGCGCGCGGCGCGCCGTAGGCGGTCGACCCCGTGATCGCGACGCAGCGGAGCCACGGGCTCGAGCCGCCCAGTCGCTCGTCGCATCCACTCCGGGCCGCCGCTTCGTAGTCGGCGGCCCGTGCCGCTGCGCCCGGATCCGGTCGCAGCTCCCGACCCGGGAGGAACGCCCACTCATCGACCACTTCGGCGAGATCGGGGCGGGCGGTGAGCCACTCGCGGAAGTGGGGGGAGAGGTCGGAAGCATCCTTGGGGAGCAGTCCGGCCAGTTCCTCGACGCGGACCCCGGTTCCGAGCTCGGCGGCGACGTCGAGCAGGACGGCCACTCGCGCGACCCCCGGGTCGGTCGGTCCGGACTCCCCGCTCCCCGAGCGGCGGCACGGCACGGGCCCCTCCGCGTGCGGCATCCGCTCGGGCATGTCAGCCCACCCCCCCACCGGAGCTCCCGCGGGGCGCGGAGCCGGCGGGTCCGGACCCCTCGCGCCGCGAGAGCACCATGAGGAAGTGGTCGCCGAGGTATCGGAACGGACCCTTCCGGCCGAGCGACGCGTCCTGGCGCTCCCAGCCGGTGACGGCCCGCTCGAACGGTTCCAGGTATCGCGCGAGGTCCGACGGCGGCAGGACCACCACCACGCCCTCGACCCGGTCGATCCGGAAGAACGGTTCCCAGAGGCGTCGGAACGCCGGGACGGAATAGGCGAAGGTGTCGACGCAGAAGCGGGACCTTCCGACCGGTATCGGGTCGGCGAAGCGCGCGAGCGCGCGCCGGAACCGGCCCGTGAGCGCGTAGCCGACGATCTCCGTCCAGCACCAGCGGTTGTAGACGCCCGCGACGAACGAGGCGTGCTCGGCGAGGAGGGAGAAGACCGCCTCGGCGACGGGGACCAGATCCGGTTCGCAGTTGAGGGCGCCGTAGGTCGAGTACCCGCCCGCGAAGGGGCTCCACCCCGCTTCGTGCGCGAGGGCCCCGATCGCGCTCGCGCGGGCGTGGCGGGTGGTCAGGCGCTCTCCGAGTCCCCGGCGCACCGCCTTCGCGCGGAGCACCTCCAGCATCCGCGCCGAGAGGTCGACGGCGACGACCTCGTGGCCCGCCTCGAGCATCTCCAGCGTCTCGGTCCCCGAGCCGCATCCGATCTCCAGGAGCCGGCTCGGTCGGGGGAAGCTCGCCCGAAGGACCTCGAGCGAGCGCTGCCGCAAGAACCGGTTGACGCGATTGCCGAAGATATGGCGGTCGTAGTCGTCCGCGATCGAGTCGAACTCGTTCTCGAGCCAGCCGAAATAACGGGACGGATCCACGGCGATCGGCGAGGCATCCCGGGAGAGCGCCGCCGAGAGGATGCGGCCCGCGGGGTGGAACCAGTGCTCCACCCGGTCCCGTCCGTACTTCTCCCGGAAGCGCTCGAGGACACGCTCTCGATCGTCGGCCCCCACGACCAGCGCGACCGACGCGGACCTTCGCTCGTCGCGCCACCTCAGCCGGACGGCGCCCTCGCGGAGCGCGCGGACGGCCCAGAGCGAGGCTCCTTGTTCGACGAGGTAGACCGTCGACCCCTCCCGGACGTACGCGAGCGGGACCTCCGACCGAGGCAGCTCGAGGAGCAGTTGGTCGGTCGACCCGATCATCGACGGGAGCCGGTCGAGATCCCCGGGCACGGGGTCGGAGGGCGTGGGCCCGTGGCCGAGCCGGCGCGCGTCCCCACTCGGGGTCGGCGCGGGGACGCTCGGGTCGTGGACGGTCCCCCTCGACGCCATCGTCATCCCCGCCCCGCCGGACCCTCGTGCTCGCGGAGCCCGGGCGGGCCGCGCAGGGCGCGGTCGATCAACGGGATCTCGTAGTCGAGGTCCTCCACGACCGTGTCGCCCACCGGCCGGGGGCTCCAGAAGAGGCCCCGCTTCGAGGCGAGGAAAAGGTACGATCGTCGTTTCGTATCGACGCCCAGACAGATCCCGTGGTCCGAGATGAGGTACTTCAGGATCCATCGCTCGGAGAACCACTTCATACGTCGCCCTCCCGGCCCCGGCACGGGGGGTCGGGTGTCTCCGCGACCCCGCGCCGGTCGTCCCGCCGTGCCATCGGGATCGGATCACCTCTCCCGCTCACCCGCGGCACCCGGGCCTCCGATCGACCGCACCGGCTCCGTCGTGTTGGTCGCGGTCGCCGAGCCGTCCGAGAAGGTGAGAACCGCGAGCGCACCGAGCCCGAACCCGCTCGTAAAGTTGTAGGCCCCCTGGCCCACGACGTAGAACGAGAGCCCCGGGGGAGACGACACCGGTACGGCTCCCCAGACCTCGCCGCCGAGGAACGACTTCGGCAGGAGGGGGCCGAGGTCGGTCACCCCCGCGCCGACCGCGTTCCCGTTCCAATCGGCGAGACCCGGCGCGATCCCTCCCTGGGCGGAAGTCCCCTTGCCGGCGATCAACCAGCCGGGGGAGAGGGGCTGCACGGAGAGGATCGATTGGTCGAGGTCCGCGGGTAGAGGAGGCCCGGGAGCGAGCGAGCTCCCGCGGATCACTTCGAGGTGCCCCGACCCGCCCCCGACGAGCCACGCCGAGCCGTTCCAGCCCGCGGCGTACACCCCGTTCCCCCCGAACGGGGAGGCCGGAAAGAGGTCGAAGTAGTCGGTTCCGCGCAAGAGACCCAGGATCCCTTCTCCCGCGAGGAGCCACTCGTTGTCGTTCCATTCGAGGTACTGATACCAGCTCGGTGAAGCGTGCGCGCTCACGAAGCCCGTGAGGTTGGTGACCCGGTCCCCCGATAGGGAGACCAGCTCGGGGCCCGCGCTCGCATTCCCGCCCAGGAGCCAGGACGTGCCGTTCCATCCCGCCGCCCAGATCCCTCCGCCCGCGAAGTCCGCAGCGACCATCGGCGTGAGGTTGACCACCTGAGAGCCGTCCACCAGGATCGCCGTTCCCGTATTGCCGCCGCCCCATCCCGCCTGGCCGGTGAGGAGCCACTCGGCGCCGTTCCACACGATCGAGTAGATCCCTCCCTCCCAGAAGTACTGGTTGATGAGCGCGGTGGTGTTCTCCACGCTCGGAACCCCGGCGCGGTCCCGGACGTCGGTGAGCACCGGCAAGGAGAAGTCAGTGGCCTTGTCGTAGACCCCGATCCCGCCGAGGAGCGTCGCGCTCGAGTTCGACCCGCCCGCGAGGATCACCCCCGGTTGGAAGGCGCCGCCGAGCGACGCGGTCGCATTGGCCACCGACGCGAGTAGCCCGCTCGGCGCGGGAGCCGGACGCCGGCTCACCGTCACGAGACCGGCGCAGACGAGAGCCACCGCGACCACGACGACGACCACGACCAGTGCCCGCTGCGGTCCGTCGCTCGAGCCCGGGAGGGACAACATCCTCCGCTCCGCCCCGCGCACGCGACCTTCGGATATATAGATGGACACGGGATGCTCGGGAACGGTGCCGGTACCGGCTCGAAGGCCGGGCTCGGTCACCCGCGGTCCGCGGCGGATGGGAGCCTTGACGTCGGCACGAGGTCCGACCGAACGCTCGGCCTACCGGCGAAGAACGCGTCTCGCCGCGGTCGCGGTGGCGGTCGTCGTGGCGGTGGTCGGGGCGGCCGTCGCTGGGGCGGGTCTCGGATGGTTCTCGACACCGGTCTCGTGCACGACCTCGTGGAACTCGTCGCCCCCCACCGCGACGCCGATCCAGCACCTCTTCGTGATCATCAAGGAGAACCACTCCTTCGAGAACTTCTTCGGAGAGGACCCCGGGGTCGTCGGCAACCCGCCGAACGCGTCGCTCCCCGTGGCGCTCGACAGCACCGAGGACGCCCACCCGTTCGAGCTCACCGGAGACTCCACCCCGGACCTTCCGCACACGGCTGCGGCCGACGAGATCGACCTGAACGGGGGGTGGAACAACCTGTTCGTCGCCGAGGCGAACGCTTCGGGGGCGCCCGCGCCCCAGGATGCGGCCGGGCTCTACACGGCCCAGCAGATCCCCGACTACTACGACTACGCCAGCGACTACGGCCTCGCCGACGAGTTCTTCACGGGAGTCCTCGGCCCGACGGAGCCGAACCGCGTCTTTGACCTCACCGGATTCGCGAACAGCTGGGACGCCGACTCCCCGCCCCCCGCGAACGTGACCTCTCAGCCGACGATCCTGGGCCAACTCACCGCCGCGGGGATCCCGTGGGCGTACGAGTATGCGGGAGGGTCGGTCGGGCTCACCCCGAACCTCTTTCCGGCCGTGAGCGGGTCCCCGTGCGACGCGCCCCGGATCGTGGCGGTCACCGACCTCCCATCCCAGCTCGGCGGCGGCGACCCACCCTCGGTCGTGTTCATCGACCCGTCCCCCAGCCCGCTGTACAGCGAGCATCCCCCGGAGAACGTCACGCTCGGCGAGGCGTGGACGGTCGCCGTGGTCGACTCGATCCTCGAGAGCCCGGTGGCCAACTCCTCGGCGATCCTGCTCTTCTACGACGAGAACGGCGGTTACTGGGACCCGGTTCCGCCGCCGATGTCCTCGACGGGCCAGGACGGGTTCCGCGTCCCGTTTCTCGCGATCTCCCCCTGGACCCCGGCGGGGACGGTCTGCTCCGACCCGCTCGACCCGGCGTCGGTGCTCCGCCTCATCGATTCCAACTGGGGCCTCCCGGACCTCAACGAACGGGTCGCGAGCGCGTCGGGGCTCTCCTGCTTCTTTCCCCAATTCTCCTCGACGCGATCGCCGGTGATCCTCCCCACGAACATCAGCCTCGGCGACCCGCCGCCGTCCGCCGTCTCGACCTCCGCTCCGCCGGGTGGGTCGGCCGCCGCCGCGCGGGCGGAAGGGACCCCGCCGAGCAACGCGGCCCCGACCTACGCGATCCTCCCGCTCGCCGGGAGGGACCCGCTCCGGCGGCGGGAGGACGGACGCGCGGCCGCTCCGCCTCGGCGACCCGAGGTCGGCCGCCGGCCCGTACCGAGTGAGCCCCGCAAAGCGATAATCCTCCCCCCGACTGTTTCGGGGCGTGCCTCCGATCGTAGTGCGCTCCGCCGGCGCTCCACTCCCGGGCGGTGCGGGGACGGACGGGTCCGGAGCGAGGATGGACGTGCTCGTTCGCACGTTCAACTCGGCCGCCACGCTCGAGGAGTGCCTCGCCTCGGTGCGAGCGCGGTTCCCGGTGGAGCGGCTCCTCGTCATCGATCGCGACAGCACCGACGCGACTCGGGAGATCGCGAGCCGGTTCGGCGCCGAGGTCCACACCGAGGACGTCGGCATCGGCCGAGCGACCCGGCTCGCGCTCGCGGCGGCGTCGACCGACCGGGTCCTCTTCCTCGACAGCGACGTCACGCTCTGCCGGTCGGACTTCGCCGTGGCCGCGCTCGGCGCGATGCGCGACCCCCGCGTCGGGGCGGTGGTCGGTACCGCGATCGGCCACCGTTTTTTCTACGGTCTCCCGCTCGGGCTGACGGTCCTGCCCCGTGCGTGGGCCCGGGGGATCGAGATGCCGGACGGCGCCCAAGGAGCGGAGACGTACTATCTTCGCCGCGCGCTCGCGCGGGAGGGTCTTCGGGTCGCCTACGTTCCGGAGGCGATGCGGCATCGCGGGACGTACCGGGGCGGGGACTGGCCCGAGTGGCAGGGCGCCCAGGTCCGCATCGCCGCGGGCTGGAGCCTCGCCGAGCTCTCGAACTCGCTTTCGGTGATCCTCCTCCTCCACATGAACTCCCGCCGAGCCGTCGACCTGGCCTATACACCGGTCTTCGTCGCGAAGTTCTTCCGGGGCTTCCTTCGGCCGGAGCGCTGGCGGCTCCGCGACCGTCGGCGGGCCGGTCCCACGAGCGCATGACTAGGTGCCCGCCGACCGGCCCCGCGGTAAGTGCCGTGCGAACGGATCCCTCGAGGCGACGCAGGACGCCGAGCCGGAAGCGCGGCGAGACGGCCCGGTCCTTTCGGCCGCGCGTCCGGCCCCGAAGGGCGAAGGGTCGGACCTTGCCGACCGGGGACCCACCGCGTGGAAAGCCCGGCGGGAACCGCGAGGAACGCCCGCCGACGAGCTCACGCCACCGCATCGGGGGAGGTACTGCCCCCGCGATCCCGCCAGTACCCGAGCACGTCGCTCAGCGTCCGATCGAACGGCACCTCGGGAGCCCAACCGAGCGCCCGGAGTCGGCCCACGTCGGCGAGGTGGACCGGCTCATCCACCTTCCGGACCCGAGTGGGGTCCGCTTCCACGGTCACCGGGGTGCGGGCGAGGGAGACCATCCGGTCCAGCGTCTCCTTCACCCGTCGCGGGACCCCGCTGCCGATATTGTACGCCGCTCCCGATTCCCCCCGCTCCACGACCCGGACCATCGCCCGGATCGCATCCTGGACGTCCGTCACGTCCCGAGACTTTTCGAGGCTCCCGACCCGGACCGACGTCCGCCCACCGCTCCGCTCCGCGGCGACGATCTGGCTCGCGAAGTCATTGACCGAGTCGCCGATCTTTCCGGGGCCGGTGGTGCCGAAGATTCGATACCGGAAGACCGGGAGTTCGAAGCTGCGGAAGTACTGATAGCAGAGTAGGTCCGCGGCCGCCTTACTCGCGGCATAGGGGCTCGTGGGCTTGAGCGGGGCGCTCTCGGGCGTCGGGATCGTCTCGGGGTCGCCGTACTCGGTCCCGCTCCCGGCGAACGCGAAGCGCGTGCGGGGGAGGTGGTGGCGGACCGACTCGAGGAGGTGCAGGGTGCCGAGGAGGTTGGTCGTCATCGTCCCTTCCGGATCCTCCCACGAGGGGAGGACGTAGGCGAGCCCGGCGAAGTGGTAGATCACCTCGGGGCGGTGCGACTCGAGGACGCGGTCGACCTGGGCTCGGTCTCGGACGTCCAGGGGCTCGAGCGCCGGCGCTACCGCACCCGCCGACGGGGCTCGCTCCGTTCGGGGAAGGTCGGTGGCCAGGACCTCCTCCCCCTGGCTCCGGAGGTGCCGCGCCATCCGCGAGC
This sequence comes from Thermoplasmata archaeon, assembly GCA_050749465.1. Classification (GTDB taxonomy): domain Archaea; phylum Thermoplasmatota; class Thermoplasmata; order Lutacidiplasmatales; family UBA184; genus Lutacidiplasma. Next base: position 5,967 of record JBOGRO010000004.1, on the reverse strand, counting down.
CGAGGAAACCTCGTGCCCCCGTCACCAGGACCTTCATTTCGGCGGCCGCGCTCGAGGTTCGGGAGCGCGTCGAGCGGTAAAAGCTTCGGGCCCACGAACCGGCGATACCTCTCGACCGGCCCGCGGCGGCGGGCGCCCCGCGTCCGCAACGAAGTCCGGCGCGGGGAGATCGACCCGGAACCGAACGTCGCCGGCGATGGCGGAGAGATCCCCCTGCCGGCCGCGACCGAGATCGAGGAGGGGATGGGTTGCCGCCTCACTCTCTGGACGGGACCGAGGCTCCCTCGAGGGGAGTCGTCGCTCCGATCCGCACCCGACGGGACCCTCCCGGGGGCGGCCTCGGAGTGTTTAACCCCACGTGTTGACATCAACACATCGAGGGCTGTTCGGACGGTGGCCCTGACCGAGGACGCCGACGCCGCGCTCGCCCGCCTCAAGCGCGAGGGCGAGAGCTTCAGCGAAGTCGTCCGAAGGCCCGCCGGCTCCCAGATCCTGCTCGCTCCCTTCGCGGGCGCCTGGTCCTCCGCTCCTACGAAGAAGGTGCGGGAAGTCTGCCGATTCCTACGCAGCGCGGATCGACTCTCCCGGACGGACCTTCGTCGTCTCGTTCGGGCGGCGGGCGACCATGGCGAGCCGGGATAGCTCGTTTCTCCTCGATCTCCTCGCGGGAGACCCTCGAGCGGTCGCGAAGGCCGGGGAGATGTACGCCCGCGGAGAACCACGCTGGCTGACGCCGCCGGCCGCCGCGGAGGTCTTGGTCGGCGCGTTCTACCGGGGGGGCTCGTATCTCGCGCGGACGCCGGCGCTCGTAGACAGCCTCCCACGCCGACCGTTCGACCTCCTCGCGTGCCGGCGGCGGCTCGGCGCTGAGCGCATCCGTCGAGGTACCCCTCTCGGTCAGGCCGATCTGTTCATCGCGGCCATCGCCCGCCGTCACGGGGAGCGCCTTCTGGCCCGGGATCGGGGCTTTCTTCGGGTCCCCGGACTCGCGGTGGAGTCGTACTGAAGGGGGACCGAGACCGGAACATCCCCCCGAGTGCGGGACCGTGGGTTCGTCACTCTCATCAAGGCGGAGGGGGCTGCTCGGGGCCGTATGGACTCGGCGATCGTGGTGCCGGCTCCCCGACGAAGTTCCCGCCCTTATCTAGGGTGGGGAATGGGCTCGGCGTTCGTCGGGATCTTCCTGCTCTCGGCGGCCTTCGAAGAAGGGACGACTTCGAGCCCGGGTTCGGCCACCCTCGCTCGAGCGCTCTGGATCCTCGGTGGGGTTCTGGCGATCGCGGGATTGGGTCGGAGGGGGGTGCGTCGGAAGCGGGGGCCTCCTATCGCGGTGTTCGTTCCCCGCGCGCGGTCTCCGGAGCTCCCCCCTCCCTACCCCGACGCATCGGGTCGCGGACCACGATCCGCTCCCAGCGCCCGGGTCGTAGAGGTCATCCGGCCTACGGGAAGGACGTAAAGCAGCCTCCTCGCTCCGCCCCGCCCGTGGAGGCAGCGATCGAGGTCCGGGAACTCGCGAAATCGTTCCCGGGAGACCGAATGTACCCGTGGCGGGCGCGGCGGCCCCCGACGACCGCGCTCGACCGCGTCTCCTTCGACGTGCGCACGGGCGAGGTCTTCAGCCTCATCGGACCGAACGGCGCCGGCAAAACGACGCTGTTGAAGATCCTCTCGACGCTGTTGCTGCCGACCTCCGGCCGCGCCCGCCTCCTCGGCCACGACGTGGTCGACGAGGAGGCGAAGGCGCGTGCGAGCGTCGCGCTCGTGACGAACACAGAACGGAGCCTGTACTATCGGCTCAGCGGCTGGCAGAACCTCCGGTTCTTCTGCGGCCTCTACAACATCAGTCGGACGGAACTCGAGTCCCGGGCGCATCCCCTCGCGGAGGAGCTCGGGCTGACCGACGGGATCCTGCGACGCGACTATCGAACGTACTCGACCGGGATGCAGAGGAAGCTGCAGTTCCTGCGGGCGTTCGTGCTCGACACGCCGATCCTGTTCTTGGACGAGCCGACCTCGAGCCTCGACCCGATCTCGGCGGAGGAGATCCGGCGCACGATCGCGGCCCAATGCCGCGCGCGGGGCCAGACCGTGGTCCTGAGCGCCAACAACCTCGTGGACGTCGAACGCTTGGCCGACCGGGTCGCGATGATCCACCGGGGACGGCTCCAGATGATCGGCGCCCCCTCCTCGGCCGTAGAAACCGGCACCGTCCGCGTGCTGGTCCGGGCGGACGCGCGGACCGCCCGCGTCGCGCTCGAGGCGTGGAGCCGGGCCGAGAGCCCCGGCGCGAACGGCACGTGGTCGGCCGAGGAACGGGCGGGAGGGACGCTCCTCCGGGGGGAGTCGGTCGACCCGCGTCGGGCGCTCTCGTCCCTGTTGGAGGCGCTCTGGCAGAAGGGGATCGTCGTGGAGCAGGTCGACCTCCGGCCGTTCGTGCTCGAAGAGGAGTTCCTGCGTCGCGTGGACGCCGCGGGGGCCGAGCCCGGGGAGGAGGTCTCCCGTGGCTGACGGTGTCGCCGCTCTCGAAGGCGAGTACCGGGCCCGCCGCGCCGGCTGGAGGGACGTCGCGCGGAAAGCCTACCTCTTCACGTACCTGCGCGGCTGGCTCGTCTGGTCGAGCTACCGCGCGCAGGTCTTCCTGACGGTCGTCAGCTGGGTCGTGCCGGTGTTCCTGTTCTTCCTGCTCGCGCTCTTCCTCGGGGCCACCGGGTCATCGATCTCCGTCCTCGACGGCGGGTCGTACGTCGCGTTCTTCGTCGTGGGGCTCGCCTTCCAGGGATTCGTGAGCAACCTCGTAGGGATGCTCGCCCAACGGATCCGCAACGAGCAGATGATGGGGACCCTCGAACACGTCTTCCTCTCCCCCACATCGCCCGAGGCGGTGCTCGCCTATTCGTCGATCTTCGGCGTGGTCCTGAATCTGATCGCGACCGTCGTGATCCTCGGGGTCGGGGTCGGAGCCCTCGGCATGCACCTCGTCCTGAACTGGCCGACCGTCCTCCTGGCGACGCTCCTGCTCGCGATCTCCTCCACCGGGCTCGGTCTGGTCGCCGCGGCGTTCATCCTCTGGACCAAGCAGGGGAATCCGGTCGCGACGTTCTTCGCGCTCTTCACGCAGTTCTTCGCCGGCGTCCTCTTCCCGGTAGCCGTACTGCCGGCCGGCGTCCGCTGGCTCGCGTACTCCGTCCCGTTGACGTTCGGGCTCAACGCGCTCCGCGGAGGGCTGCTCGAAGGGAGCGGCCTCGCGTCCGAGGCGGCACCGCTCGCGTGGATGGCCGTCTACGCCCTGATCACCGTTCCTCTGGGAGTTCTCCTCTTCCGCGCGGTACTCCGGCAGACGAAGGAGGACGGTACGGTCGCCACGTACTGACCGCGACCCGACCGGTGCCGCCACGACGCCCACGGTCGCAACCCTCCGGAGCACGGGAACTCCACGACCGGAGGACCGGGACGGCCCCCGTTCGCGACGAGGGACCGGTCGAAGCGTTGGGTCGCAGCCAGATCGACCCGAGGAGTTCCTCCAAGCGGGGGGATGCTGCGATCGCCCGCTGCGCAGGTCGATGCTCAACGAGCCGGTCCGGTCTCGGCGGGCGAACACGATGCCGATCACGGTCGGGAGCGAGCGCCGGGCCCCACCTCCGAGGGAACGCGACAGGGCTATACGTTCAATCGGCGGGTTGCCGGACCGGCTCCCGACGGGCCATCCATTCCCGAATCTCTTCCACCATCGTGGGGCTTCCCCTTCGTAGAATGCCCCGGAACTCCCTCAGCATCGGGTCCCGATGCCTCGCCCGCGTCACGTCCGACCGACACCGCCGGGTCTTCCCCCGGAGCTTCCGCGCCTCCTCCAACTCTCCCTTCGTGACCGTCCCCATCTCCCTCACGATCTCTGCTCCCTCCCACCCCATTGCCCTCGCATACCCCTCCCGACCCCAGTTCCGAGCCACCGCCATCAGCGCTCCGTGCCGCGTCATTTCCTCCTCCGTCCTTGCCTTCCTCGTTCGGCCCCGGATCGATAGCCGGATCTCCCGGTGCCCCTGCTCGCTCCGCCCGTTCGTCAACTCGATCGCCCGCACCTTCCCCGATCGGTCGCGGACCTCCCCGTACAGGTTCCCCTTCCGATGCTCCCACGCCTTTCGAATCTCCCGGATCCCCGGACGCACCTCCTCGTCATCCATCCCCTCCACGACCCCCTCCCACCGACCCAGCACCTCCTCCACTCGACGGCGTCCCTCCGCCGCCGCGATTGACACCGCCTTCCCGTCCGACCCCGTCCCGCCCCGCCCTACCCCCAGCGCCTCCCGAAACTCCCCGAACGCCCGCATCCGCATCTCCAAGCGCCGCACCCTTCCGGTACGCTCCGTGTCCCTCGTCAGCTTCCCCAGCAGACCCTCCGCCTCCGCCCAGGATCCCAGGCTCACGTTCCGTCGAACATTCCACATCCTCAGTTCGTGCGCGAGCGGCGCCATCGACCACGCGTGGCTCGCCACCGTTCCCTACGTCAGTTCGAACGGATACCGGCTCGCCCGCTCCCTCGGCCCCAGCACCTGGTCCTGGAGGATCTTCACCCACCTCGGCTCCGCTCCCTCCAGGAGCTGCTCCAGCTCCTCCGCGCACCGCTCGCCCGACCCCTGCCCATCCCCCTCCTTCCCGGGTTCCAGGTCGTTCAGCCGGGCCAACACCCGGGTGCCGAGCAGGCGTCTCCTCAACTCGGCCTCGAGCTCCGCGAAGAGGTCCTTCCCCACGTCCCGGACGTAGTGGAAGTGGCAAAGTTGGAGCGGGAGACCGGGCCAGACCCGCTTCACCGCCGCCAGGATTCCCGGCCCCATGTCCGAGACCAGCCCACCGGGGCGGCCGAGAGCCGCCTTCAGGTCTCGGAAGAACGCCGCGATCTCGTCGTGGTTCTCGGTATCGAGGACCCGGGCGTCCAGCACGAGTCCGCTCCACTCGTCCCAGGCGACGAAGACGACGGGACTCCCCGCCGTCTCCGTCCCGTCGACGTGGAGGAGGTAGCCACCCGGCGCCTCGAGCGTCCTTCGGAGGACCGGGAATCCCCGTCGGTGGAGGGCATCGGCGCGCCGGAGGAACTCCTCGCGCCGGAGCGACACGGTCCCGACACTCGGCCCTTGCCCGCCCAGTGTAGCGTGGCGTCGGGTGCGGAGTTGGGTCTCCTCGAGGAAGAGGCTCTCGAGGCCGAGGAGGATGGCGATCTTCAGGTCGAAGGTCCGGCGAGGCGGAGCGACCTGGGCGAGGAGGGCGGGCGCCCAGAAGAACGGCCGGTCCCGGTGACGTCGGCAGACGAGAAGGGGTCCACGGTAGGTCAGGATCGCCCCGACCGTTTGGATCCGGCGTCGGAGGGTCTTCGGGGTCTCGAGGGGTCCGTGGCAGGTCGGGCAATGCGGGGGCGGCGGTTCGAGGTCGCTCGGTAGTAGAGGGAGATGGAGCGCACCGTTTTTTTTCCCACCTCGACGCGGATACCGGCCGCGACGAGTTCCTCGGGACGGAGGGGGAGGCCGATTCGGGAGACGAGCGCGGCGAGCTCGCGAGAGGTGAGGTCGTCCTGACGGAGGGCCTCGGTGAGGGTGGCAAAGTCCACCGGCGGGAGAGAGAACGGACCCTCTTCGAGGAAGTCGGGCCGGGAGGGGCCGGGGGTGGGGAGGCCGAGCTTGGCGAGCTGGAGGTAGAAGGCATAGAGGATCTTCTCGTCGTGCAAGGCGGCCACCTTGAGCTCGAGTTCCGCACGGCGCTCCGCAGTGAGGTTGTCGAGGCGGCCGAGGTAGAGAGCGGTTTCATTGTGGACACGGACCCCCTCCCGTACCGCTCTGGCGACAATCCAGTAGTCGTGACCTCGGTTGGGACAGTTCTCGAGGAACATGACGTCGAGAATCATGCTCTGGCGACATAATAATTCTTCGGTAGAAACTACTCTGGCGACAATGGGAATCCGAAAAGGGGACTCAGACGAGC
>JBOGRO010000003.1:0-6063 GCA_050749465.1 Thermoplasmata archaeon | reverse complement strand
CAGTCGAACCTCGTCACCCTCGGGACCCCGGCGAAACTGGCCGTCACGCTCGACGCGAAACGGAGCGTGGTCGACTTCGGCGAGGCTGACTACTTCACCTGCACGCCGACGGGCGGCGCCTCGCCGTTCCACTACGAATGGGACGTGGCCGGCACAGGGAACGTCAGTGGGAACGCGAGCGAGAGCGTCGAGATCGGCGCCCTCGGCCCGGTCACGGTCACGTGCTGGGTCACCGACGCCGAACCGAAGGTGAGCGGGCGGTCGGTCAGCGTCCAGATCAACCCGACGCTCGTCGTGATCGACGACGCCAACCGGACCGCAGCCGACGCCGGTCAATCCGTACAGTTCGAGTGCTCCGTGACCGGCGGGAGCGAGCCGTACAGTCTAGGATGGTCGTTCGGCGATGGGGGAACGTCCGCGCTCTCGACCGTGAGCTACTCCTACTCCGCGGCCGGGGACTACGCTCCCGCCTGCTCGGTGACCGACGCGGCAGGGGTCACGAGCGCCCCGGCGATGACGATCGCCGTGAGCCCCCGGCTCGACGTGCGAGCGAACGTCACTTCCACCGCCGTGGCACCGGGGACGCCACTCGCCTTCTCCGCGACCGCGACGAACGGCACCGGCGACTACACCTCCTTCACCTGGAGCTTCGGCTCGGGGGCCACCGTCTCGGGGCAGGACGTGTCCCACACCTTCACCTCCGCGGGGGACGTCTCGATCAGCGTGGGGGTCGTCGACTCGAACGGCGCGACCGCGACCTCGGTCGTCTCTGTCGATGTGAGCCCGATCCGGATGGCCGCCTCCCCGTCGACCACCTCGTTGACCGTTCAGGGCTCGGTGACGTTCACGGCCACCGCCGCGGGCGGCGCGGGAGGGCCGTATAACTACACCTGGAACTTCGGGGACGGGAGCGTCGGCTGGGGCGCCTCGGTCACGCACCAGTACTCGACCATCGGCACGATGGACCCGACCCTGACCGTGACCGACCACCTGGGAGCCACGAACACCACGACGCTCCCGTCGATCGCCGTCTCGGCCGCGAAGCCGCCGAACTCCTGGGCGACGGGGTGGTTCGCCCTCGCGGTCGCGCTCCTCATCGGAGCGATCATCGCGATCGTCGTCCTCGCCCGTCGCCGGAAGTCCGAGGCGAAAGAGGCGCAGAGCGCCTCCTCGGCGTACGTCCCGCCCACGGACCCGAAGAAGACGATCCGGGGCGCCAAGCTCTGCGAATTCTGCGGGGCGTCCAACCTTCCGATCCGGACGACCTGTAGCAGTTGCGGAAAGCCGCTGCCTCGGGCCCCGGTGTCCTAGGCGGGCCGCGCGCGGCGTCTCCGCACCCGCTCCCTCTCAGAGGGTCACTTAAGCGACCGAGGCCCTTCGGCGCTGGGGCGCCGAAAGCAGGGCCATGCGGGCGATGGTTCTCGACCGAGCTGGGACACCGCTTCGCGAGACGGAGCTCGTCGACCCGACGCCCGGTCCCGGTCAGATCCTGATCCGGATCGCGGCGTGTGGGGTCTGCCGGACCGACCTCCACATCGTGGATGGGGAGCTCCCTCGCGCAAAGGTCCCGCTCGTCCTCGGCCACGAGCTCATTGGTACGGTGGTCGAGGTCGGTCCCAACGTGACCCGACTCCACTCGGGCGACCGCGTGGGAGTGCCGTGGCTCGGGTGGACGTGCGGGGAGTGCCGGTACTGCCGCTCCGGTCGGGAGAACCTCTGTGACCGGGCTCGGCTCACGGGGTACGATATCGACGGGGGGTACGCCGAGCTCACGGTCGCCGACGAGCGTTTCAGCTTTCCGGCGCCCGCCGGCTTGTCGGATGTCGAGGCGGCCCCCCTGATGTGCGCTGGGCTCATCGGTTACCGAGCGCTCCGACTTGCGGGCGGGTCCAAGCGGGTCGGTTTCTACGGATTCGGGGCCGCAGCCCACATCGCGGTGCAGGTGGCGCGCCACCGAGGCCAGCAGGTCTACGCGTTCACGCGGCCCGGCGACGCCGCGGGACAGGAATTCGCCCGAAGCCTCGGCGCAACCTGGGCTGGCGGCTCGGACGAGCGGCCTCCCGAGCCGCTCGACGCCGCGCTGATCTTTGCCCCGGTCGGCCCGCTCGTCCCCGCGGCCCTCGCGGCCACCGCGAAGGGTGGGACGGTCGTCTGCGCCGGCATCCACATGAGCGACATCCCGTCGTTCCCCTACGATCTCCTTTGGGGAGAACGGGTGGTCCGGTCGGTCGCGAACCTGACGCGTCGGGACGGTAAGGAATTCCTCGCACTGGCCGCCGAGGCGCGCCTGCGCCCTGTGACCACTCCGTTCCCGTTGGCCGACGCCGACGCGGCGCTGAAGGCCGTCCGTGAGGGTAAGGTCCGGGGGGCGGCCGTCCTGACCCCCTGACGTGACCTGCTTCGGTCGGTCCCGCCGGGCACCGGAATACGACTCAGGACGAGAGCTCAAGTCGAGTGCGGTTTCCAGCAGGGCACGGAGGCGGCCCATGACCACGAACTTGCGCATCAGCCTCACGATCCTCTCCCTGGGGTTCGGTATCGAAGGCGCCGGCGAGGCGTATTCGTTGGTGTCGCGAGGCTCGTTCCTTCCGGGGACGAGCCTCCTCTTCCTGCTGCCCGCGGTCGTCACCCTCCTCGGACTCCTCTTCATCCTCATCGGTCGGCACGAGTGGGACGAGCTGCACCACAGTCGCGTCCGCCAAGCGAACCTGATCTTCGGGCTCAGCGTGCTCGCCGGGGTCGTCGCGGCGATCGAGGTCGGGGCGCTCGCCTACTACCCGGCCCTCGGGATCCCGTTCTGGGCCGAGGCCGTGTTCGGCGTGACCACCGGAGCGTTCGTCCTCGGGACGTTCATCACCTACGCCCAACTCGTCTTCCACCTCGTTCGGAGACCGAGCAAGGTCGCGCTCGTCGCGGCGACCGTCTGGGCGCTCATCGTCTCGGCGTACGTCGGGAACGCGCTCGCGGGGGACCTGCCCGCGATCCTGACGCTGATCGGGGCCCGGTCGCTCTCCGTGGACGCGCTGATCGCGCCGGTCGACTACATCGCATCGTTCCTCTTCGTGTCGTACTTCCTGCTCCTCGTCGCGTACCTCGACGCCCATCTGACGGTCGCGAAGGGGCTCACTCGGGCGCCGCCCCCGAAGCAGACGGCTTCGCCCCGTGCGTGAAGGCGCCTCGAGACCGCGCGTAGAAATCGCGTCGAAAAAAAGGAGTGTTATACTGATGCGCGTCGCCCGGATTGCGTTGTTCGACACTATTTCGCACCTGTTCGACACGTCAGAAATGTCGGTGGTCACACACGTTCGCACGTTGCTCTCAATCCATTGGGCGTTTGTTTAAGTATCAGGAATTTGCATGCCTTTGCGTGGCCGTGTTCGACAAAGCTACGACGCGGAAGTCCGCTCCCTCGCAGGGTCCGGACGACCGCCGAGAAGGAACCGAGGATGCGCGCATCGCCCTACGGTGCAACCGCAAGGAGCTCCAACTGGTCGACTCGTTCGTGGGCAACGGCGAGTACGAGAGCCGGTCGGAGCTGATGCGGGCGGCGCTGCATGCGTTCCTGCGTTCCCGCGCGATGTCGGCCGCGCCAACGCCCCCCGTGGATGCCGAGGGCTTCATCGAAGTCCCCGTGCGCCTGCGGCCCGACGAGTACGCCGTCTTCGAGGCCTACGCGCAGCACGTCGCGAACGGACGCCATGTGAGGGACATCCTCGCTGAGATCGTCCGCCGCGGCGAGTCTGAGCTACAGGTCCGTGAGCTCGTGGCCCGAGCCCGCGCAACGGTGCGCGAAGCGGTCGAAACGCGGACCCAAGCGGGAGCCCTCCAGGAGAGCGCCAAGGACCTGGAGCGAAAGGGGGTCGTCGGGCGGTAGTCGGGCGAGCGTAGGCGAGCACGGGACAAGGGGGGGTTGTGGTAGCTCACGAGGCCGGGCGAACGACGAGAGACGGACACTCCGTAACGGAGTACGGCGAAGGAATCGAGGACGGGTGGACGGACCACCTGCGCCTCGGCCAAGACGTGCGATTCGTCCTGGTCGCGGTCGGCGGCGGAGCGATCCGCGTCGGCCGGGAGATCGCGCGCCATCACATTCGACACCTCGAGACGGTCGCGATCAACTGCGACCCGAAGGTCCAGGGGTTCGACGACTACGACCGTCGGGTCTACCTCGGACCGGACTCCGGCGCCGAGATCGACACCGGCGGCTCGCCGGTCGTCGGCGGGGTCCTCGCGCGGGCGGCGGAGCCGGCGCTCGAGCGGATCTTCCGCGGCGCGACCTTCGTCATCCTCGTCGGAAGCCTGGGCGGCGGCGCGGGCAGCGGGGCGTTCCCGTACCTGCTCGACGTCGCGTGCCGTAACGCCGAGGTCGTCAGCGCGTTCGTCATCAAGCCGTTCCGGTGCGAGGGCGACCGCCGGGCGCTCGCGGACCGCACGATCGCGCGCCTCCAGTTCGTCGACTCGTACGTCGAGCGGCACGAGGGCGGGCACGCCTCGCTCCAGACGCTGGACAACGAGAGCCTGATCGCGGTGCAGCGCCACCGAACTTTCGCCGACGTCACGCGCCACTGGGCGGATCTGGTCGAGCAGCACATCGAGACGTCGTTCGTCGCCCCCGTCGAGGCGATGATCGAGGCGATGGAACTCAACCGAGCGGCGACCGAGGCGCCGATGAACCGGATCCCCGAGGCCGAGGTGCCGGCGCTGACGCTCGTCCCACCGACCCCGTCGTCCCCCGTGTTCCCGCCTCTCCTGCCCGCCGCGTCCGCGCGGGGGCCCGAGGTCGAGCTCACGTTCGAGGTCGAGGTTTCCGCCGAGGCCCGTCCACCGAACCCGCCCTGACCGGCCCTTCTCCGGGGCCCTCCGAAAGCCGTCGCCTTCAAGGTTAAGAGGGGCGCCGGCTCGAGGAACGGGCGATGGACGGACGCTGGGTGACGTTCCTCCTGCTCTTCGTGGTCCCGGCGGTCGGGATCGGGGCGACGGTCGAGTGGTTCCACTCGAACCCGGTCGCGATCATGGTCGCGGTCGGCGCGCTCATCCTCGGCGCGCTCTATCTCCTTACCTACACCGAGTCGTTCTAGCCGGCTCGCCCCAGGGCGGGGAGGGTCTCGCCCGCTAAGGGCTTGCCACTGAATAAGTGAGTTATAAGTCCGGGTTCGTGAATCCGCAACTGTGGATGCGGGTTCTCTGCGTGTCAAGTACGAGACGCTCGCTCCCGAACTGAATGAACGATCGCGAAGGCTTTGGGCTGCCACCGAGGCGCTCTCCCTTGGTCACGGCGGGATAGGGACCGTTGCCAAGGCCACCGGCATCTCCCGTTCTACCATCTCTCGGGGTCTCCAAGAAGTTCGGGCCGGCGCCCGACTCGACCCCGGTCGCGTCCGACGACCCGGAGGAGGTCGGACCCCTACCACCCGGAAGGATCCCAAGCTCGCCCATGACCTGAACGCCTTGGTGGATCCGACCACGGCGGGCCGCCCTCAGTCGCCGGTCCGATGGACCTCGCGGAGCACCCGTCGGTTGGCGCGGGAGCTCCAGGGCATGGGTCACAACGTGAGCTCGCGGCTGGTGGCGGATCTACTCCACGCCGCGGGCTACAGTCTCCAGCTGAACCAGAAGACCCGAGAAGGGTCGGCACACCCCGACCGAGATGCTCAGTTCCGCTACCTCAACGCCTCGGTCCTCCGATACCAACGCCGCCGGCAGCCCGTCATCTCGGTGGACACCAAGAAGAAGGAGCTCGTGGGCGACTTCAAGAACGGGGGTCGAGAGTGGAGGCCCAAGGACCACCCCGAACCGGTCCGGGTACACGACTTCCTCATCGAGGAGAAGGGGAAGGCCATCCCCTACGGGATCTACGACCTGAAGCGCAACGAAGGATGGGTGAGCGTTGGGATCGATCACGACACGGCCACCTTCGCCGTTCGCGCGATCCGCCGATGGTGGGAGGTCATGGGACGAGCGGCCTATCCGCGAGCGACCTCCATCCTCGTCACCGCCGATTGTGGAGGGAGCAACGGCGCTCGGGTCCGGCTGTGGAAGTGGGAACTGCAGCAGCTGGCCGAC
>JBOGRO010000002.1:0-6604 GCA_050749465.1 Thermoplasmata archaeon | reverse complement strand
TGCTCCAGAAGCTGGATCGGGAGCAGAACGCGATGGTGAAGGCGTTAGGCCGGGCCCGATTCGTGCCCAATTGATCGTGTACCCCCTACGCCGTTACTGAGGTGAAAATGCCTCCGGTCTCCAAACTGGGGTCCGAGTCGATGCGCATAACCACAGATGGCTACGCATGAAAATGGGAATTCTGTGTTCACCAGTCCGGCGCGATTCCTGGGCAGTGCGACTCGAGGTTCAGGAGGAGGCTAACGCCCAGTCGGGCATCTCTGGACGCGGAAGTTGAGCGACTCGCGCGGGCCCTCCCCCTCGCTCCGCTCAGGGTTTAACATCGCGCTCACTCCCCGTAACGACTCACGATGGTCGACCCGAAACTACGCTCCTCAGGGACGACGCTGCTGGCGCTCGGGGCACTAGGCTTGGCCTTCGGGATTCTTGCCAACTCCATTTCCCGCATCTCGCCGGTTACATCGATCTCGCTGGGCATCGCCGTTCTCCTTCTGTTGGTGGGAGGGGTCGCTTGGATTCTGGGGCGGCTCGGCGGGACAACGACACCGGTGGGGGCAAATCCGCGCCTCCGGAGATTGGGATACAGGCTCATGATCCTAGGGCTCTTCATCTCTGTCGCTGGAGTCTTCGGAGTGGCATTCACGCGACTCGATACTCTTTCCCGTGATGTGAGTCAGGCGGCCGAGACCGCGGGCTTTTACATCGCTATCGCAGGAACCGTGATAGTCGCCTTCCGCAATCGACTCCGGGTTCATCGGACCGCGGCGCCCGCGTCGAAGGGTTCGACGTGAGACTGGAGCGAGGTCACGTCACACATCGGACGGATTGCGGGTTCTCCCCCTCGCTCCGCTCGCGGGTTTCCCCCCCGCGTTGCGCGATCGGAGGCCGCGTGGACGAATTTTCGCCGGCTCCGCGACAGCTCTTCACGAGGACTGCGAGCGCTTGCCGACGACTGGCCCGACCCCCCGTGCTGACCGTGCTTGCTGACCCCCTCTCCTTTTCCTCATAGGTCGGAGAGGTTGGCAAGGTCGACAACTCCCTAGGCGCACGGGCGAAGCCGCTCAATCGTTGTAGCTTTCCGGACTACGATTCCTCCGAAGCGTCCTAGGCGTCCTTTCCGGTTGGGTCTCCTGGGTAAGCGCGACGGAGCCCGGAACGGTCGACCAGCGTTCGGAGATCGCACTCGCGGACCTGAACTCCGTTGCGCATGACTCGTTGACTTCGGACCCCCAAGGAGCTCAGCGCCATCCCCAAACGCAGGTCCAAGTGCGCCTCGGGCGCCGATAGCAGTCTGCGTGCGCGAACCCCGCTGAGAGCCGACCCGGGGAGGAAGGTCGGCGTGCGAGTGATCACGATGTGAACCCGCTCAACAGCGAACAGGGCACCGAGGGTTCCTCGACAGCGGGCTTGCCCTGTCAACCTGCGAAGTTCGGGCGGAAGGTACATAGCCGGCAGAGCACGACCCCACGAGGTGGTCGACACACGGGGTTCAGACGCCAGGATTCACGCGAAACCGATATGTTGCGGCGTAAGCCTTCCCGCGGACGACTATCCCATGGGAGCGGGGACCCGCCGTCTACACGCAGAGCCGGAGCCGAGCGGACCTATGGGCGAATTGCCGGATCCGGCCTTCTCGGTTCGTTACATGGACGCTTCGGTCTCGCCTTCTCGGGACTTCTACCAATACGCGGCGGGCTCCTGGCTCCGATCCAACCCGGTCCCGCCCGACAAAACGCGATGGAGTGCCTTCGGGGAACTGCAGGAGCGGACGTTCTTCCTGCTCCAGCGGATCCTCGAGCAGGCCCGGGAGGGGTCCGGAGCATCTCCTCGCGGCCCGCGACACCAGGTCGGCGAGTTCTACGCGTCGGCGTTGGACACACCGAGGCTGGAGGAGCTTCGGCACCGTCCGCTGGAGAGCGATCGTGCGGCCATTGAACGAATCGACTCCCCGCTCGATCTAGTGAAGACCGTGGCGGCCCTCCACGCGGCGGGCCTGCCCGCTTTGTTCCACTCCTTTGCGGACCCGGACCTCAAGGAGAGCACACGGTACGCACTCTACCTGGTCCAAGGCGGACTATCCCTGCCGAACCGAGAGTACTACCTGGCGGAGGAGTTCGCACGGCTCCGGGACGCCTATCGCGTCCACATTGGGCGGATGCTCGCTCAGTGGGGCGGAAGCCCGGAGGCGGCCGACGCGGGGGCCCGGACGGTGCTCACGATCGAGACCGAGCTCGCCACGGCGAGCCGTACCCAGACGGCGCTCCGCGATCTCGAGAAGAACTACGCTCGTTGGGACGTCGCGAAGCTCGACTCGACATGGCCCGGCCTCCACCTTCGCGAGTATCTGGACCGCTTGGGCGCGGGCGGGATCCCGTATGTGGTGGTCGGCCAGGAGGAGTTCTTCTCCGCTCTCGAGCGGCTCCTGGCGGACCGGCCCCTGGCCGACTGGCGGGTCTACCTGCGTTGGAATCTCCTTCACGAGAGTGCGCCCTATCTACACGAAGCGGCGGAGTCGGAGGACTTCGACTTCTTTCACCGACGGGTCCTCGGTCAAGCGACCCCGGAGCCCAGGTGGAAGCGCGCCGCCGTTGCGGTCGACCAATACCTCGGAGAAGCCCTGGGCCAGCTGTACGTCGACGAGCACTTTCCGCCCGCAGCTCGCGCGAAAATGGCCGAGATGGTCCGGTTTCTCTGCGAGGTCTTTCACGACCGGCTGGAGAAACTCGACTGGATGACGGAGCCCACCCGTCGGAAGGCGCTCGAGAAGTTCGACCGCTTCGTGGCCCATATCGGCCATCCCGAGACGTTCCGGGACTACTCTTCCGTGACGATCTCGCGGGACGACCTCTGGGGCAACGTCCGTCGTGCGACGGCGTTCGAGGTCCATCGACGGTTCGCCCGACTCGGCGGACCGGTCGATCGGTCGGAGTGGGGAATGAGCCCGCCCACCGTGAACGCTTACTTTGAGCCGACCCAGAACCAGATCTTCTTCCCCGCCGGCATCCTCCAACCGCCGTTCTTCGACCCCGCGATGGACGATGCGGTGAATTACGGGGGGATCGGGGCCGTCATCGGGCATGAGATCACCCACGGATACGACGACCAAGGGCGGAAGTCGGACGCGGACGGCAACCTCCGTGACTGGTGGACCGAGGAGGATGCTCGGGAGTTTGCCGACCGGGCGCAAAAGGTCGTCCGACTCTACGAGGCCGGCGAGCCCTTGCCGGGGTTGCATGTCAACGGAGAGCTCACCCTGGGGGAGAACATCGCCGACTTCGGGGGAGTCAGCATCGCCTTCGAGGCGCTCCAACGGACGCTCGCCGAACACCCCGAACGGCGGCAAGTCCTCGACGGGCTCACGCCGGAGCAGCGGTTCTTCCTCTCGTGGGCCCAGGTCTGGAGGACGAACTACACCGAGCCGGAGCTGCGGCGGCGCCTGATCGTCGACCCACACGCTCCGGGCCGTTACCGAGCGGTCGTTCCCCTCGAGAACTTCCCGGCGTTCCATGACGCGTTCCGTCCGGGCTCGCATTCCGTCCTCGTAGAGCCCGACGTTCGAATCTGGTAGCCCCTCGGTGGGGTGCGGATCGCGGGCACCGACTCCACGGCGTCGTAGCAAGGCCGTCCCTCGCGCTCCGCGCAGGTTCGCGGGCGGCGCCCGCTCATTCCACTACCCCGCACACCTCTAGCCGGGTCTCGGGGGAGCGCGACCCCGGCGGGCGTAACTCGACGTCTTCCGGGTCGAGCCTGGACGGACCTCGGAGAGCGCCGTGTCGATCTCCTCGTCCGACACGCGGGGCTCGAGCGGATGCGCTGCGTCGTAAGCCTGGGCGGCGCCCGCCGACGATTCGCCCCCTTCCATCAACGCTACCAGGTCCGCCCGTCGTCGGCGGAGGGAGCGCGACAGGGTTCCGTAGGCGAGGCCGGCCGGACTGTCCTCCTCGACCGCTCGTCGGCCGGTTTCGTGCCCGGCGCGCGGTAGATCGCGGGTGCCCTCGCGGGGGCCGTTCTCGCTCATCGAAGATCGGGAGGCACCGCCGGAAGATTACGTGGTCGAACCGGGAGTGAGGACCCCGCCCCCGCGACGGCGGGGGACCGGGGTGTTCCCGCGATCCTCGCGAGGTTTGGACGAAGTTCGCATTGCCCCCCACGCGGGGTTCCGTCGACGAAGTCCGAGGATAGGCCCCACCCGGTTCCCGTGAATTCGGGTCGGGCTACGTCGACGTCGGGGGATTGACGGGGTAGACGGGCGACCCCTTCCTCGCGGTAGCTGTGGCCCGGCGCCTCAGTCGCCAGCGGGAACTCGCGACGAGCGCACATCCTGTGGCCGCGGGGACTCCTTGCACTAGATGCTCCTCAACGGCGCTCCGGCGATGGCGGAGACCCTCCTTGGCCGGGCCCCTGCCTCGTCGAGAGGGCAGCGTCTCCGGTACGTTCCGGGCGGCCGTCGTCCGGTTACCGCACATTTACTGCGCCGATGAGACCCGTTCGATTCAATGCCGAGCGTGATACGGCTCGTTGTAGGGCCTGGACGAACCTCCCGCCTCGAAGGCACCCCGGAGCGCAGCCATCGCGCCGCGTTGGAGGACGGACCGCTCGCCCGATCTCCGGCGGCTCGGGAGCGCCGGCGAACCTCGCACCCACGTCTCCCGGACGCCTAAGAGAGGCGAAGGATGCCCTTCACGCGGTCGAAGTCGGAGTCGAAGGAGAGCACCCGGGAGATCCTTCGGTGGCTCATGATCACGATCGAGGTGCAGTCCGCCACCGAAAGGCGTCCGTCGAATTTCAGATGGACATCCATCGACGCGGCGAGCACGTCACGGTCCACGTACTCGACTTCACACGAGTCCCGAAAGTACCGGTATAGGTGCTGAGCGGCTTTTCCTCCGGCTCGCGCCCCGATGATGCTCACGCTCTCCGCGACGATGAGATCGCTGACGGTGATATCGGGCGGAAGTGAGCTGAGCAGCGAGGCGGCCCGGGCGTGCCACTGGTCTCGAGAGTCTGTAAGCCCGACGAAGAAGGATGAGTCCGCGAAGATCAAAGGGGACCCCGCTGTGCCCTCCGCTTGGCGTCGACGGCGTCTCCCCCGTGGGCGATCAACCCGCGTAGGTCGGCGAGCACCTTGGGACGACGGGGGACTACGATGATGCGACCGCCTTCCAGCGTCCAGGTCAACCGATCTCCCGCCGCCACCCTCGCCGCCCGGCGAATCGCCTTGGGCACTACGGTCAGGTACCCCTTTGAGACGCGAGACTCATTGGAGATGCTTACTCCAAAGTACCATCGCCTACTGAGGGGTTTATGGACCTATGGGAAGTGAAACACCGTGGAGATGCCCCGGGCGGCGGACCCTCCGGTCCGTAGCTTCAGCCTCCCCCGCACCGGTGCGTGTCCGATCAAGCGGGAACGATGCGGTGAGCGGCGTCGGAGGTGAAACCGCACCCGTCGGGTTCCGATCGGCGGGGTCAGGGGGAGCTCGACCTCGTCGAGGGATCTCTCGCTCCGCGACGGCCGCCCGGCAGTGGTGGGGGCCAGCGAGGAGGTCGATATCGGCGAACTGCGGGACCGCCTCCGCGGAACGCGGACTACCGTATCGGGGGTGGTCCGGGACGCCGAGCGCCGAAGGCGGGGCCCTCGTCGAAGGGATACCGCGGCGCGTCCCCTCGAGTCCCACTCCGTCGCCGACCCGAGGTCGGGCGCTCGACCGTCGGATAAGTGAGGAAGGCCCTGCGGGCCCGTGGGCGTTCGGGCCGGTCCGTCGCACGCGTCCTGCGGTGGAGCCCGCTGTCGATCGTCCTCGTCGTCCTGGTGGTCGGTTCGGGCGCACCCGCGCACCTCACCGCGACCGAGTCGGGCGGGGCCGCCGCCACGTCGGCGACCGCGCTTCCGCACCTGGCGATCATCTTCGCGGCGAACAGCACTGCCGAGGTGCGAGCGTTGATCGGGGACCATCGGTACATCCAGCCGGGCGACGCGTTCGACCTCGACTCGGGCTCGCCGTCGAACGTCGCCCTCAGCGTCTCCCACATCGACCAGTGGGCCCGAATGCTGCACGCGGCGTATCCGGGGGCGATGATCTACGCGCACACTTCCGGGATCGCGCACTACACTACGCTCGCGAAGCGCGCCGGGCCGGACGTCTCGGGCGTCTACTACGACTACGAGCCCGAGGTCACCGCGAACTTCACTCCAACGCTCGCGGAGTTCACGAAGATCACGGCGATCGCTCACCGGTACGGACTCGAGAGCATCGGCTACCCGACTGGGCAGCCGATCCTATCGACTTCGTACCGGTCCGACGACGGGCAGTTCCCGCAGCTCTCGGCCGCCGTCGACCAGCTGGTCATCGACTGGCCGCTGCCCGCCGGAGAACTGGTGCTCTCGGACCGCGACGCCGCGGCGCCCACGTTGGAGCAGGTTCGCGCGTCGGGCCTGCTGCCCGGCTGGGACCAGACCCCACCCTGACGTCAGCCGCGGCCGGGCAGCCGCAGCCGCCAGCGGACCAGCCCGCTCCACGCCGCGCCGAGGATGACCAGGATGGTCATGTCGGCCAGCCACCAGCGCGGTGAGTGTGTCCACAGCTGATCGTGCGGGGCCAGTG
>JBOGRO010000001.1:0-15166 GCA_050749465.1 Thermoplasmata archaeon | reverse complement strand
GGCCCGGCTCACCGAAAGTGAAGGTGGTGCTCCAGAAGCTGGATCGGGAGCAGAACGCGATGGTGAAGGCGTTAGGCCGGGCCCGATTCGTGCCCAATTGATCGTGTACCCCCTACGCCGTTACTGACGTGAAAATGCCTCCGGTCTCCAAACTGGGGTCAGAAACGCACCTAATGGCATTTAAATGGCGGGTACTCGCATTTAGGCTTTTGGCCGTCACCGAGCGGCCCGCGAACCTCGGAGCGACCGCGTCCGGTCTTACCCTCCCCTTTTCGCTGCGATAGAGGGGTCGAGGACACCGGCGGCCGACCGCACCGGCCGAGCAGGTTGCGTTCGGCTCGAGAAGACGTCTTACGTTCGCTTCCGTCCCGGTGCCCCGGTCGATGCCTCGCACGCTCGAGTCGGACCGGACGCTGCACGCCCCCCGGGGCTCCGACCTCTCCTGCCGCGGCTGGGCGCAGGAGGCGGCGCTCCGACTGCTGCACAATAACCTGGACCCCGAGGTCGCGCGCGACCCGAAGCGGCTCATCGTATACGGAGGCCGGGGCAAGGCGGCCCGCGACTGGGAGAGCTTCGACGCAATCGTCGCGTCGCTGAAGACCCTCGGGAACGACGAGACCCTCCTCGTCCAATCGGGGAAGCCGGTCGGCGTCTTCCCGACGCACGCGGACGCGCCCCGCATCCTGATCGCGAACGCGCTCCTCGTCCCCCGGTGGGCCACGGACGAGATCTTCTGGGACCTCGAGCAGCGGGGGCTCACGATGTACGGTCAGATGACCGCGGGCAGTTGGATCTACATCGGGACACAGGGGATCCTGCAAGGGACCTACGAGACGCTCGCTTCCCTCGCCCGGATCGAGTTCCGGGCCGAGGACCTCTCGGGGCGGTGGATGCTGACGTCCGGCCTCGGCGAGATGGGCGGCGCTCAACCGCTCGCCGTCGCCTTGCTCCGCGGCGTCGCGCTCGTCGTCGACGTCGACCCGAAAGCGCTCGAGCGCCGCCTCGAGCACCGGTACCTCGATGTGGCCGCGTCGGACCTCGACGACGCCCTGGCCCGCGTCCGCGAGGCCGTCGCGGCGCGGCGCCCGCTCTCGGTCGGGCTCTGCGCGAACGCGGCCGACGTGTTCCCGGAGATCGTTCGTCGGGGCCTCGTTCCCGACATCGTGAGCGACCAGACCGCCGCGCACGACCTGAGAGTGGGGTACATCCCCCAAGGGCTCGATGTCGAGGAGGCGGCGACCGTCCGCGCGTTCGACCTGCCCGGCTACCTCGCGAGGGCGAAGGCGTCGCTCGCGGTCGAGGCGGAGGCGATCCTCGAGCTTCAACGGCGCGGTGCCCGGGTCTTCGACTATGGGAACAACTTCCGGACCCAGGCACGGGAGGCGGGGGTCGCGAACGCCTTCGAGATCCCCGGCTACGTCCCCCGGTACATCCGGCCGCTCTTCGCGGTCGGGAGCGGGCCCTTCCGGTGGCTCGCGCTGAGCGGCGAGCCCGAGGACATCCGCGCGATCGATCGGACGATCCTGCAAGAGTTCGCCGAGAACACGTCACTGTGCCGCTGGATTCGACTCGCGGCAGAGAAGGTCCGGTTCCAGGGGCTCCCCGCCCGGATCTGCTACATGGGCTACGGCGAGCGGGAACGGTTCGGTCACCTCGTGAACACGATGGTCCGCGACGGCTCGCTCCGCGCGCCGATCGCGATCGGGCGGGACCACCACGACACGGGCAGCGTCGCGAGTCCGTTCCGGGAGACCGAGGGGATGCGGGACGGGTCGGACGCGATCGCAGACTGGCCAGTCCTCAACGCGCTCCTCAACGTCGCGAGCGGCGCGAGCTGGGTGTCGGTCCACCACGGCGGCGGGGTCGGGATCGGGAATTCGATCCACGCGGGGCTCGTCGTCGTCGCCGACGGGAGCGTGGACGCGGACCGGCGGATCGGCCGGGTCCTACACAACGACCCGGGGATCGGCGTCGCGCGGCACGCGGACGCCGGGTACCCCGAGTCGGTCGCGATCGCCCGTTCCGCGCGATTCCGGATCCCCGGGCTGGACTAGACGGCCCTTCGGCGGCGCGGGGGTTGCTACACCGTAGCATACCGTCCAAGCTCGCCGCGCGGTTCCGGGCCGTCCTCTTATGTCGGATGGGGAGGAGTCGCTCCTCCGACGGGCTGAGCTCCGTTGGGAGAAAGAATGGCGAGATTGGGCGGAACGAATGGATGGCTCGTTGCCGCGAGCGTGGCGGTTTTGATGACCTTGGCGGTCGTCCCCGTGCTCGCCGGCGCGGCCAGCGCCTCCCCGGCCCCGTCGATGGCGACGAACTCGCCGTCCTGGGCCTACGGCGGCACTGGGTATTCGAACGGAACATCGACCATCGGCGAGTCGACATTGACCTGGAACGCGTCCTTCGGCTGGACGGTGATCTTCACCGAGACCAACACCTCGGCGACGACCGTTCAGATCGAGGAGCAGCGGACGGTGGGGGTGGACCTCACTGCCTCGCTCTCGAGTCCGCGGGTCGACGCGACGTACAGCTACCACGCGGACGAAGTCGACCTCGCGTTCGCCAACCTGACGAACGCGTCGACGGTCTACGTGAACGGAGCCCCGGTCGCGGCGCTCGGGATCGACAACGACTCGACGTCGATCTCGGGGGCGATCCTGGAGTCGATCTCGGTGACGAGCCATGGGAGCACGGAGTCGGCGGACCTGAACGTGACGGGCCACGCCCACACGTCGGCCCAGTTCACGCCGTCGCTCGGCCTTGTGCCGCTGAACCTCACGGGCGTGACGATGTGGAACTCCTCGGCGACGATCGATCCCGAGGGGGCTTGGAACATCACGTACGCCTGGGCGAACAACGGGTTCAACGGCGAGGACGGCTCGGGTTCGTCGTCGGCGAACGGTTCGGTCAGTGCGTCCGGACCCGTGTCCCTCACCGGGTACGACGTCACGACCCACTACGGCGCGCCGGTCTTCTCGGGCCACCAGTCGCGCCAGGCGGTCATCCTGATCGTCCAGGGACCGCTCGGTAACTACGACGCGTTCGTCCTCGTGCCGCGCGCCTTCGACCTCTTCGGCACCCAGTCGCACGCCTATGACTCGTACGCCCTCGGCGGGGCGTCGATCTCGTCCGAGACCCTCTACCTCAGCCCGGGCGGCTACGGCCCGATGGTGACGGCGGGATCGACGACGTTCGGCGCGAGCGCGCCGGCGATCAGCGGCCTCGACGGGGCGCCCAGCGCGCCCGCCGCGGCCGCCGCCGACCCGAGCACAACGGTCATGGGCGCTCCGATGAGCGTCGGACAGGCACAGGCGGAGAACCAGTGCCTGACGAGCGGATGTGCGTCCTCGGGGCCCAGCGGCACCGGACTGGGTCTCTGGATCCTGGCCGGCGCGGTCGTCGTCGTCGCGGTCGGGACCGTCGTCGCGCTCGAGTGGCGCCGCCGGGGCCGGTCGGGATCGGTCGTGCCGTACGGCGCCGCCGTCGCCCAGCCGGGCACAGGAGTACCGGGCGCGGGCGGACCCGCGGCCCCCGGGGAGCCCCCACGGACGGCCTAGGCAACGCGCGCTCGGTGGGCCCCCCACGGGGCCCCCCGTCAACCCCTTCGGATCATTCTTTGGAGGCGCGATCGGCCCCACGATGTGCGCCCGACCCTTGGGCGGCCTCGAGGACCGAGCGGTCGGCGGGGAACTTGACCCGACCCACCGCCTCCGAAAGGTCGACCCACTCGGCGCGGTCGAAGAACCGCTCGAGCTGCGGGACACGGTCGGCGGTGCGTCCCCGGAAGTAGACCACCGTCTTGTGCACGTTGAGCGCTCGCTTCGGGTCGTAAAAGCGGTAGTTGATCTCGTGCAGCTCGGGCCCGAGATCCACGTGCGCGAAACCCGTCTCCTCTTGCACTTCGCGGAGCGCCGCGGCCGCGATCGACTCCCCCGGATCGACGTGGCCCTTCGGGAGGCACCAGCGGTCCTCCTGGGCCTCGTGAAGGAGCAGGACCTGCCCGTCCGGCTCCCGAAAGATCACGACCCCGCCGGCCAATTCTGGAACGGTGGGGGCGTCGGGGCGGTAGTCCTCGGTCCGGCGGGCCATGGCGACCTCCAGCCCCCGCCGCCGTAAGAAACCTCTCCGACCCCGACCGGGCCGTTGGCCCGCGAGCCGCCCGGCGTCGAATCCTTAAGGCGGGCGGCGCCTGCGACGGCTCGCGATGCTCGACGCCGGCGAGGAGTACCACGACCTCGCCACGCTCGTGCAAGGCAAGGCGGCCAAGAACGGGGACCGGATCGCCCTCCGGTTCGAGGGGCGCTCGATCACCTACCGCGAGCTGGACCGGGAGAGTGACCGGATCGCGAGCGGCCTTGCGAAGGCCGGGATCGGACCCGGGGCGCGGGTCGCCGCCCTCCTGTTCAACACTCCCGAGTTCCCATTGTTGTGGTTCGCCCTCGCGAAGCGGCGCGCGGTCTTCGTGCCGTTGAACACTGCGCTCAAGGGGGAGATCCTCCGCTACGAGCTCGCCGACTGCGCCCCCAACGGACTCGTCCTCGACCGGCGCTTCTGGGACGTGTACTCTCCGCTTCGCGAAGGTCTGGGGCTCTCGAGGGAATGGATCGCCGACCCCGTTCCGTCCGCGGGGGTCTTGCCATCGGGGATGCGCGCCTTCAGCTCACTGGCGACCGACCGGTCGGTCGAGACGCTCGCGCCGCCCCGGCCGGAAGACCCCGCATCGATCTTGTACACCAGCGGGACGACCGGGCCCCCGAAGGGGGCGATCATCCCCCACGAGCAGTGCTTGACGACCGCGCGGGAGATCGGAGTGCGCAGCCGGCTCGAGCCGGGGTCGGTGCTCTTCACCGCGCTCCCGCTCTTCCACTGCAATGCCCAGGAGATGACCGCACTGACCGCGTTGCTCCACGACCTGACCGCCGCCTTCGACGAGCGGTTCCGTGCGAGCACGTACTGGGAGACCGCCGCCCGTCTGGGCGCGACGCACGTGTCGCTCCTCATCGCGATGATCAACATCCTGTTCAAGCAACCGGGGAAGTCGACCGACACGACCCACGGCGTCCGGACCGCGCTGACCGCGGGGACGACCCGCGACCTCTGGCCGGACTTCGAGCGTCGGTTCGGCCTCACGATCGTGGAGCTGTACGGGATGACCGAGTGCGGTTGCACGACGCTCATGAACCCGCCCGGGGCGATCCGGGTCGGCTCGCTCGGCACCCCGCTGGGGTTCGTCGAGGCCGACGTCGTCGACGACGACGACCGCCCGGTGGCGGCGGGGACGCGCGGGGAGCTCGTCGTCCGGCCGCGCGCGCCGTTCACGATGTTCTCGGGGTACCTCGGAAAGCCCGAAAAGACCGTCGAGGCCTGGCGGAACCTCTGGTTCCACACCGGCGACTATATGACGCGCGACACGGACGGCTACTACTATTTCGTCGACCGGAAGAAGGACGTGATCCGTCGCCGCGGGGAGAACCTCGCGCCGTACGACGTCGAGACGGTCCTCAACCGGCACCCGGCGGTCTTCGAGTCGGTCGTCGTCGGCGTCCCTTCTTCCCTCGGCGAGGAGGACGTCAAGGCGTTCGTCCAGCTGCAACCGGGCGCGACCGTCGGCCCGAAGGAGCTCTTCCAATTCTGCGTCGAGCACCTTCCGTTCTTCATGGTGCCGAAGTACCTCGAGTTCCTGGACGAGATCCCGAAGACCGCGAACCAGAAGTCGCAGCGATACCTGCTCCGCGAGCGGCACGGAGGGACGGAGTACGACCGGGAAGCCCTCGGCGTCGCGATCCGCAAGCCGTAGCCGCTCGGCGCGGCCGCCGCGGGCGGTCGTACTGCTCGACACGAACGCGCTCTTCCTGCCGGTCCGCGTGGGGTTCCCCCTCGAAGCGGAGGTCGCTCGGCTCGTCCCGGGGGCCCGCGTCGCGGTGGCGACCTCGGCGATCCGGGAGCTCGACCGGCTCGCCGAGCGCGGCGCGCCCGGTGCGGCGGCCGCCCGCGCGCTGGCGGAGCGGTTCGACCGACTCGAGGTCCACGCAGAAGGCGACGACGGAGTGCTCGAGGGGGCCCGGCGCACGGCGGCGGTGGTCGTCACCGCCGACCGGGAGTTGCAGGATCGGCTCCGGGAGTCCGGGGTCGCGGTCCTCGCGCCCCGCGACCGGCACCGGCTCGAGCTCCGGCTCCCGCGCGCGCGGCGACAATAGTTAAGAAGCGCGCCGGACTCGGACGAGGGAAGCCGACCCGGAGACGACGAATGCGCGACGACGACAAGATGATGGACCTGCCGAGCGAGTTCGGCAGCGGGGTCGTGGGCGTCTGCGACATCTGCGGGACCCGGCAGGCCGTGATCGTCCTCTCGAAGGAACGGTACAAGCTCTGCGTCATCGACTTCCTCAACAAGACGTGGCAGAAGAGCGACAAGAAGCCGGGCGCCCCGGCCCCCCTCTACCGGAGCGAGCGGCTCACGTTCGAGACCCGGGTGACCTCGTCGGGGAACGCCCCGGCGATCTTCCTTACCCCGGCAAAGATCGTCCGGCACCCCATCCTTCTCGTGACCCCGGACGTCTACGGCATCACGACCACGCTCCTCGACGCGGCGATCCGGTTCGCGCGGGAAGGGTTCGAGGTCATGCTCCCGGACGTCGGGAAAACGGACGGGATCGGCCCGCGACACCACGTGGCGCTGCGCACTGGGGCCTTGGTCCGCGGCGGGGTCTCCCTGCGCTCGAAGCGGGTCGTCGACCTCCTCCACCTCTACACGGACGCCCTCGCGTTTCTGCGGTCTCGTCCCATGGTCGATCCCGCGAAGACCGCGATCTTCGGCGCCTCGTACGGCGCGAGCCTCGCGCTCATCCTCGCGTCGCAGGACACCCGGGTCTCGGCGCTCGTTCTCGCCTACCCGCACCCGGTGACGCCGCCGGACCTCGCGAAGCTCGTGACGGCGCCGGTCCTCTGCGTCGGCGGAACCGCCGACGCGGCGGCGCAGAAGGCGAAGGGTCAGCTGGACGGGGTTCGTGTCGGGTCGTCGCTCTCGCTCGAACTCCTGGACGTTCCGGGGGCCCGCCACGGCTTCCTCGCGAGGGATCTGTCCGCCTACGACCTGCCGCAAGCGGAAGCCGCGTGGACCCGGATGCTCGGGTTCGTGAAGCAGCGACTCATGCCGCCCCCGCCGAAGCCTCCGATGCCGCCCGGACTGAAACCCACCGTGCCGCCGGGGGCAGCGCCGCCCGGAGCGGCACCCGTTCCCGCCTCGCCCGCCGCCGCCGCGGCGCCCGCCCCGAGACCGGCGGCACCGCCCGCGTGATGCCCCGAGCCGGTCCTACGTCGACGACGGAACGTTCGACGCGGTCTCGACCAGCTCCTTCGCCGCGCGCGTGAAGCGCATCAGCTTCGCGAGGTTGCCGCGGACGCGGAACGTGCCGTCGAGGATCGCCTTCACCGGGTCGAGCTCATGGCGCATCAGTCGCGCCCAGTTCTCGGGCGTCCCCTCGTAGACGAACTCGGCAGCGATCGTGCGCGCGTCCGCGTGGTAGACGGCGGCGCGACACCCCCCGCCCGCGAGGTCGAGGAGAACGCCCGGAGCCGGAGCGTTCGGGTCCGCCGGCCGCACGAGCAGCAGGATCTCCCCGACCCAGGCCGCCGCGGCCTCGCGGTACGCGGCGTTGTCGTTGATCGCTCGACCGTACGCCACCGCCCACTCCTCCGAAGGGAACTGCACGGCCCGCGAACGGGGGGCGGCGGTTAAAGGGCTGATGGGCGCGACGCGGCGGGTGCTCGATCAGGGCGTGGGGTAGTCGTAGAAGCCTTGCCCGGTCTTGCGCCCGAGGTGGCCCGCGTCGACCAGACGGCGGAGCAGCACGGACGGCCGGTACTTCGGGTCGCCGAACTCCCGGTAGAGCGTCTCGGCGACCTCGAGGGAGACGTCGAGCCCGACGAGGTCCGCGAGCTCGAACGGTCCCATCGGCATCCCGGCGCCGGCTTTCATCGCCGCGTCGATGTCCCGGGAGGAGGCGAGCCCGGACTCGAGCGCGGCGCACGCCTCGGAGAGGACGGGCGCGAGGAGGCGGTTCACGACGAACGCCGGCGACTCCCGGACGCGGATCGGAAGGAGCGGGTAGCGATGGTTCTTGAGTCCCTGGAGGAAATCGATCGTGTCGACGACGATGTCCTCGCGGGTGTCGACGCCCCCCGCGACCTCGACGAGCGGAAGCGTGTACGGGGGATTGAAGAAGTGGACGACCAGGGTCTCGCGCACGTGACGCAGTCCGCGCGCGAGCCGGGTGACCGAGAGCGAGGAAGTGTTGGTGCCCAGCACCGCGTGGTCGGGGAGGACGGCGTCGAGCGCCTCGAGAACCGGCCGCTTCACGTCGCCGCGCTCGAAGACCGCCTCGATGGCGAGGTCGACCTCCCCGAACGGCGCGTAGTCGGTCGTCCCGTGGACGCGGGCGACGACCTCGTCGGCCCGGGCCCGCGTGAACTTCGGCCCGAGCTTCCCGCCGACCTTGCCCCGCTGGGCGTCGGTGAGCGGTCCCGTCAGCGCTTCGATCCGCTCGACCTCCTTGGCGGAGCGGCTCTCTTGGAACTCGACCAGGCCGTCGACGATCGTACGGACCCGCCCGAGGCCTTTCTCGACCAGCGCGGCATCGACATCCTTGAGCACGACGTCGATCCCGTTGAATGCGAGGACCTCCGCGATCGCGGCGCCCATGGTGCCGGCCCCGACGACCCCGGCCCTTTCGACGCGCATGACCCGATCCGTGCGCTCGAGCGCGGCCGCGCTACTTAACGTCCGGCCTCCGCCCCCGAGGATCGATCCGCGCGGGCCGCGCTACCGGGCCGACCGAGGGTCGCACGGCCCCGCCCGGACAGATGCGCGTCCGCGGCTCACAAACCCTTAAGGAGGCGGCCGAACTCGTCGCGTTCGCGCGGGGATAGCCCAGCCCGGTAAGGCGCAGGATTGCTAATCCTGTGGTGATTTCACCTCGGGGGTTCAAAGGGGCTCCGGGACCCCCCGGAGCCCGGAACGTCCCCCTCCCCGCGTTCGACGTAGGGCGTTACGGCGAGGGCTCCGTGCGGGCCCGGTAGACATCCCCGTCGCGCCGGACCGAAACGACCGTGTGGAGGGCGGGCATCGGGCCTTCGACGATCGCGAGGAGCCGGACCGCCTCCGGAAGTTCGACGAGCGCCAGCCGGTGCGGCGAGGTCCAACCCTCGGCCGGCGCCGTGAGCTCCGTCGCGGCGAGCACGGTGCCGAGGGAAGGGGAGGAGTACGGGAGGACGTCCGACGATCCGCATTTCGGGCACGCGCCCGCTCGGGGGAGGAACCGCGCCCGGCACGCCTCGCAGCGGCTGAGTTCCAGCGCCTCGGACGCAGCGGTCACGTATCCCTCGGGCCTAGGATCGTCACGAAATTTTGGGAGGCGAGGCCGCTGACCGCCTGCGCCAGCCCGACCTTCGGTTTCCGCGCGATCGCGTGAGTTCCGGCTTCGCCGCGCAGCTGGAGGGCGACCTCGGCGATCTCGGCGAGCCCCGACGCCGCGACCGGGTGACCCCGCCCGATCACCCCGCCGCTCGGGTTGACCGGGATCCGCCCGTCCGGGCGCACCTCCCCCCGCTCGAACGCCGCCGGACCCCCGCCCGGCTCGCAGAAGCCGAGGTCCTCGATGTGGAGGAAGACAAACGGGGAGAACGCATCGTGGACCTCCGTGACGTCGACCTCCTTCGGGGAGAGCTTCGCCTCCTCGTAGGCGCGCTTCGCCGCGACGCGGGTCGCCCCGAACGTCGAGAGGTCGTCCCGGTCCGCGACCCGCAACGACTCGAACCCCTGGCCGATCCCGAGCACGGTCGCCGGACCGGTCCCGCGCTCCAGCACGAGGGCAGTGGCCCCGTCCGAGATCGCGGAGCAGTGGAGGAGGCGCAACGGCGTCGCGATAGGGCGGCTCCGCGCGACCTCCTCGCGCGTCACCGGCTTCGAAAAGTGGGCGCACGGGTTCCGGGCCGCCATCGCGCGTGCGTGGACCGTCGCCGCGTCCAGGACCGTGACCGGCAACTCGAACCGCTCGAGGTATCGTTGGGCGACGATGGCCGCGAGGGCCGGCATCGTCGCTCCCGCCGCGACCTCCGACGGGTCGAGCGATGCGGAAAGGTCGCGGGTGTTCACCCCCGTCGTCCGGTCGGTCATCTTCTCGGCCGCGACCACGAGGGCTCGCTCGAACCGGCCGGTCTCGATCGCCAACACCGCCGCGTAGAAGGCCATGGCACCGGTCCCGCTCGCCGCGTCGACCCGCAGTCCGGACGCGGACTCGAGTCCGAAGCGACCGGCGAGGCGGGGAAGGAGGGCTTCGGGCCCGTGGGGCCCGTGCGCCAGCATGGAGCCGGCGACCAGGAGGTCGATCGGCCGCCGGCCGACGCCCTCGAGCGCGAGTCCGGCCGCCTCGGCCGCGAGGTCGTCCAGACTCTCGGGGCGCTTGCCGAAACGGCCCATGCCGACGGAGGCGATGTGGATGCTCATGCGTCCGCGACCACCGGTCGCTCCATGAGGTACCGGACCTTCTCGAGGAACTGCGAGAGCGGTAGGCCCTCCTCCCAACGAAGGATGCCGTGCCCCTCCCGGGTGGTGCTCACCGGCGGGATGCGACGACAAATGTACCGGAGTACACCCCACTCCGGCGGCGAGCTCGCGAGAAAGACCCGCCACGGCTCCTCGGCGTGCCGTCCGAGTCGTCGGTAGGCATAGAGCACTGTCAGTCCGACCCGGCCGACGGCCGCGCGGTGGGCGGCCAGCTGTGCGTCCGCGCGACCGCTCGCGGCGGTGAATCGGATGACGTCGTCGCTCGACGCCTTCACCTCGAGGGGGAACGCGAACTCGCGCCGGAGCGCGACGAGGTCGAACCCGAGCGAGCCGGCCCCGCGGATCACGAGGAACGGCTCCGTCACGAGGCGTTCGAAGCCGAGCCGGCCGTCGGGCGGGAGCGCGCGGGCGTACGACCGCACCGCGTCCGGTTTTCCTTCCAGGAGGGTCCTCAGTTCGCGCTCGTACGCCGAGGAGCCGCGCCCGACCACGAAGCGCGCACACGCCCGACCGACTAAATATAAGCGGGTCGAGCGGTTGCGCCGCCGTGGCGGTCTCGGCGTCGATCGATCTCGTCGTCGGCGACATCCCGGTCGCGCGGGTCCTTGCCGGTCTCGTCGCCGACTCCGACCGCCGTCGGACGGTGCGAGGGGTCGCCGCCCAGACCGCTCGATTCCGCGCCTCCGAGCTCCGGGCACGGCTCCTGCGCGAGCGGGTCTTCGAGGACTCCGGTCGACTCCTCACGCGATTGAAGCGGAGGGGCCTCCTGCTCGAGCTGCCCGAGGGTCGCGGGGACAAGTCCTACCAGGTACCCTACCCGGACGAACTCCGCCGGATCTTGCTCGAGGAGGTCGCTCGCACCGAGACCGTGGAGCCATCGGCGCTCCAGCCGGTCCCGGACGAACCCGCCGAGATCCGGTCGATGGACTCGGAGTTCCTCGACCTCCTCCGCGATATCCTTCGTACCCGCCTCGAGGCGACGGTCGAGTTCGGTCGGACATTCACCGTCGACCGGCTCGCCGAGTACCTGCGCGGGCTCTTCGGGGAGGCGCTCTACTTCGACTCCCTGATCTCGCTCCTCCAGCAGTACGCGCTCGCGGACGCTCCGCTCCTCGCGCCCACCGGCCGGGTGACCGGGGCGACCGGGTTCCACCTCGCCCTGTTCGGACCTCCGGGTACCGGGAAGACGTTCTCGATCGATGACCTCGTGCGCGGTAACCCGCGGACCGGGGTGCCGGCGCATGGCCTGGCCGGCCGCAACCGCTACTGCGGCGGGATCACCCCGGTGCAGTTCCTGCGGGTCGGCGCTTCGTACACCGGCCGAACCTTCAACTTCATCGTCCCCGAGTTCAATGACTGGTTCAAGTACCGCGGGATGGTCGAGCCGCTGAAGCTCGTCATGGAGCAGCGCGAGGTGAAGTGGGAGACGACGTTCGGCACGGTCGGGCCGTACACCTTCCGTTCGTTCTTTTCCGTGAACTACAACGTCCGGACCGCGGGAGCGCAGGACTACTGGACGACGATCGGGGACCCGAACTTCGCCGCGCTCGAGGACCGGATGCTGCTGCGCTTCCACCCGATGACGCGGGAGCGCTTCCGCGCGGTCGAGGCGAGCGCGGAGCGCCTCGAGCTCGGCGAGCTCGACTTCCGCCTCGCGGACCGGATCCGCGACCACCTCACGCTCGTCCACGCGATCGAGACCGGCCACCCGCTCGTCGCCGCGAAGTTCCGCTCGCGGCCGGTCCGTCTGGAGCGAGGCCTCTACGACCAGCTGCGCGCGGTCTCGGAGAAGGCGCTGAAGACGACCTCCTTCCCGAAGTTCTCGCCGCGGCTCAAGTCCCGCGCGGTCCGCCTCGCCGCGGCGGCGTCGCTGCTGACCTACTTCGCCGAGCCCAAAGAGGCGACCATCGGGATCGGGAAGGGGGAGTCCGAGTTCGCGCGGCGGTTCTACGAGGAGGAGATCCGTGCCCGAGAAGGGCGCCACGGACACGCGGCCGGCTAAGGAGTGGACGGGTCCGAAGTTCCGCCGCCCGGCGGACGAGGACGTTCGCCGGACCGCCCGCCGGCTCGTTCGCGGAGGCCGGGCGACCTTCGGCTCCCAGGCCCAGTTCCGCGGCGCGCTCCTCCGCGCGCTGAGGCGGGAAGAACCGCTCGCCGTCATCGGGGGTCGGCGACTGCGCCGGCTCCTGCTCGACGTTCCGGGCGTCCGCTTGACGGTCCATTACACCGAGCGCGAGGTCGCCCCGCCGCTGTCGAAGTGTCCGGTCTGCGGGTCCGAGCTGCGGCCGATCCGGAATCAAACGCTGTCCGGCGACTCCGTCGTACTCGGGCAGCGCTGCACGCGCTGCGACTACTGGACGCACCGCAGCCGGCGGGTGCCGGTCCGCTACCTCATCACGAGCGCCGGGATCGACGGTCGATCGCTTCGGTGAGCCGCTAGGACTCCCGCCAGGGCTGGGTCTCGTCCCGCTCCGTCCCCGACGCGGGCGGCACGAACGCGGTCGGAGGCCGCGGCGGAGAATGGCGCGAGCGGGTCGCGCCGAAGAGCACGATCGCCGCGGCGGCCCCTCCGATGAGGAGGCCGAGGATAAGACCGGTTCCGAAGCCCGCGCCGAGCCCGCCTGTACTCGGTGCCTGGACGGTGACCGAGTAACTCGCGTTCCACTCAGCCCCGACCGCATCCTCGACGAAGAGGGTCACGTTGTACTTGCCGGCGGTCGCGTAGGTGTGCGAAACGGAGAGGCCGTAGCCGTAGGAGCCGTCGTCGAAACTCCACACCACGGTGTACGGCTCCGTCCCGCCCGAAAGCGAGGTCGAGAACACGAGCGCCGTCCCGGGTCGCACGGTGGAGGTCGACGGGTTGGGGGACACGGCGAGGCTCGCGCCGAGGGCCGGGTTGACCTGGACCATCATGAACTTGCTCACATTCACCCCCGTAGCATCGATGTAGTGGAACGTCGCAAAGTAGATCCCGGAGCTCGTGTACGCGTGAGAAACGGAGCTCCCCGTCGCTACCGCTCCGTCGCCGAACGTCCACGAGGCCGAGCCCGGAGTCGTTCCTCCGCTCACTGTACCGGAGAGGTCGATGATCTTGCCCACGTCCGTAATGTTCGACGGAGAGACCGATATGGTCAGCGTCGGGAGGCCGACCACGGTCACGGTCGAGGTGAGACTCGAGTCACCGCCGCCGGCGTCGGCCACGAGGAGTGTTACGAGGTAGACGCCCGTCGCGGCGTAGGTGTGCGTCACGGATTGTCCCCAGGCGGCCATCGAATCGCCGAAGTTCCAGGTGTAGTTGTACGGAGCGTTCCCACCCGAAGTCGTCGCGGTTGCGCTCATCGACTGCCCGAGATCGACCTGGGCATCTGGAGAGGTCGAGAAGGTGGTGTGCAGAATGAGCGACGGCGAGACGGAGAGCACGGCAGTAGCCGAGGTGGTTTGCCCGAGCGTGTCCACGGCCGTCGCCTGGATGGTGTAGCTCCCGCCGGAATCCGGTGTGCACCGGATCGAGGTCGCGTCCGAGCTGACGCAGCCGGACGGGAGGCCCGAGAAGGACATTTGAGAAGCTCCGGCTCCGCCATCGAGGCCCACCAGAATGGTGGTGTTCGCTCCGAGATCGACGGGGTTCGGGGAGGCGGCGAAGTAGGTGATCGTGGGCGGGCTCGCGATCACGCTCACGGTTCCGGAAACGAGATTCGTGACCCATATCTCGCTTGATCCCGGTGCCGAGCCGCCCGCCAGCTGAACCGGCTGAATGTCAACGGGAAGTTGACCGACCGCGATCGTCGCATACGCGCCTTCTTGACTTGCCGCTACGGACGATCCGTCGATCACGGTAACGTTCCCGGGGCAGGAGCCGTTAAGAGTGGTATTCGAGGCAACGTAGAGGTACTCACGTGACGGGTCGTAAACGATCGACCACGCAGCAACGTGGGGGGTGATCGCGATGGGACCCCCGACGACGGTCCGGGTGGCGGGGTCGATGATCCAGACGGATCGACCCAGAGCATAGATCGACTGGTCGGCCGGGTCGTACGTTACGGAGATCGCACCGGCGACCCCCGAGATCGCCGGTGTCATCTCTCGGCCGGTTGTTGCATTCACCACCGCGATCGTCGAGTTGAACAGGTCAACGGCGAACAGCTCGTTCGTCGCTGGGTCGAAAGCGACCCCCTGCAGGTTGGGCATTCCGTGGATGAGACCGGGGGTTAAATCGACGGCGAGTGTAGACAAGTCCAACGCCACGAGACCCAGATTGCTGTTCACGTCCCAGAGCAAGTCGGCGACCGAGTCCACCACTAACTGCGTGTTGTTCCCAGGGAGGGCGGCATTCCGTGTCGTGATGGAGCCGGTAAGGGCGTCGACTGCCACCACCCCTCCCGTATAGGCAACGTAGACGACTCCCGTGGCCGAGTCGTCGACGAGAGACGTTGGCTCACCGGGGAGAAGCACCGGGGGGTGTACCGTCGTGAGGGTCGACGCATTTAGCACGACGAGGTTTTCGCTCAGACGGCCGGCAATGTAGACGTAACCCGAATCCGGGTCGTATGCAAGAGTCTCGGCCTGTACGGCCAAACTAGGCGAAGTTTGTCGGAGACTGTC